>NZ_JBIUCB010000027.1:0-91010 GCF_044593455.1 Kitasatospora sp. NPDC051984
GCTGGGCAGACCAGCGGATGCCCCACACCCACCCACCGGCCAACCCCCCACGAACCTCCGAAACGATCACACTCGCATCGGCCGGTGGATTCGGGCTGAGACGCACACCGGCTCCCCTGGACAGCCCGGCCCGGCGGTCCCCCGCTCAGTCCCTGGACCGGCGCGGAACAGGCGTTCACCTCGGCGACCGGCGGCGAGGCCCGCCCGCGGGACCTGCACGTGACGATCGCCGCGCTGCTCGTCGCGCACGGCTGCAACGTTGGCTACACCCCGGGCCGGCTCCTGGTGTCAATGCGGCGTGACCTTGCCTGCTGGCTGATCACTTCGCCTGGGAGAGCGAGACCGCGTCGGGGCCCGCGGGGAATCGCAGCTGGCCCGTCGTGTCGTGCACGGCTCGCCATACTGTCTCGGCGACGTCGCTCTCCTTGGTGAACAGGTCCTGGCCCGTGAAGTCGCCCATGGCCTTCTTCGCCCATGGCGCGTAGGGCGCCGGGACCAGCTCGTCCAGCGAGGCGCCCTTCGTCGCGTTGGCCGCGAAGTTCGTCGTCAGGCAGGCGCCCGGCTCGACCGTCTTGGCCTGCACACCGAAGGGCGCGAGCTCGAGCGCGAGGGATGCGGTGAACCCCTCGATGGCCATCTTGCTTGCCTTGTAGACGGCCGAGAGCGGCATGTGGCCCAGCACCACGCTGGAGGTCACGTTGACCACCACGCCGGAGCCGCGCTCGCGGAACTGGGGCAGCACCGCCTGCGTCGTCGCCATCACGCCGAACGTGTTGGTTTCGAAGACTTCCCGCACTCGGGCCATGGGGGTGCCCTCGAACACGCTGATCGACGGGACGCCCGCGTTGTTGACCAGGACGTCGATGGGCCCGGCCGCCTCGAACGCGGCGGTGATGGTCTGGGGCTTGGTCACGTCGAGCTCGACGACGCGGAGCCGGTCCGACTCGGGCAGGACGCCCGCGCGCGGCGTCCGCATCGTGGCGATGACGTTCCACCCCTGCGAGTGGAAGTACAGGGCGGTCTCCCGTCCGTATCCGGATGAGGCACCAGTGATCAGAACTGTCTTCATGCGGTGATCCTTGCGATGTAGTGGGATCCGCGAATGGACAGGCATTTTCCTGCCCCGCGGAAGAACCGGTGATCCCATTGAATCGCTCTGACCTGCTGGAATAGTAGAACTATTGTCGCTTCGTCTTGCACGATCCTCCCTCACGGTCCGGCCGCTCAAGGAAGGACGCCTGCAGTGCTTCGCAGGCGGGCCGCGTCCCGGCTCGGGGGTGCGCCGAACTGGCGGCGGTACTCGCGGCTGAACTGCGACGGGTTGTCGTAGCCGACGCGGTGGCCGACTCCGGTGACGTCGCCCGGGTGGGTGGCGAGCAGCAGCCGGGCCTCCTGGAGCCGGATCTGTTTCTGGAACTGGATGGGGCTCATCGCGGTCACCGCCTGGAAGTTGCGGTAGAACGCGGAGACGCTCATCCCGGACAGCCGTGCCACGTCCGCGACCCGGAAGGGCTCGGCGTAGTGCTCGCGGATCCAGCGCACGGCCCGGGCGACATGGCTGAGGCCGCTGTCGGCGAGGCCGAGCTGGCGCACCGTCGCGCCCTGCTCGCCGGTGATCAGGCGCCACAGGATCTCGCGTTTGACCAGCGGGGCCAGTACGGCGCGGTCGCTGGGCTCGTCGAGCAGGCGCAGTAGCCGGACCACCGCGTCGAGCAACGCGGGCGGGGCGTCGCTGACGACGATCCCCGACGGAGTGCCTCCGGCGGGGCGGGGGATGTCGCCGGGACCGGCTTGCAGTAGCAGTTCGGCGACGGCGGACGGTTCCAGCGTGAGGCCGAAGCCGAGGGCCGGCTGCTCGGGGGCGGCCTGGGTGAACTGTCCGGTGACGGGCAGGTCGACGGATGCGACCAGGTACTGCCCGGCGCCGTACGCGTAGACCCGGTCGCCCAGCGCGAGGCGTTTGGCGCCCTGGGCGATGACTGCGAGCACCGTGCCGGACATCGAGGGCGCCGGCGGATCCGGCCGGTCGACCTTGGAGATGAGGACGCCGTCGATGGCGGTGGTCCAGTCGGGCCGGGCATGCCGGGCCAGCAGGGTGCGGAGCTCTTCGAGGTGCATGCGTCCATTGCAGCACTGTTCTGTGCTGAAATTCCCGTACCCGCGAGGATCGTGCAAGTACCAGCGAGCATCGTTCTAACGTTTACGCAGGTCACGGCGATTGAATGGAATCACCGCACTCCATCAACGCAGAAAAAGGCCTCCATGATTGCCACGTACGGTTTCAACGCCACGCTGACCGCCAGGCCCGGAATGGGCGACCGGCTCGTCGACCTGCTGCTGACCGGCCTGCACGAGGGCAGCCCCGGCGCGAGCGAGTACTGCGTGGTCTACCTCGTCTCCCGTTCCGCGTCCGCCCCCGACGTCGTCCACGTCACCGAGGGCTGGACCAGCGAGGAGGACCACCAGCGGATCTTCGCCGGCGAGGCCGCCCAGGCCATCGTGGCGCAGATCGGCGGACTGCTGGCCAAGGAGTCCGAGTACACCGACTACGTGCCGGTCCGCGGCAAGGCCGCCTTCTGACCCGCCGAACACCCCGCACCCCAGCCTCTGCCGCCTCGGTGCCCGCCGAGGCGACCCCCGTCCTCGCCCGACCGTCCGCCACCACCCATGAAAGGCACGACCATGACCACGGCACGCCCCTCCCTCGACCCCGAACTGCATGAACTCCTGGCCGACATGCCACTGATGTCCCAGCTCAGCCCGGAAGTGCTGGCGCAGGTACGCCCCTTCTCCTCGATGCCCGTCGAACCCCTCCTGGAAGGTCGCGCGATCGACCGGCGCGAGGTCACCGCCGCGAGTCCGGACGGCACCCCGATCCCCTTGTCCGTCTTCAGCCCCGCGAACACCGATCGCGCCACCGCCGCCCCCTGCGTCTACTGGATGCACGGCGGCGGGATGGTCATGGGCGACCGCTTCTCACAGATCGACATCCCGTTGGAGTGGTTCGACGAGTTCGGCGCCGTCGTGGTCTCCGTCGACTACCGGCTCGCGCCCGAGTCCACCGGTGTCATCCCGGTCGACGACTGCTACCAGGGACTGCGCTGGATCGCCGAACACTCCGAAGAACTGGGCATCGACCCCGCCCGGATCATCGTCGCAGGCGCCAGCGCGGGCGGCGGCCTCGCCGCCGGCGTCACCCTGCTGGCCCGCGACCTCGGCACCCCGACGATCGCCGCCCAAGTCCTGATCGGCCCCATGCTCGACCACCGCAACACCACCGCCTCCAGCCTCCAGTACTCGAACGGGCCCGGCGTCTGGACCCGCGAGATGAACGGATTCGGATGGCGCTGCCTCCTCGGCGACCTCACCGACGACGAGGTACCCGCATACGTCTCACCCGCCCTGGCCGACGACCTCGCGGGCCTGCCGACCACCTACATCGACACCGGCTCCGCCGAAGTCTTCCGCGACGAGGACACCGACTACGCCACCCGCATCTGGGCGGCCGGCGGCCAGGCCGAACTCCACGTCTGGGCAGGCGGGTTCCACGGATTCGACGCCCTGTACCCGCAGGCGCACATCTCGGCCACAGCCCGCCGAACCCGCACTGACTGGCTCGCCCGACTCCTGCCCACGAACCCCGCCGCATAGGGGAAGTCGACGAGTTTCGGTCAACGTCCCCCGGGCCGCCCGCGCTGCCACGTCTGCCGCTACGGGGCGCCGAGCAGTTGGGTGCGGAGCGCGGCGGAGCCGGTCTCGGTGAGCCAGTCCGTGAACGTGCGCAGTCCGGGGTGGATGACCCGCAGGGCCTCGATGTCGGCGTGCCAGCGGTGTCCGGTGTCCCACTGCCGGCGGATCTCGGCGAAGCCGGGGTTCAGTGCGGTCGCTTCGTCGTGGGTGAGTTGCTCGTAGCGCACGGCGATTCCGGTCGCGGCGGTGATCGCGGCGGCGGCTTCGACCGGTGTGGGGGCGTCGCCGGCGAGTTCCAGGGTGCGTCCGGCGAAACGGTCCGGCTGTTCGAAGGCCAGGGCCGCGAATTCGGCGATGTCTTCCAGGGCGATGATTTGGAGGGGCTGGTTCGGCGTGAAGAGGTGCCGGTGGACGCCATTGACGATGCCGTCGAGGGCGAGGCCGTTCATGCCGAGGTAGTTGGTCATGAAGCGGACCGGCCGCAGGACGGTCACCAGCGGGATCCGCTCGTGCAGGTACTCCTCGATGCGCCGCTTCCCGGGTGCGGCGAACGCCGCGCCGGAGGTCGAGGCGACGCCGGTGAACACCGCTTGGCGGATGCCGGTGGCGGCTGCCGCGTCGGCGAGAGCCCGGCCGCGGGTGAACTCCAGTTCGTCGTCGCTGCCTGACGGTCCGTAGGCGACCGGCGGCACGGCGAACAGTGCGGTGGCGCCGGCCAGCGCCGGTTCGAGGCCGGCCGGATCGTCGAAGTCCGCGACGGCCAGTTCGGCCCCGGCGTCCGCGAGCGCGACGGCGGCGGGTGCGGTGCGGTCCCGTACCAGCGCGCGCACGGGCCGGCCGGCGGCCAGCAGGCGGCGGGCGGTCGCGCCGCCCTGCTTCCCGGTGGCGCCGGTCACGGCAACGACGCCCCGAACGGTTTCGGTGGTCATGCGGTCCTCCCTCTCGCCCGGGCCCGGTTGCGGATGGGTGTGCTCGGCCCGAGCTATCTGAGACACTCCAACCCGGTTGACTCCGAGGGCACAAGGGGTTTCGTGACATGACCGCAGTGATCGACGGCGGCGACCGGGCCGACGCCCGCCGCAATCGGGCGAAGGTGCTGTCCGCCGCCGGGGAGGCGTTCGCCGAGCACGGGCTCGACGTCCCGCTCGGCGACATCGCCCGCCTGGCCGGTGTCGGCGCGGGCACCGTGTACCGGCATTTCCCGAGCAAGCAGGCCCTCCTGGAGGCGGTACACGCCCAGCACCTGAGCGACCTGATCGCCTCCGGGGAGCGGCGGCTGGCCCAACTCCCGCCCACCGAGGCATTCTTCGGGTTCCTGCTGGAGGTCGTCGAGACGTCCCAGCGGCGCGGACCGGTCTGCGACCTGGTGACCGCCGACCCGAGCTGGCCGCGCCCGGTGCTCACGGCGGCCGTGCAGCGGTTCCGCCAGGTGCTGACCGCCCTGCTCCACGCCGCCCAGCGGGCGGGCGGCGCCCGTCCCGACCTCGACCCCGAGGGCGTCGCCTCGTTCGCCGTCGGGTGCACCGCGATGCTCGCCGCGCGCCGCGACCGCCAGGCCGGCCTCGCTCTCGTCCGGCTCGCCCTGGACGGTCTGCGGCCGTCCACGTTCGTCACGGAACACCCGCCTTTTCGTGACGGACTGAACGCCCGCTGCGAGGAGTGCGGCACCGCACTCACGCCCCGCCCCACCGGCCGCCCGCCGCGCTACTGCGGAGCCACCTGCCGCCAACGGGCCCACCGCCGCCGCCCGGCCGGCTGACCGAGTGCCACAATCGCGCACTCACCCACGCCGCGTCCCCGTTACCCGGGCCCGGTCGAGTACGCCGCGCCGGGTGCCGCCCTCACGATCGGTCAGCGCTGAGCGTAGGCTCCCCCACCGCCGGTTCGAGCAGCGACAGCGTCCGCCGCTCCGCGTCGAGGCCGACGCGAATGCCCACCGGCATCGGCAGGTTCGGACCGGCGTGGCCGAAGTCGACGTTGCCCAGGACCGGGATGTCACGGTCGCCGAGGACGTCGAGGACGATCTCGCGCAGGGTCGGGGACGCGCCGGGCTCGAGTCCGCCGATCTCGCGCGGGACGCCCACGACCATGCCGGAGATCCGGTCGAGGATGCCGCTGTGCCGCATCACCTGCAGGTAGCTCCACACGTACGAGGCCAGGCCGCCGAACTCCTCCCAGAACAGCACCGCACCGTCGAACCGTTGGGGCGGCAGCGCGAACGGCGTTGCCTGCGCCAGCACGATGCGGTTGATCACCCCGCCGATCAGTCGGCCTTCGGCACGACCCGGCCGCCAGCACTCCCAGGACGGGCTCGCGGGCAGCGCACCGACCGCCCCGGTCCCGGTCAGTAGGTCGAAGTAGAGCTTCTCGAGTTCCGCCTGGCGCGCCACGGACGCGGACGGCCAGCAGCCACCGAAGCCGGGGACGGCCATGTCGGCGTGGAACCCGACCAGACCGGTGCGCGCGTGGAGCACCAGGTGCAGGAGCGAGATGTCGCTGTAGCCGAGGATCGGCTTCGGGTCGGCCCGGATCGCCTCGATGTCGATCAGGTCGAGGTAGCCGAGCGCCGTCTGACCGCCGTCGCTCGCGACGATCGCGCGCACCTCGGGATCGCGCAGCAGACCGTTGAGCTCCCCGGCGATCTCCGCCGGCGTGGCCGCGCTCCACCAGCGACGGCGGCCCACTTCGAGCAGCGGAGCCCGGCGCACGCGGAATCCCATCCGCTCGAACACCGCCACCGTCCGCTCGACGTTGGGTTCGTGGGCGGCGGGCAGCGGACCGGACAGCGCGGCGATGACGACGAGATCTCCGGGCCTCAGCGCGCGCGGCCGAAGCAGGTGAGGCAGTACGGAAACAGTCACGGCGTCAGTGTCACCGATGCCGTGGGGCAGGGTCACCCGACTTTCGCCATCGGGCCGGGCCTAAAATCCCGCCGTGACAAAGGACTTGAAGTGCACCCACTGCGGGAATCCCGGACTCGACCAGGGCTTCATCGAGGACACCGGCGAGCACAGCCGCGGCGACGCCCGCTGGATCGCGGGCCCACTGGAACGCGGCCTGTTCGGCGGAGCCAAGCGAATGGGCCGCACCCGCTTCCAGATCGACGCCTTCCGCTGCCCCCAGTGCGGCCACCTGGAGCTGTTCGCCAGCCAGCAGCTCGGCTAGGACTCGTCCGACTCGGGCACCGGCCGCCGCCGTTCGCCCTCCGGCGTGAAGGTGAACGACTCCAGGAACGGCCCCTCGCCGAAGCGCACCGCCAGCAGCAGCGGCTGTTCGTACGGCGGGGGCCACTGCCCTGCCTCGCCGTTGCCCAGGTGGAAGGACACCATCGGCAGCCGGGGGTCCGCGCCGAGGTAGCCGAGCGTCTTGCCGTACAGCGGGTTGGTCCCGCCGACCAGCACCGACGGCGGCCCGAACTCCGCCGTCACCTCCGGCCAGGTCCGGTCCTCCCGCGCCCATGCGCGGGCCCGGCCCGTCAGCGCCGCGTACTCGTCCTCCGTGAGCACCCGGTCCGGCTCCAACCAGCCGCAGCGGTGCGCGAATTCGGCGTACACCGAGGAGGCCGCATATTGCTCGTCCTGCCCGGGGAGCACCTCCCGGAACGCGCCGACAACGCCTCGGCACGTCCAGACGCCCCGGGTCTCCCATTCCCGCTGCTGCCGGGTGAGTTCCTCGGGCCTGCGCTCGACGAACAGCAGGTGGTCGATCATCATCCGAAGGACGCTCTCGCCCCCGTAAATCATGATCCGGCGGAGCGCAAGGTTGGTCCGCTCCACCAGGTGGGCGTGGATCTCTTCGACGGTGGCGCGCGGGCCGGGAGCTGGCATCCCCGCAGTCTTCCCTACCGCGGCGGCTGCGACGAGCCCCCGGCACCGATCTCGGCCAGGTCGTCCGCCAGGTCCGCCAGGGTCAGTTCGGGGTTGAGGGCGGCCACCAGGTCGTCCGTCAGCGGCTCGCCGGCGAAGACGGCGCGGACGGCCGCCAGGTCGATCTCCTCCTCCAGGTAGTCCTCGGCGTGCGCGTGGTACGCCTCCGGCCGACGGTCCGTCAGCAGCGCGAACAGGCCGTCCGCGCCGTCGGGATCGGCCCCGGCCGGGAAGTCGATCGTGCCGTGCCGCCACGCCGGGTCGGTGCTCTCGCGCCACAGGCAGGCCGTCACCGCGGGGGTGCCGTTCTCGTCGCTGAACGCCGGTTCGGCGACCTGCGCGGCGAACGCGGCGGGTACCTCGCCCAGCACGCCGGGCCACACCTCGTGGTCCTCGTCGCGGTACGGGCTCATCTCCGTCTCGTGCGCGAACCCGCGCACGTACGCGCCGGCGGGGCCGAACACGATCGAGTACTCGTCGCCGCTGCCGTCCCGCATCGAGGCCATCTCCTCACCGGCCGCCGCGCCCCACCGCGCGTCGTAGCTGAAGTACCGGTCGTGCCAGACGGGCAGCAGGATCGCGTCCAGCACCGCCAAGGTCCGGCAGTGGTCCTGGAGTTCGGCGATCCCGGGCAGCGACGCAGCGACGCGCTCAACAGTCATACCGTCATCCAAGCAGGTCACACCCACACTCCACCCCGCACCGCCTGGCCCGAAAACCACATGCCCAGGGCCGCCGGCGCACAGCACAATGCCGCATGCTGATCGATCACTGGCCCGTACTGGGCCTGCGTCTGAGGACGCCCCGGCTGGAACTCCGGCTGCCCGGGGACGCGGAGTTGGCCGCACTGGCGGCGCTCGCGGCGGACGGCATCCACGAACCCGACCGCATGCCCTTCATGGTCCCGTGGACGGACCTGCCGCCCGCCGAGCGGGCCCGCGCGGTGGTGCAGCACCACTGGCGGCGGCTCGGCTCGTGGGCGCCGGACGACTGGGCGCTCAACCTCACCGTGCTCGCGGACGGGCAGGTGGTGGGCCTGCAGACCGTCGCCGCACGGAACTTCGGCGTGCTGCGGCAGGTGAGCACCGGATCGTGGCTGGGCGCGCGGTACCAGGGGCAGGGCATCGGCACCGAGATGCGCGCGGCCGTCCTGCACCTGGCCTTCGCGGGCCTGGGCGCCGACGAGGCGGTCTCGGCCGCGTTCGCGGACAACCCCGCCTCGTCCGCCGTCTCCCGCAAGCACGGCTACCGGCCGGACGGCGTCGAGCACGTCGTGGTGCGCGGCCGCCGGGTGACGTCCCACCGGTACCGGCTGACCCGCGCCGACTGGGAGGCCGGCCGCACCACACCCGTCACGATCGACGGCCTCGCGCCCTGCCTCCCCCTCTTCGGCCTGCCCGCCGCGGAACGCTAGGCCCCGCCCTCGCCCCCGCAGGAGGTGCGGACCTTCAGGGTGGGGAGCAGTTCGACGTGGTACGCGGGCAGGCCGGCTCCGCCGTCGAGGCGGCGGAGCAGGATTTCGAGGGCGGTGGCGCCGACGGACTTCTTGGGCGGGGCGACGGCGGTGAGCGGGGGTGCGGCGAGGGCGGCGAAGACGTCGTCGTAGGAGATCAGCGCGACGTCCTCGGGGACGCGCAGGCCGCGGATCCGCAGCAGGGGCGGGAGTTGGATGGCGTCCTGGTCGTTGTGGACGAGGACGGCGCGGACGCCGTCGGCGACGGCTTCGGCGATCTGCTGGGCGACCCATTCGGGGTCGGGGACGCCGGCGGGGGTGCCGGGGCGGTGCATGTCGATGACGGGGCGGGTGCGCAGGCCGAGCAGCGGGCCGGCTTCGGCGTAGCCGGTGCGGACCTGGTGGGCCGTCCAGGTGTCGGCGCGGGCGGCGAGCAGCACGGTGTCGTGGCCGAGGGTGGCGAGGTGGCGCAGGGCGAGCAGGACGCCGTGGCGGTGGTCGGAGCCGACCGCGTCGAGTTCGGCGGCGGCGCTGCCGGGGTCGGCCTTGCGTTCCACCAGGACGGCGGGGACGGGGAGTTCGGCGAGCCAGTGGTGGTCGCCGGGGTGGTGCGGCGGGTCTCCGGGCTGCCAGTTGGGGGTGAGCAGCAGGCCGTCGACGCCGGATTCGAGCAGGCGCTCGACCTGGGCGCGGTCGTCGCGGGCCTCGTAGGCGGCGATGCCGAGGACGAGTCGGGCGCCGGCGGTGGCGGCGGCGGCGCGGGCGCCGGCGATCACTTCGTCGAAGTAGGAGCCGACGGTGGGGACGAGCATGCCGATGACCCGGTCGTGGTGGCCGGGGCGGGCGTTCGGGCCGCTGTCGGGGAGGGCGACGGAGCCGTGCGAGCGGGCGAGTTCGCCCGCGTCGGCGAGGGCGGCGACGTCCCGGCGGACGGTGACCGCGGGGATGCCGAGGCGGGCGGCCAGGTCGACCACCCGGACGGTGCCGAGGTCGCGCACGACCTGCAGGATCCGCGTCCGGCGTTCGTCTGCCGTGACGGTCATGGCGTCCCCTCCTGGTTCGGGCCGCGGCCCGGGCGGGCCGCGATGGCAGTTGCCGCGACCGGTGCGACGACAACTACCCGATCAATTTTTATCATTCGATCGCCATTCGATCGAAAGGTCTGAATGTATTGACTCGATCACATGGTCAACCTACGGTGCCGGAACGGGCGCCCCATCCCACCCTCCATTCTCGGGAGTCCCAACGATGCTCCTGCACCGTTCCCTCCGGCGTGCCCTGCCGCTGGCACTGGCCGCCGCCACCCTCCTGACCCCCGCGCTGCCGGCAGCCACCGCGGACGCCGCCACCGGCACCGCGTGGTACCTGGACTGTTCGGCCGCCAACAACGGCTCGGGCAGCCAGGCCGCCCCGTGGAACAGCCTCGCCTCCGCCAATGCGCACCTCTTCCAGCCCGGTGACCAGTTGCTGCTCAAGCGCGGCGCGACCTGCACCGGCACCCTGCGGCCGCAGGGCTCCGGAACGGCCGGCGCGCCGATCATCCTGGCGGGCTACGGTACCGGCACCGCCCGCCCGGTGGTGGCCGGCGACCCGGCGAGCAGCCAGAACGCGGCCGTCCACCTCTACAACGTGGAGCAGTGGGAGATCCGCGACCTGGAGATCACCTTCCGGGACACCGCCGCCACCAAGCGGGAGCGCAACGGCCTGCTGGTGGAGATCGCCGACCTGCCGAGCGGTGTCGGCACCCACTACCTGGTGGACGACGTGTACGTGCACGACGTCAACGGCGATGCCACCAAGTGGTCGAACGGCATCCAGTTCCGGGTCTCCGGCACCACCACGCCGACCAACTTCGACGACGTCACGGTGCAGAACTCGCAGATCGCACACGTCGACCGGGAGGGGCTGACCAACCGCTCGACCTGGATGTGCCGGCCCAGCTACGGCACCGGCGACGGCTGCGGCACCACCGACAACTGGCGGGCCAGCACCCGGCTGGTGTTCCGCGGCAACACCATCCAGGACACCGGCGGCGACGGCATCGTGGTGCGGGCCGCCGACCACGCGCTGGTCGAGCACAACACCGCCTTCGACCTGGCGATGCGCCCGATGGGCTCCAACGCCGGGATCTGGACCATCAATTCGGACTTCACGACGGTCCAGTACAACGAGGTGCACCATGTGCGCCGGCTCTCCGACAACAACGACGGCATGGCCTTCGATTCGGACTACGGCAACAACGGGGCGCTGTTCCAGTACAACTCCAGCCACGACAACCAGGGCGGCTTCATGTTGTTCTGCGGCGCCTGCGGGGCGGGCTCGTCCTCGACCGGCACGGTGGTGCGGAACAATCTGAGCCGGGCCGACCAGAGCCGCTGGCTGTTCGCGGTCGGTGAGAAGAACGCCCGGATGTACAACAACACCGTGTACCTGCCGGCCGGTTCGACCACGCCGATCATCCAGCAGGGCTCCGGGACCTCGACCACCGCGCTGAGCGGCAACCTCTTCTACAACCTGGGCAGCGGCGGCTACACCGGCTTCGGCACCAGCACCTACAAGCCCGGCGACTTCAGCTGGGACGCCAACGCCTTCTTCGGCACCCACCCGGCCAACGAGCCGGCCGACGCCCGGAAGGTGACGGCCGACCCGCAGCCGGCGAACCCGGGCGGCGCCGACCCGGCCGACTACCGGTTGGGCGCCGCCTCCCCGGCCCGGGGCGCGGGCGCCGTCGTCCCCGCCAATGGCGGGCAGGACTTCTTCGGCGCCCCGGTGCCGCAGGTGTGCCGCCCCGACATCGGCTTCCAGCAGGCCAGTGCCTTCGACGACGCGGGCTGCAGCGCGCCCGACCCCGTCCGCAACGGCGGTTTCGAGGCCGGGACGCTCGCCCCGTGGACGTACTACGGCGGCGTGCAGCTGGACACCGCCAACCTGCACAGCGGCAGCGCCGCCGTCCGGGTCGGACCCGCGCAGGCCGCCGCCGAGCAGGTGATCGCCGTACATCCCAACACCAGCTACCGGCTGACCGGTTGGGGCCGGGTGTCGGCGGCCGGCACCGAACTGTCGCTGGGCGCCAAGGAGTACGACACCGCCGGCTCCAGCAACCGGGCGGCGTTCACCGCGACGGGCTGGAGCCAGGGCTCGGCCGTCTTCACCACCGGCCCGACCGCCACCACCGCGCGCATCTACTGCTACGCGCGCACCGGCAGCGGCTACGGCTGGTGCGACGACGTGACCGTCACCAAGGCCTGACGCCGCAGGAAGCAGCTCAGCGCGGATCCACCGCGTGGAGCTCACCCCCGTCCCACTCCAGCCAGCGGGTGATGCCGATCTCCCGCAGGAACGGATAATCGTGGCTGGCGACGACCAGCGCGCCCCGGTAGCCCGCGAGGGCCTGGGTGAGCTGGCGGACGCTGGCCAGATCCAGGTTGTTGGTCGGCTCGTCGAGCAGCAGCAGCTGCGGCGGCGGGTCGGCCAGCAGCAGAGCCGCCAGCGTCGCCCGGAAGCGCTCTCCGCCGGAGAGCGTGCCGGCCGGCTGATCGGCCCGGGCGCCGCGGAACAGGAACCGGGCGAGCCTGGCCCGGATGTCGTTGTCGGTGGCGGCCGGGGCGTGCGCCTTCACGTTCCGGAAGACGGTGGCTTCGTCGTCCAGCACGTCGAGGCGCTGCGGCAGGTACCGCATCGGCACCGGCGTGGTGATCATGCCCTCGGTGGGGGCGAGTTCGCCCGCGACGGTGCGCAGCAGCGTGGTCTTGCCGGAGCCGTTGCGGCCGATCAGGGCGACCCGCTCGGGGCCGCGCAGCTCCAGGTCGACCGCGCCACCGTAGGCCAGCCGCACCCGTTCGAGCAGCAGCACGCTGCGCCCGGCGGGGACGGCCGTGCGGGGCAGGTCGATGCGGATCTCCGCGTCGTCCCGGACCGCCTCCTCCGCGGTGGCGAGCCGCTCCTTGGCCTCGTTGAGGCGTTCGGTGTGCATGCCGCGCAGACGGCCGGCGGTCTCCTCCCCCTTGCCCTGGAGCTTGTCGGCCAGGGCCTTGGGGTCGTTGCGCCGCACCGAGCGGGCCTTGCCGTAGGCCGCGGACTTGGCCAGCCGCTGACTGGCCTCGACCAGATCCCGCTTCTGCCGCTTCACATCGGCCTCCGCGTTGCGGACCAGGCGCTCGGCGGTCTCCTGCTCGGCCGCCAGGGTCTCCTGGTAGGCGCTGAAGTTGCCGCCGTACCAGGTGACTTCGCCGTCCCGCAGGTCGGCGATCTGGTCGACCCGCTCCAGCAGCTCCCGGTCGTGGCTGACCAGCAGCAGCACGCCCGGAAAGGCCGTCACGGCGTCGTACAGCCGGGCCCGGGCCTGGGCGTCCAGGTTGTTGGTGGGCTCGTCGAGCAGCAGCACGTCGGGGCGGCGCAGCAGCAGGGCCGCCAGGTGCAGCAGAACGGCCTGGCCACCGGAGAGTTCGCCGGTGGTGCGGTCGAGGTGCAGCCCCGTCAGGCCGAGCCGGTCGAGGGTGGCGCGGGCGCGCTCCTCGACGTCCCAGTCGTCGCCGACGGCGGTGAAGTGCCGCTCGTCGACGTCTCCCGACTCGATGGCGTGCAGGGCCTCGCGCTTGGCCCGGATGCCGAGCGTCTCGTCCACCCGCTGCTCGGACGCGACCGTCAGGTCCTGTGGCAGGTAGGCGAGTTCACCGGCGATCCGGACGGTGCCGGAGGCCGGGGTGAGCTCGCCCGCGATCAGCCGCAGCAGGGTGGACTTGCCGGCGCCGTTCAGGCCGACCAGCCCGGTGCGGCCGGGGCCGACCGCGAGATGGAAACCGCTCAGCACAGGGCGGCCGTCGGGCCATTCGAAGCCGAGGTCGGTGCAGAGGATCGAGGTGGTGGGTTGCGCCATGGAGGGCCTCCGTCAGTTGCCGTGGGAAAGGGGACAACACGGGGAGACACCGAGGACGCGGCTGCGAGAAGGGCCGTCACGGGAAAGCAAAAACCCGCACGGGAGCCATGGATCGCTGCCCAGCCGAGGTCGCACTCGCGTCCGCACACCAGGAAACCCGGAAACAACACGGGTGTGGCGTGGCGCGGTGTCTCATGACCTCAGACAAGCAACGGCCTTCTCCAGACATGCGGGAATGTGACGCCTCCGAGCGTACGGAACCCCCGCCGCCGGATGCAACGGAATTAACTCCCGGTGTCGTACGCCCCACATCCGGCCCGGCCGGGAGCGCTTCGCTCTCCGTCTAAAATCGACTCATCATGACTGCCACTCTCGTCGTCAAGGACCTCGCCGCCGGCCACGGTGAGCGCACGCTGTTTGCCGGGCTGGACCTGGTCGTCGCCCCCGGGGACGTGATCGGGCTCGTCGGGGTGAACGGCGCGGGCAAGTCCACGCTGTTGCGGCTGCTGGCCGGGCTGGACGCGCCGGAGGGCGGCAGCCTGAAGCTGAGCCCGCCGACGGCGAATGTCGGGCACCTGCCGCAGGAGCCGGAGCGGCGGGAGGGCGAGTCGGTGCGCGACTTCCTGGCCCGCCGGACGGGCGTCGCGGCGGCGCAGGCCGCGCTGGACGAGGCGACCGAGGGTCTGGTGGAGGGCCGTCCGGGCGCGGACGACGCGTACGCGGTGAGCCTGGACCGCTGGCTCGACCTGGGCGGCGCGGACCTGGACGAGCGCGCCGAGGAGGTCGCCGACCAGCTGGGGCTGAAGGTTTCGCTGGACCTGCCGATGACGGCGCTGTCCGGTGGCCAGGCGGCCCGCGCGGGTCTGGCCTCGTTGCTGCTGTCCCGCTACGACGTGTTCCTGCTGGACGAGCCCACCAACGACCTGGACCTGGACGGCCTGGAGCGCCTGGAGTCGTTCGTCAAGGGCCTGCGCGCGGGCACCGTGCTGATCAGCCACGACCGCGAGTTCCTGGCCCGCACCGTGACCCGGGTGCTCGAGCTGGATCTGCACCAGCACCAGGTGAACCTGTACGGCGGCGGCTACGAGTCGTACCTGGAGGAGCGGGCGATCTCCCGCCGGCACGCCCGCGAGCAGTACGAGGAGTACGCGGACACCAAGGCCGGTCTGGAGGCGCGCGCGCAGATGCAGCGCAACTGGATGGACAACGGCGTCCGCAACGCCCGGCGCAAGGGCGGCGACAACGACAAGAAGGCCCGTGCGCAGCGCGCCGAGTCCAGCGAGAAGCAGGCCGCGAAGGCCCGCCAGACGCAGCGGATGATCGAGCGGCTGGACGTGGTGGAGGAGCCCCGCAAGGAGTGGGAGCTGCGGATGGAGATCGCCGCCGCGCCGCGTTCCGGTTCGGTGGTGGCGACGCTCCGGCAGGCGTCGGTCAAGCGCGGCGATTTCGTGTTCGGCCCGGTGGATCTGCAGATCGACTGGGCGGACCGGGTGGCGATCACCGGCGCGAACGGCGCGGGCAAGTCGACGCTGCTGGCGGCGCTGCTGGGCCGGCTGGAGCTGGACTCGGGCAGTGCGGCGCTCGGTTCGGGCGTGCAGATCGGCGAGGTCGAGCAGGCCCGCGGCCACCTGTTCGGCGGCGACGCCGGGCGTCCGCTGCTGGAGGCGTTCTCCGCCGCCGTGCCGGACCTGAACCCGGAGGACGTCCGCACCCTGCTGGCCAAGTTCGGCCTGAAGGCGGTGCACGTGATGCGCCCGGCCGCGACGCTGTCGCCGGGCGAGCGGACCAGGGCGGCGCTGGCGCTGTTGCAGGCCCGCGGGGTGAACCTGCTGGTGCTGGACGAGCCGACGAACCACCTGGACCTGCCCGCCATCGAGCAGTTGGAGTCGGCGCTGGCCTCCTACACCGGCACGCTGCTGCTGGTCACCCACGACCGCCGGATGCTGGACACGGTGAAGGTGAACCGGCGGCTGGTGGTCGCGGACGGCCGGGTCACCGAGGCCTGACCGACAGGTCGTGGCAGCCCTGGCACAGCCCGGC
Source organism: Kitasatospora sp. NPDC051984 (assembly GCF_044593455.1). Classification (NCBI taxonomy): domain Bacteria; kingdom Bacillati; phylum Actinomycetota; class Actinomycetes; order Kitasatosporales; family Streptomycetaceae; genus Kitasatospora; species Kitasatospora sp. NPDC051984. The sequence goes on from NZ_JBIUCB010000027.1 coordinate 15,926, forward strand.
ACGGCCTGACCGACAGTTCTGGCACGGCCTGGCAAGTAATGGCAAGGCCGAGCCTTCCGCTGGGTACCTGTCATGTGCTGTGCTGTCGCCCATGGTTGACAGTGCATCCACCACCGAAGCGCCGTCCTTTCCGACGGTGCCCCTGCGTCCGATGAGTGTGCCTGCCGAGCAAGCGGCGGACCGCTGCCGGGACTTCCACGAGGTGATGGCGCAGCGCCGCACCGTCCGCGACTATTCGACCCGCCCGCTGCCCGAGGGCGTGCTGGAGTGGGCGATCCGTACGGCGGCGACGGCGCCCAGCGGCGCGCACGTGCAGCCATGGCGGTTCGTGGTGGTGACCGATCCGGAGTGCAAGCAGCGGCTGCGGGAGGCTGCCGAGGCGGAGGAGCGGGAGTTCTACGCGCACCGGGCGTCCGAGGAGTGGCTGACGGCGCTGGCCCCGATCGGCACCGACTGGCGCAAGCCGTTCCTGGAGGACGCACCCGCGGTGATCGTGGTGTTCGAGGTGCACAAGGGCCCCAACTCGCCGCGCCCGTACTACACGAAGGAGAGCGTGGGCATCGCCGTCGGCCTACTGCTGGCCTCGCTGCACCAGGCGGGCCTGGCGACGCTGACGCACACGCCGAGCCCGATGCGCTTCCTGAACGAGATCTGCGACCGTCCGCAGGAGGAGCGCGCCGCGTACGTGATCCCGGTCGGCTACCCGGCGGACGACGCCCGGGTGCCGGACCTGGAGCGCAAGCCGCTGGACGAGGTGCTGGTCCGGCTCTGACGGCGGGCGGCGTGCGGGCGAGGTCGGCGCTCCGGGCGTGCGCGACCCCGCCCCGGCCCGGGCGGTGAACAAGCCGTGTTGGTACGGAATATCGCTGGTCGGAGCGGTTGCGGATGACCCATACTCGCGATCATGAGTCATTCCACCGACGCTCCTGACACCGGTGCCTCCGAGCACACCGCGCACCCGCTGACCGCGGGCCGCCCGCCCGAGCTGCTGCCGATCGGCGGCGGCGCCCACCTGCGCCGCCGCCGGCTGGCCGATGCCGCCGCGCTGAACGCCGCGGTGCTGGCCAACCTCGACCACCTGCGCCCCTACATGCCGTGGGCCGCCAACGCGCCGACGCTGCCCGAGAGCGAGCAGCTCTCGGTGCGCGGCGAGCAGGTCTGGGACGAGGGCACCGACTTCATGTACCTGCTCGGCCTGGACGCCGAACCGGCCCTCGTGATCGGCGGCTTCGGCCTGCACGGCCGGCTCGGCCCGGGCGCGCTGGAGATCGGCTACTGGGTGCACCGCGAGCACACCGGCCGCGGCCTGGCCACCGCCGCTGCCCGCGCGCTCACCGAAGCCGCGCTCGCCCTGCCGGGCATCACCCGGGCGGAGATCCACTGCGACGAGTCGAACACCGCGAGCGCCGCCGTGCCGCGCAAGCTCGGCTACACGCTGGACCGGATCGACTCGGCGGCGCCGACCGCCCCGGCGGAGACCGGCCGCAAGATGATCTGGGTGACGGGCTCCTGACGCTCGCTCGGCAGTACTGACGGGGACGGACGGCGGCCGTCCCCGTTCGCGTTTTCCGGCCGCCGAAGTTCGCGTTTCCGACGCGCTTCCAACGCGCCCTCCGACCGCCGAAGAAAAGTTCCCCGGCGACCGTGACGTCTCAGCGCCGGGCGAGCCGTTCGATCAACGCCTGCCAGCCGTCGGCGAGCAGCGTGGGGAGGTCGCCCTGGCAGCTCTCGGCGCGCTGCTCGGCATCGGCCGGGTCCATCGCCAGGAACAGCAGCGGTGGGCCTTCGAGGGCGCTGGTGAGCTGGAAGGCGAGGGTGTCCAGGTCGGACAGGCCGAGCCCCGCCTGCCCGATCAGCATCCGGATGTGCGGCTGGGTGAACACCGGCCCGCCGGCCGGAACGGCGCCCTTGCGTTCGATCGCGGCGCGCGCGATGTCGTGCCGCGCCAGCAGGAACACCGTCCGCTCGCGGCCGTAGGCGATCAGCCGGTCGATCGGGTCGGCGCCGGGGCCGAGCGGCGGCGCGCCGGTCAGCACCTCGTTCTGGAAGCACCGTTCCTCGGCGTCCAGCAGGGCGCGGAAGATGCCGGCCCGGGTGCCGAAGCGGCGGAACACGGTGCCCTTGCCCAGGCCCGCCCGTTCGGCGAGCCCGTCCATGGTGACCTTCTCGGTGCCGAGCTCGGCGATCATCTCGCGGGCCGTGCACAGCAGCGCCTCGCGGTTGCGGGCCGCGTCCGCGCGCTCGACGGGGGGTTTGCCGAAGGGGACGTCCATGGCTGCCAATTTACCTTCCGAGCGAAACGGGGTAAAGTCCGTTTCATCGAAGCGGGGTAAAGTCCGGTTCGACGGGAGCGCCACCCCAGGGCGCCGCCCCCTGCCCTGCCTGCCCACGGCCGCCTCCCCGGCGGGCCGGAATCCGAGGAGAACTGTCATGCACCTGTTCCGCCTGGACGCCAGCATCATGCCCGCCACCTCGAGCAGCTCCGAACTGGCCGACACCGCCCACGCCGAGTGGACCGCCGCCCACCCGGAGAGCACCGTCACCCACCGGCACCTGGGCACCGACCCGCTGCCTGCCGACGCCTGGACCCACGCCGCCATCGCCGCCTTCACCCCCGCCGAACAGCACACCGACGAGCAGCGCGCCGCCGCCGAGCTCGGCAACCAGCTCGCCGACGAACTGCGCGCCGCGGACGCCGCGATCATCGCCGTCCCGCTGTACAACTGGGGCGTCTCGCAGCACTTCAAGACCTGGCTCGACGTGGTGATCGCCGGCGCCGGCCCGACCGCCCAGCTGCTCAAGGACAAGCCCGTCCTGCTCGTCACCTCCGCCGGCGGCGGCTTCGCCCCCGGCACCCCCCGCGAGGGCTGGGACCACTCCACCCCCTACCTGGAGCGCATCCTGCGCGACGTCTGGGGCGCCGACCTCACCGTGGTCCGCCGCGAACTCACCATGGCCGCCGTCAACCCCGCCATGGAAAGCCTCCGCGGCCTGGCCGCCGAGTACCACACCCAGGCCCTGGACGCCGCCCGCGACGCCGGCAAGCAGCTGGTCACCGCCCAGAACGCCGAAAACCGCCTGGTCACTGCCGCCTGACGCACCACCAACGCCCGGGCGCCGGAAGGGACTTCTCCCTCTCGGCGCCGGCCGCGTTCTCCGCTCCGCTCTGCCACCGGGAACAGGCAGCCTCACCCCAGCCGTCGGAGCCGACCCGAGCCCAAGTCCCGCCCCGGAAAACCGGAAAAGCAGTCGGCCCGGTCGGCGACACCGGGAAGAATGACCCGCATGCCTCCGCTCGACGCCGCGCCGCCGCCGGCCAGCCCCCCGGCCGCACCGCGAGCCCACCCCGAAGTCCGCGCGACAGCCGACGAGCCGGCCACCGCATCGGAGTGAGGGAGTGCCGTGCCGATCAAACTGTCGAACTGCACCTTCGGTTATCGCCGCGGCCTGCCGGTCATCGAGCGGTTGAGCATCTCCTTCGAACCCGGGGCGACGGTGCTGCTCGGGCCCAACGGCGCCGGGAAGTCGACGCTGCTGGGAATCGCCGCCACGGCGCTGAAACCGAAGGCCGGTGAAGTCCGGCTCGGTGACAGCACCACCTCCGTCCGGGCGTACCGGCGCAAGGTCGGCTGGCTCCCGCAGCAGGTCCGCCCGGTGGCCGGGCTCAAGGTCCGCGAGCAGGTCGCGTACGGCGGCTGGCTCAAGGGCATGAGCCGCGCCGCCGCCTGGGACGCCTCGGCCGCCGCCCTCGCCAAGGTCCGGCTGACCCAGCTCGCCGACCGCCGCGGCACCGAACTCTCCGGCGGCCAGCTCCGCCGCCTCGGCATCGCCCAGGCGCTGGTGCACGACGCGGAGGTGGTGCTGCTCGACGAGCCCACCGCCGGTCTCGACCCGGCGCAGCGCGCGGCCTTCCGCAGACTGCTCGCCGAACTCCAGGACACCGTCAGCTTCATCGTGTCGACCCACCAGACCGAGGACCTGGCCGCGAGTTACCGCAGCGTGGTCGTCCTCGACCAGGGGCAGGTCCGGTACCAGGGCTCCATCGGCGAGTTCCTCGACCGGGCGCCGGCCGCGGTGCCCGAGGAGCGCCGGGCCGAGGCCGCGTACGCCCGACTCGTCGTCGAGGAGGCCTGATGCGCTGGTCCACTCTCCTGCGCACCTCGATCGCGCTCCGGGTCGCGCCGGCGCTGCTGATCTGGGTGGTGGCGTACGTCGGCAACCTCAACGCCTGGGTGGTGCAGGGCTATTGGGAGTCGGTCACGGCCCAGAGCTCGTTCCTGCTGGGCTTCACCGCCCCGGCCTGCGCCGCGTGCGCCGCCTGGGAGGGCGCCCGGGTGAAGGCCTCCCGGGTGCTGGACGGAGCGCCCGTCAGGTCGGCGGCGGCGATCGCCGGCCGGCGGATGCTGCCGGTCCTTGCGATGGGCCTGATCGCCGTGCTGCTGCCGCTCGCGCTGCTGGCACCGGAGGCCGCCGGGTCGCCGGGCGGTCCGACGCTGTCGGTCCTGGGCACCGAACTGCTCGTCGTGGCGGCCCACACCGCCCTCGGGTACGCCGCCGGCCACGCACTGCCGACGCTGCTCGCGGTGCCGCTGGTCACCGTGACGAGCTTCGTGTGGATGGCCTACCCGGCCTCGCTGAACACGCCCTGGGTACGGCAGTTGAACGGTCACAACCTCGCCGAGTGCTGCGCGCTCGACCAGCAGGTGCCGTACCGGGCGCTCGCCGCGACCTGCCTGGTCGCCGTCGGCCTGATCGCCGGTGCCCTGCTCCGGCTCGCCGGTGCGGCCCGGCCGCTGCGGGCGGTCTCGGCCCTCGCGGTCGCGGCCGCGCTGGCCGCCGGGTCGCTGGTCGCGATGCCGCTCGGGACCCGGGCGTCGGTGGCCCGGGACGAGAGCCTGCTGCGCTGCGACTCCGGACGTCCGCAACTGTGCCTGTGGCCGGAGCAACGCAAGTCCGAGGCCGACATCCGCACCTGGGCGGACCAGGCGCACGCGCACCTCGCCGCCGCGGGCGTGCAGGACTCCGGCCGGCTGACCCTGCTCTCCGCGACCCCCTCGCGGGACGAGGTGATCAACGCGGTCGCCCACTCCGCCGTCACCCACACCGTGCCGGACTGCACCGGCAGTTGGCCGGGCTCCCGAGCCGTCGGACCGGTCGACGCCTGGCTGACGGCCAGCGCGGGCGGCAGGCTCCGCCAGGACGAGGCCCCGCTGGTCCGCCAACTCCTCGCGTCCCCGGCCGACGCCCAACTCGCCTGGTTCCAGCGCAATGCGGAGACCCTGACGTCCTGCGACCGGACGCCGGACCTGGACCCGGCCCACTACCTCGCCGACCCACCGGGACGGGGTTAGCCGTGCTCTGGTGGCTGCGCGTCCGCGCCCTCCCGGCGGTACTGGCCGGCACCGCGCTGGCGGTACTGCTCGGCTCGCAGGCCCGGTCGCTCGTGGTGCCCGTCCCGATCGTGGTGGGCGGGATCTCCTTCCCACTGCCGATGGCCTTCCTGTTCCCGCTGGTCCCGGTCTGCCTCTTCCTGTACGGCCACGGCCGGGCCGACGCGGCCGCCGAACGGACGGCGGTGCGCCGCGTCCCGCTGCTGGACGTGGCCGCGGCGCTCACGGCGACGGCGGTGGCCGGCGCCGCCGGGCTCCACTCCGCGACGGGGGTGATGGTGGCCCGGGACTTCGCCGGCTACCTGGGCCTGGCGCTGATCGTCCGCTGGTGCGCGGGGGTGCTCACGGCGGGCCTGGTGGTGTCCGTGTTCCCGTTCGTCTGCGCCTCGTTGGGGATCCGGGCCGGCGTCCCCCGCGTCTGGGCCTGGCCGTTCCTGCCCGCCGGCTCGGTGCCTGCCGCCCTCGAAGTGCTGGTCCTGCTCTCTTCCGGCCTGCTGCTGCTGTGGCACGGCCCGCTGGAGTGGTCGCGGCGAGCGGATCTTGCCGCGAACTGACCCGCCGGAACGACCGGGAGGCCACCGTCGGGTGACGCCCCGGTGCGGTGAATTGACGTAAGGACACTGGAGGGTGACGTTCCGTCCGATTTGTTGACCGTCCGGGTCCGGTTCCGCCCACTCAGGACTACGATCGATCGATGACGGACACAACGCCCAGAACAGACGACAGAGCCGCCGTCGCGGCCAGGTTCCCGGCCCTCCACGCGCCGCAGCGCTGGGAGTGGGGCGGCATGGACGTGCAGTTCACGACGGAACTGCCCCCGGACGAACTGGTCACCAACATCCACCTGGTGGGTTTCACCGAGGGCCGCGTGGTCCTCTGCCGCGACGTCCGCGGCCACTGGTTCCTCCCCGGCGGCACCCGCGAGGCCGCCGAGAGCATCGAGTCCTGCCTGGCCCGCGAACTCCGCGAAGAGGCCGGCGCCCGCCTCACCGGCCCCCCGACCTGGATCGGCCACCACCTCGCCGTCTCCGAGGGCCCCACCCCCTACCGCCCCTGGCAACCCCACCCCGTCAAGGCCTGGCTCTGGGGCTGGGCCGAAGTCCAGGTCGACTCCGCCCCCACCAACCCCGCCGACGGCGAACAGGTCCTCGAAGTCCGCCTCACCACCCCCGAAGAGGCCCAACACCTCCTCGCCCACCACCGCGAACCCTGGTGGCCCGAACTCGTGGCCCTGGCAACGGAATCCCGCACCGGCGGGTGAGTCAGAACGGACTTCCGTCCTGGAAGTCCGTGTGCCACCACTGAACGGCGGTGAGCACCACATGGCGATGGGGGCCGGTGACGATCTCGTACTCGACGAGGGCGGCGTGACCGTCGAGCGGAATGTCACGAGTGCAGGGATCGTCGCCGATCGGCACACTGGCCCCGTCCCACGGATCTCGCATGAGACGCAACTGCACGGCCAGCAGGGCGTGGTACAGCGAGTCCGGCGCGGCAACCAGCAGCTCTTCGACCTCCAACGAGGGCTCGACGGGCCACAGGTCGGCGGCGTCGAACTCCTCGTCCACCCCTACCCCTCCCGGTTCGCCCTCCGGCTCCGGAGCGAATCCCAGGAGCCCAGCGGGAGTGTACCCGCGCGGGCGGCGGCGGTTCGGGCCTCACGCCCACCACGCCGGTCCAGGGTGGCTCGACACCACCAGACCTCCAGCAGGCGTTCGAACGCCTCACCGGTAGCGGTCCGGCCGAGCTCGACGCGGAACTGCATGCGCCTGCTCGGCGAGAGCGCGGCCGCGATGCCGTCCGGCGTGCGGGGGATCCCGGGGCTCGCACCGGTGTAGTCGTGCGGTTGAGCGCTCACCGTTGCCTCCTCAGCCGGACCGCAGGTCGCTGTTTGTCCAACTTGCACACCCACTTGTATGGGGAATCTTACGCTGCGGGCAGCACAAGACGGCCGGATCCCTGCCATGGGACCGGCCGTCGTGCGGAGGCCTGCTACTTGCCCAGGCCCGCGCGGCGGAGGGCGTCGGCCATCGCCGAGTTGGCGGGCGGCGGCGGGGTGCGGTCGTTCTGGCGGCGGTCCTGGCGCGGGGGGCGGGAGTCGCGGCGGGGTGCGCTCTCGCGGGGGGCGGCGGCAGGACGGGTCTCGTCGTCGAGGCGCAGGGTGAGGCCGATGCGCTTGCGCTGGACGTCGACGGCGGTGACCTTGGCGCGGACGATGTCGCCGGGCTTGACCACCTCGCGCGGGTCCTTGACGAAGTTCTTGGAGAGCGCGGAGACGTGCACCAGGCCGTCCTGGTGGACGCCGATGTCGACGAAGGCGCCGAACGCGGCGACGTTGGTGACGACGCCCTCCAGGATCATGCCGATCTCCAGGTCGGAGATCTTCTCGACGCCGTCCTTGAAGCTGGCGGTCTGGAACGCGGGCCGCGGGTCGCGCCCGGGCTTGTCGAGTTCGCCGAGGATGTCGGTGACGGTCGGCACGCCGAACTTGTCGTCGGCGAAGTCGCCGGGCCGCAGCGAACGCAGCACGGCGCCGTTGCCGATCAGGGCGCCCAGTTCGCCGCCGGTCGCGGCGAGGATCCGTCGCACCACGGGGTAGGCCTCGGGGTGCACCGCGGACGCGTCGAGCGGGTCGTCGCCGTCGGGGATGCGCAGGAAGCCCGCGCACTGTTCGAACGCCTTCGGGCCGAGCCGTGCGACGTCCTTGAGCGCGCGCCGGGTCCGGAACGGCCCGTTCGCGTCGCGGTGGGCGACGATGTTGTCGGCCAGGGTGCCGGTGATGCCGGAGACCCGGGTGAGCAGCGGCGCGGAGGCGGTGTTGACGTCGACGCCGACGGCGTTGACGCAGTCCTCGACGACGGCGTCCAGCGAGCGGGAGAGCTTGAGTTCGCTCAGGTCGTGCTGGTACTGGCCGACGCCGATCGACTTGGGGTCGATCTTGACGAGCTCGGCCAGCGGGTCCTGCAGGCGGCGGGCGATGGAGACGGCGCCGCGGATGGAGACGTCCAGCTCGGGCAGTTCCTGGGCGGCGAACGCGGAGGCGGAGTACACGGACGCGCCGGCCTCGCTGACCATCACCTTGGTGAGCCCGAGCTCGGGGTGGCGCTTGATCAGGTCGGCGGCGAGCCGGTCGGTCTCCCGGGAGGCGGTGCCGTTGCCGATCGCCACCAGGTCGACGTCGTGTGCCGCGGCGAGCCGGGCAAGCACGCCCAGCGCCGCGTCCCACTTGTTGGCGGGCTGGTGCGGGTAGATCGTCTCGTACGCGACGACCTTGCCGGTGGCGTCGACCACGGCGACCTTGACGCCGGTGCGGAAGCCGGGGTCGAGGCCCATGGTGGCGCGGGTGCCGGCGGGGGCGGCGAGCAGCAGGTCGCGCAGGTTGGCGGCGAAGACGCGCACCGCCTCGTCCTCGGCCTCGGCGCGCAGCCGGGTGCGCTGGTCGATGCCGAGGCGGACCAGGATGCGGGTGCGCCAGGCCCAGCGGACGGTGTCGGTGAGCCACTTGTCGGCAGGCCGGCCGCGGTCGGCGATGCCGAACCGGGCGGAGATCCGCTGTTCGTAGTCGCTCGCGCCGGGGAGGTCGGCCTCTTCGGCGCCGTCGTACGGGGAGAGTTCGAGGTCGAGGACCTCTTCTTTCTCGCCGCGCAGCATGGCGAGGATCCGGTGCGAGGGCAGCTTGGTGTACGGCTCGGCGAAGTCGAAGTAGTCGGCGAACTTGGCGCCGTCCTGCTCCTTGCCGTCGCGGACCTTGGCGACCAGCCGGCCGCGGGTCCACATCCGGGTGCGCAGCGAGCCGACCAGGTCGGCGTCCTCGCCGAAGCGTTCGACGAGGATCGCGCGGGCGCCGTCCAGCGCGGCGGCGGCGTCGGCGACCTGCTCGCCCAGGAACGTGGCGGCGAGCGCGGCCGGGTCCTGGGTCGGGTCGGCGAGCAGCGTGTCGGCGAGCGGTTCGAGGCCGGCCTCGCGGGCGATCTGCGCCTTGGTGCGCCGCTTGGGCTTGTACGGGAGGTAGATGTCCTCGAGGCGGGCCTTGGAGTCGGCGGCGAGGATCTGGGCGCGCAGCTTGTCGTCGAGCTTGCCCTGGGAGTCGATGGACTCCAGGACGGCGGTCCGGCGCTCCTCCAGTTCGCGCAGGTAGCGCAGCCGCTCCTCGAGGGTGCGCAGCTGGGTGTCGTCGAGGGCGCCGGTGGCTTCCTTGCGGTAGCGCGCGATGAAGGGGACGGTCGCTCCGCCGTCGAGCAGGCCGACGGCGGCCTGCACCTGGTTCTCGCGGACGCCCAGTTCCTCGGCGATCTTGCGTTCGACGGGCATGGTCACGATGCCGGTCACCCTTTCTGGTGGTTTCGCTTTCTCGCCCGTGCATTCTGGCAGGTCCGGCCGACGGATGTCCGTCGGCCGGGTGGCGGCAGGGGGCGTGGCGCGTTCCGGGGACGTCGGCGGACACGCACCGGCGCCCATCAAGGCGTGCCCGATTTGTCTGATATGAGAAAGTTCGCACGAAGGCTCGCCCCTGTAGTACGACCGCAGTACGACCGCACTGGAGGACACGGTGGCGCAGGTCCCCGCCCGGCCGATCCGCTGGACCCGCCCCGCGACCTGGCCGCGCGAGGTCGTCGCGCTGGCCGTGTACTGGATCGCCAGCCGGATGCTGATGATCGGCGTGATCCGCTCGGGCCGGACCGAGAACGCCGTCGAGGTGGAGTGGCTGTACCAGGGCTGGTCCCAGGTGCTGCGCACCGGCACCTTCCCGGTGAACGACGTCACCTGGCAGTACCCGCCGGGCGCGGCGCTGTCGATGCTCGCGCCCGACCTGCTGCCGTTCCTGACGTACCTCCAGGCGTTCTGGCTGCTGATGCTGATCGCCGATGTACTGACCCTGTGGGCGCTGCTGCGGGTCTCGCTGGGGCGGCCCGGCCGTTCGACGTCGGGCGCGTGGATGTGGACGCTGACGCTGCCGCTGCTGCTCGGCCTGCCGTACGGCCGCTACGACCTGGCGGTGACGGCGCTGGCGGTGCTCGCGCTGCTGCTGCTTCCGGCCCGGCCGCGGCTGGGCGGGGCGCTGGCCGGGATCGGCGCGATGGTCAAGGTGTGGCCGGCGCTGACGGTGCTCGGCACCCCGCGCGGCCGCACCACCCGGCAGGCGTGGACGTCGATGGTGGTCGCCGCGCTCGCCCTGCTGCTGGTGCTGGCCGCGCTGTTCGACCACGCCTTCGACTTCCTGCACGCGCAGCGCGCCCGCGGCGTGGAGATCGAGTCGCTGGGCGGCACGGCCTTCCAGGTGGCCCGGCTGTTCGGCTGGCCCGGCCGGGTCGAGCACCACTACGGCTCGATGGAGTTCCTCGGCCCGTACGTGCACCGGGCGTCCCAGCTGTCCCTGCTGCTGACCGCCGCCGCGTTCGGCTGGCTGCTGCTGTGGCGGCTGCGCGCCCGCCGCTGGACGGCCGCCACCCCGTACGACGCGGCGCTCAGCGCGGTGCTGCTGTTCACCCTGACCAGCCGGGTGATCTCCCCGCAGTACCTGATCTGGCTGGTCGGGCTGGCCGCGGTCTGCCTGTCCGTGCGGGGCACCTGCCAGCGGCCGGTGGCGCTGCTGCTGATCCCGGTGGTGGGTCTGACCACCGTCGACTACCCGCTGTTCTTCGAGGCGGCGATGGCCGGCGGCTGGCGGCCCACCGTGGTGATCGTGGCCCGCAACGGGCTGCTGCTGGCGGCGGGTCTGTGGTCGGCCGGCCGGCTGTGGCGGGCCACCGTCCCGTCCCGTGCCCGCCGCGCCGCGGACGCGCCCGCCGGGCCCCGGCCGGACGCCGATCCGGTCCGCACCTCCTGACCGCACCGGCCGCCGGCCGTACACTCGCGGCCATGGCCGACACCGAATTGGACCGGCTCGCCGCCGGGAAGTACCTGCTGGTCACCAGTTACCGCAAGGACGGCAGCGCCGTGCCGACCGCGGTGTGGATGGTGCGCGACGGCGACACCCTCGGGGTGTGGACCGCCGCCGAATCGTGGAAGGTCAAGCGGATCCGGCGGCGCGCCGACGTCCTGGTCGGCGCGTGCGACCTGCGCGGCAACCCCAGCGGCGAGAGCGTGCCGGCCACCGCGGTGATCGCCGACGCGGCCACCACCGAGCGCTACCGGAAGCTGCTCGCCCGCAAGTATCACGTGCTCTTCTGACTCACCCACCTCGGCAGCCTGCTGCGCCGCGGCCGGACCGGCACCGTCGGCCTCACCATCCGGCTGTCCTGACGGCGCCTCAGGCCTGGTAGGGCAGCAGCTCCGGGCGCTTGGCGGGCCGCCCGTCGCCGGAGGAGCGGCCGCGCAGCCGCCGGCCGATCCACGGGCCGACGTGGGTGCGCAGCCAGCGGGCGTCCTCGCGGACCTTCTGGCCCCGGGTGCGGGTGTCGGGCTCGGCGAGCGGCGCCCGCCAGTCCTCCTCGGACGGGCGGCCGAGTGCCTCCAGCACCGCCAGCGCGACCCGGCGGTGGCCCTCCGGCGACAGGTGCAGCCGGTCCTCCGCCCACAGCCGGCGGTCGTCGAACGCGGGCGCCGAGAACAGGTCGACCAGCACCACCCGGCCCGGGTACTCCCGAACCGTCCGTTCGACGAACGCCTTCATCCGCAGGATCGCCGGCAGCAGTCGCGCGCTGCCGGCCATCCGCCGGGTCGGGTCGGTCGAGGTGAACAGCACCACGGTGCGGCCCTCGGCGACCAGTTCGGCCGTGCACTCGCCGAGCCGCCGCTCCACCTCGGCGACGTCGCACCCGGGCCGCAGTACGTCGTTCAGCCCGCCCGCCAGCGTCACCAGGTCGGCATCGGTCGCGGCCGCCAGGCCCACCTGCTCGTCCCGGATCTGGCCGATCAGCTTGCCCCGCACGGCGAGGTTCGCGTACCGGAAGCCGTCCTGCTCGGCCGCCAGCACGCCCGCGACCCGGTCCGCCCAGCCCAGGAACTCCCCGTCCGGCAGGACGTCGTCGCACATCCCCTCGGTGAACGAGTCCCCGACCGCCACCATCGCCCGGTACTGCCGCACACCGCCTCCTGGATTTTCGCTCCTGCCCGCCCCACCCTACCCAGGCGTAACCGGGGCGCTGCGGGGCCGGGGCACCACCTCCACGGCCTCCGGGCCGTTGACGACCAGCGACGGGAGACGGGCGGGCCGCTGCCCGGGTTCGGCCAGGGCCAGCTCGGGCAGTCGCTCGAACAGGGTGCTCAGTGCCACCTCCGCCTCCAGCCGGGCCAGCGGTGCGCCGACGCAGAAGTGCGGGCCGTGGCCGAACGCCAGGTGGCTCTTGTCCGTGCGGGTGGGGTCGAACTCGTCGGGGCGGTCCGGGTGTTCCTGCGGGTCGCGGCCCGCGGCGGCGAAGCCGACCATGATCGGGTCGCCCTTGGCGATCAGCACGCCCTCGCCGAGGTCGATGTCCTCCAGCGCGTACCGCAGCGGGACGTACATGACGGGGCCTTCCACCCGCAGCGTCTCCTCGATCACGTCCGTCCAGTCGATCGTGCCCGCCCGCAGCCGGGCCAGTTGCTCGGGGTGGGTGAGCAGTTCCAGCGCGGCGCTGGAGATCAGGTTGACGGCCGTCTCGAAGCCGGCGGCGATCATCGTGAACAGCGTGCCGACCAACTCGTGTTCCGCCAGCGGCTGTTCGCCCGGCCGGTCGGAGAGCAGCAGGTCGCTGGTCAGGTCCGCGCCCGGGTTGGCCCGCTTGTGGGCGGCCAACTCGCCGAGGCGCTCGTAGAGTTCGTTCTGCACGGCGAGCGCGGCGTCCTCGGCCATGGAGGAGTCCAGCGCCCGGTCGATCAGCGCGCCCAGCCTCTCGCGCCGCTCCTCGGGCACGCCGAACAGGTCGCAGATCACCGTCATGGTCAGCGGCCTCGCCAGCGCGGACCGCAGGTCGGCGCACTCACCCGGCGCGAGCGCGCCGAGTGCCGCCACCAGCTGGTCGGCCATCGCCTGCACCTGGGGGCGCATCAGTTTGACCCGGCGCGGCATGAAGCTCGGGGCGATCCGGCCCCGGGCCCGGCGGTGCTCCTCGCCGTACCGGTTGACCAGGCTGTCCTGGAACGCCACCGACCCCAGCACCCAGCCGTCCGGTACGTCCGCCATCCCCGGCCAGTGGCGGCGGAAGTCCCGCGACACCCGCGGGTCGGTGGTCAGTGCCTGGATCACGCTGTGCCTGGTCACCGACCAGGCGCGGACCCGGCCCGGCAGCTCGACCAGCACCGCCGGGCCCTGCACCCGCAGTTCGGCGGCCTCCGCGTGCGGCGAGGCCGCGGTGGGGTCGAGAAACGGACACTTGGGAACGGAAGGATCGGACACGGCGTGCTCCCCTCATCACCGAACGCCCTTGCGATGCCTCACATCGTGGCGCCCCCGCCCGACCCCCGGAAGCCTCCCTTCACCATTGGCCTGATTCCGCCCCTCCCAACGCCAACTCCCGCTCCACTGAAGCCAATTGATCAGCCGGAGGTGAGGGACACCGAGGCCTCGGGGGTGTGCAGTTGGAAGGTGAGCGACTCCTGCAGGTAGAGGTGGACGGTGCTGTCGTCGTGCGAGAGGTAGCCGATCGACAGGTCCTCGCCGAGGTGGAGTTCGAAGTCGCCGCCGCGGGCGGAGAGCAGGATGGCGCCCTCGACGGCGGGGGCCCAGATGATGTCGCCGTCGAGCAGCCGGGCGAGGTGGTTGTGGACGGGGTAGCCGTGGTCGGAGGTCTCGTTGACGGCGGTGAAGATGTCGGCGCCGAGCAGCAGCGAGTAGGGGCCGCCGACGCCGGCCAGGCGCAGCGCGGTGAGGCCGCGGCTGACGGCGTTGGGGTACTCGCGGACGTCGGCGGGCAGGGCGACGGGGTGGTTGCTGGAGCCGTCCCGGATGCCGGTGATGCCGGCGGCGGACCAGCCGTCGAAGACGGCGCGGTCCTCGGCGAGGGCGATGGTGCGGGCGGCGTCCTTGACCGGGTCCCAGTCGGAGTCCTTGGAGCCGCGTTCGACGTCGTCCACGGCGGCCCGGGTGACGGTGAACGGGACGCGCAGTTCGACCAGTGCCCGGCATTCCCGGGCCCGGGCCTGGACGTTGTAGGACGGGGCGGCGATGTCGGCGAGGTGGCCGGTGCCGATCGCGGCGAGTTCCGGCCCGTCGGGGCCGAGCAGGTCGATCACCCGGCGGCCGGCCAGGTGCAGGGTGAAGGTGCGCCGGGCCTCCTCCTCGATTTCGGCCCAGGCGGCGGCGGAGACGGGCGCCAGCTCGCGGTGCAGGTTGTTCACGGGGAGAGACTCCTCTTCAGGCTGCCGATGTGGAGACTGCCGTCCCGGGCCGCCGAAGGTGCGGACGGTTCCGGTGGCTGCGGTGCGGACGGTGCGTCGGTGCGCGCCCGGGCCGCGTCGGGGGTGCCGGGCGCGGGCGGCGGGTCGCTCAGGAAGTCCTTGCTCGGGACGTGAAAGAGCGTCCCGGTGACGGGAGTCGAGAAGTCCAGCAGCCGGTCGTGGGTGGCGGGCCCGCGGCCGAGGAACATGTTGCGGAGCATCTCCTCGGTCACCCACGGGTCGCGGGCGTAGCCGATGAAGTAGGTGCCGCACTCGCCGCCCTCGGTGAACGAGCCGAACGGCATGTTCAGCCGCCAGATGTCGAGCCCCTCGCCGTCCGGCCCGGTGACGGTGTTCAGCGCGACGTGCGAGTCCGCGGGCTTGGCCGCATCGTCCAGTTCGACGTTGTCGAGCTTGGTGCGCCCGATGATCAGCTCCTGCCGTTCGGTGCTGAGCGCGTTCCAACCGGCCATGTCGTGCAGGTACTTCTGCACGATGACGTAGGAGCCGCCGGCGAACGCCGGGTCCTCCTCGCCGATCAGCACGGCGTCGGTGGCGTCCTGGCCGACCGGGTTCTCCGTGCCGTCGACGAAGCCGATCAGGTCGCGGCAGTCGAAGTACCGGAAGCCGTGCGTCTCGTCGAGGACGCTCACCGCGGCGCCGAGCCGGCCGGTGATCTTGGTGGCGAGTTCGAAACACAGGTCCATGCGTTCGGCGCGGACGTGCAGCAGCAGGTCGCCGGGGGTGGCGGGGGCGAGGTGCCGGGAGCCGGCCAACTCCTCGAAGGGGTGCAGCCCGGCGGGGCGGGGGCCGGCGAACAGCCGGTCCCAGGCGTCCGATCCGATGCCGACGACCAGGGCCAGCCCGTCGTGCGGGGCGCGGCTGCCGACCGAGCGGGTCAGCCCACCGAGGTCGGGCAGCAGGTCGCGGACGGTCTGCTCGCCACCGTCCTCGATGCCGAGCACCAGGAACACGGCGGCCCCGGTCAGATTGGCGAGGACCGGTTGGGGCTGCGGCATGGCGGATGCTCCCAGGGGGGACGATCGGACGCCCGCCGACCATACCGGGCAAAAGGCCCAAGACTCCGCGATAGCACCCTAATCGGGCGTGTCCCCATGCTGGGGAGCCACTGTCAGGCGGAGGCCCCGATCGCGGCCACCGTCAGCATCAGCAGCGCGAACAGGCCGCCGTACACGGCGAGATGGAAGCGGCCCCCGCGGCCGGTGAAGCGCAGCCAGTGGCGGCCCGGCTCGTCGACGGACTCGCCGCACAGTGCGCCGAAGACCGTGCCGAACAGCAACACCCCCGGGGCGTAGCCGAACAGAAGTTGAGCGAGGCCCGACTGATCGTGCTCCTCCGCGTAGAGGTCGCCGAGGGCGGTCGCGAACAGGACGACCAGCAGGAGCAGGAGCAGCGCGACCAGCACGGCGGGCCGCCGGTTCACGGGCCGGCGCTCCCACAGCGAGCGCATGGGGCCGCCCGCCGGAATGAGCGCCGCACCCAGGAGGCCGGATGGGAACTCGCCGTCGCCGAGCAGCGCCATGACGCCCCAGGCCAGCAGGATCAGGGCCACCCCCAGGCCCGCCCCGAGCGCCCCCGCCACCAGCCCGCCCAGCGCGCGCGAACGGTCGGTCTCCGGCATGTCCCCTCCTCCTACTGGGCGTTGAGCACCGCGATCCCCGAATCCCCGGCCTCGAACCCGGCGAGCAGTTCGTCCAGGGTGTGCACCGGCCCGAGGTGGTCGATCAGCAGGACGGCCTGCTTCTCGCCGTCCTGCTCGGCCGGCTCGAAGTCGGTGACGAGTTCGCGGCGCAGCAGCGTCACCCAGCCGCCCTCGTCCAACTGTCGCTCCGGTACGGCGAGTTCCTCGTCGAGCACGGCCCGCTGGGCGACCAGCGTGACGGCCAGCCGGTCGCCGGTGCGGGTGTAGCGGGCGGAGAGGTCGAAGGGCAGCAGGTAGAAGACGCCCTCCTCGCCCTCGTGGCCGCGGTCCAGCAGGCGGAAGGCGGCCTGTTCACCGGGGTCGGCGGACTCGCCGTCCAGCGAGAGCAGCACCCCGATCTCGTCCGGCCCGAACGGGGGTACGGCGGTGATCCACATGCGCGAGGAGTCGTCCATGGCCGCCAGCCAAGCACAACTCGCCGACAGCACCGGGCTATTGCGCCGGTCCTCCGCCGGTCCAGGTGTGGTTGGCGGAGCGGTGGTGCCGGGCCGCCGCGACGTCCCGGCCGACGGCGGCGCGGTGGGCCTCGGTGTGGTCGTACGCCGGGCGCCGGCGCCCGAACCGGCGGCGTGACCAGCGGTAGACATCGACAAGCATCGCGATTGGACGCAGCACAGCGGAACCCCCCGTTCGCCGCCGGGCGACCGGTCGTGCCCGGACGAGGTGATTTTACCCAACTATGGTACGGCTCAACTCATTTGGCGGCGTACCAGTGTCCGCGGAAGGCGTCGGTCGGGCGCGGCTCGCCGAGTTCGGGGGTGCCCCAGTGGGCGAGCGCCTCGATGACGGGGCGCAGTTCGGTGCCGCGGTCGGTGAGTTCGTAGACGGTGGCGTTGGCGGGGCGCTCCAGGCGGCGGCGCTCGACCAGTCCTTCGGCCTCCAGCTGCTTGAGGCGGGTCGCCAGGATGTCGGTGGAGACGCCCGGCAGGTCGGCGTGCAGGTCGGTGTAGCGGCGCGGTCCGCCGAGGAGTTCACGGACGATCAGGAGGCTCCAGCGCTCCCCGACCGCGTCCAGGGCGCGGGCGACGGCGCAGTACTGGTCGTAGCTTCGGCGTGGCATGTCGTCAGCATAGCCAAGAAGTTGGACTTTCCAAGTGCTCACTTGGTAGAACGAAGCAAGCCGGCCGCAGGGGCTCGGTGACGGGTCGGGAGGCCGCTGATGGAGTTTCGCCAGTCCAGCAAGCTGAAAGACGTGTGCTACGAGATCCGCGGCCCGGTCGTCGACACCGCCAACGCCCTGGAGGAGGCCGGCCACAGCGTCCTGCGCCTGAACACCGGCAACCCGGCGCCGTTCGGCTTCGAGGCGCCCGAGGAGATCGTCCAGGACATCGTCCGCAACCTCGCCAACGCGCACGGCTACAGCGACTCCCGCGGCATCCTGCCGGCCCGCCGCGCCGTCGTGCAGTACTACCAGCAGCGCGGCGTCCCGAACGTCGGCGTGGACGACGTGTACCTCGGCAACGGCGTCTCCGAGCTGATCCAGATGAGCGTGCAGGCCCTGGTGGACACCGGCGACGAGGTGCTCGTCCCGATGCCGGACTACCCGCTCTGGACGGCCGTGGTGACCTTCGCCGGCGGCAAGGCGGTGCACTACCTGTGCGACGAGGAGTCCGACTGGTACCCGGACCTGGACGACATCGCCTCGAAGATCACCGACCGCACCAAGGCCATCGTGGTGATCAACCCGAACAACCCGACCGGCGCGGTCTACCCGAAGGAACTCCTCCAAGGCCTGCTCGACCTGGCACGCCGTCACAACCTGATGGTCTTCGCCGACGAGATCTACGACAAGATCCTCTACGACGGCGTCGAGCACCACTGCCTGGCCGCCCTCGCCGACGACGTCCTCACCCTCACCTTCAACGGCCTCTCCAAGTCCTACCGGGTGGCCGGCTTCCGCAGCGGCTGGCTGGTCGTCTCCGGCCCCAAGCAGCGCGCCAAGGACTACCTCGAAGGCCTCACCATGCTGGCCGGCATGCGCCTGTGCCCCAACGTGCCCGCCCAGTACGCCGTCCAGGCCGCGCTCGGCGGCCGGCAGTCCATCAACGACCTGGTCCTGCCGAACGGCCGCCTCACCGAACAGCGCGACGTCACCTGGCGGGCGCTGAACGAGATCCCCGGCGTCTCCTGCGTCAAGCCGCGCGGCGCGCTCTACGCCTTCGCCAAGCTCGACCCCGCCGTCCACAAGATCGTCGACGACGAGCGCTTCGTCCTCGACCTGCTGCTCCGCGAGAAGATCCACATCGTCCAGGGCACCGGCTTCAACTGGCCCCGCCCCGACCACTTCCGCTTCGTCACCCTCCCCCGCGCCGACGACCTGGAGACGGCCATCAACCGGATCGGGCGCTTCCTGGCCACCTACCGCCAGTAGCGGCGCGTCAGCCGACGGCCGGGGCCGCTCGCCGCTCCGGCCGGGCCCCAGCCGTCCAGGGTGGGCAGCATCTTCTCGGCGAGGCGGAGCAGCGTCTCGCGGTTCACCGGGCCACCGTCGTCGCGCCACACGGCCAACTCGATGCGGCCGCCGGGGCCGTCACCGGACTTGGCCTTGCCCGAGGAGTCGAAGCTGATCCAGGACGTGGGCTCCGAGTGACCCATGGCCGGCCGACCGGCCACCGGGTCGCCGAGCGGGCTGACGCCGGTCGGCCTGCCCGCCGCGTCGTACCGGACGGTGGGGTATCCGGTCCCGGCTCGGCGCCCGGCTCAGCGCCCGGCTCAGCGCCCGCCGAACGGCCGGACCGGGGTCTGGGACGGGGACGGCCGGGGCGACTTGCCCGGCTCGGCGGCGAGCGGGGGCGAGGGCCAGCCGTCCAGGGTGGGTATCAGCTTCTCGGCCAGCGTGTTCAGCCGCAGGCCGTTCACCTCGCCGCCCTGGACGTCCCAGATGACCAGTTCGAGGGAACCGCCGCTGCCGTCCGCGTTCTGGGCGACCGACAGGTGTTCGGCCCGGCCGCTTGACCGCTCGGCAGGGGCGGCCGTACCGGGGCCGAGCCGGACGGCGATCGTCGGGTCCGAGTAGTGCATCGTGGGCCGGCCGGCGACGTGGTCCAGGCCGGCGACCACGTCGAGGAGGGCGCTGTCCGCGTCGTACTGCCGGGTGGGATGCACCGACAGGGCGACCTTGACACTGCCGATCTGCACCTCCGCCGCCGACTTGGGGGCGGTCAGCAGGAAGCCCGCGGGCTGCGCGATCGAGACGTGCTCACCCGGCAGGTTCAGCAGCTGCGGCAGATCGGGGCGGTTCAGCGCGGCGCAGGTCGCCGGATAGCCCGGGTCGTCACTCGCGGTGGGCGGCCTGCAGGCAGCCGGCTCGGCACCCCCCGGCCCGACCGCCGACGGCATCAACCCGGAGCCCCAGGCCACCGTGCCCAGCAGGACCAGCGCCCCCACCGCCGACATCCCACACACCCACTGGCTCGTGATCCGCTGCACCGGCTGCTCCGCCATGCCCCACCCTCGTGATCATCCGCTGTCGAAACCAGGCGAACCTAGCACGGCAGTTCGAACCCGCACCGGCAGCTCCCAGCAGGGAGGCTGGCGATGCGGGCACCCGGTCGCCCACAATGCGCGGCATGCGAACCTCGGCCGTCCGGGCCTTCACCCACCGTCAACTCCGCGGCCGCACCGTCATGTTCGACGGCACCCCGACCCTGGCACTGGACGGCATCGAACAGCTCGCCACCGCCGTCGCCGCCCGCACCGCCGACCCGATCACCGTCGCCGCCGTCTACGTGCACGGCCTGGCGGAACACGGCGGGTGGCGGCGCCCGCAGCTGGTCGAGGCCGGGATCGACACCCGGCTGATCGACGCCGCCGAGGCCGTCCGGGGCGAGTGGACCGCGCGCCTGCGCCTCTCCGCCAAGTCCCTTGCGCGGGGCGCCCTGATCCGCGACTGCCAGCGGACCGTACCGGGGCCGAGAGCCGCGATGGCCGAGTACTGGGCCTGGCAGCGGGCCGAAGCCGACCTGGTCCGGCACGGCGCCCCCGATCCCGCCGGCATCCGGCAGCTGATCGCCGACCTGGAATCCGCCGACCCCGAGACCGCCCATTACGCCAGGGTGATGTGCGATCGGATCCGTCCCGCGGAAGCGGTCGAACCGCTGCTCGCCGCCGCCGACCGGCTGGACCCGGCCCAGGCACACAACGGACGGCTCACGCTGATCCAAGTCGCCGCCAGCTGCATGACCACCGCCCAACTGCCGCTCGCCCTGCGCCTGGTCACCTACCCCGACGAGCTGCTGCGCGACAGCGCGGCCCGGGTCCTGCGCCGCCTCGACGACCCCGCCGCCCGCGCAGCCGTCACCGAGTACGACCTACAGCGGCTGCGCCCGGTCCTGGGGCTCGCCGAGGACGAACCGACGCCCCGCCGGCCGCAGGAGATCAACCGCCGGCTGATCGCCCTCGTCACCGCCGACCCGTCACACCTCGGCGCCGTCCGCGCCCTGGGCCGCCACGGTGACGCGTCCGCCCTGCCCGTGCTGACGGCCGCCCTCGGCCACCGGAGCAGTGTGCTGCAGCGCGCCGCCGACGAGGCGATCGAGGCGATCGGCGGCACCGAGGCCCGCCGTCGCGCCGCCCTCGCCGTGCTGCGCGACCCGACCGCCGCACCCGACCGGGCCGCGCACGTCGCCCACCGGCTCGAACTCACCGAGGCCGTCCCCGAGTTGATCGCCGCCATCGGCCGCACCAACGGGGTCGTCCACGACGTCGTGGTGGCCCTCACCCGACTCGGCGCGACCGAGGCGGTGCCCGCCCTCGTCGACGCCTTCCGCCGCGCGAAGTGGGCACAGCCGATGCTGATCACGGCCCTGACACAGCTCGGCCCCGACCCGGCCGTGGACCTGCTCCTCGCCGAGGCCCGCAACCCGCTCCACGGCAACCGCACGCTGGTCATGAACGCCCTGGCCCGCTGCACCGACCGACGCGCCACCGACCTGATCGTCACCCTGCTGCTGCACGGCGTGGTCCGGCCCGAGCTGGTCCGCCCGCTGGCCGACCGCGGCGACCCCGAACTATTCGACGTGCTGGCCGAGTTGGTCAACACCACGACCAACCGGAAGATCCGGCGACTCGCCACCCACGGCATCCGGCGGATCGCCGAGACCGACCCCGCCCTGGTCGAACGTCGGATCTCCTGGATCCGCGAACCGATCTCCCGAACCTGGCTCGAACCCCGGCTCCCGGACGGACCGGAGCGGCTGAAGCGCCTCGAAGCCGCCACCCGGGACGGCGACCAGCGGGTACGCGCCCAGGCCGTCAAGTCACTTGCGCTGATCGGCACTTCGGAGGCCTTCGCGGTGATCCGGCAGCTACGCGAGGACCCGAGCCGGCACGTCCGGGCCTGCGTCGAAGGTACGTTGCTGCACCGCGCTCCGGTTGCCGATCGATAACGAACCCATCACTCGAACTACACGGCTCGCACACACTCGGAAGGATGGCGTCCCGTCCTGAGCCGCCCTTCCGAGATGAGCCGTCTTGTCCTTCTCCCTCCGCCTGCGCCGGGCCTCCGCGGCCGGTGCGCTGCTGGCCGCCGCACTGTTCGCCACCGCCTGCGAGCCCGCCGACACGGCGCCCGCCGCGCCGTCCACACCCGCCGTCGTCAGCAGCAGCGCGCCATCGCCCAGCGCGTCCGGGACGCCGTCGCCCACGCCGACACCGAGCCCGACACCGAGCCCGACGCCGAGCCCGAGCGCCGAGACGCCGACCCCGCCGGCCACCCAGCCGCCGCAGCCCGCGCCGAAGACCACCACCGCCAAGCCGCCGGCGGAGCCGACGCACACGCAGGAGGCGGCGGGGTGCCACCCGTTGTCGAACGCGGGGAACTGTTACAAGGCGGGCCAGTACTGCCGGGCTTCGGACCACGGGGTGTCGGGTACGGACGCCTCGGGGCGCACCATCCGGTGCGAGGACAAGAACGGCTGGCGGTGGGTCGCGGCCTGAGGCCCGCTCAGCGGCGCGGTCCGTACATGATCACGCCGACGCCGGCCAGGCAGATCAGCGCGCCGAACACGTCCCAGCGGGTGGGGCGGAAGCCGTCCACGACGACGCCCCACAGCAGGGAGCCCGCCACGAAGACCCCACCGTACGCGGCCAGCACCCGGCCGAAGTTGGCGTCGGGCTGGAGGGCGGCGGTGAAGCCGTACAGGCCGAGCGCGAGGACGCCGAGGCCGGCCAGCCACCACGGGCGGGACTCGCGGACGGACTGCCAGACCAGCCAGCAGCCGCCGATCTCCAGCAGCGCGGCCACGGCGAACAACGTGATCGAACGGGCGGTACTCACCGAACAACCCTAGACGGCGGCGCCCCCGGACCCGACAGCACCGGGGCCGGGGGCGCCGCACGTGGGCGTCAGTGACCGTGCTCGCTGCGGCCCGCGCGGCGGGTGATCGAGTAGTGGTCGATCTGGGTGCCGTTCTCGGCGAGCGCGGTGACCTTCATGGTGCTGGTCGCACCACGGTGCGCCGGGGTGACGTCCACCTTGATGAACGAGTAGCCGGTGTAGCGGACCCGCGACCACTGCACGGTCTCCGCGACCTTCACGCTGCCCTTGTCGAAGTGGTAGGTGACCACCTCGTCCTGGTGGTTCTCGTGGCCCTCGTAGGTGTCGGGGGCGTCGAACGAGTACAGGCTGCGGCCGGCCGCACCGGCGGTCACGTACACCACGCCGTCCTTGGCCGGGTCGATGCCGGCACCGCTCGGCACCGCCTTGTTGACCTTGTTGCCGAGGATCGCGTCGGTGCGCTCGTACACGTGGTTGTGGCCGTTGATGACCAGGTCCACCCGGTACTTCTCGAACAGCGGCACCCAGGCGTCCCGGACGCCGCCGTCGGAGGCGTGCTGGTGGGTGGTGGAGAAGGCGCAGTGGTGGAAGAAGACCACCACGAAGTCGATCGCCTCGTCCGCCCGCAGCTCGCGCAGCTTGCGCTCCAGCCACTCGGTCTGGCGGCCCGCGGTGATGCCCAGGTTGGCCGGGATCTCGTAGGAGACGTCGTTGGCGTCCAGCGAGATGACGCCCACGTTGCCGTAGTTGAACGCGTAGACGCCGGGCGCCTTGCGCGGGTCCGGGCCGTTGGTCGGCAGGGTGAAGCGGGCGTCGTCGCCGCCGTACCCGTTGTGCGAGTACCAGGCCTCCATGTCGTGGTTGCCGTAGGCGACCATCCACGGGATCTTCGCCGCCACCGTCTCGGTCTGCGCGAGGAACGCGTCCCAGGTCAGCGCGTTGAACGCGACGCGGTCGCTGTCCTTGCCCTGGCCCATCGGGTCGGCGTAGCAGATGTCGCCGGCGTGCAGGTGGAACACCGGCTTCTGGGCCAGGATCACGTGGTCGTTGCCGGCCGCGTGCGAGGAGACGCCCTGGTCACCGAAGGCGGTGAAGGTGAACGGCTCGAACGGGCGGCCCCGCCGGCCGTTGCGGGACGGCGCGGTGGTGAAGGTCTGGAGCGTCGAGATCGCCTGCTGCGACGCCGGGTCGAAGCCCTCGTGGCCGACGCCGTAGTAGTAGGTGGTGCCGGGCTGCAGGTGGTTCAGCTCCACGTGCAGGTAGTACTGGTCGACCGGGGTGGCACCGTCGACCAGCGCGGGGGTGTGCAGCGCCCGAACCTCGGCCTCGATCTTGTGGCTGAGCTCCCACGGGTGCCGGCCGAAGCGCAGGAACGGCTTCTTCACCGGCGCCGGCACCTGCCAGGACACCCGCATCTGGGTGTCGGCCTCGGCACCGAACTGCAGGTGACGACCGACCGGGGCGACCAGCGCACCGGACACCGCGTCCGTCGCGTTGCCCTGCTTCGCGGCCTGGTCGGCGAACGCCGTGCCGGAGCCCAGCGCCCCGCCGACGGCCAGCACGCCGACCGTCACCGCGCTGGAGCGCAGCAGGGTGCGGCGGGAGAGCTTGCTGCGCAGGTACTCGTGCTGCTCGGCCATGTTCATGCGAGCGGCCAGCTGGGCGGGCACGCCCATGTTGGGGATATCCATGCGCGGGAGACTGTCAGTGACCGGTGGCCGCCATCCGGATGCTCGGTGAACGAGCGTCATCGCGTCGGTCTGGCCGAGCACATGATCAGACCATGTGTTGGTAAAGCCACCTCCGCCGCGAGGTGCCCGGCCCGATCATGACTCGTCGTCACAGCTCACAGCGGGTCACCCGGCACCTCCAGGTACGCCGCGAGGTGCCCGGCCCGATCACGACTCGTCGTCACAGCTCACAGCGGGTCACCCGGCACCTCCAGGTACGCCGCCCGCAACCGCGCCAGGCCCGCCGCCTCGACATCGAACTCCCGGCCGTCCACCGCCGCCACCGCCCGCACGCCGGTGGTCGCATTGGTCGCGAACACCGCGTCCACGCCCGCCAGTTCCCGGCCCACCCGCTCCTCACTGCCACCGCACTCCTGCCGCAGCAGCGCCATCGCCGTACCCGCCAGGTACTCCCCCTGCGGCCACACCACCTCACCGCCCCGCAGGAACCCGACGTTCCACGTCGCGCCCTCCGTCAGCCCGCCCGCCTCGTCCACGAACAGCGCGTCGTCGAACCCCGCCTGCTGCGCGAGCCGCCGCTGCCGCAACGCCCCGAACAGCGCCACACTCTTCACCTCCGGCAGATCCCGCCGATACCGCACCGTCCGCACCCTCGTCGCCCCCGGCACCCCACTCCCCGCCGAACGGGCCGTCACCAACACCCGGGGATGCGCCGGCCCCCCGACACTCCCCAGGTCGATCGCCGGATCGAACAACGTCACCCGCACCACCACCGCCCCCCGCGCCGGAGCCTGCCGCCGCGCCAACTCCCGCACCCACTCCCGATCCGGCCGCACCCCGAACACCGCCGCACAGTCCCGCTCCAACCGCGCCAGATGCAACCCCAGCCCCCGCACCCGGCCGTCCTCCACCAACATCGTGGTGAAGTGCCCGTAATTCGTCAGCGCCAACACCTGCAACTCCCCGACCGTCACCGGCCGCCCATCCAACTCCGCTCTGTTCACGCTCCCCATTCTCCGCACCCGCCCACTCAGTACCGGCACACCAGCACCCCGCCGAGGCACCCGATCCAAAATGCCCCCTCGGACTCGATCACGTCCGCCACGATCTCGGCGGCCCGCGCCACCGTCTCCCGGAACGGCACCCCGCACTGCCCCGCCCATGCCTCGTACGACGCCAGGTGCGCCACCACCGGTGCCGGATCGGTCAGTTCGATCACCCCGGGCAACGGCCGCACCCGCACCTCCCCGAACACCTCACCGAGGATCCCGGGTGCCCGCTCCAACGAGAACCGCGCACTCAGCGACACCCGCCCCGGCCCCTCCGCCACCCCGAGCACGTCCCCGGCCGCCCGCGCCCAGAGCCGGTCCAGCTCCACTTTGTCGCTCTCGCTGTTGGTCGAAGCGATCAGCACCCCGCCGGGCCGCAACACCCGCGCCAACTCGCCGACCGCGCCCGGGATGTCGCCCACGTGGTACAGCATGTGCAGGGCCAGCACCGCGCCGGCGCTGTCGTCGGCGAAGGGCAGGGCTTGGGCGTCGGCCACCAGCACCGGCTTCTCGACATCGGCGAGGATGCCGGCCGAGATGTCCGTCCCGACAACCCGGAGGTCCGGGCGGTCCCGGTGCAGGCGGCTCACGAACTTGCCGTTGCCGCACCCCACATCGAGGACGGTCCCGCTCGTATCGGCCAGCTCCTCGACGACGATCCCGGGCAGGTCGTACTGCGGCCACTGCCACCGGTAGATCGACTGGCGGGCGGCCAGGTGGCGTCCGTCGGCGTAGGCGCTGTTCGCAAGGATCGCCTTGTCCGCAACGGCGGCGTCCTGCTGTGCAGTGTTGCTCGTCACTGGGGCAACTCCGGAGGGTTCGTGGGTGCGGGCCGGGAGCAGGCTTCTCCGACACTCTCATGGAGCCTCAGGGAGCCCGCGTACTTCTCCTCCACGCCGGCTCTCTGCACCCGGTAGCCTCACCCGACGGATTTGCTGCGACGAGTGGGGGTACCGATGGCCGGACGGGTTGTGTTCAGGGACGAGGCGGGGCGGGAGCTCACGGAGGAGGACCTGGCCGGGGTGAGCGGGGAGGTGGGGTGGGAGCTCGTCGGGGGTGAGGAAGTACCGGCGCAGGCGCGGCTGTTGCATCAGCGGGGGCGGGAGGCTGGGGAGCGCGGCGAGTACGAGGAGGCGCTCGGGCTGTTGGGGCAGGCTCAGGCGCTGGCGCCGGGGTGGCCGCATCCGTCGTACGACGCGGCGTTCACGGTGTTGTTGCAGGGTGACGCTGTGGGGGCGGAGAAGCTGTACGCGGAGGTGGACCGGATCGCGCCGCGCGGGTTCTTCACCTGCAAGACCACGCTGGACACGCTGCGCCGGGAGCTTCGCGGCGAGCTGTTCGACGGTTTCAGTCAGGCGTTCCTGCAGCTGGAGTGGCTGGAGGATCCGACGCAGAAGCGTGAGCTGCTCCAGGGCATCGTGCAGCGCTTCCCGGATTTCCCGCCGGCCTGGAAGGAGCTGGCCGCGCTGCTGACCGACCCGGACGAGCAGATCGACGCCCTGGAACGCGGGCTGGCCGGGGACCCGGACGGGGAGACCCGGGGGATGCTGCTGGTCAACAAGGCGCTGCTGCTCCAGCACACCGACCCGGCGGCGGCGGTCGCCGTTCTCGGCGAGCTGGCCCTCGATCCGGAGTCCACGCTCGGCGCCGAGACCATGGCCAAGATCGTCCTGGCCCAGCTGACCGGCCAGGGCTGACCGACCCGGAAATCTCGGTGCGACCCACGCGGGCGGCCGGATAGGTTCGAAGGATGACTGCGACCGAGACCCAGCGCCGCCCCGTTCCGTTCAACGACAGCGGCGAACTCGACACCGCGCTGGCCTTCCTGAGGTTCGCCCGGGAGTCCGTCGTCAAGAAGACCGAGGGGCTGACGGAGGAAGAACTGCGCCGCGTCCTGGTCGGGACGGGGACGAACCTGCTGGGTCTGGTGCAGCACCTGACGGCGGCCGAGCGGTACTGGTTCGGGCACCATGTGGCGGGCCAAATGGCGTACGAGAACGTGGACTTCGACATGGCGGTCCCGGCGAACACCAGCGCCGGGCAGGTGCTGGCCGCATACGCGGAGGCGATCGAGGCCAGTGACGCAGCGATCGGCGCGTCCGCCGACCTGTCGCGTCCGGTGGCGGTGCCGGTCCGTGAGGAGTTGCTGTCGGTGCGCTGGGTGGTCGCCCACATGACGAGTGAGACGGCCCGGCACGCCGGTCACGCCGACATTCTGCGGGAGCAGATCGACGGCGCGACCGGCCGGTAGTACGCGGATCAGGCGGTGGCGGCTGCCGCTGCCCGGCCGGCGGTGCGGCCGGTGAAGAGGCAGCCGCCGAGGAAGGTGCCTTCGAGGGAGCGGTAGCCGTGGATGCCGCCGCCGCCGAAGCCGGCTGCCTCGCCTGCCGCGTAGAGGCCGTCCAGCACCGAGCCGTCGGAGCGCAGGACGCGGGAGTCGAGGTCGGTGTGCAGGCCGCCGAGGGACTTGCGGGTGAGTATGTGGAGCCGGACGGCTATCAGCGGTCCGGCGGCGGGGTCGAGCAGGCGGTGCGGGGTGGCGGTGCGGATCAGCTTGTCGCCGAGGTAGCGGCGGGCGCCGTGGATCGCGGTGACCTGGAGGTCCTTGCCGAAGGGGTTGGCGATCTCGCGGTCGCGGGCCTCGATCTCGCGGCGCAGCGCGTCGGCGTCGATCGCAGGGGCGCCGTCCTGGCGCTCGTTCATGCCGCGCACGAGCTCCTCCACCGTGGAGGCCACCACGAAGTCCGCGCCCCGCTGCTTGAAGGCCTCGACCGGCCCGGGTGCGCCGGGCAGCGCCCGCCCGAGCACCCGTCGAAGGGAACGCCCCGTCAGGTCGGGGTTCTGTTCCGAGCCGGAGAGTGCGAACTCCTTCTCGATGATCTTCTGGGTGAGCACGAACCAGGTGTGCTGGTGGCCGGTGCGCATGATGTGGTCGAGGGTGCCGAGGGTGTCGAAGCCGGGGAACAGCGGGACGGGGAGGCGGGCGCCGGTGGCGTCGAGCC
Source organism: Kitasatospora sp. NPDC051984 (assembly GCF_044593455.1). Classification (NCBI taxonomy): domain Bacteria; kingdom Bacillati; phylum Actinomycetota; class Actinomycetes; order Kitasatosporales; family Streptomycetaceae; genus Kitasatospora; species Kitasatospora sp. NPDC051984. The sequence goes on from NZ_JBIUCB010000027.1 coordinate 44,355, forward strand.
AGAGCGAGGACGGGCCGGGCAGGATGCGGATGCCGTGCCGGGCCCAGATCGGGTTCCAGTTCTCGATGCCCTCGGTGTAGTGCCACATCCGGTCGCCGTTGACGAGTCCGGCGCCGGCTTCGGCGGCGACGTCGAGCATCAGGCCGTCGACGTGCGCGGGGACGCCGGAGAGCATCCGGGCGGGCGGGGTGCCGAGCCGTTCGGGCCAGGCGGCGCGGACCTTGTCGTGGTTGCCGCCGATGCCGCCGGAGGCGACGATCACGGCCTGGGCGCGCAGTTCGAACTGCCCGGCGACGGTGCGGGAGCTGGCCTCGCCGCGCGGTACGGCGGACGGCGCGAGGATCTCGCCGGTGACGGTGTCGAGTGAACCGCCGCTCGCGGCAAGGCCTGTGACGCGGTGCCGGAAGCGCAGCGTGACCCGTCCGGCCCGGACGGCGTCGCGGACCCGGCGGGCGAACGGTTCGACCAGGCCGGGCCCGGTGCCCCAGGTGATGTGGAAGCGCGGGACGGAGTTGCCCGGTCCGGTGGCGAGCAGTCCGCCGCGTTCGGCCCAGCCGACCACCGGGAACAGCCGGACGCCCATCGCGTGCAGCCAGGCCCGCTTCTCGCCGGCCGCGAAGTCGACGTACGCCTCGGCCCAGCGGCGCGCCCAGGCGTCCTCGGGGCGGTCGAAGCCCGCGGTGCCGAGCCAGTCCTGCCAGGCGAGTTCGCGGGAGTCCTTGATCCGCATCCGGCGCTGTTCGGGCGAGTCGACGAGGAAGAGTCCGCCGAAGGACCAGTGCGCCTGCCCGCCGAGCGACCCGGCGGGTTCCTGGTCGAGCAGGATGACGCGCCGTCCGGCGTCGGCGAGTTCGGCGGTGGCGGCCAGGCCTGCGAGGCCGGCTCCGATCACGATGACGTCGGCGTCGAGGGCCATCCGAGGTCCTTCCCAGAGACAGTGAGCCCCGATCCTGCGGCCACCCGGCCGCGAGGTCAACCCACCGGTAACAACGCAGGAGCCCCCGCCCCACCGATTCAGGCGGAACGAGGGCTCCCGAAGGGCCGTCACGGCTTGACGCGGACCACCTGCGGGTCGTGGTCGGAGGCCTGCGTGGCGAACTCGCTGTTGATGTGCACCACGTCGTAGCGGACGTGCTGCTGCTTGAACGCGGGGCTGACCAGGATGTGGTCGAGCACCTGCGAGTTGCCCTGGTAGACGTACGAGTAGCGCTCGCTCGCGGGCAGGTCGTTCACCAGGTCGCGGAGCACGCCGTCCTTGGTGAGGGTCTGCATCGCGGGCGAGAACTGGTAGTCGTTGAAGTCGCCGAGCGAGACGATCCGGGCGTTCGGGTCGGCGGCCTCCAGCTTGGCGATGAAGGCGTGCTCGATCTCGGCCTGCTTCTGGCGCTGCACCTCGGAGCTGCGGGTGGGGGCCTGGAAGCGGCTGTCGATGCCCTGGTCGCCGCCCTTGCTGTTGAAGTGGTTGGCGATCACGAAGACCGGCTTGTTGTGGAAGCTGAACTGGCCGACCAGCGGCTTGCGGCTGCTGTTCCAGGCCTCGTTGTTCGGGTCGATGCGGCCGGGCGAGGCGGTCAGCGAGGTGCGCTTGCCGGTGCCGGTGACGTCGACGGCGGTGGTGGAGTCGCCGCCGGCGATGTCGGTGAAGGAGACCCGGTCGGGGTTGAACAGGAAGACCTGGCGGATGTTGCCGCCGGGCTGGCCGCCGTCCTTGTCGTTCACCGGGTCGATGGAGCGCCAGTCGTAGGCGGGGCCACCGGCGGCCTTGACCGCGTCGATGAACTTCTGCACGGTGACCGAGGCGTCCACGGTGCCGTCGTCGACGGCGCCGCTGTTGTCCTGGATCTCCTCCAGGGCGACGATGTCGGGCGAGCGCAGGTTGGTGACGACGGCCTGGGCGAGCTCGCTGTACTTGGCGTCGGGGTCGCCGGGGGCGAGGTTCTCCACGTTGTAGGTGGCGATGGCGAGTTCGCTGGGCAGTGCCCGGTCGGCGACCTCGCGCTGCAGGCCGTTGTCCTGGATGGTGCCGACGGTGTTCGCGGCGATGGTGTAGCCGCCGAACTGGTTGTAGTCGAGCGGGCCGGCGGTGGAACCGGTCAGCTTGTCACCGACGTTGGCGACCGGGAAGGGCTGCTCGGTCAGCGGCGGCAGCGACTGGATCATGATCCGGCCGTTGTTCGGCTTGTCGTAGCCGAGGTAGACCACGCCGCCGCGGTTGGTGCGCGGGTCGGCCGACGAAGCGTCCACCCAGAGCTCGTGGTACTTGTCCGTGGCCTGCACCACCGGCACGTCGCGGACCTCGACGTTCATGCCCTCCAGCGACTCGTACAGGTCGAGGGCGTACTTCGACGGGTCCAGCGGCAGGTTGTCGATCGAGCCGCCGGCGGCGTCCGGGGCGTACGCGGCCGGGATCTTGGCGGCGTCCAGCACCACGGGGGCGGGCACGGCGTTGCCGGAGGACAGCACGGTGACCTTCGGGCCGGTCAGCTCGGTGACGGACTGCGAGCCGCCCGCGCTGTTCGGGTAGTACTCGCTCACCTTGGCGGTGACCAGCACCGAGTCGCCGACCTTGACGGTCGGGGCGGCGGAGCCGGTGAAGACGAAGACGGCCTCGCTGGTGGCGGGGTTGTTGTCCGGGTTGGGGTCCTGGATCCAGAAGCCCTTGGTGCCGTAGCCGCGCACGCCGGTGACGATGCCGGGGACGTTGGTGACGGTCTTGGTGTTCAGCGGCGATATCCGAGTGGTGCCCTGGATGTCGTGGATCCGCACGTCGCCGGGGACGGGCGTGCCACCGCCGCCGCCGGGGGTGGTGCCGCCGCCCGTGGTCTGGCCCTTGGAGTTGACCGGGGTCGGGTCGCCGGCGGTGAAGTCCTTGGCGTTGTCGTCGGTGTCGGCGAGCGACGAACCGCGGGCCACCGAGGCGCTGTTGGACGCGCCCGCGGCCGGGCCGCTGCCCTCGCGGACCACGGCGGAGCCGAAGCCGACCAGGTCGACGATCCGGGTGTCGGCGGCGCAGTCGGCGGCGGTCTTGCAGCTCAGCGGCGCGGTGCCGTTGACCAGCGCGACGGTGCCGGAGGTGGCGGACATGTTCAGGCTGCCGCCGGCGTCGGCGGCCGGGAGGTCGGCGGTGCCGCCGGCGCCGGGCGCCTCGGAGATCAGGTAGCGGCCGCCGGCCGGGATCGAGCCGTTCAGCGGGGTGACGCCCCACTGGGTGGTGGCGCCGGGGCTGCCGGGCAGGTACTGCACGCTGTAGCCGGACAGGCCGAAGGCGGCGCCGGTCGGGTTGCCGAGCTCGATGAAGTCGTTCTTCAGCGTCGCACCGGAGTTGCCGCCGCCGCCGTACACCTCGGCGATCACCGCACCGGTGGACGGCGCGGCGAACGCGCCCGGCAGCGGGACGAGGACCAGGGACGCGGCGACCGCGGCCGGCGCGGTGACGCGCAGCAGCGTGCGGCGGGAGCGGCGGGCGGGGGTGGGGCTGGGCACCTTGGCGGGGCTCCTTCGTGGCAGGACCATGGCCCGGTCGCCGTCACTCGGGCGCCGGGTGGCATTGAGGGTTCGTCAGGAGGCTGACCGCCGGGGCCTCTCCGGCCCTGCCGGGCGGGCCCCGAACGGCAACTCGCGTAGATCCAGCCAGAAAGATACGCGCGTAGAAGTTGGCCCGACAAGGGCCTTGACGTGAACTTCTCGCCACCGAGCGGGTACACCCCGGCCCCCGCACATGCGAAAGGGGCACCCGCCGGGTGCCCCTTGTGCGCTGACGACGCGTCGGTCAGGACTGCTCGCGCAGCCCCGCCGACCACTTCTGCTCGACCTTGCCGAACTTCCAGAACGCCATCGCGGCGCCCCAGGTGAGCACGAACAGGCCGACGATCACGTAGCCGACCAGGTTGAGGTCGAGCGAGCCGATCCAGCCGATCGGGCCGCTGGTGATGTCCAGCTTCTCGGCCAGCAGGCCGACCAGCTCGACCACGCCGATCACCAGCGCCACCAGCACCGACAGGCCGGTGACGGTGAGGTTGTAGTAGATCTTGCGGACCGGCTTGGAGAACGCCCACTCGTAGGCGAAGTTCATGAACGAGCCGTCGATGGTGTCCAGCAGGCTCATGCCCGCCGCGAACAGGATCGGCAGCACCAGCAGCGCGTACCAGGGCAGCGAGAACGCGGCCGCGCCGCCGGCCAGCACCAGCAGCGACACCTCGGTGGCGGTGTCGAAGCCGAGGCCGAACAGCAGGCCCACCGGGTACATGTGCCAGGGCTTGGTGACCGCCCGGGTGACCTTGCCGAGGATCCGGTTCAGGAAACCGCGCTTGTCGAGCTGGCGCTCCAGCTCGGCCTCGTCGAAGTCGCCCTGCCGCATCCGCCGGAACACCTTCAGGATGCCGTTGAAGGCGCCCAGGTTGATCAGGCCGATCAGCACCAGGAACGTGCCGGAGACGGTGACGCCGATCAGGCCGGTCGCCTTGTGCAGCGCCGACTCGTCGGACTCGACCTGCCCGGCCAGCGAGCGGATGCCGAACGCCAGCAGGGCGCACAGGCCGAACACGATCGAGGAGTGCCCGAGCGAGAACCAGAAGCCCACCGAGAGCGGGCGCTTGCCCTGGCCCATCAGCTTGCGGGTGGTGTTGTCGATGGCGGCGATGTGGTCGGCGTCGAAGGCGTGCCGCATGCCCAGGGTGTACGCCGTCAGGCCCATGCCGGCGCCGAACACCTGGCCGCCGACGTCGTAGTGCTTGGGCGCGATGACCGCCAGCAGGGTGAACCAGCCGACCACGTGCAGGGCGAGGACGAACGCGGCCATTCCGGCCAGCCGGATCCACTCCTCGCGGGTGAGCCGGTCGCGCAGGCGCGTGGGCGCGGGCATTGGGGAGGTCCTTCCGGGAGGGTGGCGAGCCGCATCATCCTTCCTTTGATCAGCTCGTAATTGCAAGTCATATGCAACTGAAAGCCAAAGGCGCACAACGGCGCGATCCCCGGCCCCGCCCGGCCCTCCCCAACCGAACCGATCGGAAAGCTTCCTGACGGTTCGTGAGCCGAAATCCTTGACCCGGACGATTGGTCCAGTCCAATCTAGGTGACGCGCTCACCCCAAAGCGCACAGGCTCCCACCTGGGCCCGTCGGGCCACCGCACCTACCGGACAAACCCCACTGACTCCGGAGGTTCCTCCATGCTTGAACGGGCCACGCCCGCACCCGGGTCGACGCGCCGGGCCCCCTCCCGTCGCCGCGCCGGCGCCCTCGTGGTGGCCGCCGCCATGACGGTCGGCTCCACCGCGCTCGCGCTCTCCATGGGCAGCGCCTCGGCCGCCGCCGTCAACCTGCTCGCCAACGGCGACTTCGAGACCGGCAGCCCGAGCGGCTGGACCTGCACCAGCGCCTCGGTGGTCAACACCGGCGCACACGGCGGGACCTACGCACTGAACGCCAACGCCACCGCCGGCGACACCGGCCAGTGCCAGCAGACCGTCACCGTCCAGCCGAACACCAAGTACACCCTGGCGGGCTGGCTCAAGGGCAACTACGTGTACCTGGGCGCCACCGGCACCGGCGTCAACGCCTCCACCTGGACTCCGGCCGCGGCCAACTGGACCCAGCTGAGCACCACCTTCACCACCGGCGCGACCACCACCTCGGTGACGGTGTTCACCCACGGCTGGTACGGCGCCGGCGCCTACCAGGCCGACGACCTCAGCCTGACCGGCCCCGACGGCGGCGGCTCCCCGAGCCCGTCGACCTCCGCGAGCGCCAGCGCCTCGGCCTCGGCCAGCCCCTCGCAGAGCGCCTCCCCCAGCCCGTCCACCTCCACCTCGCCCTCGCCGTCCGCGAGTTCCAGCTCCGGCACCGGCAACGGCCCCGCCGGCGACGGCAAGATCACCGTCCCGGGCGGAGTGACGGTCGGCAGCACCACCGCCAACGCCGTGGTGCTGAAGTGGAACGCCTCGACCGACTCCACCGACAACTACGTCGGCTACAAGGTCTGGTCGAAGGGCCAGCTGGTCGGCACCTCGATGGGCACCTCCATCGCGATCTCCTCGCTGCTGCCGAACACCTCGTACACCTTCACCGTCCAGGCGTACGACAAGGCCGGCCACGCCTCCCAGCAGTCCGCCGCGGTGACCACCTCCACCGCCGCCGCGCCCGCCACCGCCAAGCCGGTCAAGTCCGCCTACTTCGACCAGTGGTCGGTGTACGACGCCGCCTACTACCCGAAGAACGTCGACACCTCCGGCGCGGCCGGCAAGCTCGACGTCATCTCCTACGCGTTCGAGAACATCCACCCGACCAACCTCAACTGCTTCGAGGCGGTCAAGGCCTCCGACGCCAGCCACGAGGACAACCCGAACGCGGGCGACGGCGCGGCCGACGCGTACGCCGACTACCAGATGGACTACAGCGGTGCCATCTCCGTCGACGGCTCCGGCGACGACTGGCAGCAGCCGCTGAAGGGCAACTTCAACCAGCTGCGCCAGCTCAAGGCGAAGAACCCGAACCTGCGGGTCACCCTGTCGCTCGGCGGCTGGACCTACTCCAAGTACTTCTCCGACGCGGCGGCCACCGACGCCTCGCGCAAGAAGCTGGTCTCGTCCTGCATCGACATGTTCCTCAAGGGCAACCTGCCGACCGGCGTGGCCGGTGACGCCTCCGGCGGCGCCGCCAGCGCCGCGGGCATCTTCGACGGCATCGACATCGACTGGGAGTACCCCGGCTCGGCCGGCGGCCACACCGGCAACCACTACTCCGCCGCCGACAAGCAGAACTTCACCGCGCTGCTCGCCGAGTTCCGCAGCCAGCTGGACACCTACGGCGCCAGCCTCGGCAAGAAGTTCCTGCTCACCGCGGCCCTGCCGTCCGGACAGGACAAGATCTCGTCCATCGAGACCGACAAGATCGGCGCGTACCTCGACTACGCCGACATCATGACCTACGACATGCACGGCTCCTGGGACGCCACCGGCCCCACCAACCTCCAGGACCCGCTGCACGACAGCCCCGCCGACCCGACCCTGCCGATCGCCCCCGGCACCGCCAAGTACAACGTGGACACCGCGCTGGCCGCCTACACCACCGGCCTCCCCGAGTACGGCATCACCGGCGGCTTCCCCGCCAACAAGATCGTCCTCGGCGTCCCGTTCTACTTCCGCGGATGGACCGGCGTCCAGGCCGGCAACAACTACGGCCTCTACCAGAAGGCCACCGGCGCCACCCCCGCCAAGCCCGGCAGCCAGGAAGCCGGCCTCGCCAGCTGGCGCGAGCTCACCCTGACCGCCCAGAACACCCACTGGGACCCGATCACCGAGTCCACCTGGGTCTACGACGGCACCAACTTCTGGACCGGTGACGACCCGAAGGCCATCCAGGCCCGCGCGGCCTACGCCAAGTCCAAGGGCCTGGCCGGCATGTTCGCCTTCGCCCTGGAGAACGACGACAACTCCGGCACCCTGCTGAACTCCCTCTTCACCAGCCTGGGCTGACACCTCGTCGCACAATGAACGGACGGCCCGCCGCATCTTCCCCATGGGTGCGGCGGGCCGTCACTATGTCAGGACTGCTGGGCGAGCAGCAGCCGGGCCTCCGCGCGGAGTCGGTCCTCCTCGCGCATGTTCCAGAAGTGGTCCTCCCCGACCGGTACGCGCTGGTCCGTGGCCAACCACCCCTCGAGCAGCGCCCGGTGCTCGGGCGGCAGCGGCCGGCCGATCCGGCGCAGCACGGTGAGGGCGTGGACGGCCGGCGCGCGGCGGGACAGTGCGGCGAGCAGGACGGGGAGGGCCCGGTCGGGGTCGCCGGTGATTCGCCAGTGCGCTTCGGCGGCTTCCACTCGCTGCCGCGGGTGGCCCTCCGTCAGGCAGCGTTCCACCAGTGGCAGCAGCGGCGCGCCGGGCGGGCCGAGCAGGGCGATGTCGGCCAGGCAGTCGGTGCGTTCGGCGAGCAGGTGCAGCGCGGGTTCGGGGTCGGCGCCGAGCCGGGCGGCGGCGACAGCGGCCGCGGGGGCCAGGTTCCGGTCGCCCCTGGTCACCAACTCGCCCAGCAGGTTGAGGAGTTCGGGGTCGGTGAGGCCGGTGCCGCCGAGGAAGCGGACGAGTTTCACGGTCGGGCGGGCGCCCAGCAGCGCGGTCAGTTCGGGCAGCAGCGGGGCGGCGTTCTCCGGCGTGAGGGTGTCGAGGAGTTCGTCGGCGCGGCCGTGCATGCTGCCGCACCCGCCGCAGGGCTTCGGGGCGAGGGCCCGGCGGCGCAGGTCGAGGTCGTCGGTGCGGGCGGCGAGCGCGTCGAGTGCGGCCGCTTCGGGCTGGGGGACGGTGGTGAGCAGGCGGGTGTCGCCGGCCCGGCCGAGGGCGAGTTGGGCGGGCCGGTGGATCCGCCAGTCGGGGTCGGTGGTGTGCGGCAGTACCGCTTCGACGATCGGGCCCGGGTCGGCGCAGCGGGCGACGAGATCGGCCAGGCCGTCCAGGACTCTCATCCGCCAGTACCACTCGTGCTGGTGGGGCAGCGCGGCGGCCAGCAGCGCGGCGGCCTCCTCCTCGTATCCGCGCCAGCGTTCGGCCAGTCGCAGCGCGCGGCGGGCCCCGCGTCCGTCGTGGTCGCCGGCGGCGATCCAGGCGGCGGCGACGGCCCGGGTCGCCTCCGCGTCCTCGTCGAGCAGGTGCCGCAGCCGGTCGTCGGTGTTGCCTACGCCGGGGAACCACTCGCCCGAGACCACCCGGAACGCCGGGTCGCCGCCGTCCGCGACCAGGACGTCCAACAGCTCGGCCGGGTACGGAAGTTCGGCCGCCTCCAGCAGCCCGAGCGCGGCGGTGGCCCGGACGGCCGGCTCGGGGTCGGCCAGCGCCGCCCGCAGCCGCCCGGCCGGGTCGGCGTCGAGGAAGCGCAGCACCGTCAGCGCCTCGGCCCGCACGGCGGGCGCCGGGTCCTCGCGCTGAAACGCGGTCAGCGCGGCCACCGCGAGCGGCAGACACTCCCCCGCCGCCGCCCAGCGCGCCACCCGGACGAGCCGGCGGCGTACCTCGGGGTCGGGGTCGTCGCGCAACAGGCCCAGCAGGCCCGGGAGTTCCCCGGCCGCCAGGGTCCGCCCCGTCACCTTGTCCTCGAACCCGAACTCGTCCGCCTCGCCCTCGCACTCCTCCTCGGCCCCGCCGGTGGTCGCGATGAACGCCAGCATGTCGTCCCGCCGGTGGACGGCGTGCACGGCGGCGTGCGCCAGGTACGGGACGGCGGCGGCCCCCGCCGAGGAGACCGTCCCCTGATGCAGGGCCCGGTTGAACAGCTCACCGAGCACCCGATCGACCACCGCCCGGTCCTCGTCGTACAGCCCGCGGATCCAGTCGGGGACGTCGGTGCCGCTCCCGTACGAGTGCTCCAGCGATGCCCAGTCGGTCAGGTGCAGTTCCCCAGGTGATCTCACGAACGCCGGACCTTAGCCGAGCGCCCTGACAAGGCCCTACGGCTGTTGGTCGAGCAGCAGCCGGACTTCTTCGTGCAGCCGCTCTTCGTCCTGCCGGCTCCAGAAGATCTCGTCCGCCATCACGGCCGGGTCCAAGTCCCGCCAGCCCTCCACCAGTGCCCGTTGCCCGGGTGGCAGGGGTTGGCCCGTCCGGCGCAGCACCGACAGGGCCTGCACGGCCGACCAGGTCGGGATGGGCCCGGCGATTTCGGCGAGCAGCGCAGGGACGGCCCGGGTCGGGTCGCCGGTGATCCGCCACAGGGCCTCGGCGGCGTCCACCCGCGTCCTCGGGAAGTCCGCTGCCAGGTACGGCTCCACCAGTGGCAGCAGCGGCGCGCCGGCCGGTCCCAGCAGGGCGGCCTCGGGCAGGCGGTCGGCGTCGGTGGCGAGGCGGTCGGCGAGCAGGCGGAGGGCCGGCCCGGGATCCGCGCCGAGCCGGGCGGCGGCGACAGCGGCGGCGGGCGCCAGCAGGTGATCGGTGCGCTGCGCCAACTCGTCCAGGGCGGCCAGGAGTTCGGGGTCCGTGAGGCCGAGCTCGCCGAGCAGGTGGAGGAGGCGACGGTTCGGGCAGGTGCGCAGCAGCGCGGTCAGTTCGGGCAGCAGCGGGACGGCGCTCTCGGGGGTGAGGGCGTCGAGGAGTTCGTCCGTGCTGCTGTGCGAGCCGCCGCAGCCGCCCGGGCAGGGGTGCGGGGTGAGGGCCTGGCGGCGCAGGTCGAGGTCGTCGGTGCGGGTGGCGAGTGCGTCGAGGGCGTCCGGGTGGGGTTCGGGGACAGTAGTGAGCAGGCGGGTGTCGCCGGCCCGGGCGAGGGCGAGTTGGGCGGGCCGGAAGATGCGCGGGTCGGGGTCGGTGGCGTGCGGCAGCACCGCCTCGGCGACGGCGGCGGGGTCGGCGCAGCGGGCGACGCGGTCGGCGAGGCCGTCCAGGACGCGCATCCGCCAGTACCACTCCCGCTGGTGCGGCAGCGCGGCGAGGAGCAGCGCGACGGTCTCCTCCTCGTAGCCGCGCCAGTGGGTGGACAGCCGCAGCGCGCGGCGGGTGCCGCGTCCGTCGTGGTCGCCGGCCGCGATCCAGGCGGTGGCGAGCTCGTGGACCAGCTCCGGGTCGTCGTTGATCAGGCGCTGCAGGCGGTCCTCGGTGCTGCCGACGCCCGGGAACCACTCGGTCCAGACCAGCCGGAAGTCGGGGTCGCCGCCGTCCGCCACCAGGACCGCCGGCAACTCGGGGGTCGGGTCCTCCTCCAGCAGGGCGAGCGCGGCCGTGGCCCGGACGGCCGGCTCGGCGTCCTCCAGTGCCGCGCGCAGCAGCGGGCCCGGGTCGGCGTCGAGGCGGCTCAGCACCGTCAGCGCCTCGGCCCGCACCCGCACGACGGGGTCGTCGCGGTGGCAGGCCGTCAACGCGTCCAGCGCCGGCCGCAGGCTGTCCCCGGTCGCGCGGCGGGCCACCCGCACGGCCTGTCGGCGCACCTCGGGGTCGGGGTCGCGTATCAGGTGCAGCAGGCCGGGCAGTTCCTCGGCGACCAGGCCGCACCCTTCCTGCTGCGGCCCGGGCCAGGTCTCCGCCTCCGTACCGCCGGTCGCCGCCAGGTACGCCAGCATGAGGTGGCGCCGGTGGACGGCGTGCACGGCGGCGTGCGCGACGTACGGCACCGCCGCGACGCTCGCCGGGTAGACCGAGCCCTGGTGCAGCACCCGTCCGAACAGCTCGTCCAGCGCCCCGTCGACCACCGCCTCGTCCTCGGAGTACAGCGCGCGGATCCAGCCGGGCACGTCGGTGCCGTCCCCGTACGCGTGGTACAGCGATGCCCAGTCGACCAGGTGCAGTTCCTCAGGTGTTCTCACGAGCACCGGAACCTAATGATCCACACTGACAGAGCAGGGAGTTGGCATGCCCTTGGGGGGTGCTTGGCAAACCCGGGAAGGTGCTGGGAGGCGGCTGTGAGCCAGATGAAGCCGTACCTTACGATCATCGGGTGCCGAGCCTGACCGGAGTCCCGATCCAGATCATCGCCAGCCTGCTGGCGATCGCCGCCTTCGCCGCCACCATGTGGCTCTGGCCCCGGTTGGGCGGCCGGAGCTGGCGGGCGTGGCTCGGGCGGCTGGGGGCGTTCTTCGGGACGCAGATCGTGGTGCTGGCCGCGATGGGGCTGGTCGCCAACTCGTACTTCGGCTTCTACTCGACCTGGAGCGACCTGCTCGGCCTGGACGGCAGCCCGGGCACGGTGGTGAACCACGAGCCGGGCGGCAAGGCCGTCTCGGTGACCGGCGAGCAGAAGATGTACTCCTCGCAGGGCTCCGCGCAGGACCGCTCCGGCGTGATCCAGAAGGTCGAGATCCGCGGCGAGCACTCCGGGCTGACCGGTACCCCGGCGTACGTGTACCTGCCGCCGCAGTACTTCCAGCCGGCCTACGCGGGGACGAAGTTCCCGATGCTGCTCGCGCTGTCCGGCTACCCGGGCACGCCGGAGAAGCTGATCTCGCTGCTCCAGTACCCGGCGTCCACGCTGAAGGCGATCGAGGCCAAGGAGATGCCGCCGACGGTGCTGGTGATGATGCGGCCGACCCTGGTCGCCAACCGCGACACCGAGTGCATGGACGTGCCGAACGGGCCGCAGGCGGAGACCTTCTTCACCGAGGACCTGCCGAAGGCGATGTCCACCGCCTACCGGATCGACGACCGGCCCGAGGCGCGGGCGGTGATCGGCGACTCCACCGGCGGCTACTGCGCCGTCAAGTTCGCGGTGCGCAAGCCGGATTCGTACCGGGCGGCGATCGCACTGTCCGGCTACTACGAGGTCCACAACGACCCGACCACCGGCGACCTGTTCGGCGGCAGCGCCGAGGTCAAGCAGGACAACGACCTGCTGTGGCGGCTCCAGAACAAGCCCGCACCGCCGGTCTCGCTGCTGCTCGCCACCAGCCGCAACGAGGAGAACTACCCGGCGACGCAGCAGATGATCGGCGCGTTCAAGGCCCCGACCCAGCTGTCCACCATCACCCTGGACACCGGCGGCCACAACTTCCACACCTGGACCCGGGAGATCCCCCCGGCCCTCACCTGGCTCGGTAGCCGGCTCCCGCAGCCGACTGCCGCCGCGAGCTGACGAACCGTGGGCTGCACGGAGATCGCAGCCCGCTCATAGCCGGCCTCATCGGGTTCTCGGGCACGCCACCCCACGTGTCTCCCATGACCACGTCCAGTTCCGTTCCTCCGACCAGCGAGCCGTGGCCCGCCGCCGCGAGCCCCCCCCCGGGGGGGGGGACGCGAACGGCCTCGGGTCATTCCACGCCGGTCGACAACTGCCGCGTCAGCCGCCGCACAGCGACAGCATGGTCTTCTTGTCGGCGGGCGTCACCGGCAGCTGGTACTTCAGCGAGACCTGCGCCCAGCGGATCGCGTAGGAGCAGTGCACCTCGGTGTTGGCGGGCAGCCAACTGGCGGGGCCGGAGTCGCCCTTGGAGGCGTTCTGCGAGCCGTCCGCCGGGATCAGGTTCAGCGGGTCGTTGGCGATCTGCACCCGCTTGGGCTTCTCCCACTGCGAGGCGCCCTGCTGCCAGTCGTAGGACAGCGGCATCACGTGGTCTATCTGTATCTTCGACGCCTGCTGCTTGTTCCAGTCCACCGTCTTGCCGGTGTACGGGTCCCAGATCGTCATTCCGGTGACGACGCACTCGGAGCCGTCCTTGTGCTCCACCTTCTGCCCGTCCCGGGCCAGCATGTCGTCACGGGTGGCGCAGCCGTTGTGGCCCATCGGGACACCGTCCACGTTGTCCGTCCACGGCGGGCCGAACTGGTCGCGGTCGTAGCCGGTCTTCGGACCCGCGTCGGCAGTCTTGACCTTTCCGATCAGATCCCGCCCCGCCTTGCGGTCCGCGTCGCTGGTGACGGGCGCCAGGCCGGGCTTGGTGCCGTCCGGGTTCTGCAGCGGGTTGGTGCCCTTGGAGGCGGACTGGGCCGACTGGGGCTTCGAACTGCCGGTTGTCGATGCCTTGTTGGCACTGGTGCACGCGCCGAGGGCGAGCGATCCGAGCAACAGGGCGGCGACTATGACGGGGCGGCGGGATCGCACGGTATTCCTCTGCGGGTGGGCGAGTCTGACGGCCCACCAGAAGACCAGCCGGTCAAGCACGGGTCAAGGCGACCACGCCGCAGCATGACACACCTCACAATCCGGGCAAAACCTGTCCGTACGAAGGATTCGCCGAGGCCCGGGGGCGGGGGCGCAGACTGGCGGCATGACGGAATTGCGGGTGCCGGCCCTGGTGCTGGCGGCGGGCGGCGGGTCCCGGCTGGGCGGGCGGCCCAAGGCGCTGCTGCGCTACCGGGGGCGCACCCTGCTGGAGCACGCGCTGCTGGCGGCGCGGGACGGCGGGTGCGACGAAACCGTGGCGGTGCTGGGCGCGTCGGCGGCGGAGGTCCGGTCGCGGGTCGACACCGGCGACTGCGTGCTGGTCGACAATCCCGCCTGGCCCACCGGGCTTTCCTCTTCTCTGCGCGCGGGCCTGGCCGCGCTGCCGGCCGGGGCGAGTGCGGTGCTGGTGCTGCTGGTGGACACCCCGGGCGTCACGGCGGAGGCGGTGCGCAGGCTGCTGGCGTCGCACGCCCGGCGCACGGATCTGGCGGCGTGCGCCTACTACGGGCGCCGGGCGCACCCGGTCCTGATCGGCGCGGCGCACTTTCCCGAGCTGCTGGCCACTTCGACCGGCGATGCGGGCGCCCGCGCCCTGCTGTCCTCCCATCCGGTCGCCCTGGTGGACTGCACCGGCGTGGCCGCCCCCGACGACCTGGACACCCCGGCGGATCTGGCCCGATGGCATATCAGTTGACGGTTCGTCAGCCCATCCGCACCTTTTCCCCGCCTCAACTGCGGTGCAGGATTGCCTCATTCCGCACCGGGCCGGAGCCCGATCGGCGAGGATGGAGGGCATCCCTGCCAGCTCGACCCAGACGGACGGTGCCCACCATGCCGCTGCCCGAGGACGCCGCAGATCCGGCCCGGTTCTCCCCCGGTTCGCCGTCGGGGGCCAGTCAACTGCGCTGCCCGGCCTGCCGTCGCGAGCACCGCTACGAGCCGCCGAGCCTGCCCTGCCCGTGCGGCGCACAGCTGCGGGTGCCGCTGCTGCGCGGCGGGGTGCCGGTGCAGGTGCGGTTCCGCTCCTGGGAGGACTCCTGGGTGAGCATGCGCTGCCCGCACTGCGGGCGCAACGACCAGTGGCCGCAGCCGGAGTTCACCTGCGACTGCGGGGCGACGGTGCGGATGCCGGTGGACCGGGCGCCGAAGCTGCAGAGCGCGGGCCCGCGGGCGACCCGTCCGGCCGAGGCGGCCCGTCCGTACACCACGGCGGTGCCGCCGCTCTCCCCGCCGGACCCGCTCGCGGCCGGTTCGGGCCCGGCCCGGGCGCTGCGCCCGCCGTTCCGCCCGCAGCCGGTGCGCACCCCGCAGGACGCGGTGCTGACGGCGGCCCGCTACTTGCAGTGGCTGGGCTTCGACGACCTGGAGCTGACCACCAGCCAGGAGCGCGACTCGACCAGTCTGCTGGGCGGCCGGATGGTGGCCCGGGTGGACACCTGGACGGAGCCGGCCGACGTCAAGGCGGTGGAGTGCCTGTGGCTGGAGACCCTGCACAGTGAGCAGGTCGCGGCGGCGATGTTCACCGTCTCCGGCTACTCCCGGCAGGCCATGGTGCGCGGCGAACAGCTGCTGGTGGCCCTCTTCACGCTGGACGCGGCGGGCATCCCGCAGCCTTCGAACGGCGCGGCCGAGGCGCTGATGGAGACCGGCTGGACGTCCTGACACCCCGTCACGCCACCGTCACCCGGAAGCACGTCTTCCGGATTTCCTCACGCTCGTGATCTGGTGCACAAGCTCCTACGCGTGTTGAATTGCCGCCACGACGCGGGCCCTTGGGGATTGGGGAGGGCCGGCTGGTCGCTGCATGGCGCGCACAAGGAGGTGGCGTTGTCGGTGCACGGGACTGCCCCGGGGGGCATGGCGGACGTCGTCTGGCGGCTACGGTCGCGGGGCTGCTGGCAGGAGGCCGCGGACCTGCTCCGCCCGCAGGCCGGCCGGGATCCGACGGCGGCGCTCCAGCGGGCCGAACTGCTGATCGAGCAGTGCCTGTTCACTGCGGACCACTGGGAGCGCGCGGAGGACGCCCTGCGCCAGGCGGAAGCCTCGGTCGCCGGCAGCGAGCACCGCGCGGCGGCCTCCTGCGCACGCGGCTACCTGGCGTACGTGGCCAGCGTGTTGAGCCGCCGGGACCGGCTGGACGAGGCACAGGCCGCGCTGGGCCGCACCTCGGCGCTGCTGCCGCCGAAGGCGCCGGGCCGGCCACTGCTGGACTTCCGGCGCGGGCTGGTCGCGGAGAACCTGCTGCACGATCCGGCGGCGGCGCACAGTGCGTACACCCGGGCGCACGAGGGGGCCAGGGAGCGCGGCGACGAGCTGCTGCGCTCCTCGACCTGGTGCCACCTGGCGGGGCTGGCAGCGGCAGCGGGCGATCCGGAGCGGGCCCGGGAGGGTTTCGGGGCGGCACTGAAGCTGCGTGAACAACTCGGGTTCACGGTGGGGGTGGCGCCGGCCCTGGCCTCGCTGGCGGAGGTGTCGGAACCGGCCGAGGCGGAACGGCTGCGCGCCGAGGCGTCCCGGCTGGTCCAGGCACTCGGCGGGGTGCCGGTGTGGCTGGCGCGGCGGCTGGGCCGGGTCCCGGCGAGGGCGGCGGAGCCGGAAGACGGCGCTGTGCGCGACCCGCGGCACGGCATCAGCTAAGGTGAGCCTTACCTGTCCGGGGCGAGCAGTGGCCCGGACAGGTCCACCGCGCCGTGCCCGGGCCCCGCTCCCGGGGTACCACCCAGGGAGCCCGCGTGACCGCGCACCAGGTCGAGCAGTTCCCCGCACCGACCGCCGCCGACTCCCAGGTGTTGCACGGGAGTTGGCGGCGCCTCACCGAGGTCTTCCCGGGCCTGCGGATCCACCCGGCCGCCCCGCGCACCGGCGCCGGCTGGACCACCGCCGCCGCCCTCGCCACCGACCCGGCCGCCCTCGACGCGACGATCGCCTTCGACGAACGCCTCGGCCTCGAGCTGTACGGCGCCCCCACCCGCCCGGACGTCACCGCCGGCTTCAGCCTGCACCGCTACGCCTGGCCGGCCGCCCTCGCCTTCACCCTGCCGTGGTTCCTCGAGCGCCGCGTCCCGGTGCTCCCGGTCGAACGCGTCTCGATCAACCGCGCCACCGGCGAACTCACCGCCCGCCCGACCGCCCTCCACTGCCTGCCGGACGACCCCGCGGCCGACCGTCCGAACGCCCTGGTCGTCCCGGACCGCCCGGCCCTCGACGCCGCACTGCGCACCGCGCTCGCCGATCATCTCGCGCCGGTGCTCCGCGCTTTCCGCCCCCGCGTGCGACGCGGCCCGCGCACCCTCTGGGCGCTCGCCACTGACGACGTGGTGAACGGCCTCTGGTACCTCGCCACCCTGCTCGACGAGGAGCCCCGGGCCGTGGCCGAACTGACCGCCCTGCTGACCGCCGACGCCTCCTCGGCCCCGTTCGTCGGCCCGCCCGGCTTCCGCGAGGAAGGCGGACACCGCACCAGGACCAGGGTCGGCTGCTGCCTGTTCTACACGGTCCGGCCGGCCGAACCCTGTTTCAGCTGCCCCCGCAGCAAATAGCTCCGACAATATTTTGATCTGATTCCGAAATTCCCCCCAATTGGTGTTTTGCTCGCGATCCGGTCATGATTCCCCGCATATCTCCGCCATGATGGTTCCCCTCAATCACGATGCGGAAAGCGAGGCTTGATCAGCTCATGAGACTGTCGGACATACCGCTGGGCTGGGTCGTCGCCGGCGCAGCCGCCCTCGTGGGCGCCGTCGCCCTGCTGGCCTTCGCCCGCAGCCGCTCGGCCGCAGCCACCAACACCGGCAATTCGGACTCCTGGGAACGCGCCGAGGAACGCCGCCGCCGCACCGAATCCCTCTACGGGGGCGCCTCCTACTTACTGCTTTTCTGCTGCGCCGCGGTCGCCGCCGCGCTCTCCTTCCACGGGCTGGTCGGCTTCGGCGTCCAGAACCTCGGCCTCTCCGGCGGCTGGGAGTACCTGGTCCCGTTCGGCCTCGACGGGGCCGCCATGTTCTGCTCCGTCCTCGCCGTCCGGGAGGCCAGCCACGGCGATGCGGCACTCGGCTCCCGCCTCCTGGTGTGGCTGTTCGCCGCGGCCTCCGCCTGGTTCAACTGGGTGCACGCCCCCCGCGGCTTCGGCCACGACGGCGCACCCCAGTTCTTCGCCGGCATGTCGCTGTCGGCCGCCGTCCTGTTCGACCGCGCCCTCAAGCAGACCCGGGTCGCCGCCCTGCGCGAGCAGGGGCTGGTCCCGCGACCGCTCCCGCAGATCCGCGTGGTCCGCTGGCTGCGCGCCCCGCGCGAAACCTACGCCGCATGGTCGCTGATGCTCCTCGAAGGCGTCCGCACCCTGGACGAGGCCGTCGAGGAGGTCCGCGACGACAAGCGCACCTCGGCGGAGAACCGGGAACGCCGCAGGATGGCCTCCCGCCGGGAACGCGCCGAGATCCGCGCCATCGGCCGCCAGCCCGGCACCAGTTGGCGCACCCGCCACACCCGCCAACTCGAACCCGCCCCCACCACCCCCACCCCGACGGAGCCCGCCATAGCCCCCGCCGGCCTCCCCGCCACCCCCGCCCACCGCAGCATCGACCTCACCCTGGAAGAGGACACCACGAGACTCGCTTCGCTCGAACAGAAGCTCAAGGACCTGGAGCAGCAGTTCGGCTGAGGAGAACGGACGGAGCCCCGACAGGGGCCCGGGGAACGGCGGGGCCGAGTCTGCTGGCGATCAACAGGGCGCTGAAAGGTTCCGCCGTTTCTGGTCCCCGTCTCTGACCCGAAGCAGCCACGACCACTCGCTGCCCCAGACCACCCGCAGCTCGGCCTCGCCGTCCCCCGAGCCCCTGAATACTCAGCTGCGCCCCTGAATACTCAGCTGCTCAACTCGAACCACATCCGCTTGCCCGAGCCGCGAGGCTCCACGCCCCACGCATCCGCGAGCCCCTCGACCAGCATCAACCCACGCCCGGACGACGCCTGTTCGCCGGGCGTGCGGCGTGTCGGCCAGAGATCGCTCTCGTCCTCGACCTCGACCCGCAGCCGCGCCCGCCCGTCCTCCTGGTAGAGCCGCGCAGTGAACATCGCGTCCCGGTCCGTGTGCCGAATCGCGTTCGTCACGAGCTCGGACGACAACAGCTCGGCGGTGTCGATGAGTTCGGGCACCCCCCAGCGCCGCAACGCGTCCCGCAACTCCGCCCGGAGTTCGGAGATCCGCGCCAGGTCCGCCTGCCCGATCCTGCGCCGCAACTGCTGCGCGGCGCGGCCGCCCGCGGGCCCGTCCCAGCGCAGCAGCAACAGCGCGATGTCGTCCTCGCGTTCGCTGGTGTCGGCGGCCTGCGAGGCGATCCGGTCGGCGAGTTCCTCCAGTGGCTCGCGTGGGGATTCGTCGATCGGGGGGAGGTGTTCGGAGACGGTGTCGCAGAGGCGGGCGAACCCGGTGTCGAGGTCCATGTCGCGGGCTTCGACCAGGCCGTCGGTGAACAGCAGCACGGTCTCCCCGGGGTCGAGGCTGAACCGGGTCACCCGGTACTCCTCGTCGGGCGCGACGCCGAGCGGCAGTCCGCCCGCCACCGGAACGGGGTGGGTGCTGCCGTCGGCGCGGCGCACCACGGGGTCGAGGTGGCCGGCCCGGACGGCGTAGACCACGCCGTAGTCGACGTTGACCTCGGCGTAGGTGCAGGTCGCGAAGTGGTCGGTGTCGAGGTCCGCCAGGAAGCGCGACGCCCGGGCCATCACGGCGGCCGGCGGGTGCCCTTCGGCCGCGTAGGCGCGCAGCGCGATGCGGAGTTGGCCCATGATGCCGGCGGCGTGCACGTCGTGGCCCTGGACGTCGCCGATGACCAGGCCGACGTGGCCGCCGGGCAGCGGGACGACGTCGTACCAGTCGCCGCCGATCTGGAGGCCGGAGCCGGCCGCGAGGTAGCGGACGGCGGTGGTGACGCCGGGGACGGCGGGGACGGTTCGGGGCAGCATGACGCGCTGGAGGCCGGCGGCGAGTTCGTGTTCGGCGTCGTGCAGGCGGGCCCGGGCGAGGGACTGGGCGACCAGTCCGCCGAGGGTGGAGAGCAGGGTGCGTTCGTCGGGGTCGAGTTCGCGGTCGTCGTCGAAGGAGACCACGCAGACGCCGGTGGGGCGGCCGCTGGCGACCAGCGGGAGGAACGCCCAGGAGGAGCGTCCGCTGCTCTCGGCCCAGTCCCAGGCCTCGGGGTAGCGCTCGCGGTACTCCTCGCGGCTGGAGACGAAGATCGGGGCGCGCTGCCGGACCGCCTCGGCGGCGGGGTGGGTGGGCGCGAGCGGGATGCGGTCGAACTGGGCGTCGAGGGTGCTGCGGTAGCCGCTGGAGCCGAGCACGGCGATCCGGCCGCCTTCGAGTGAGGCGAGGGCGAGTCCGTCGGGGCCGAGGCCTGGCAGCGGAAGTTCGGTGAAGACCCGGGTGACGTCGCGGACGGTGACGGCTTCGGAGAGGGCGCGGGCGGCTTCCTTGATGAACCGGGAGCGTTCCTCGCGCAGCACGGCGAGTTCGTCGGCGCGTTCGCGTTTGTGGAGTTCGACGGTGGCGTCCCAGACGAAGCCGACCATCCGGGAGGGGCGGCCGAAGGCGTCGGCGAGGACCCGGCCGCGGAAGCGCACGGCGTGCAGTTCGCCGTCGGGGAAGACGGTGCGGTAGTAGGCGCCGCACTGGCCGAGTTCGGCGACGGCCCGTTCGACCCGGCGGCGCACCACGGGGGCGTCCTCGGGGTGCAGCAGGGCGAGGAAGGCGCCGGAGCTGCGGTCGAACTGCTGGCCGGCCAGGCCCAGGATGGTGCAGGCGCGCCGGTCGCCGACCAGGGTGTCGCGCCGGATGTCCCAGTCGAAGGAGCCGATGCCGTTGGCGGCCATCGCCGGTTCGAGCCACTCGGGGGTGGAGTCCCCGGTGCGGGTGGGCAGGCCCCGGGCGGTGGACGGCACGGCGCGGCCGGCGGCGGTGCGCAGCGGGTTCGCGGGAGTGCTGTTCCGGGTGGCCTGGGCGGGCGGGGTGCGGCGGGCGGGCCCAGGCGCCTCGGGCTCGGTGGCCATGCTTCTCCTGCCGGATGCCTTGCCTGGCGGCCGCTGGTTTCCGTGTCCCCTGCTGGGCCGGCCGGACCGCGATGGTTGCGTGTGCCTACTGGCACACATTCTCACTACCCTCTCGTATGTTCGGCAAGGCGGCAATGCCGGTGACCTGCGCGGTACTGATCGCACACGATCCCGCCGGAGAATCCTCACCCGAACGGCCCACCCGGGTGGCCGGTCCGGAATTCCCCCCACCGGTTCGGGGCGGGCCCGCTCAGAGCACGGACAGCTCGAACCAGGTGACTTTTCCGTCCCCGCGCAACTGCACTCCCCAGTCGTCGGCGAGCGCCTCCACCAGCAGCAGGCCGCGCCCGGAGGTGGCGTCCTCGTTCGGGTGGCGGCGGCCGGGGAGGTGGCTGGTGCGGTCGTGCACCTCGACCCGCAGGCGCTGTTCGGCGGTGAACTGGGCGTCGAACTCGGCGCCCTTGCCGGTGTGCACCAGCGCGTTGGTGACCAGTTCGGAGGTCAGCAGCTCGGCGGTGTCGGCGAGTTCCGGCACACCCCAGTGGTCGAGCGCGGCCCGCAGCCGGCGCCGGACGGTACTGACGGCGGGCAGGTCCGCCGCCTCCAGGGAGGCGTGCAGCCGGCGGTGCAGGGCGCACTCCGGCTGGTGCACCGGGGCCGGACCCTGCGGCTTCGCCGCCGGCTGTGACTGAATCTGTGCGGGCCCCTGCCGGTCCGTCTGCTCCCGGCGCGAGGCCGAGCGCTGCCGCGGGAACCTTGCCTGACCGTCCATCAACTTCTTCAGCCCCCGCCCTCGTTCCGGACGGCCGCTCCGGTCCCCCACCGGCCCGGCGGCCACTTCTGGTCATCCTCATGCCCACTCGGCGGCGTTTGCAACAGTGATCCGCCCCTACGCCCGTGGTGAACGGTGCGCAAGGGCGTGCGCGGGCACGCGGGTGAGCCGGGGGCGCTCGCCCGGGCCGGGGCCCCGGCTCACCCGCGTGCCCGTTCGACGTCAGGAGATCTGCCGGCCCTGTTTGGCGCCGTTGGCGCAGTCCCACAGCCGGGCGGGCGCGGCGTTGTCGGTGCGCCGGTCGGCGATCTCCGGGCTGGTACGTCGGCTCGCCCCCGGCGCGATCCTCGCACGCCCCGATCGTCGATTCCGATCCTTGCCGACCACTTCCGCACAGCTCCTCCCCACTTCTCCCACACCCCTCCCGTGCGCCTGCGGGGCGTCCCGGGCCCGCGGCCGGACGCTGGACATGGCGGGCAGCCGCGGGTTCAATGGGGCCGACGCGTTTGAACGTCGTTCTAAACTCTTCACCGACCACCCTCCGTCCACCCTCGACGAGCGAGGCACCGTGCGACTGACTCCCACCGAACGGGACCGGCTGCTGATCTTCACCGCGGCCGAGTTGGCCCGCGCCCGACGGGCGCGCGGCGTGCGATTGAACGTGCCGGAGGCGACGGCGCTGATCGCCGACACCGTCTGCGAGGCGGCCCGCGACGGCCGCCGCCTGGCCGAGGCGATCGAGGCCGGCCGCACCGTGCTGAGCGCCGCCGACGTGCTGCCGGGCGTGCCGGACGTGGTGACGGTCGTCCAGGTGGAGGCGGTGTTCGAGGACGGGACGCGCCTGGCAGTGGTCAACGACCCGTTCCGCGGCGCGGGTTCGCTGGGCGACGGGGCGCCGGGCGCGGCGCTGCCGGGCGCCGGCGCGGGCTACGACCCGGTGGAGGAGGCGCTGCTGCTGCCGGTGCACAACACCGCCTCGGTGCCGATCTCGGTGACCTCGCACTTCCACTTCTTCGAGTCCAACCCGCGCCTGGCCTTCGACCGCGCCGCCGCGTACGGGATGCACCTGGCGGTGCCGGCCGGTTCCTCGGTGCGCTTCGACCCGGGCAGCACCGTCGAGGTCGGCCTGGTGCCGATCGGCGGCGAGCGGGTCGCGATCGGATTCGCCGGGCTGGTGGACGGGCCGCTGGACGCGCCGGGCGCGAAGGACGCGGCGCTGGCCACGGCCCGGGCGACCGGCTACCTGACCGAGTTCGACGACACGGAGCCCGCGCAGTGACCGCCAACGCCCGCCGCACCAGGAAGGATCACCACGCATGAGTGCTATCACCCCGCACGACTACATCTCGGTGCACGGCCCGCGGGCCGGCGACCGGGTCCGGCTCGGCGACTCGGGGCTGATCGTCCGGGTCGAGTCGGACTCGCAGGCCCCGGGCGACGAGTTCCTCGCCGGGTTCGGCAAGACCGCCCGCGACGGGCTGCACCTGAAGCCGGCCGCGGTCCGCGAGACCTGCGACGTGGTGATCTCCAACGTGCTGGTGATCGACGCGGTGCAGGGCATCCGGAAGACCTCGATCGGCATCCGGGGCGGCCGGATCTCGGCGATCGGCCGGGCCGGCAACCCCGACACCCTGGACGGCGTGGAGGTGGTGGTCGGCACCGGCACCACGATCGTCTCCGGCGAGGGCCTGATCGCCACCGCGGGCGCCATCGACACCCACGTCCACCTGCTGTCGCCGCGGATCATGGAGGCCTCGCTGGCCTCCGGCGTGACCACCATCATCGGCCAGGAGTTCGGCCCGGTCTGGGGCGTCGGCGTCAACTCGCCGTGGGCGCTGCGGCACGCGTTCAACTCCTTCGACGCCTGGCCGGTCAACATCGGCTTCCTGGGCCGCGGTTCGTCCTCCGACCCGGCTCCGCTGGTGGAGGCGCTCGCCGAGGGCGGCGCGTCCGGCTTCAAGGTGCACGAGGACATGGGCGCGCACACCCGGGCGCTGGACACCGCGCTGCGGGTCGCCGAGGAGTACGACGTCCAAGTTGCCCTGCACACCGACGGGTTGAACGAATGCCTGTCGGTGGAGGACACCCTCGCGGTGCTGGAGGGCCGCACCATCCACGCCTTCCACATCGAGGGCTGCGGCGGCGGCCACGTGCCGAACGTGCTGAAGATGGCGGGCGTGCCGAACGTGATCGGCTCCTCCACCAACCCGACCCTGCCGTTCGGCCGGGACGCGCTGGGCGAGCACTACGACATGATCGTCTCCGCCCACGACCTCAAGCCCGACCTGCCGGGCGACGCCGCGATGGCCCGCGACCGGATCCGGGCCGGCACGATGGGCGCCGAGGACGTGCTGCACGACCTCGGGGTCATCGGCATCACCTCCTCCGACGCCCAGGGCATGGGCCGGGCCGGCGAGACGGTGCGCCGCACCTTCGCGATGGCCGGCAAGATGAAGGCCGAACTCGGCCCGCTGGACGGCACCGGCTCGTACGGCACCGCCGAGGGCGGCGACGACAACGAGCGGGTGCTGCGCTACATCGCCAAGCTGACCATCAACCCGGCCATCGCGCACGGGCTTTCGCACGAGGTCGGTTCGATCGAGGTCGACAAGCTGGCCGACATCGTGCTGTGGCGGCCGGACCACTTCGGCGCCAAGCCGCAGCTGGTGCTGAAGGCCGGCTTCCCCGCGTACGGCGTGGTCGGCGACCCGAACGCCTCCACCGACCGGTGCGAACCCCTGGTGCTGGGGCCGCAGTTCGGCGCGCACGGCGCCACCGCCGCGGACCTCTCGGTGGCGTTCGTCGCCCAAGCCGCCGCCGATTCCGCCTACTTGGACGTCGCGGGCGACCAACTGCCCACCCGCAGGCGGCGGGTGGGAGTGCGCGGCACCCGGGGCATCGGCCCGCGCTCGATGCTGCGCAACGGCCGGCTCGGACAGGTCGACGTCTCGGCGACCGGCCTGGTCTCGCTGGACGGCGAACCGCTGCGCTCCGCGCCCGCCGACTCGGTCTCCCTCAGCCGCCTGTACTTCCTGTGAACTCCCCTCACTTTCCTAGGACTTGATTCCTCATGACCTCCCCCACCCCCGCCTCGCTCGGCTTCCGGATGCCCGCCGAATGGCACCCGCACGAGCGCACCTGGATGGCCTTCCCGACCCCGAACCCGACCTTCGACGGAGCCGAGCAGCTGGACGCGGCCCGCCGCGCCTGGGCCGAGGTCGCCAACACGATCGTCCGCCACGAGCCGGTCACCCTGGTCGTCAACACCGGCGAGACCGAGGCTGCCCGCCCCTATCTCTCCCCCGACGTGGAGATCGTCGAGCGCCCGCTGGACGACGCCTGGATGCGCGACATCGGCCCGTCCTTCCTGATCGACGGCGAAGGTCAACTGGCAGCAGCCGACTGGGTGTTCAACGGCTGGGGCGCCCAGTCCTGGGCCCGCTGGGACAACGACCAGCACATCGCCGAACACGTCACCGAGCTGGCCGGCGTGCGGCGCTTCGCCTCCCGTCTGATCAACGAGGGTGGCGGCATCCACGTCGACGGCGAGGGCACCGTCCTGGTCACCGACACCGTCCAGCTCGGCGAGGGCCGCAACGCCGACTGGACCCGCGAGCAGGTCGAGGCCGAACTGCACGCGCACCTCGGCACCACCAAGGCGATCTGGCTGCCGCGCGGACTGACCCGCGACTACGACGAGTTCGGCACCCGCGGCCACATCGACATCGTCGCCTCGTTCGTCCGCCCCGGCACCGTCGTCGTGCACTCCCAGCCCGACCCGGCGCACCCCGACCACGCGGTCTGCCAGGAGCTCGCCGGGATCCTCCGCTCCGCCACCGACGCCCGGGGCCGCAGCCTGGAGGTCATCGAACTCCCGGCCCCCACCGTCCTGTTCGACGAGGATGGCGAGCCCGTCGACTACTCCTACATCAACCACTACGTGGCCAACGGCGTCGTCGTCCTGTGCGCCTTCGACGACCCGCGCGACGAGCAGGCCAAGGCCATCCTGGAGAAGGCGTACCCCGGCCGGACCGTCGAACTGGTCGACGCCCGCGAGATCTTCGCCAACGGCGGCGGCATCCACTGCATCACCCAGCAGCAGCCGAAGGCCTGACGCCTCCTCACGCATCGAACGGCCGGTCAGTGGTGGAGCCGACGCTCCGTCACCGACCGGCCGTCCGGTCGCCGGTGAACTCCTGCGAACGATCTCCGGTATTCGGCCTCGGAACGCGCGTCACTGGTTAGCATGCCCGTGCGGCGCCAGGGGGGCGCCCGCCCAGCATTGGGGGATCCACGCATGCGCATTCGCGCGAAGGGGCTCACCGCCCTGCTCCTCGGCTCGCTGCTCGCCGTCGGCGCCACCGCCGCACCGCAGGCCGGCGCCGGCACCACCCCGGCCGCCACCACCGCCTCGACCCGCGGCCTGGAGATCGGCATCCCGGCCTACAGCTTCCCGGACTACCCGATGTTGCTGAACGTCCAGGCCACCACGCCCGCGCCGTCCGTCGTCATCCTCAACCCGGGCAGCGGCGAAGCCCCGTTCGCCGCCGACTGGCAGGCCCGCGCCGACGCGCTGCGCGCCAAGACCACCCCCACCGGCGAGCACACCAAGGTGATCGGCTACGTGCACACCGAAGCCACCGGGCGCGACCGGGACGCCGTGCTCAAGGACGTCCGCAACTACCTGGTCACCCCGGACGGCAAGCTGCACGTCGACGGCATCTTCTTCGACACCAGCAGCCGCAACTGCGGCGTCAACAACGTCGAACGCGACTTCTACCTCGACCTGCGCCACCAGGTCCAGGCACTCGTCCACTCGATCGACCCGACCGTGCAGGAACTGGTGGTGAACAACCCCGGCACCGCCGTCCAGGACTGCTTCCTGGAGCCCGGCAAGCGCACCGCCGACACCTTCGTCACCTTCGAAGGCACATACGACAACTACATCAACAACTACCTGGGCGGGAACGTCTTCAACCTGACCGCCGGCTACTACCCCGGCGCCGGGTTCGACCCCGACGGCACCTCCTACTGGCACCTGATCCACGCCACGCCCAACGCCACCGCCATGAAGACCGCCCTCAGCACCGCGTTCACCCGCGGCGCCGGGTACGCGTACGCCACCGACGACGTCGAACCCAACCCGTGGGACGCCACCCCCGCCTGGGGCTTCGGCGCGGAGACCTCGTACGCCGCCACCATCGGCTGACCTCCCGGCCGGGCCCACCCCTTCGTCGACAGGAGGGGCGGGCCTGGCCCCGCCGGGGTGTCATGGAGGCATGACACCCCCCACGCTCGACGAACTCACCGACGAACTGCTGCGCCTCGCCCCCGGACTGGACCGCGAACAGGCCGCCGCCGTCCTCCGCAAGGCCTACCGGGCCGGCCTCGACCACGGCCGGCAGGAGACCGCCGAAGGACGCGAACACAGCGGCTGGTGACCCCCGGCCGCACCCCCGCCCCGCCCCGTACGGGAAACTGGACGCCGGACAGCCAGCAACGAGGAGAGCGGATGGCCCCGCCACGCACCCGCCGCCCGGCCCGCCCGCGGGAAGAGGTGTACGCGGCCGCCCGCGCCGCCATCGCCGAACACGGCCTCGCCCGCCTCACCATGGCCGGCCTCGGCCAGCAGCTCGGCATGAGCGCCGGACACCTGCTCTACTACTTCGGCAGCAAGGACCAGCTCCTGCTGGAAACCCTCCGCTGGAGCGAGGCCCAGCTCGGCGAACGCCGCACCCGCGAACTCGCCCGCCACGACCTGCCGGTACTCGAACGGCTCGCCCGCTACATCGACCTCTACCTGCCCGAAGGCCCCGGCGACCCCCGCTGGATCCTGTGGATCGAGGTGTGGAGCCGCTCCCCCGGCACCGCAGAACTCCGCCAGGGCCAGCCCGACATCGAGACCCCCTGGCAGAACGACCTCACCGCACTCATCACCGAGGGCCTCACCACCGGCGTCCTCACAACCGTCGCCGACACCCCCGCTCCCGCTCGCGCCACCCAGCTCCGCGCCCTCCTCGACGGCCTCGCCATCCCCCTCGCCATCGGCCTCCCCGCCACCACCCGCCCCCAGGCCACCGCCCACGCCACCTCCGCCGCCCACGCCCTCCTCGGCGTCCCGGCGAAGGCGGCGGAGTAGCGGAGCAGCGGTCGGACGGGCGCCACGGCTTCGGCACGGGCCGAGGGAACGCGACCGGCACAGGCCCGGCCACCGACGGCGTGCCACGGGCAACCGGCCACCGGCCACCGGCCGTTGGGCACCGGGCCGCCGACGAACGCAAGCGGCAGGGCGTTCACGATCGGATGCCGCGCCACACCGGGCAACCACCGCCCCACCCGGCGAAGCCGCCGCTCACCACCCGCAGGCCACCCGCGCACCCGGCCGACCCGGTCCGGCACGGAACCGGCAGCACCGACGGGCACCCGCAGCGGCCCGGCAACGGGCACCGGCCAGGCCTCACCGCGCCACCCGGCGAAGCCGCCGCTCACCACCCGCAGGCCACCCGCGCACCCGCCCGACCCGGTCCGACACGGAACCGGAAGCACCGACGGGCCCCCGCAGCGGCCCGGCAACGGGCACCGGCCAGGACAGACCCACCGCCACCGGCCGAGCCTCACCGAGCCACCCGGCTACCACTCCTCCGGACGAAGCCCGCACGACGCCAACGGGCGCGCGCAGCGAGGCGGCGACGGGCACCGGCCGGAACAGACCCACCGCCACCGGCCGGGCCTCACCGCCCCTCCCGGCGAAGCCGCCGCTCACCACCCGCAGGCCACCCGCGCACCCGGCCGACCCGGTCCGGCACGAAACCGGAAGCACCGACGGGCACCCGCGGCGGCCCGGCAACGGGCACCGGCCGGAACAGACCCACCGCCACCGGCCGGGCCTCACCGAGCCACCCGGCTACCACTCCTCCGGACGAAGCCCGCACGACGCCAACGGGCACCGGCCCGAACGGGTCCAGCCTGGCCGCACCGGATCCCGTGCGGCTGCCGCACGGGGCGGAGCCCCCGTCGCGGGCGTCACTCCGTCCAGACCGCCACCGCCGTGCGGTCGTCGGCGTAGCCCTTGGCGCGGACCTGGATCTGGCGGAGGAAGTCGACGGTGCCCGGAGGGTGCGGGTGCGCCCAGTGGCTGGACAGGAAGTGCGCGACGGCCGGCTCCTCGGCGATCGGGTCGGCGAGGCCCGGGGTGCACAGCAGCAGGATGTCGCCGGAGGTGGCCGGCACCAGGCGGAACCGGAACGGGCGCGGCGCCTGCCGCGCGGCCGGGGGCAACGGGGGCTGGCCGTCCGGGTGGTGGAGCAGCCGGGCCGCGTACGCGTCGATCCAGTGTCCCGACCGCAGCAGGTACAGCCCGCCCGGGCCGGTGCCGAACGCGGCCCGGTGGGTGGCCGCCGGGTCGGTGGACATCAGCAGGCAGTGCAGCGAGGCGGTCTCCTCCGCCGGCGTCTCCTGAAGGGCTTCCGGCTCGGCCCCCTCCGGCACCGTGTTCTCGGCGTCGCCGCGCAGCCGGGCCGCCGCCTGGAGCGCGATCCGCTGCAGGCCGTACCGCAGCCGGTCGCGGGCTCCGGCCCGCAGGTCGGCGGCGAGTTCGGCGCGGCTGCGCCCGATCGCGACGGCCAACTGCCGGGCCGCGTCCGCCGCCGCGGCGGAACCCGACGCGGCGTCGGCCCGCCGCGCCGGGCCCGCGAGCACCGTCAGCACCAGCCCGTCCTCGGCCTCCCCGAACCGGACGGTGAGCAGCGCGTCGCGCCGCGGCTCGCCCCGGTAGCGGGCGGAGTCGCCGCGGATCGACACGGCCCGCAGCGTGGTCGCCGCGAACTGGGCGCCGTCGATGGCCGTGTCCGGCACGATGCCGGCCAGCCCGTCCGGGTCGGTGACCGGCAGCGCGGTCGGCTCGGCGGCGTACGTCGGCGGCCGCTCCCCGACATGCGGCACCGCCGGCGCCTCCGGCCCGCGCCAGGGCGCGCCGCGCTCCGACGGCGGGGCCACTGCGGCATCCGGCTCCGCGATGGCCTCGGGCTCCATCGGGGCCTCGGGTACCGCAACCGCCACCGCGACCGCCACCGGGGCCGGCTCCGGCTCCGACTCCGGCTCCGGCTCCGGCTCCGCAACGGCGGGCGGTTCGGCGGGCGGTTCGGCGGGCGGTTCGGCGGGCGGTTCGGTGGGGTGCGGCTGGTGCGGCTGCTCGGCCGGTGCGTCGTCGTCGGTCGGGCAGATCTCGGGCCAGGCGGCCTCGGCCCAGCTACGCAGGGACGGTTCCGGGTGCGCCACCGCATCCACGGGGGTGTGCTCGGTGGCGGGCCCGTCCTGGGTGTCGAAGAGGCCGACGGCGGAGGTGAACCATTCGTCCACGGACGAGGTGTCGGCGACGGCGTCGGGAGTGTCGGGGAGGGTGCCGGCGGGGCCCGCGTAGACGGTGTGCCACCAGGCGTCGTCGGGTCGGCTCGGCCCGGGTGCGCCCTGCTCGTTCAACTGACGGCTCCTGATTGATCCGTGGAATAGCCGGACGTCAAGTCATTCTTCCGAAGCACAACGACGGTGTCCGGGAATCGGAACATCGCACCGACGCCGGGGTGGGGTTCCGGCCACTGCCGGTCGAAATGAGCCGCAGCGATGGGCCGCGCGGGGGAAATTCGGAGCCCAAGAGGGGCATCGCTTCACCCGATCGGCTGATTAATATGTGCGCATGACCGCGCCAGGACTTCGCACTCGACCCCGGGAAGGGACCGCGTACGCGGTATTCCGGCCCGTGGCGATGCTGTGGTCCGTGCTGCTGGCCGCCCTGCTGGCGCTGCTGCCGTGCGCGGCGAACGCCCGCACGGCGAGCTCCGTGCCCCCCGCGCCCGTCACGTCCGTCCAGGCGGTGTCCACCGTCGTTCCGGCGGCGGCCGCCGTCTTCGCGGACCGGGACCGGGTCGGCGCACCGTCCGGACACCAGCACGCGCTGGCACCGGACGGCCCCGGCGTGCTCATCCTGTGCACCGCGGACGGCCCGGGCCGGGTGCCCGGTCACGGCTGTTCCAGTCACTCCTTCTGCGGCCCGGAGTCGCAGCTCCCGAACGCGCCCCCGCAGCCCGGCGCGGTCGTCCTGCCGCAGTTGGTGGCTCCCCCCGCGTCGCCCGCCGCCCCGGCGTGCGACGTCCGACCGGCGCCGCACCACGCGCCCGACCTGCACGTCCTCCAGGTTCACCGGTCCTGAGCGGAACCCACCGCCGACCCGTTTCCCCGACGAAGGGGCGGTCGGCGGCTCCGCTGCCCCAACCCCACCGCAGACCGCCGTGAACCGCACGGCGGGGACAAGGACATCACTCATGGGTTCCGCCTACAAGCAGCCCCGGCAGGGAAGCAAGTCCGCACAGCAGGCCGACCGCCGGGCCCGGATCGCCGAGCTGCGCGCGATCGAGCAGCGCCGTGAGCGCCGCAACAAGATCCTCACCATCGCCCTCTCGGCCGGGCTGGTGCTCGCCATGGTCGGCGGCGGCACCTGGCTGGCGCTGGACGCCAAGAACAAGAAGAACCAGCAGACCGAGGCGGCGAAGTCGCCGATCGAGGGCGTCAAGACCTGGGACAACCTGTCCCGCACCCACGTCCAGACCGAGGTCAAATACCCGCAGACCCCGCCGGTCGGCGGCGACCACAACCCGGTCTGGGCAACCTGCATGGGCACCGTCTACGACCAGCCGGTGAAGAACGAGAACGCGGTGCACTCCCTGGAGCACGGCGCGGTCTGGGTCACCTACAACGGCAAGGCCAACCCCGACGACATCAAGGCGTTGAGCGAGAAGGTCAAGGCCACTCCCTACAGCCTGATGAGCCCCTACCCCGACGAGGAAGGCACCATCACGCTGAGCGCCTGGGGCACCCAGCTGATCGTCGACAACTCGAAGGACCCGCGGATCGACCAGTTCTTCACCAAGTACGTGCAGGGCCCGCAGACCCAGGAGCCCGGCGCCTCCTGCAGCTCGGGCGCGATGTGACCGCCGACCTGGAACCGTCGCAGCCCGCCGCCGGCCGGCGCCGCCGCACCCTGTGGTGGCCCGCCGCGCTGGCGGCGGTCGTCGCGCTCGGCCTCGGCGTGCCCGCGCTGGTCTCCAGCAGCACCCCGGCGTCCGGGAGCTCCTCCTCCACCCCGAGCACCGACTCGGCGGAGGCCGGCTTCGCCCGCGACATGGCCACCCACCACCAGCAGGCGATCGACATGTCGTTCATCGTCCGAGACCGCACCCAGGACCAGGCGGTCCGCACCCTGGCGTTCGACATCATCAACACGCAGGCCAACCAGCGCGGCATGCTGATGGGCTACCTCGACCAGTGGGGCCTCACCCAAACCAGCGCGGCCAAGCCGATGACCTGGATGGGCCACACCTACGAGGCCCACGACGGCTCGCTCATGCCCGGCATGGCCACCAACGCCGACCTGGACAAACTCCGCACCCTCAGCGGCAAGGACGCCGAGGTGTTCTACCTCCAGCTGATGCTCGCCCACCACCGGGGCGGCGCGGACATGGCCCAGGCGTACGTGGACGCGGCGAAGAACGACGTCGAGAAGCGGCTCGCGCAGACCATGGTCAACGGCCAGAAGGCCGAGATCGACCTGATCACCACCATGCTCACGGAACGCGGCGCACCGCCGAGTTCCTGACGCCGTCAACCGCCCACGAGGGGCGCCACCCGGAAACGCCCGGGCGGCGCCCCTCGCGCGATCCGGCGCGGCGCTAACGCCCGGGCGGCGCCCCTCGCGCGATCCGGCGCGGCGCTGGGGTGGGGGCGGTCGCGGCACGGCACCGGCGGACGGTCGCGGCTGTGCGCCGGTGGGCGGTCGCGGCTGCGCGCCGGTGGGCGGTCGCGGTGGCGGAGCGGTGGGAGGTCTCGGCGGCGCGCCTGGCGGGCATTTCCGACAGTGCGCCAGTGGCGGCAGCGGCGCGTCGGCGGGCGGTCGCGGCGTGGCGGCAGCGGTCGGGCACGGCCATGCGCCCGGCGGGCGGTCGCGGCGTGGCGGCAGCAGTCGGGCACGGCCATGCGCCCGGCGGGCGGTCCCGGCCGCATGCCGGTGACGATCCCGACATGGCGTCAGCCGACGGCCGCGGCAGCACACCGGCGGGCGTCCCCGACATGAGGTCGGCGGTCATTCCTGGCCGCACGTGTGGCGAGCGTTCCCGGCCGCACGCCGGTGGGGCGTTCCCGGCACGGCGTCAGGCGGCGAACCCGGCCATGCGCCGATGGGCGTTCCCGGCACGGCGTCAGTGGGCGAACCCGGCCGGGCGCCGACGGACGTTCCCGACGTGAGGTCACCTGTCGTTCCTGGCAGCACGCCGGTAGGCGTCCCCAACATGAGGTCGGCAGTCGTTCCCGGCAGCACGCCGATGGACGTCCCCGGCACTGCACCTGGCGGGCGTCCCAGCCGTACGTCTGACGGGCGGTCTCGACAGTTCCCCCGGTCGGCGCTCCCGACACGGCGTCAGCGGGCGAACCCGGCCGGGCGCCGGCGGACGTTCCCGACCGTGCACCTGGCGGGCGGTTGCGGCATGACGTCAGCGGGCGGACAGGCGGGCCGCCAGTGCGGCGACCGCCGCGAGCAGCAGCAGGACCGCCCGGCCGCCGGACGCCGGTCCGGCGAGGTGGACGGCGAGCACCGGCAGGGCAGTGCCGAGTGCGGTGCCGAGGCTGCGCACCATGTTCACCAGGCCGCCGCCCACGGCCGAGCTCTGTGCAGGTATCGCCCGCATCACCAGCGCGTTGTTGGCGGGCAGCAGCAGCCCGAGGCCGTAGCCGGTCACCAGCAGCGGCAGCACCGTCGTGCCGGCTCCGGGCGCGGGCAGCGCGGCGAGCGCCAGCAGTCCGGCCGCGGCGGCCAGCGCACCGGCCCGGCAGCGCACCGCGTCGCTCCAGCCGCGCGGCAGCAGCCCGCCACCGACCGTGGCGGCCAGCGCGAACGCCGCGGGCAGCGCGGTGATCACCACCCCGGCCGTGCCGGCTGACACCCCGCGACCGGCCAGCACCACGGGCTCCAGCACCAGCGGACAGAACAGCAGCAGGTAGCCGATCAGCGCCACCAGCAGCCCAGCCCGGATACCCGGGGTGTTCACCAGTCCGGGAGGGACGATCGGCCGGTCCGCACGCCGCTCCTGCCGGACCAGCCCGGCCGCCGCGACAACCGCGAGCAACGCCAGCCCGGCCACCGCCCAGCCCGGCAGCGGCAACCCGGACGCGGCGGACAGCGCCAGCAGCAGCGCCGTCGACGCGGTGGCCAGCAGCAGCAGCCCGGCCAGGTCGAACCGTCCGCCACCTTCGACCTGCCTGTCCCCGGCCCGCCCGCCCCCGACCCGTCCGCCCCCGGCCTGTCGATCCCCTACCCGCCCGCTGACGGCCCGCCCGCCGATCCGCCAGCCCTCGGCCCGTCCGCCCCCGATGCCGACGTGTCCACCCCCGGCCTGGGCCTGCCCATCCCAGATCCGCCCGCCTTCGGCCCGCACGCCCCCAGCCCGCCCGTCCCCGACCTGCCCGCCGCACGGCCTCGCGCCGTCCGGGAAGGTTCGCGGTAGCAGGAACCAGCCCGCCAGGATGCCGAGCACCCCGATCGGGACGTTGACCCAGAACGCCCAGCGCCAGGAGGTGTGGGTGACCAGTAGGCCGCCGAGGGTCGGGCCGAGGGCGAGGCCGAGGGCCTGGGCGGCGGCCTGGATGCCGAGTGCGGTGCGCATCGCCCGTTCCGGTACGCCGCGGGCGACCAGTGCCACGCTGTTGGCCTGCATCATCGCGCCGCCGACGGCCTGTACTGCGCGGCAGGCCACCAGTACGGCCAGGCTGTCGGCCAGTCCGGCGGCAAGTGAGGCGGCCGCGAACACGGCGAAACCGGCCAGGTACATGGTTTTGCGGCCGACCAGGTCGGACAGCCGCCCGACCGGGGCCAGCAGGGCGACCAGCACCAGCAGGTAGGAGAGCGACACCCATTCCACGGCGGCGAAGCCCGCGTCGAACCGGCGTTCCAGCGCGGGGAACACCAGTGAGGTGACGCTCGCGGTCAGCTGGCCGAGGAACGCACCGAGGCAGACCGTGCCGACGGCCAGCCAGTGCGCGTGCGGCCAGCGTGCGACGGCGCGCGGGCGCGGGCGTTCGGCGCGCTGCAGGGCGTCGAGCAGCCTGGGGGCAACGGCAGGTTCGGCCATGAGTCGAATATATCTGCTACCGACATAATCGCTCAAGGACTGTTTCCGACCCCGAGCCATCCACCATCCCGACAGCCCTGCGGCAGCCCCGCCGCAGCCCCGCCGCACCGCCCGGGCAACCGTCCTCGCTGGTCAACGTCGGGACCTGGAGCAGCACCGACACCACCTGGCGCTACGCTGTCCGCCATGTCTTCGCAGCCCCAGCCCGCGCCCGACGCACTCGCCGGGGCCCAGCAGCTCACCGATGTGATCACCCGACTGCGCCGTGCCCTGCGCAGCTCCATCCGGTCCGAGTTCCCCTGGGAGGCGCTGCCGATGGCCCAGGTCGAGCTCCTCCAGACCCTCGCCGTCGCCCCCATGCGGGTCGGCGAACTCGCCGCTCGTCAACGCCTGGCGCCCAACACCGTCAGCGGTCTGATCTCCAAGCTCCTCGACGCCGGCCTGGTCGACCGCCAACCCGACCCGGGGGACCGCCGCACCGCCCGGATCGCCCTCACCGAGGCCGGTCACCAGCAGCTCCGCGACTGGCAGAGCGCCCACGAACGCCGCCTCGCCAGCGCCCTCCTGAGCCTCACCCCCGCCGACCGCGCAGCCGTCATGCAGGCCCTCCCCGGCCTCGACCACCTCGCCCACACCCTCGCGGGCACCGACCCCGCACGCTGACCCCACCGCACTCGCCCCCTCACAGGCACCGACCCCGCACGCCGACCCCACCGCGCCCACACCCACACAGGCGCCGACCCCGCACGCCGACCCCACCGCGCCACCAGCCGAGGCATGGCGACGTCCGATTTCCGCCAGTCGGCCCTCCGGGGATGACGCAGACTGGATGGCGTGATCGACGACGAGACCAGGTACCGAGCCGTGCACAGCCGGGACGCCCGCTTCGACGGGGTGTTCTTCACGGCCGTCCGCACCACCGGCATCTACTGCCGTCCGAGTTGCCCGGCCACCACTCCCAAGCGCACCAACTGCTCGTTCTTCCCGTCCGCGGCCGCCGCGCAGGGCGCGGGCTACCGGGCCTGTCGGCGCTGCCGGCCCGACTCGGTGCCGGGCTCGCCCGAGTGGAACCACCGGGCCGACCTGGTCGGCCGGGCCGTCCGGCTGATCGGCGACGGCGTGGTGGACCGGGAGGGCGTCGCGGGGCTGGCCGACCGGCTCGGCTACAGCGCCCGGCAGCTCCAGCGCCAGCTGACGGCCGAGCTCGGCGCCGGCCCGCTCGCACTGGCCCGCGCGCAGCGCGCCCAGACCGCCCGGCTGCTCCTGCAGACCACCGAACTCCCGGTCACCGACGTGGCGTTCGCGGCGGGCTTCGCCTCGGTGCGGCAGTTCAACGACACCATCCGCGAGGTCTACGACCGCACCCCCAGCACGCTGCGCACCGAGCGCGGCGGCCACCGCCGCGCCCCCGTCGCGGCCGGCGCGCTGGGTCTGCGGCTCGCGTACCGGGGCGCCGTCGACACCGAGCACCTGCTGGACTTCCTCGCGCTGCGAGCCGTCCCGGGCGTCGAGGAGGTCGCCCCCGGCCCGCGTCCCGGCACCCGCACCTACCGGCGCACCCTGGCACTGCCGTACGGGCACGGCATCGCCGAGGTCGACGGGCTCGCCCCGGGCGACGACCGGGCCCGCGGCTGGCTGGACTGCCGGCTCACGCTCAGCGACCTGCGCGACCTCACCACGGCCGTGCACCGGCTGCGCGCCCTGTTCGACCTGGACGCCGACCCGGACGCGGTCGACGACCGGCTCGCCGCCGACCCGCTGCTCGCCCCGCTCGCCGCGGCCCGGCCCGGACTGCGCTCCCCCGGACACGTCGACCCGCACGAACTCGCGGTCCGCGCCGTCCTCGGCCAGCAGATCAGCGTCGCCGCCGCCCGCACCCTGGCCGGTCGGCTCGCCGAGACGTACGGCACCCCGCTGCCGTCCCCGGACGGCGGGCTGCGCCTGCTGTTCCCGACCGCCGACGCGCTCGCCGCCGCCGATCCCGAGCACCTGGCGATGCCGCAGGCCCGCCGCCGCGCCCTGCTCGGCCTGTGCGCCGCCCTCGCCGAGGGCACCGTCCGGCTCGACCCGGGCGTGGACCGCGAACAGGCCGCCGCCGAGCTGCTCGCCCTCCCGGGCATCGGCCCGTGGACGGTCGGCTACCTGCGGATGCGCGCCCTCGCCGACCCGGACGTCTTCCTCCCCACCGACATCGGCGTCCGCGACGGCCTGCGCGCCCTCGGCGAGAGCGGCGATCCGCGCAGCTCCGCCGACCGCTCCGCCGCCTGGGCGCCCTGGCGCTCCTACGCCCTGCACCACCTGTGGTCGGCCGCCTCCGCCCACCACACCGCCACCCGAATCCGCGAGACCCGCAAGGAACCGGCATGACCACCGTCTTCACCACCATGGACAGCCCGCTCGGCACCCTGCTGCTCAGCGGCACCCTCGACGAGGAGCACGGCTTCGCCCTGACCGCCGTCACCGCCCCCGGCCAGAAGTACGCGCTCGCCGAGCCCGCCGCCGACTGGCAGCCCGACCCGGACACGCTCGCCCCCGTCGTCGAGCAGCTCACCGCGTACTTCGCCGGCGAGCGCACCACCTTCGACCTGCCGCTCGCCCCCGTCGGCACCGAGTTCCGCCGCCGGATCTGGCAGAGCATCGACGACATCCCCTACGGCACCACCGTCACCTACGGCCAACTCGCCGACGCCGCAGGCCAGTCCCCGAACGCCGTCCGCGCCGTCGGCGGCGCCGTCGGAGCCAACCCCCTGCTGATCATCCGCCCCTGCCACCGCGTCATGGGCGCCAACGGCAGCCTCACCGGCTTCGCCGCCGGCATCGACGCCAAGCGCTGGCTGCTCGCCCACGAGAACGGCAAGGCCACCGGGCAACTGTTCTGACCACCGATCAGCCACCCACAAGCTCCTCAACCCGCCGGGCCAGCCGCGCGGTGTCGGGGGCGGCGACACTCCGGTACAACTCGCACGAGGAGGTGAACCGCTTCCGGGCGAGGTCCACCTCTCCCTTCGCCAGGGCGAGTTCGCCGAGCCACTCGATACTGCGCGCCTGCCAATGCGGTGCGCCCGCCGCGACGAAGCCCGCCCGGGCGGCCGCCAGATCGGCCTCGGCCTGCTCGTACCGCCGGGCCATCAGGTATGCCCGGCCCCGGATCGCCTGCGCCCGGAACACCTCGTACTGGTCACCGACGGCCGTGAAGTCCTCAATGGCCGCGGACAGTTGCCGCACCGACTCGGCCTCGTCCGCGGCATCCGTCGCGACCTCGCCGAGCGCCACCCGGAGCAGACCGACGCCCCGCCGGTAGCCGATCGCCTCCCACAACACCAGCGCCTGCTCGAACCGGGCACGCGCGGAGTCGAGCTCGCCGAGGTCACGGTGCGCGTGCCCGAGCCCGATCAGGGCCTGACCCTCGGCCCGCCGGTCACCGTTCTCCTGCGCCACCACGAGTGCGTCCGCGTACCACTGGGCAGACTCCCGGGTCTTTCCCGCGCCGCGCAGCCCCTGCCCGCCGGACGTTAGGATCCACTGCTCGGCGATCCGATCCCCGGCCTTCCGGGTGGCGTCCAACGCCAGCGTGTGCGCCTCCAGTTGGAGCGCGTACGACCGGAGGCGGATGAACATCGGCTGCATCGCGTCCGCCAACTGCCACACCAGGGTGTACCGGCGGTTCCGGGAAGCTTCCCGGAGCACGGCGGCGAGCTGGTCGCGTTCCCGGTCGAACCAGTCGAGCGCCTCCGTCTCCTCGGTGAACTCCGGTACGTGCAGGGGAGGTTGCAGGTAGTCCCGGGCGAGGAAACGGTGGCTGGGCATGATCAGAGCCTCGGCCACGGTGGTCGCGGCCAGGTAGTGCTCACCGACCCGGCGCACGGCGGCCTCGCACTGCTCGGGCGGGTCCTCGGCCTGCCCGCGCTCCCTGGCGTGCAGCCGGACCAGGTCGTGGAACCGGTAGCGGCCGTCGCCCCGCTCCTCCAGCAGGTGCGTCCCGGCGAGCAGGTCGAGCGTGGCGTCGGCGTCGGCCCAGGAGAGCTCGGCGGCGGCGCCGGCAGTCTCCGGTGTGAACTCCGTCAGCGGGAGCTGCCCTAGCAGCCGGTACAGCCGGCCCGCCGCCCGATCCAGCACCCGGTACGAGGCGTCCAGCGCACCGCGCACCGCGGTCTCACCGTCCAACCGCAACGCCGCCAGTCGATCGGCCTCCCGGCGCAGCGCCTCGGCGGTCGCCGCGAGCGGCTGGCGGGGGCGCGAGGCCATCCTCGCGCCGGCCACGCAGATCGCCAGTGGCAGTCCGGCGCAGCGACTCACCACCTGTTCGACGGCGGGCAGTTCGGCGGCGACCCGGTCCTCGCCTATCCTCCGGGTCAACAGTTCGGTGGCCGCGGCCCGGTCGATCAGACCGACCGGGAAGACTGCGGCGCCGTCCATGGACAGTCCGTCCAACCGGGTGCGGCTGGTCACCACCGTGACGGAGCCCTCGGCCCCGGGCAGCAGTGCGCGGACCTGGGCGGCGGTGGCAGCACTGTCCAGCAGGATGCCGATCCGTCGGCTCGCCGTGGCGGAGCGCCAGAGCGCGGCCGCCTCGTGCAGTTCGGCGGGCACCCGGGCGAGGCCCAGCGCACGCAGGAACGCGCCCAGCACCTCAACCGGATCGGTCGGGCCACCGGGGGCATGGCTGCGCAGATCGGCGTAGAACAGCCCGTCCGGGAACTCTGCCGCCCGGCGGCGCAGCCAGCTGCCCGCGAGCGCGGTCTTGCCCACGCCTGCCGGGCCGACGAGCAGCAGGTAGCGGCCACCCGGCGGTGAGGGCGTAGTCAATTCCCGGTCGAGCGCGGCGAGTTCGTTCTCGCGCCCGAGGAGGCGCGAGGGGGCGGGCGGAAGCTGTTGTGGCACTGGAAGCAGCGCCGGAGCGTATGAATGAATGTGTACGCCCCCATGGACGTCACCCGCCTGAAGCGCGACGCCCTCGATCCGGGCCTGGCCGGTGACGGAATTTCGGTGGCCTTCCACGTGCTCGTTCCTCCACTGGATCGATCGATTCGGCCGAGCCCGGAACCTCGCACCGACTTCCCCACCTCTTTCACCAGGCCACCAACACCCACCCGGGCGTGGAACTCCGCAACTGTCGCCCGGCGCCGTTGAGCGGCCGTTGCCCCTCGGACGAGCTCCCGGCCCCTAGCAGATGACCGCCACCGAAATCCAAGCAACTCGGAAAGCAGGCTATGGGAAACTCAGAGGTGCTATAGCAGCATGCCCCCACCCGTGCCATGCTCACCTCCTGCGTCCGAGGAACCGGCGACAGGAGGCACCGAGATGTACGTGCACTTGTTGGGAACCGTCGAACTCTCGGCCCGTGGAGAGCCGCTGTCCATCGGTTCACGCAAGGTTCGAACGTTGCTCGCCTGTCTCGCCATCGATCCGGAGCGCCCCGTCTCCCCCGACACCCTGGCCGAACGCCTGTGGGACGGCGAGCCTCCGCCTAGCGCCGCCGGGACTCTTCAGGTCTACATCTCCCGACTGCGGTCCGCACTGCGCAAGGCGAACGAGACCGCCGGAAGCGCCGACGGGCCGCCGGTGGAGAGCATCTCTCGTTCCGGGACGTACGTGTTACGCGCCGAGACTGACCAGGTGGACTGGCAACTGTTCCACCGGCTGGCGGTCCAGGCCCGAAGCCTGGTGGAGGTCGGGGACGACCGCGGCGCGCTGGCCGCACTCGACCGTGCCTCGGACATCTGGCAGGGCGAACCACTGGCCGGGCTGCCCGGACTGTGGGCCGCACAGATGCGCAGCCTGATGAAGGGCCGCAGGTTCGCCGCTTCGGTGACCCGCTGCGAGATCGAACTCCGCTTCGGCCGCTACGCCGATCTCGTCCCCGACCTCGCCGAACTCGCCGACGAGCAGCCGTGGAACGAACAGGTCGCCGCACAGCTGATGACCGCCCTCTACGGATGCGGCCGAATCGCCGAGGCCCTCGCCGCGTATCGGCGCATTCGCCGCCGTCTGCGCGACGACCTCGCAACCGAGCCCGACGAGACTCTCAACCGGCTGCACGAACGCATGCTGCGCCGCGAACTGCTCGACCACACCGTCCCGCCCCAACGCACCATCATCAGCGCACCGCCATCGGCCCCGGCTCCCAGCCGACGGCCCACCACGCTGCCGCCGGCCCCCGAACTGGTTGGAAGGGACAGGGAGTTGGATCTCCTGGTGGCAGCCGCACGGGGCGAGTGGCCGATGAGCCCGAACGCCCGCCCGGCCTCACTGCCGGTGGTCGCCGTCAGCGGAATGCCCGGCTGCGGCAAGACCGCCCTCGCCTTGGCCGCCGCGCATCGCCTGCACGAATCCTTCGAGGACGGCGCCGTCCTGCTCCGACTCGGCGCGCACTCCGGCGAACAGGAGGATCGCGGACCGGAGAGCGCCGCGACCGCGCTGCTGCGCCAATTCGGGATCCCGTCATCCGAGATTCCGGTCGAGCCCGACGAACTCCTCGCCCACTGCCGCGAGTTGCTCGCCCAGCGGCATGCCGTGGTGGTGCTCGACGACGCCGCGGGACCCGATCAGATCGGCCCCCTGCTGCCCGCCGCCCCCACGTCGTTCATCCTGATCACCAGCCGCCGCCGGATGGCCGAGCTCCCCACTGTCAGCACCATCCCGCTCAACGCCCTGACGCCCCAGGCCGCCACCGACATGTTCACCCGCCTTGTCGGCCCCGCGCGCACCACCGATCCCGCCCGTGTCACCGACATCACCAGGCTCTGCGCCCGCCATCCTTTGGCTCTCCACATCGCTGCCGGCCGGTTCAGGGGCCGCCCGTCCTGGACCCTGGACCACCTCGCCGAACGGCTCTCCCGCAGGAACGGCCGGCTCGACGAGCTGAGAGACAGCCACGGCGGCATCGACCGGAGCTTTGCCATGTCGTACCAAGCCCTGGACGCCGGCCATCAGTTGGCACTGCACCGCCTGAGCCTCCATCCCGGCGACGGCTTCGGCGCCTACCTGGGCGCCGCACTGATCGGGTGCCCCCCGACCGGGCAGAGCGGTTGATCGAGGATCTGCTGGCCGTCCATCTGATCGACGAGCGCACTCCGGATCGATTCGGATTCCATGACCTGATAAGGGAATTCGCCCAGGAGACCAGCCTCCGGATCGACCCGGAGCACGCCCGTTCCGGCGCTTTCCGAAGACTGGTGTCGGTGGCCATTGCCACGGTGGACCGGGCGGACCGGCTGATCAATCCGCACCAGTTCCGCCTCCCCGTCCCGGCCGAGCTCCTCGCCCCGGCGGCCCGCGACTTCCCCCACCTTCCGGACTGGCTCGGCCCGGACGAAGCCAGGACCTGGCTCGCCACGGAGATGCCGGCCCTGCTCGCGGTGGAGCACACCCTCAGAGCCAACGGACGCCCCGCCCCCGCCGCCTGGCTCGCCCACCTCCTGACGCCCCACCTTGAAGCCGCCGGCCTGTGGCACGAAGCCCTTCGGGTCCATCGGGAAGCCGCCCGGCACTGGCGTTCGGCCGCGCACCCACAGAACGAGGTCCACGCGCTGATCGGCCTCTCGATGATCCAGCTCCGCGTCTCCCAGTACGCGGAGGCCACCGCCGGCGCCGAGCAGGCGCTGGCGCTTGCCCGCACGGCAGGGGACCGGACGGCGCAGGCCGAGGCGCTCGGCCGCCTCGGCGAAGTGCACTGGGAACGCGGGGAGTTCGCCCGCGCGATGGAGCTCCAGCACGAGGTCCTTCAGCTTCGCCGGTCCACGGAGGACCGCTGGGGTCTCGCCCGGGCCCTCAACAACACGGGGCTGCTCGCCGCCCGCACCGGCGACCACAAGACCTCCCGGAAGAGCTTCTCCGAGGCTCTTTCAATATTCGAGGAGCTGGACGACCTAAAAGGACAGCTGAACACCTTGAACAACATCGGTGGACTGCTGCTCGAAATTGGCGATAAGGAATCGGCCAGGCGCACGTTCACCCGACTCTCCCGACATGAGGCAGTGGCACAGGATTCCATGGCGATGGCCATCGTACGGTTGAATCTCGCCCAGACCGTGCACCTTCCGGCGGAATCCGTAGAAGCGACCGCTCTCCTGGATTCGGCAATTCAGACTTTCCGTCGGACGGGCAGCCCCAAGCACGAGATCGATGCCACAAACGTCCTGGGCGGCGTTCAGCTGGCAGCCGGACGACCGGGCAGCGCCGCCGAGCTCTTCCGCCGATCCTTGACCCTGTCCCGACAGATCGGCGCAGTCGACGAGGCCGCGACCGCTCTCGCCGGACTGGGGCAAGCAGAGCGACTCCTCTACGCACCACCCGCACCGCGGGCCCACCGAGAGGAGACCGCCGCCCGCCCGATGGCCGAGTTTCATCGCACCGGCACGAACCCCGCGAAGCCGGGCCCGGAGTAGCCCGACCGAATGCGGCACATGCTGTTCAATTATGCGCATCCGCGCCAGATTTCGATCACTCCCGACCGGGACGCCACCCAATACTCGCCATACTGAATAGTAACCAGACCCATGATCATTCCACCCTGGGCAATCTGACGGTGCCGTGAGCTATCGTTCCGACATTCGATGTTGATCAGTCCACCCTCCCGGTGGACCAGCACAATGGAACGGTATGCGCACAATTCCCTCGCGAGCCCTCTCCGGTGTCCTTGTCGCGGCAGGCCTGTACTTCGTAGGCGTGCACGTCGTGACCACGCCGATATCGCCCAACAGCCAGAGCACCACCCAGGCCTGGACGGGCATATGGATGACCGGGAAGCAGAACTACTCCGCCACTCCCGTATAGCCGGCCCGGCAAATCTCGGACCACACCGGCGGCCCTCGGCCGAGTCCGCGTCAGGGCAGGCTCAGTTGGCGGCCATTGGCACCACCCGCTCCGCGCCCCGGGCTTGCCCGGGGCGCGGAGCGGCGTGTCAGGGGCGGTAGGTTGTGCGGGCTGCCTTGGTGCGGGACTTGTGGTGGCGGGCGCGTTCGGCGCGGAGGCGGGCGTCGGCGCGGGACGCGATCCAAGCGTTTTCGCGCATCAGCTTTAGGTACGACTCCCAGCGGCGCTCGGGGAGGGTGCCGTCGGCGAGGGCGGCGCGGACGGCGCAGGCGGGTTCGGTGCGGTGCGAGC
Organism: Kitasatospora sp. NPDC051984; assembly: GCF_044593455.1. NCBI lineage: Bacteria > Bacillati > Actinomycetota > Actinomycetes > Kitasatosporales > Streptomycetaceae > Kitasatospora > Kitasatospora sp. NPDC051984. The sequence goes on from NZ_JBIUCB010000027.1 coordinate 88,015, forward strand.
AGTCGTCGTAGCGGCAGCCGGACGCGAGCTGGTCGATGTCGGCGAAGGCGAGGTCGATGCCCTCGCCACCGAACAGGCCGACGCCGCGCAGGCCCGGGGTGTCGATGACGGCGCCGCCGCCGGGGAGCGGGACGAGTTCGCGAGTGGTGGTGGTGTGCCGACCCTTCTCGTCGACGGAACGAACCTGCTGGACCGTCATGGTGTCGGTGCCCCCGAGGGCGTTGGTGAGGGTGGACTTGCCGGCCCCGGACTGGCCGATCAGGGCGCAGGAGCCGGTGGCCAGGGCGCGCAGTGCGTCCATGCCGGCTCCGGTCTCGGCGCTGACCGTCAGCACCGGGACCCCGGGTGCGACCGCCTCCACGTCCGCCCGGACGAATTCGCCGTCGTGGACCAAGTCGGACTTGGTGAGGACGATCAGCGGTTCGGCCCCGGATTCCCAGGCGAGGGCGAGCAGACGCTCCACCCGGCCCAGGTCGGGTTCCGCGGCAAGTGAGACGGCGATCAGGACGGTGTCGATGTTGGCGGCCAGCACCTGACCCTCGGAGCGCTTGTGGGCGCCCTTGCGGATGATCGCGGTGGTGCGGGGGAGCACGGTGGTGACGGCGGGCAGTGGCCGGGCGGCCGGGTCGACGGCCACCCAGTCCCCGGTGCACGGGTTGTGAATGGTGTCGGCGCTGGTCACCGGCCGGGTGTCTGCGCGCAGCGTGGCGGGCTCGCCGGTCTCGGGATCGACGAGCAGCACATCGCAGCGGCCGCGGTCGATGCGGGTGATCCGCCCGGGGAGCAGGCCCGCCTCGGCGAGCGGGTGGAAGGCAGCGGCCCGACCCTCGTCCCAGCCGAGGCTGGAGAGCGGGTGGGCAGCAGTGGTCGCGGAAAGCAACGGGGTGAACCCTTCGGAGAACGGGTGGCCCCGGCCGGCCCGGTGTCAGCGTATGGGCGACACCTGATCGAGGTCGGCCGCGAACCTGGGGATACAGGACTTGGTGGACTTCTGAACGCGGGAAACAACACCTGCAAGGACAGGGCTCACAGCCCTCACCTCCTCCACTGCGACGCGCCTCGCGCACCCCGCCCTGGGGTGCCCTCGATCGGCGCACGCCACGCTAGTGCCCGCCCGCCACGACCGCCACCGATTTTTCGGCGCCCCGCCCGAGATCTCCAACGCCGTTACATGACAGGGAAGTTGACGCAAGGGTTCCGCAAGGGTTCTCCAGCCGTTCCGCCACCGCCCGCGGACATCTCTCCCCCAGCGGCGGTGCACGGGGCACCGCCGTCCGGCGAGGAGGCCGGGGAAGGACAAAGGGGGGATGCCTCGTGGCATGGGCGACTCTGCCCAACTGCAAGCGGGTGCTCGCAGTGGTGCACACCGAGGTGTACGGCCAGCGGCTGCGCGAAGTCTGCGAGCTGCTTGGATCGGATCTGCGCGTGCAGGTGGTCTTCACCGTCGCACCGCACGCGTTCAACGACGGGGTGGCCGCGTTCCTGATGCGGCTCGGCGGCACGGTGGTGCCGTGGGACGAGGCCGTGCGCACCGAGTTCGACCTGATCCTGGTGGCCGGTCCGCGCGGCATCGATCAGTTGCACGGCCCGGTGGTGCGACTGCCGCACGGGACCGGGAACTTGAAGTTGACCCGCGCGCTGCCGCCGGTGGGTTCGGTCAGCGGTGCCCGCGACCAGGGCGGCGCAGGCACCGGTGCGGCTCAGCACGAGCGGCAGGTGTACGGCCTGGGCCGGGACTCCCTGCTGTGGGAGGGCCGGCCGAACGCGGCGGCGTACGCGCTGGCGCACCGGGACGACCTGACGGAGTTGGAGCGGACCTGTCCGGAGGTGCTGCCGTTGGCGGAGGTGGTCGGCGACGGCGACCGCGACCGGATCGCGGCGGCGCTGCCCCGGCGGCCCGAGTACCGGGCGGCGCTCGGGCTGGCGGAGGAGGAACAGCTGGTGCTGCTCTGCTCGACCTGGGGGCCCAACTCGGTGTTCGGCCGACTGGACACGTTCCTGCCGCGCCTGGTGCGCGAGCTGCCCGCCGGGCGGTTCCGCTCCGCGCTGGTGCTGCACCCCAACGTGTCGGCGGGCCACGGACGTTGGCAGGTGCGCCGGTGGGTGGACGGGGTGTCCGGCGGTTCGGTCTCGCTGGTGACGCAGGAGGTGGACTGGCGTCCGATGCTGGTCGCCGCGGACTACGTGATCGGCGACCACGGCTCGGTGACGCTGTACGCGACCCTCACCCGGGCCCGGATTCTGCTCGCCCGGTTCCCGCACCAGGACGTCAACCCGCGCTCGCCGGGCATGCAACTGGCACTGACCGCCCCGGCGCTGGACCCGGCCCGCCCGCTGGCCGGCCAACTCGCGTACGCGGACCGGGTGTACCGGCCGGAGGCGTACGCGGAGATCGCCGCCCGGATCTCCTCGGAACCGGGCGAGTTCCTGCCACGGATCCGCCGCCTGCTCTACCAGGTGCTGAAGCTGAGCGAGCCGGCCTACCCGCCCACCGAACCCCCGCTGCCGCTGCCCGCCCCGCTGACGGGAGGCACCCCGTGGCAGTGACTGTGACGGTCCAACTGTCCGGCCGACCCGGCACCCGCCCCCGCTACGACCGGCACCTGGCGGCCCGGGTCGACGAACCGGCCCGGGTGCGGCACCTGGCGGACGTGCTGCACGGCGGGGCCCCGGAGACGGCGGAGGAGGTGTGGCGGCGCCACCCGGGCTGCGCGGTGCTCGCGGTGGTGGGCGCGGACGGTTCGGTGCACGTCCGGTTCCGCGGCGGCGCGCTGATGGTCAGGCCGGCGCAAGCGACGCCGGAAGCGGCGGCACTGATCGGCTCGCTCGTGCACGCGCTGCTCGTCACGGGCCGTGCGCTCCTCCGGTGAGATGAAGCAGAAGAGCCCCGCCCCGGGCACGCTTGGGTTCTAACGGTCGTCGCAACACCCCAGCTGAAGGGGTGCGATGGACTTCGAGATCCGAGCGAATCGGGAGCCGCAGGGGCCGAGGAGGCT
>NZ_JBIUCB010000028.1:0-86283 GCF_044593455.1 Kitasatospora sp. NPDC051984
AAACGCTCGGCTGGGAAACCCCAGCCGAGCGCCTGCATAAACTCATCGCAGCCTAAACAACCGACCACGTGTTGCAACGACCCCTAGAAACCACCTGCCTTCGCCGGGGGCTTCGCTGTTTCTACGCGGTGAGGGCGGACACGCCCCGGGGCGGGCCTGCCTCGTGGGGGCCTCGCGGACCAGGGCGAGGAGGTCGTCCGTGCTCGATCCGCCGGCGTGGTTCACGGCGGTGACGCTCGTACGGCCGGAGGCGAAATCGGCTTGGCGGGCAGGTGGCGCGACAGCGATGATCGGGCGGGTGTGCGAACCGGGTGGTCCGGGGGCGCCCGTCCGTTCACGAGGAGACTGTTTTGCGTTCCGACCTCGCCAAGGCGTGGGAGTTGCTCGATGCCGGTGACCCGCAGGGTGCTGCGCGGGAGCTCCGGAGGGTGGCCGACAATCTTCCGGCTGCCGAACTCGCGCCGGTGGTAAGGAAGTTGGCGGAGTCCGTCGGCATCGACGAGCTGGCGGACGCGGCCGGCGCCCTCGCGGGTCGTCCGGCGGGCGCGGGCGCGGGCGCGGGCGCGCTGTACGCGTACGGGTACGCGTGCATCGAGCACGGGCTCTCGGAGTTGGCCGTCCCGGCGCTGCGCGAGGCGTTGCGGGCGGGTGCGGTGCCGGCGAAGCGGAAGCTGTTCGGGCGGGGTGGCGGGCGGCAGGTCAACCCGCGTCAGGTACTGCTGGAGCTGGCCGTCGCGCTGGAGGACGGTGAGCGGCACGCCGAGGCCGTCGCCGCGCTGCAGGAGCACCGGGCGATCACCGGAGACTGGCCGGACGGGTACCTGCTGGCGCACAACGCGCTGATGGACGGCCGGGTCGAGCTGGCCCGTGAGGTGTTCGAGGCGCTGGAGGCGCCGGACGGCGACACCTGGGCGCCCGCCGCCGACCGGATCCGCCGTTCGCTGGCCCGCGCCGCGGCCGTCCCGCCCGCCGGGCCGACGGACCTGCGGGGCTGGCACTACACGCTGACCGGCGGCCTGCTGGCCACGCTCTCGACACACGGGTTCCAGGCCGGCATGACGGGCCGCTGGGCGATGCTCGGCGACAGCTACGAGAACTGCCGCCACAGCCTGGAGCGGCTGCGCACCGTGCTTGCCGCGACCGGCCGCCGCCCGTCCTCGGTGGCGTTGCTGCCGGATCGGGGCAGCGAGGCGCTGGGCCTGGCAGCCGCAGCGCTGTTCGGACTGCCCGCGGCCCCGTACCGGCCGGGCGCGGCGACGGCGGACGCGCTGGTGGTGGCGTACGACCTGAACGAATGCGACCAGGAGCTCGTCGAGGCGCTGTACGAGCGGGCGCCCGGCGAGCTGCTGTACGAGCACGCGACGTGCTGGACGGACTCGCCGGCCGTCTCGGCGGACATCTCGGGCCTGCTGGTGCAGCACGTGGCCGCGCCGTGGGAGCCGCGCCTGCGGATCGACGAGGACGGCCAGGTCGAGCAGGGGCCCGCCGACGACGCCCCGGCGGCGGAACTCGCAGACCGGATCCGCACCGCCACCGCCGCCCCGGACGAGGGCGACGGCCAGACCCCACCCGACCCGGACGAGGCCCTCGCAGCCTTCGCCACCCGCGCCACCACGACCTGGGCGATCGGCAACCGCGACCGGATCCGCTCGTCGGGCCCGGTGCGCAGCTCCCGCTTCGCCTGACGCGGCGCTTGCGCTTGCGTCGTCGTGGCCTGGGCAGCCGGGTAGCCGCGACCGGATCCGCTCATCGGGCCCGGTGCGCAGCTCCCGCTTCGCCTGACGCGCGGCGCTTGCGCTTGCGTGGTTTCGGCTGATGCGGCGCTTGCGGCGTCGTGGCCTGGGCAGCCGGGTAGCCGCGACCGGATCCGCTCGTCCGGCCCGGTGTGCAGCTCCCGCTTCGCCTGACGCGCGGCGCTTGCGCTTGCCTCGTCGTGGCCTGGGCAGCCGGGTAGCCGCGACCGGATCCGCTCGTCCGGCCCGGTGCGCAGCTCCCGCTTCGCCTGACGCGCGGCGCTTGCGCTTGCCTCGTCGTGGCCTGGGCAGCCGGGTAGCCGCGACCGGATCCGTTCATCGGGCCCGGTGCGCAGCTCCCGCTTCGCCTGATGCGGCGCTGGCGCTTGCGTCGTCGTGGCCTGGGCAGCCGGGTAGCCGCGACCGGATCCGCTCATCGGGCCCGGTGCACAGCTCCCGCTTCGCCTGATGCGGCGCTTGCGCTTGCGCCGTCGTGGCCTGGGCAACCGGGTAGCCGCGACCGGATCCGCTCGTCCGGCCCGGTGCACAGCTCGTGACGCGCCCTCGCCGAAACACGCCACCGCCCGCCGAGCGCAGTGCTCGACGGGCGGCGGCGATGGCGATGGCGATGGCGGTGGCAGCGGCGACCTGCGGGGCCGGTGTGTCATCTGTTGGGGTGGGACTTGGCCCACGCGGGGGACACGAAGGCGACCAGTGCGACCGCGAAGCCGAGCTGGAGCAGGTGGCGGATCCAGTCGATGCCGGAGGTGTGGCGGACGCCGATCCAGCCGGCCACCGCGTTGCCCAGCAGGGCGCCGGCCGCGCCGAGCAGCATGGTGAGCCACCACGGGATGGCCTGCGGTCCGCGCAGGATCAGCTTGGCCAGCACGCCCAGCACGAAGCCGATCAGCAGAATCCAGAGGAGTTGGAACATCGAATCCCAGCCTTTCCGGTAGGACGCCGGCCGGTCGGCTGCGGCTCTCGGCAGTGAGTCGCGGTGGTGCGGTCGGAGGCGGATCGGAGGTGGACCGCACGCGGACGGTCCACATCTGCCATGGTCGCGCGCCGGTCGCACTCCGGCATCTCGGCAGCCGAGCGTCGAGGCAATACCCCCGGCGGGTGGTTTGCCCGGCGGGCCCCGGGGGTAGTCGCGCACCCGGTGGGGGCCGGTGATTGCCGCGAGACGCCTTGTGGTGGGATAAACGACTGAACGGGCGTCAGGTTCGACGGGGGAGCAGACACGACATGGCAGCAGGTTTCGGTTTCAAGGCGGGCGAGCTCGCGAAGATCCAGCGGGATTTCGCGATGATTCAGCAGCGCATGAACGAGATGACGCAGCAGACCGGCCGGATCCAGGGCACGATCGCGAAGGCGGTGAGCACCGACCTGGCCGCCGGCGCGATGGGCAGCATCCTCGGGTTCGCCGAGGTGGTCTCGCAGGTCCGCCAGCAGGTGAACGCGATCAACCAGCAGGTCGCGGCGCTGGAGGCGACCAAGGCGAAGCTCACCAAGGAGCTCGCCGAGGACACCAAGAAGATCGGCATCGTGATCAAGCGGTACGAGGAGGCCGAGAGGCGCGCCCACGAGGGCGTTCGCAAGCCGGCCCCCACGCAGCCCATGCCGAAGAGCCCGGGCCAGGGCGGCGACCACAAGCCGACGGAGAAGCCCGCGCCGAAGAAGCCCAGTGCGCCGATGCCGAAGAGCCCGAACAAGGGCGGCGACCACGGCGGCGGCAGCGGCGGCGGCGACCACGGCGGCGGCAGCGGGCACGGCAACGACCCGAAGGTCGAGATCTCGCATGCCGGAGCGATCAAGACCGGCGAGGTCACGTACGGCGGCAAGGGCCAGTACAAGAGCGGCGAGGCCGCCTGCCGCGAGTACATCGCGCAGGCGCTGGACGCGATGGGCGTGACCGACCCGGCGGCCCGCGCGGCGTGGACGAAGGGCATGCTGACCATCGCCGACCGCGAGTCGTCGTTCAACGCGCCCACCTCGCAGGTGAACCTGTGGGACACCAACGCGCACGGTGCGAAGCAGGCCGACGGCGCGCCGCTGAACAGCTCGCGCGGCGGCTGGCAGACCATTCCGTCCACCTTCGCGGCGTACCACGTCAAGGGCACCTCCACCGACATCTACGACCCGGTGGCGAACGTCGCGGCCTCGATGAACTACATCCGCGACCGGTACCACGTCTCGCCGGACGGCCACGACCTGGCGTCCAAGGTGCAGCAGGCCGACCCGAACCGTCCGCACCGCGGTTACTGATCGTCGTCAACCCGCGCGCCGCGCCCGCCCGTTCACGGCCGGCGGCGGCGCGCGGGGTCCGAACGATCCCACCGTCCACCCTTCTCCTCCTTCTCGAATCCGAGGATCCACGTGCGTCCGTTCCGCCTCGCCGCCACCGCGGTGGCCTGCCTGACCGCCGTCGCCGTTCTGACCGCCTGCGACCCCGACAACACGGACGGGGGCGACGCCGGGAAGACGGCCGCCGCGCCGCCCGCCGCCAGCGGGGCGCCGTCTGCGGGCGGGACCGAGTCCGGCAGCCCGAAGACCGACCCGAGCGCGGCGCAGTCCGCCGGTGGCGGGAAGGCCTCGACCGTTCCGGCGGCGGCCTGGATCAACCCGCAGCAGGTGCCGCTGAACGCGGCGCTGCACTGGACGGCGCCCGCGGCGAAGAGCCTGGGCGCCAAGGGCCAGTTCCAGATCGAGCAGCTCTGCCACAGCAAGCGCTCCGCCGACTGGGCGGACACCGTGCCCGGCGTGGACACCGCCTCGCTGGGCGGCGCGCCCGACGACTGGAAGGCCGACCAGAGCATCGTCACCTTCGGCGACGCCAACAAGAGCAGCGCGGCCGTGCAGTCCGCGTTCGGCCTGCTCGGCGCCGTCAAGGACGAGGTGAAGCACTGCGCCACCACCGCGCCCGGCGCCAAGGCCGAGATCACCGTGGACGAGAGCGAGCACCTGGTCGCGACCGTCACGGTGCCGCAGGCCGACGGCGGCACCGTGACGGTGCACGAGTACCTGACCACCTCCGGCGGCGCGCTCGTCGAACTCACCCTGCACGCGCAGGCAGCCAAGGGCGGGCACCCGAAGACCGCCTGGTCCGCGCCCGCCGACAGCGCCGTGCTGAGCGCGATCGCCAAGCCGGTCTGCACCGCCTTCAAGGACTGCTGATCTCCCACCGACCAGCAGCGGAACCCGTTTTCGACGGGCCGACCACCCTTCGGGGAGGTCGGCCCGTTGCCCGTTCCCGACCAGGATCTTGCCTGCCGCGTACCCTCCGATACCTCGCACACAGAGCTAACCTCGAAAGTGTGGACGACACCGAGGAGTTCTCCGCCCTCCTGGTCGGCATCCAGCGGCTGATCCGCCGCCGCCTCCGCTCCGGCCTGGACCACCCACCGCTGCGCGGCGCCCAGGTCGAACTGCTGCGGCTGGTCCTGGACACTCCCGGCCTGCGGGTCTCGGACGCCGCCGAGGAACTGTTCCTGGCCGGAAACTCGGTCTCCACCCTGGTCAACCAGCTGGTCGGACAGGGCCTGCTGCGCCGCGAGACCGACCCGGCCGACCGGCGCGCCGCACTGCTGTACGCCACCGAGGAGGCCGCCCGCCGGCTCGCCGACTGGCGGGCCCGGCGCACCGCACTCGTCGGCGAGGTACTGGCCGAACTGCCCGCCGACCAGCGGGCCGCGCTCGCGCAGGCGATGCCCGCGCTGCGCACGGTCGCGGCCGGGCTGCGGGCCCGGACGGACCGGAAGGTGGACGGGAGGGTGGACGCATGAGCGACCAAGTGGCCGTCGAATGCCGGGAGTTGACGTACACCTTCGAGCGCGGCCGGAAGAAGGGCGGCGGCACCCGGGCGGTCGACGGCATCGACCTGACGGTGCGGGCCGGCGAGGTGTTCGGGCTGCTCGGGCCGAACGGTGCGGGTAAGACCACCACCATCCGGGCCATCACCACCCTGCTGCCCACCGCCCGCGGCATGGTCGCGGTGTTCGGCCACGACTGCCGCGCCGAGCCGATCGCGGTGCGCCGCCTGCTCGGCTACGTGCCCCAACAGCTGTCCGCCGACGCCGGGTTGACGGGCCGGGAGAACGTTCAACTGTTCGCCCGGGTCTTCGACGTCTCCCGCGCCGAACGGGCCGAACGGGTCGCCCAGGCGCTCGCCGCCGTCGACCTCACCGAGGCCGCCGACCGGATGGCGAGCACCTACTCCGGCGGCATGGTGCGCCGCCTCGAACTCGCCCAGGCCCTGGTCAGCGCGCCCCGACTGCTGGTGCTGGACGAGCCGACCATCGGCCTCGACCCGATCGCCCGTGCCGGCGTCTGGGAGCGGGTGGACGCGGTCCGCCGTGCCACCGGCATGACCGTCCTGGTCACCACCCACTACATGGACGAGGCCGACCAGCATTGCGACCGGGTCGCCCTGATGGACCGCGGCCGGATCCGTGCCCTCGGCACCCCAGAGGAACTGAAGGCCCGGGTCCGCGCCGAGGACCCGGCGCAGACCGCCCCGACCCTCGACGACGTGTTCCGGCACTTCTCGGGCCGCACACTGACCGACGCCAAGGAAGGAGACTTCGGAGATGTCCGCCGTACCCGCCGCACCGCGAGTCGCGTCGGCTGAAACCGACTTCGGGCTGCTGCTGGTGCCGCCGAGGGCCCGCACCGGCTGGCGGGTGGTCCCCGCCCGGGTGGCCGCGATGTGCGCCGTCGAACTCCAGAAGCTCCGCCACGACCGCACCGAGGTGTACACCCGGGCGGTCCAGCCGGCGCTCTGGCTGTTGATCTTCGGCGAGACCTTCACCCGGCTCAAGGCCATCCCGACCGGTGGCATCCCCTACCTGGACTACCTCGCGCCCGGCATCATCGCCCAGTCCGCGATGTTCATCGCGATCTTCTACGGCATCATGATCATCTGGGAGCGCGACTCCGGAGTGCTCACCAAACTCCTGGTCACCCCCACCCCCCGGGCCGCCCTGGTCACCGGTAAGGCGTTCGCCGCCGGGGTCAAGGCGGTCATCCAGACCGCGGTGGTGGTGGTGATGGCCGCCGTCCTCGGCGTCGGCATGACCGCAAACCCGCTGCGGCTGCTGGGAGTTGCGGTGGTCGTGATCCTCGGCTCGGCGTTCTTCTCCTGCCTCTCGATGACCATCGCCGGAATCGTGCTCACCCGCGACCGCCTGATGGGCATCGGCCAAGCCATCACCATGCCGCTCTTCTTCGGCTCCAACGCCCTCTACCCCGTCGACCTGATGCCCGGCTGGCTCCAAGCCGTCAGCCGCGCCAACCCCCTCAGCTACCAGGTGGACGCCCTCCGCGGCCTCCTCATCGGCACCCCGTCCCACCTCCCCCTCGACTTCGGCGTCCTGACCGTTTCCACCCTCGCCGGCATCACCGCCGCCTCGTCCCTGATGGGCCGCCTCGCCCGCTGACCGGCCTGCGGCCCGCAGTCAGGAAACTCCGGCTGCTTCAGTAGCGGACGAGGCCGGCGGTCATCAGGCCGAAGTCGAACGGTGCCGGGATCGGGACGACGTCGCCGAACTCCCCGGTCCACCGCTGGCGGTACGCCCCACCCACCGGATCCGAGAACAGGACGACCGTCCCTTCGCGCGGATCGATCACCAGGTAGAGGGGGATCTGCATCAGCGGGTAGTCGCGGACCTTGCCGACCAGATCGTTCTCGGGGTTCGACACCGAAACGATCTCGACCGCGATCGCGGCGAGCTCGGCCGGGACTTCGTTGCCGCCGAGCTCCACCACCGACACCGGGATGTACGTCAGGTCGGGGTTGCGGAGTTTGCCGACGCTGGGCGAGGCCAGGTCGGTGTTCTCGCTGGGCATCAGCCCGGTCGGCCGCCGAGCGTCGAACTGCTCCCGAACGATGAACAGGTTCCGCTGGTGGATCACCGAGGGACCGGCCATCATGATGATCTCGTCGCCCGACACCTCGATCTTCCATCCGGCAGGAGGCGTCAGACTCTGCGCGTACTCCAACACCTGCGCGTGGCGTTCGGGAACGCGGAACTCGGCCATGCCGCCATCCTCCCACTTCGGTGCCGGTCGCCGCGCCCTGTGCCTGCGTGGCACCTGTCTCCCTGCGGTCAACGGCCCGGCTCCCAGTGCCAGATGGTGATGCCTGCGCCTTGGGCGACGGGGCGGTAGCCGGCGGTGGGGAGGGCGGCTTGGGCGGTGAGGTCGTCGGCGGTGGGGGTGGGGAAGCCGTCGGGGGTGTCGAGGGTGGCGGCCCATTCTGCAACCGGGCGGAAGAGGGGGTCGCGGCCGTCGGGGGAGAGGTGGGTGGAGCCGGTGTCGTCGGGAAAGGTGAGGAACGGGAAGAGCGAGACGGTGCAGCGGGAAGTGAGTTGCGGGGCGAGCCGGTTCGCGGCGGCGACCCTCGCGCCGTCGGGGACGGTGGCGAGGACCTGGCGGGCGGTCAGGACCTCGGGGCCGGGGCGGGACAGGTCGGGGAGCGGGGCGGCCAGCAGTGCGACGGTGAGCATCGCGGCGGGCACGAGCCGCAGCGACGGGCGGTCGGGCAGGCGGCGCAGGCCGTCGAGCGCGGCGACGAAGATGATGGGCATCAGCACCGCGTTGTAGTGCCAACCGGTGCTCCAGTACGCGGGGTTGGACGACCAGTAGCGGGCCGCCAGTGGCAGGACCGTCAGCAGGGCGAGCGGCGAGCGCAGCGCCAGCAGCAGGGTCGGGGCGAACAGCGCCGCGAGCGTCCACCACTTGTCGGCGGGGAGCAGCAGCCGGGTGAACGGATCCCCGCCCCCGGGCGCGGCCGTCGCACCGTACGCGTAGGTGCCGATCGGGTTGGCGGCGGGGATCAGCACCAGTACAGCGAGCAGGGTGCCGAGCGCGGCCGCCGCGAGTGTCGCCACCCCGAGCCCGCGTCGGCGTCCGACCAGCAGGACGTAGCCGCCGACACCGGCCAGCAGCAGGCCCTGGTCCTCCTTGATCAGCAGCAGCGGCAGCGCCCAGCACACCGCCGCCCGCCACCGCCCGCGGGCCAGCGCGACCGTCGCGCACGCGAGCAGCGGGACGGAGAGCGCGATCTCGTGGAAGTCGAACCCCGAGGCCTGCCACAGCCCCCAGGACAGCCCGTACGCCAGCCCGGCCAGCACACCACGGGCCTTCCCCAGCCACTGCACGGCCAGCCCCGTCACGGGCACCACCGACAGCGCCAGCAGCAACGCCTGCGCCACCAGCAGCGTCTCGGGGGCCGGCCAGAGCCGGTAGAACGGGGCCAGCACGGCCAGCGCGGGGCTGAAGTGGTCGCCCAGCTGCACGAACCCGGCGCCCTTCAGCGTCACCACCGGCCGCTCGAAGTACGCGTAGCCGCGCACCGCCTCCTCGAAGATGCCGAGGTCGAAGCCGTTGGTCTGCATCCGCCGGTGTCTCGGCAGCGACATCGCCAGATGGAACAGCGCCACGGGCAGTACCGGCAGCAAACAGGGACGGACTCGGAAAGGTATTCGCACCCGACCGACGCTAGGAAAGCCCCGCTGAGCCGATTCTGAAAGAAGCTGAGGATTTCTTCAGCCGGGAGATAACCGGCACATCGGTCAACGGTCCTTTCCGGCACGCAAATTGACTTACTCTTGACCGATGCGCCTACTCATGGTCGAGGACGAGGAAAGGCTGGCCCAGTCGCTCAGCCAGGGCCTGCGGGCCGAGGGCTACGCGGTGGACGTGGCCGCCGACGGCCCGACGGGCCTGGCGCTGGCCCGCTCCGGCAGATACGACCTGGTGGTGCTCGACCTGATGCTGCCCGGCCTGAACGGCTTCCGGATCTGCCGTCGGCTGCGGGCCGAGGAACACTCCGTGCCGATACTGATGCTGACCGCGAAGAACGGCGAGTACGACGAGGCCGAGGCACTGGACTGCGGCGCCGACGACTTCCTCGCCAAACCGTTCTCCTACGTGGTGCTCACCGCCCGGCTGCGCGCCCTGCTGCGCCGCGGCGCGGCGGGCCGGCCCGCTGTTCTGGCCGTCGCCGACCTGCGGATCGACCCGGCGGCCCGCCGCTGCACCGTCGCCGACAAGGAACTCCGGCTCACGGCAAAGGAGTTCGGCGTCCTGGAGAGCCTGCTGCGCCGTCCCGACCAGGCCGTGCCGAAGACCGACATCCTGGACGCCGTCTGGGACTCCGCCTTCCGTGGCGACCTCAACATCGTCGAGGTGTACATCGCCGCGCTGCGCCGCAAACTCGACCGGGCCGGCGCGCACGCCCGCATCGACACCGTCCGCGGTATCGGCTACCGGCTCACCCCGTCGCCCGCCGATGTCGGCTGACCGCCGGCGCTGGCGGCGGTGGTGGCCCGCCCTCGGTGTCCGCGCCCGGGCCGCCCTGGCCGCGCTGGTCGCCTCCGCGCTGGCGTTCGTGGTTGCCGCGCCGCTGGTCGGCGACGCCGTCCACGCGCTCCTCTACCGCGAGGCCGAGCTCAACGCCATTTACGCCATGACGGACATCCGGGTGTGGATTCGGGGCGGCGACGGCGATTCGATCCTGAGCGGTCAACCGTTCGCGGTGCTCACCGAGGAGGGGGAGTGGCTGAACGGGAACTACCTCTCGGACCGCCGCCAGGAAGACCCTGCGCTGGGCCTGACGCCCCTGCGGCTCGCACAGCCCGCGGACGGGGTCGACCGGCCAGCTGTGCCCGTGCAGCCCGTTGAGGCCACCAGCATTCGCTATCCGGCCGGCATCTCCCCCTACTACCGGCTGGCCTCGCCCGAGCCCCGCATCTACCACTTCCTGCGGGTGCTCACCGAACCGGTGTCCAGCGCCCGACTCGCCCTGCTCGTCCCGCCCGGGCGCCGACCCGCCCCCGAGATGCGCGAGCAGCGGCTCACCGTCTACGTCATGATCGACCCGACCATTGCGGACGAGACCACCGCTGTCGTCACCGATCACCTGCTTGCCCTCGTCGCTCCCGTCGCCTCCCTGTTCGTCGCACTGATCGCCTGGCTCGCCACCGGACTCGCGCTGCGCCCGGTCGAGTCGATCCGCCGCCAGATGGCTGCCGTGCGGGGCGGCGCGTTCCACGAGCGCGTGCCGGTGCCCCGCGCCAGGGACGGCATCCACCGTTTGGCCCGCACCACCAACGACACTCTGGACCGGCTCCAGCACGCCCTGGACGAACAGCGCCGCCTGGTCGCGGACGCCTCGCACGAACTGCGCAGCCCGCTCGCCGCGCTGCGCAGTTCACTCGAAGTACCGCTCGCCCACCCGACCGCCGCCGACTGGCCGACCGTGGTGCGCGGGGCGCTCACCGACACCGAACGGCTCCAGGACCTGGCCGACGACCTGCTCCTGCTGGCCCGCGCCGAACGGGACACCGACCACTCCGGCGACACCGTCGACCTGCACGACATGATCGCCGAACAACTCGCCGAACGCCGATACAGCGGACGGGAGTTGACGTACGAGAGCGAGCTCGACGAGGCGGTGTTGCCGGGCCGCGAGATGCTGCCGGCCCGCCTGGTGCGCAACCTGCTCGACAACGCCGCCCGGCACGCCCATGGCCGGGTCGCTGTCAGGCTCACGGTCGCGGGCGGCTGGGCGCACCTCACCGTCGAGGACGACGGCCCGGGCATCCCCGCCGCCGACCGGGAACGGGTCTTTGAACGTTTCGTCCGGCTCGACGACGCCCGCGACCGGCACAGCGGCGGCGCGGGCCTCGGCCTGGCCCTGGTGCGCACCATCGCCCACAGCCTCGGCGGCACGGTCGCCGCCAAGCCACCCTCCCGGCTGCCCGGCGCACGGCTGGTGGTCCGGCTGCCGGTGGCTTCCGGCAACGGGATCGGGCCGCCGACCGTGCCCGGTGGGGCAGGGCCGACGGCCTGAGTCGCCGCTCGCCGCAACGGGCGCCGGAGGAAACGCAGTTGAGGACGAGCGGGCGGACGGGCGGAAGCCCCGGAGGACCGTCCGGTACGTCAGCGGCGCTTACGACAGGTCGAAGGCTCCGCCGCCGACCGCCACGCCGACCGGGCAGGTCAGGCGCACGCGGAACAGGCCGGAGAAGGCGACGGTGGATACGTACCGGTTGCCGTCAGAGCAGTCGACGAAGGGCTGCCAGAGCGGGCCGTTACAGGTCTCGAAGAAGGAGGGCCCGCTGAACGCGAAGTTCCCGCAGACGAGGTCCAGCGGCGTGATGCTCGTGATGGTCCCGTTGGAGTGCACGGCCGGCAGGCTGGACGGCTTCGCCAGCTCCACCTCCGGGACCTGGACCACATCGGCGTTCACCTTCTCCGGCGTGACCACGGGGATGTTCGCCTGCTGGTTGGCGGGCTGGTTCGCGGTCTGGGCCACCGGCTGGGCCACAGGCTGGTTCGCGGTCTGGGCCGCGGGAGCGGTGTCCGCGAACGCGACGGAGCTGACCGTGCCGACAGCCGTGAAGGCCAGGGCGGAGGCGGTACCGATGGCGGCGAGCATCTTTCCGAATGCCATGTCTAACCACTTTCACTGAGAGAACGACTGAAGTGTTCTTGGGTGACAGGGGGGCGCCCGCCTGCGAATGTCCACCCCGGACCACCGGGGCGAGCCCCACGCTAGGTCAGCTGCCGGGGGTCCGCGCCCGCAGTGCGCCGATGAACGTACGTATGCGTTCCATCGGCCCTGGCCCGGGCACCCGGAGGGTGTAGCTACGTGGCGGTAGCGTGGCATTCATGGGTGCGAAGCGGGAGTTGACGGACGACGAGGGTGAACCGGTGCGGCTCGGGGAGGTGCACCGGGTCGTCTCACTGGTCCCCTCGCTCACCGAGGCGGTGGCCGCCACCGCCCCAGGCCTGCTGATCGGCGCCACCGACTGGTGCACCCACCCCGCCGACCTCGACGTGGCCCGGATCGGCGGCACCAAGAACCCGGACGTGGCTCGGATCCTCGCGCTGCGCCCCGACCTGGTGATCGCCAACGAGGAGGAGAACCGCGCCCCCGACCTCGCCGCCCTGCGCGCGGCCGGGGCGACGGTGTGGTCGACCCGGATCCGCGACCTCGACCAGGCGCTGGCGTCGCTGCGCCGCCTACTGGTCGAAGCCTGCCAACTCCCGGAGCCCCACTGGCTGTTGTCCGCACAACAAGCATGGGCCGACATAACGCCGCCGAAGGTTCCGGTGCCCGCGGTGGTACCGATCTGGCGCCGGCCGTGGATGGTCCTCGGCGCGGACACCTTCGCCGCCGACCTGCTCCGACGCCTCGGCGTCACCGCCGTGACGGCGGGCCACCCGGGCCGCTACCCCCGCGTCCCGCTCCCCGAACTCCTCGACGCGGGAGCCGAGTTGCTCGTCCTCCCTGACGAGCCCTACCGCTTCACCGCCGCCGACGGCCCCGACGCGTTCCCCGCCCTCCCGTACGCCTTGCTGAGCGGCCGCCATCTCACCTGGTACGGCCCGTCGTTGGCCGAGGCGCCCGCCGTCCTCGCCGCGCAGCTCGCCGCCAGAAAGTTGCCCGGACGGTGATGTAGAGATCCGGCCGGCAGCCCCGACTGTCGGGTGAACGGCGCCCGCGAGCGCCGCAGCCGAGAACCAAGAAGGAATGACCGTCATGCAGCAGCTCGTTCAGCAGACCATCGACGAACTGGTGGAGTCCGGTGAGGAGTTGGGGATCCAGGTCGCCGTGTACCGGAACGGCGAACTGGTGGTGGACGCGGTGGCGGGCGTCGCCGATCCGGACACCGGCCGGCCGGTGGCCTCGGACACCCCGTTCTTCAGCGCCTCCACCGGCAAGGGGGTGGCGGCGACCGTCGTGCACGTCCTCGCGGAGCGCGGCGCCCTCGCCTACGACACGCCGATCGTCGAGCTCTGGCCGGAGTTCGGCGCCCACGGCAAGGAGAAGGCGACCGTCCGCCACGCGCTGACCCACTCGCTCGGCGTCCCGGCCGTGCCGGCCGACCTCACGGTGCGCGACCTCGCCGACTGGGACGCCATGTGCGCCCTGATCGCCGACTCCGCACCCTGGTGGGAGCCCGGCACCGGCACCGGCTACCACGCGGTGACCTGGGGCTACGTGATCGGCGAACTGGTCCGCCGGGCCACCGGCCGGACGATCTCGCAGGTGCTCCGGCAGGAGGTGGCCGAGCCGCTGGGCGTCGCCGACGAGCTGTACTTCGGCGTCCCCGAGTCCGAACTCGGCCGCCTCGCCCGGCTGGTGGACGCGCCCGGCGCCGCCGAGATGATGGCCGCGATGCCCGCCGACCTGCCCCTGTTCAAGGCCACCCCGCCCGCCCTCACCCCCAGCGCGGCCTACGGCAACAACCCCACCGTGCTCACCTCCGACATCCCCTCGGGCGGCACGATGTCCGCCCGCGCGGTGGCCCGGATGTACGCCGCCCTGCTCACCGAGGTGGACGGCGTCCGCCTGGTCCCCGACGCCCGCCTGCGCGAGATCGGCGCCCTCGCCACCGCCGAGACCGACCGCATGGTCGGCTTCCCCACCCCCCGTGCCCTCGGCTACAACCTCGGCCGCCCCGGGGCCGACCCGCAGCAGACCCTGTCCGTCTTCGGCATGCCCGGCATGGGCGGCAGCGCGGCCTGGGCCGACACCGCGACCGGCATCGCGTTCGCTCTCACCAGGAACCGCTTCTTCCCCGGCCCGGCCACCGCGGTCGAGCGGATCGGCGCCCTGATCAGCACCGAGTGAGTCACCGGAACTGCCCGGTCAGCGGCGGGACTTCGGCGCCCGGGTGAACACGCAGTCCCCGCACAGCCCACCCGAGGGCGTCCGGTAGTAGAGGCAGCAGGACGCCCGGCGGAACGCGAGCGGGCGGTCCGGCGGGGTGGCGGTACCGGTCGCGGCCAGGTCGGGAAACGCGAGGAGCGCGCGGGCCAGCGCGGTGGCGGGCGGGGTGGCGACCTGGCGGGCCGCGCCGACCAGCGCGGAGGCGGCGTTGCCCGCCAACAGGCCGGCGGCGAGCGGGGTGAGGGCGCGGACGGCGTCGGCGAGCGGGTGCAGGTGGCGGTCCATCACCAGCTCGTGCAGCGCGGCCGGTGTCGCCTCCGGTCCGGGCGCCGCGGGCAGCCACAGGTCGAACGGCCCCTGCGGCGGAAGCGCGAACCGGGCACCGTCCAGGTCGGGCAGCCGCCCGGTGGTGACGGCCGTACCGAGGGCCACCGACCAGAGCCGGGCCGCCAGACCCAGGTGCGCGGTGGACGCGGCGACCCGCACCTCGTCCGTACCCAGCACCCGCCCGACCTCGGCCACCCGCCCCGCCAACGGCCCGTCCGCCGCCGACAGTTCACGCAACGGCCGGAACCCGGCAGGCGGCGGGCCGGCCAGCGTCGCGAAGTACGGGCCCAGGGCGGACAGCGGCGGAACGGTCATGCCGCGAGAGTCTAGGGTCTGTCCGGCCGATCTTGCCGGGCGCGCGACGCCGGATCATCCCGCCTGGAAGCACCGGCAAACCATCCAAGTACACCCAGTACGAGGACGGTTCGCCGGCACTCCCAGCCGGGCGCCCGACGCCGCGCGCTGATCCGACAAGATCGGCCGGACAGACCCTAGTTCGGACCCGACCGGGCCCCGGAAAACGCGTGGCGTCCGGCGGCCCCGCCACCTATCGTCGCGCACGGCGTGATCACCCGCACGGAGGAGGAACGGCGAATGCGGTACCGGCAGTTGGGGCGCAGCGGGGTCGAGGTGTCGGAGGTCGGGTTCGGGGCGTGGGGGATCGGCGCGGAGGGCTGGATCGGCGCGCAGGAGGACGAGTCGCTGGCGGCGCTGCACCGGGCGATCGACCTGGGGGTGAACTTCATCGACACCGCCCGCGGCTACGGCGAGAGCGAGCGGCTGGTCGGCAGGGTGGTGCGGGAGCGCGCCGCGGCCGGGCAGCAGGTGCGGGTGGCCACCAAGGTCCCGCCGCTGAACCGCCAGTGGCCGGCCCGCACCGGGGTGGACCCGGCGGAGACCTTCCCGGGCGCGCACATCCGGGAGAGCGTCCAGACCTCGCTGCGGGCCAGTGGCCTGGAGCGGTTCGACCTGGTGCAGTTCCACGTCTGGCACGACGAGTGGCTCGGCCGCGGCGACTGGCTGGAGACCGTCGCCGAGCTGAAGAGCGAAGGATCGATCGGCCTGTTCGGCGTCTCCATCAACGACCACGAGCCGCACAGCGCCGTCGAGTTGGTGCGCAGCGGCGTGGTCGACGCGGTGCAGGTGATCTTCAACATCTTCGACCAGTCGCCGCTGGACGAGCTGTTCCCGGCCTGCCGGGAGCACGGCGTCGGCGTGATCGTCCGGGTCGCGCTGGACGAGGGCGGGCTGACCGGCCGGCTGAACGCCGACACGGTGTTCCCGGAGGGCGACTTCCGGCGGCGCTACTTCCGCGGCGAGCGGCTGGCGGAGGTCGAGCGCCGGGCCGCCGCGATCGCCGCCGACCTGGGCATCGAGGCGGACGGACTGGCGGAGGCGGCGCTGCGCTTCGTGCTGAGCGAGCCCGCCGTGTCCACGGTGATCCCCGGAATGCGCTCGGTGCGCAACGTGGAGCGCAACGCCGCCGTCGGCGACGGAGTGCCGCTCGGGGAACGGGAGTTGAAGGTGCTGGCCGGTCACCGCTGGGACCGGAACTTCTACTCCTGAGGCTCCCGAGCCGTCCGGCGGCGCGTGGGGTGCGTGCGGTTGTCGGGGTTCGGTGGCAGGGTGGGGCGCATGTGCGGTCGCTTCGTCTCCACCACCGAGCCCGGTGACTTGGTCGCCCTGCTCAATGTCGCGCGCTGGAACCCCACCGAGGCGCTCGCGCCGAGCTGGAACGTCGCGCCGACCGACCCCGTCCCGGCCGTGCTGGAGCGGGTGGACCACGACACCGGCGAGGTGGTCCGCCAGCTGCGCACGCTGCGCTGGGGCCTGGTCCCGTCCTGGGCGAAGGACCGTTCCGGCGCGGCCCGGCTGATCAACGCCCGCTCGGAGACGGTCGACCAGAAGCCGTCCTTTCGCAAGGCGTTCGCCGCCCGGCGCTGCGTGATCCCCGCCGACGGCTACTACGAGTGGCGTCCCGTCCCGGCCGGTGATGGCCGCAAGGCGTACAAGCAGCCGTACTTCCTGAGCACCGGCGAACTGATGCTGATGGCCGGGCTGTACGAGTTCTGGCGGGACGCGAGCCTGCCGGAGGACGACCCGGCGGCCTGGCTGGCGACGGCGACCATCCTGACCACCGACGCCACCGACAGCGCGGGGCGGGTGCACGACCGGATGCCGCTCACCATCTCCCGCCAGGACCTGGGCAGTTGGCTCGACCCGGCACACAGCGACCGGGCCGACCTGCACCACCTGCTGCACCAACCCGCCGACGGCAACATCCTGGTCCGGGCGGTCCCCACGGCCGTCAACCGCGTCACCGAGAACGGCCCCCAGCTGCTCGAGGAGGCCCCCGACCCGCTGGGGATCGCCGACTGACGCACCGTCAATCCAGCTCGCCCGAGCTGTTGTTGCGGCGCTGCTCGATCCGGCGGCGCCGCGCGTCCCGCCGGACGAACTCGCCCGCGCCGAGCGTCGCCCGCGCCACCATGCGGACCCAGCCGGGCCCGCCGCGTTCCGCCCACACCACACAGCCGCAGCCACCCACCACCAACAGCAGGACGACCACCAACACCACGCCGATCACGGCTTCCCCTTCCCGCGGACCTGCTCCGATCATCGCAGGCGGGGACGGCGTTACGCCTGACCCAGCCCGAGCCTGACGGCGCGCTCCACCGGCGAGTACGCCCCGTCGGCGCGCTCCAGCACCAGGTCCTCCGTCGACAGCAGCGCCGGCTGGGCGAGGAAGCGCGGCTCGGTGCCGTGGTGCGGCTGCGCGGCGTGGATCAGGAACGGGTGGCACAGGTACACGTCCCCCGCCCGTCCGGTGGCGAGCGCGGTCTCCCGTTCCGGGTGGTCCAGCAGCCCGGCCCGGTCGAGTTCCGCGCAGAACGCGAACATCTCCACGCCCTTGTCCCCGGCGGGCTCCAGCAGGCGCGGCAGATCCAGGTGCGAGCCGACCTTGATCCGGGTCGGCGCGCTCGCCTCGTCCACGTCGGAGAGCAGGAACAGCATCAGCAGCGACCGGCCGCGCGAGACCAGGTTGAGCCAGTAGCCCTGCTCGCCGTCCGGGGTGAAGCTCGCGTCCATGTGCCAGCCGGCGTCGCCCGGATCGTCCGGGTGCGGGAAGCGGATCGGGAAGCCGCCCAACCACGGCTGCGGCTTCCAGCGGCCCTCGCCGACCAACTGGTCGAACGCGCCGTGCAGGCGCTCGGAGGTCGCGGCCCGCCGGAACGGCTCCTGCCCGTACCCCTCCAGGCGCACCACCGGCCGCGTCCAGCCCGCCGGGTCGTCCGGGTCCAGGCCCATCTCCCGCCACAGGAACTCCCGGCACTCGGCGGCCAGTTCGGGCGAGAACGCACCCTCCAGCCGGACGAAGCCGTCCGTGACGAAACCCTCGATCTGCTGCTCGGAAAGGACACCCATGGCAGCGGATTCTCGGCCGGTCCGCCCGGCGCCGCAAACGAATTACCCTCCACCGGTGCGGACTTGACGAGCCGGTGCTCCGCACGCTTCGGTGGGAGCCATATGACCACCCCTGCCCCGCACACCGGCCCCGCGTTCGACGCCCTCCAGGGCCTGTCCGTCGGCGACGCCCTCGGCGCCCAGTTCTTCGTCCCCGAAACCGCCCGCGCCCACTTCGCCGCCGGCTCCGTCCCGCCCGGCCCCTGGCCGTGGACCGACGACACCGAGATGGCCTGCTCGGTGTACGCCGCGCAGACCGAACGCGGCGCCATCGACTGCTACGACCTCACCCACGCCTTCGCGTACCGCCACGACTTCGACCGCGGCTACGGACCCGCCGCGAACCGCCTGCTGCGGCTGATCCGGGAGGGCGGCGACGCCCGCCGCCTGGCCGCCGAACTCTTCGACGGCCAGGGCTCGTTCGGCAACGGCGCGGCCATGCGGGTGGCCCCGCTCGGCGCCGCGTACGCCCACGACCCGTCCGCCGCGGTCCGGATCGCCGCCGACACCGCCGTGATCACCCACACCCACCCGGACGCGGTGGACGGCGCGATCGCGGTGGCGGTCGCCGCCGCCCACGCGGTGCGCCGGCGCACCCGCAGCTGCTCCCCGGAACGCTTCCTGTCCGCCGTCGCCGACCTCACCCCCGACGGCCCCGTCCGCCGCGCCCTGTACCAGGCCCGGCAACTGCTCGACCGCGCCGACGCCCGCGAGGTCGCAGGCGTGCTCGGCAACGGCAGCCGCACCAGCGCCCTCGACACCGTCCCGTTCGCGCTCTGGTGCGCCGCCCGGTGGCTCGACGACTACCCGACGGCCGTCCGCTCGGCGATCAACGCCGGCGGCGACATGGACACCGTCGCCGCGATCACCGGCGGCGTGGTCGCCGCCGGCACCGGCACCGGGGGCATCCCCGCCGCCTGGCTGGCGGCCCGCGAACCGCTGCCCGCCTGGGCGTTCCCCGCCCCCGGCAGCATTCCCGCGCCACTGCCGCACCTCACCCAGATGCGACTGCCCCGCCCCTACCCCGTCCCGGACCGGATGTCCTTCGCCGAGGAGCAGTGGAACCGCTACCGGGCCGGCTACCGGGCCGCGCGCTGGGTGGCCCGCGCGGAGGAGGGCGTCCTGCACCTGCACTTCGCCGTCTCCGGGGACGAGGTCGCCGCCATCCGCGTCGTCCCGTCCGGCAGCGGCCAGCGCGCCGTCTCCGCCGAGGTCGAGGCGCACCCGTCGTACTACAACGGGGCCGGTTTCTCCGGCGCCCTGCTGGCCACCGTCATGGAACTGGAGGGCAGGCTCCAGACCAGGGGCCCACTTCCGGCCGGCCCCTGGTGACGGCCCGTCCGGCGCCCGGATAGGGTGGCGATGCAGGCGGAACGGCGGAGGAGGGGCGGATGCGCATCGAGGCGGTGCTGTTCGACCTCGACGGCACCCTGATGGACCACGACGGCGCTGCCGAGGCCGCCGTCCTGGCCGGCGCCGCCGCCGAACTCCCCGGACGCCCGCTGGACCGCGACGGGCTGCTGCGGTTCTGGCGCGAGCTGGAACGACGCGAGTACGACCGTTACCTGGCAGGCGAGTTGACGGTGCAGCAGCAGCGCAGGAGCCGGGCACTCGGCCTGGCCCGGCACCTCGGGCTGGGGGAGTGGTCGGACGAGCGGGCCGACGCCTGGTTCGCCGGATTCCTCCGCAGGTACCGGCGCTCCTGGCGGGCGTTCCCCGAAGTGCCGCGCGCCATCCGCGAGTTGGGGTCGGTCCGGCAGCTCGGCGTGATCACCAACGGCGAGGGCGACATCCAGCGCGACAAGCTGCGCGCCGTCGGCCTCGGCGCCCTGGCCGCGCACACCACCGCCTCCGGCGAGGCGGGCTGCGCCAAGCCCGACCCGGCGATCTTCCACCTGGCCTGCCGCGCCCTCGGCGTCGCCCCCGAGCGCGCCGCGTACGTCGGCGACCGGCTGGACGTGGACGCGCAGGCCGCCACCGAGGCCGGACTGCTCGGCATCTGGCTGGAACGCGAGCCCACCGGCGCGGACACCGCCGTCCCCCGGGTGCGCACGCTCACCGAGGTCGCCGCACTGCTGGGCTGAACCCTGTGCGGCGTGCCTCCGGGCCGCCCGGGCCCCCCTCCGCGTAGCGTCGGCCCGGAGGGCTGACGGTTCGTCAGCGAAGCGATCCAGGGAGGCCGGTATGGACGCGCGGCAACGAGTGGCGGCACTGGTGGCGGAGGCGGGGACCACATTCGCCGAACAGGCGGGCATCGAAATCGCCGACCGGCCCGCCGAACTCTGGCAGCTGCTGATGCTCAGCAACCTGGTCTCGGCCCGCATCCAGGCCGAGATCGCCGTCACCGGCACGGCCTCCCTGGTCGCCGCCGGCGCCGGCACCCCCGCCGGCACGCTGGAACTCGACTGGCAGCAGCGCAAGGACGCGCTGATCGCCGGCCGCTACCAGCACTTCGCCGACGGCACCGCCACCCGGCTCGGCGAATGCGCCCGGCTCGCCCAGGGCGAATACGGCGGCGACCTGCGCAAACTCGCCACCGCCGCCCAGGGGCGCCCCGAACGCACCCGGGCCCTGCTGCAACGTTTCCCCGGCATCGGCCCGGCCGGCGCCGCCGCGTTCTGCCGCGAGGCCCAGGCGGTCTGGCCCCACCTCCGCCCCGCCCTCGACGCCCGCGCCACCGCGGGCGCCGAACGCCTCGGCCTCCCCACCGACCCCGCCGAACTCGCCACCCTGATCGACCCCGCCGACCTCCACCGCCTCGCCGACGCCCTGGTCCGCGCCGCCCTCGACCCCGCCATGGCCACCCGCGTCCTCGCCGCCTCCCCCGACACCACCGAGCCCGCCGCCGTCTGACCCCGGGCGGGAACGCCGAGCGCCCCCGCCCTGACGGTGGGCGGGGGCGCGGTTCGGGGGAATCAGCGGCCGAAGGCGGGGCTCAGCGGCCGAAGATGCGGCTCAGCCAGGAGCCGGAGGCGGCCTTGTCGGCCGGGGTGCAGGAGCAGCGCTGGGACTTGGGGATTCCGGCGAGGACCTGCTCGACGTGCATGCCGCAGCCGGCGTAGGAGGGCTTGTTGCAGGTCTTGCAGGTGGTGCGACGGCACATGGGGGTGGGTCCTTTCGGGGGAGGGGGTGTCAGGAGTGCGAGAAGGGGATGTTGGGGAGGACGCGGTCCAGCCAGCGGGGGGTGTGCCAGGCGGCGCGGCCGGTCAGGCGGAGCAGGACGGGCAGCAGCACCAGGCGGACCAGGGCGGCGTCCAGCAGCACGGCGACGCCGAGCACGATGCCCATCTCCTTGGGCGGCAGCGGGCCGGAGATGGCGAAGGTGAAGAACACCGCGACCATCACGGCGGCCGCCGCGAAGATCACCCGGCCGGAGTGGGCCAGTGCGCCGACCATCGCCTTGCGCGGGTCGCCGGTGCGCTCGTACTGCTCCTTGGCGGAGGCCAGCAGGAAGACCGTGTAGTCCATCGCGATCGCGAAGATCATCGCGAAGAAGAACACCGGTGCCCAGCCGTCCAGGAAGCCCTGCGGGGTGAAGCCCAGCAGTCCGGAGCCGTGGCCGTCCTGGAAGACCAGCCGGGCGACGCCGAACGCCGCGCCGGTGGACAGCAGGCTGGCGGCGGTGCCGAGCGCCGCGATCAGCGGGGCGCGCAGCGCGAACAGCAGCAGGACGAAGCCGAGCACCATCACGACGCCGATGACCAGCGGGGTCTTCTCGGTCAGCAGGTGCTGCAGGTCGAGGTTCTCCACCGCCGCGCCGCCGACCAGGGTGTGGTCGGGCAGTTCGGCGCGCAGCGTGTTCACGGTGTGGCCCAGCTGCGGGTCGGACGGGTCGACGGACGGGACGGCCTGGATCATCGACAGGTTGGTGCCGTCGGCGGCGGGCATCGCGGGCATCACACCGGCGATTCCGGGGGTGCCGGCGACGGTCTGCGCGGTGGCGGCGGCCTGGTCGGTGGGGGTGAGGATCTGCAGGGTGCCGGGGGCGCCGGCGCCGAACGCCTCCTGGACGGCGGTGTAGCCGGCCCGGGCGCTGGCGTCGCCGGGCAGCACGTTGATGGACGGCATCGCGGTGCGCAGGCCGATCACCGGCGCGGCCAGTGCCAGCAGCGCGACCAGGGCGAGCGCGCCCCAGCGCAGCGGCTGCTTCCACAGCCGCTCGCCCCAGGCGGCGAACCGCGGCGAGGTCTGCGCCTCGCGCTTGGCCCACGGCAGCGAGACGGCGTCGACGCGGTGGCCCAGCTTGCCGAGGACGGCGGGCAGCAGGGTCAGGGTGGCGCCCAGCACGAACAGCACGGCCAGCATGATGCCGCCGGCCATCGAGCGGAACGCGGGGGACGGGACCAGCATCACGGCGGACAGGCTGACCAGCACGGTGGCGCCGGAGAGCAGCACGGCCTTGCCGGCGGTGTCCATGGTCTCCGCGACCGCCCGTGAACTGTCGCTTCCGCGTTCGGAGTTGGCGCGTGCGGCGCGGAACCGGACGACCAGGAACAGGGCGTAGTCGATGCCCAGCGCGAGGGCGAACATCATGGCGAAGTTCATCGCCCAGATGGAGACCGGGAACAGGTGGCTGATCAGCACCAGCGAACCGGCCGAGGCGGCGAGGCCCGCCATGGTCAGCAGCAGCGGCAGTCCGGCGGCGACCAGCGAGCCGAACGCCAGCACCAGGATGGCCAGGGTGACCGGCCAGGACATGATCTCGGACTTCATCATCGCGTCGTGGTTGGCGGTGTTGAAGTCGCTCCACAGCACGGACGCGCCGGTCGCGGTGACGTCCACGCCGTTCCCGGACAGTTCGCGCAGCGGTTCCTTCAGGTCGTCGGCGGCGCGCACCATGTCGTCCGGCGAGGCGTTGGCGCCGGCCAGCAGCACGGCGGTGCGGCCGTCCTGGCTGATCGTCGCACCGGGCTGCGGCGGGACGACGGTGGAGATCCGGGAGTCGGCGGAGGCCAGCGTGGTGGCCCGGTCGACCACCTGCTGCACGCCGGGGTCGGTCACCGGGCGGTCGGCGTGCACCACGATCTGGATCGCGGAGGAGGCGTTGCCCGCGAAGTGCTCCTCGGCGAGGGTGCGGACCTTCACCGAGTCGGAGCCGTTGGCCTGCCAGCCCGCGCCGGAGAGCGCGGTGGTGACCTTCGGGGCGAACGCGCCGAGGCCGATCACGATGATCAGCCAGCCGACCAGCACGGTCTTGAAGTGGTGGACGGACCAGACGCCGAGGCGGCCGAGCAGCCCGTCCTTGGGCGGGGCGACGGCGGGGGGCGCGGAGGCGGCCGGCGCGGGGGCGGAGCGGTTCACAGGTGCTTCTCCAAGCGGGCGGGGGGTCCGCCGATTTCAAGGGTAATACCTAGGGGGGTATATGCGGGGGCAGGCGGGGGCCAGGTGCACATACGTGGGGAGGCAGGGGGCGTGGGGGCGCCCCCTGCCGAGGTTTTGGCGTCAGGCCTTCAGCGCGGCCAGCGCGGCGCGCAGCTTGGCGGCGGCCTCGTCGGCCACCTCGCCGAGCTCGGGACGGCCGGTGAACTGCACCATCAGCTGCGGGTCCATGGCCTCGACCAGGATGCCGCCGCCGATGTCGCGCAGCACCACGTTGCACGGCATCATCAGGCCGACCCGGCGGTCGACCTCCAGGGCGCGGTGCGCGACCGGCGGGTTGCAGGCGCCGAGGATCAGGTAGTCCTCCATCCCGACGCCGAGCTTGGCCTGCATGGTGGCCGTCATGTCGATCTCGGTGAGGATGCCGAAGCCCTGCGCGGCGAGGGCCGCGCGGACCCGGTCGGCCGCGTCCTTGAACGGGCCGTTCAGGATGGCGGTGAAGTCGTCGGTCATGTCGCCGAGCCTCTCTGGTCAGTGCCGCGGTTTGTCCGTGTTGTGGGGCTTCGATACCCCCGAGGGTATTTCAGCGTACGTCGGTTGCAACCGGAGGGGTGGGAGGCGCATTCCCGGGCGCGCCGGGTGAGCTGCGTCTCACCCGGCCGCCGGGCGGCGATCAGCGGCCGTAGCGGTGGCGCAGGTTGGGGTCGTCCAGCCACCACGGGCGGTCGCCCGCCTCGGCCTCGCCGGTCTCGACGGCCACGGTCCGGGCCTGTTCGGCGGCGTCCAGTGCGGCGTCCACCGCGGCGGTCTCGGTGCGGCCGGTGACGATCAGGCGGCGGATCAGGGCGACCAGGAAGGGCAGGCCGACCACGTCGCCGAGGATCCAGATCGCGTTGCCGCCGACGAACTGGTCGCGGGCCAGTGACGGGCCCCAGTCGCGGGCCACGCCCGCGTAGTACGGCTCGGCGATCACGTGGCCGCCGTACAGCAGCACCAGGGCCAGTGCCGCGTCGAAGATCACCTCGACGAAGCTGATCACCACGCCGATCATCAGCGGATACTCGCGCGCCACCGGGTCCAGCTGCAGGCGCGGCCAGAAGTACAGCAGGCCGAGCAGGACGAGTACCAGGTGGAAGCCGATGTTCCCGGCCGTGCTGGTCAGCGTCTCGGTGTACCAGGGCGTGAAGTACAGCAGCCACGGCGGCACGATCAGCAGCACCGTGGACACCAGCGGGAACATCAGCACCCGGGACGTTCGGCCGCCGAGCACGCCCCGCAGCCGCTCCCGGCCGGCCGGCGACAGGGTGTCGGCCAGCAGCGAGACGGGGGCGCCGAGCGCCAGCAGCAGCGGGACCAGCATCAGCAGCAGCACCAACTGCACGGCGCGGTCGGTGAACAGCACCCGCTCGTACACGCCGAGGCCGGAACTGGTGGTCCACACCCACACCGCCAGCCCGCCGAGGAACGCCGCCGTGCGGTACCACGGCCAGCCGCCGCGCCGCCGGACGCCCACCAGGTAGCTGCCGGCCAGCAGCACGGTCAGGGCGGCGACCGCCGGTTCCAGGGTCCAGGTGTCGGCCAGCGCCGACCAGTGCCAGGGCGCGACGGCCGCGGGGTGGGACATGGCGGTGGCTCTCCTTGCTCTCGCTCTCGGCCGCGGCGCCCGGCGGGCGGAACCGGAGCGGGATGCCCGGCGTCGTCGCAGCGCCGGATCCGTGCAAGGATCCGGCATTGAAGTTCTACACGCCTGTAGAAAAAAACTGAGAGGGGGGCCGGGTGGGACGCGCGATACGGAGCGCCGGCAGCCGCGCTGCCACGCGCCGCCGGAACATCGAACTCGGCATGCTGGCACTCGCGGTGACGGTCTGCCTGGTCGGCTGGTGCACCGCGAACCTGGCCCTCCGCGGCACCCTCCCGCCCGGCCTGCTGCCCTACGGCGCGGGACTGACCGCCCTCGCCGCCGTCCTGCACCTCGTCGTGCGACGCTTCGCCCCCTACGCCGACCCGTTGATCCTCGCCTTGGCGGTGCTGCTCACCGGCTTCGGCCTGGTCCTGCTCGACCGCCTCGACTACTCGTACGCGATCTGGCACGCCCAGAAGGGCGACTGGCAGAAGATCCCCGCCGCGCCCAGCCAGGTGCAGTGGACGGTGATCGCCATGGTGGTGGCCGGCGTGCTGCTGGCCGTGGTCAAGCACCACCGACTGTTCCAGAAGTACGTCTACCTGATCATGGCGGGCGCGCTCGTCCTGCTGGCCGCGCCCGCGTTCTTCCCCGGCGACAGCTTCGGCGCCAAGCGCTGGATCCGGCTCGGCGGCCTCTCCTTCGAACCCGACGAGTTCGTCAAGGTCGCCATCGCGGTGTTCTTCGCCGGCTACCTGACCGCCAACCGGGACGCGCTCGCGCTCACCGGCCGCAAGGTCTGGGGCGTCAACCTGCCGCGCGGCCGCAACCTCGGGCCGGTACTGGCGATCTGGGCGGTCAGCCTGCTGGTGCTGATCTTCGAACGCGACCTCGGCACCTCGCTGATCTTCTTCGGGGTGTTCGTGGTGATGCTCTACACCGCCACCGAACGCACCGGCTGGGTACTGATCGGCCTGCTCATGGCTGCCGCCGGCGCGTCCGTGGTCGGCGACCTGGAACCGCACGTGCACGGCCGCGTCGAGGCCTGGCTGCACCCGCTCGACTACTACAAGGAGCACCACAACCCCGCGCTCATCTCCGACCAACCCGCACAGGCGATGTTCAGCCTCGGCAGCGGCCACCTCCTGGGCACCGGCCTGGGCCAGGGAAAACCCTTCCTGATCGGGTTCGCGGGGCGCAGCGACTTCATCTTCACGACCATCGGCGAAGAACTCGGCCTGGCCGGCGCCATGGCCGTCCTGCTGGTCTACGGCCTCTTCGTCCAGCGCGCCCTGCGCACCGCGATCGCCCTCACGGACCCGTTCGGCAAACTCCTCGCCACCGGCCTGGCCTCCGCGGTCGTCCTCCAGGTCTTCGTGGTGGTCGGCGGCGTCACCGGCCTGATACCCCTCACCGGCAAGGCCCTGCCGTTCCTCGCCGCAGGCGGCTCCTCACTGACGGCGAACTGGCTGCTCACGGCCTTGCTGATCAAGCTCTCCGACGGGGCCGGCCGAGCACAACTGGCGTAAGCCAGGGGCGCGGGGAACTGCGCGAAACGGAAGGACCGGACCGCAAGATCGCGACGCACGACAGTGACTTGCACGTGCTGGCGACCTCACGGACCGGTCTGCGCTCGTCGCGCGGCTACTGCGGGTTGCGGTCCGTCGCCCGGTCGCTCGCCGAGGCGTCCAGCATCGCGACCCGGTCCACCACCTTCACCCGTTCGCGGCCCGAGGCAGCGCCGAGGGCCTTCTCGTGGGCGTCGAGCCGCTGCCACCCCTCCCAGGTGGTGAAGTCGACGCCGCGCGAGCGCAGGAAGTCGACGACGGCGTCCTCAGCGGGCTCGGCGGCCGGCCGCAGGGAGCCGGAGGCGTGGTCGGCGACCAGGCAGGCGATGGTCTCGTTGGCGTCGCCCTTGGTGTGGCCGATCAGGCCGACGGGGCCGCGCTTGACCCAGCCGGTGACGTAGACGGACGGCAGGTGGGTGCCGTTCTCGTGGACGCGGCCGGCGGCGTGCGGGACCGTCGAGGAGAGGGCGTCGAACGGCAGCTTCGGCAGCTCGTCGGAGCGGTAGCCGACCGCGCGGTAGACCGCCTGGACGGGCCACTCGCGGAAGGTGCCGGTGCCGACCGTGTTGCCGGTGCCGTCGAGCGCGGTGCGTTCGGTGCGCAGGGCGACGACCCGGCCGTCCTCGCCGAGGACCTCGACGGGGTTCTCGAAGAAGTGCAGGTGGATGCGGTGCGGCCGGTCGCCGATGTCGCGGATCGCCCAGTTCTCGAGCGTCGAGGCGACCATGTCGGCCTGCTTGTTGGCGCGCCGGGTGGCGATCGAGGCGTCGTCGTAGTCGATGTCCTCGGGGTCGACGATCACCTCGATGGTGGGGGAGTGGTCGAGTTCGCGGAGTTCCATCGGGGAGAACTTGGCCTGCGCGGGGCCGCGCCGTCCGAACACGTGGACCTCGCGCGCGCGGTTCGCGGCCAGGCCGTCGTAGACGTTCGGCGGGATCTCGGTGGGCAGCAGTTCGTCCGCGGTCTTGGCGAGCACCCGGGCGACGTCCAGGGCGACGTTGCCGACGCCGAGGACGGCGACCTGTTCGGCCTCCAGCGGCCACTCGCGCGGGACTTCGGGGTGGCCGTCGTACCAGGAGACGAAGTCCGCGGCGCCGTAGGAGCCGTCGAGTTCGATGCCCGGTATCGCCAGGTCGCGGTCGGCCTCGGCGCCGGTGGCGAAGACCAGGGCGTCGTAGAAGCGGTGGAGTTCGTCGAGGGAGAGGTCGCCGGGGTAGTCGACGTTGCCGAGCAGGCGGACCTGCGGCTTGTCGAGGACCTGGTGGAGGGCCGTGACGATGCCCTTGATCCGCGGGTGGTCGGGGGCGACGCCGTAGCGGATCAGGCCGAAGGGGGCGGGCAGCCGCTCGATCAGGTCGATGGACACGCCGGGGGCGGTGGCCAGTTCGGACTTCAGCAGGGCGTCGGCGGCGTAGATCCCGGCGGGGCCGGCACCGACGATGGCCACCCGGACGGGGCGGGACATGGGCAGGTACTCCTGTTCGGCTCTGGGCGCGTACCGCCAGCCTTCCGGCGTGCGGGCGCGCCCGGTACGGTGCTTCGGCTTATGCCGTCATAAGCCGAAGCTATGTCTCCCCAAAGTTCCGCCTATGCGGCGTCTCTGTGCCCTCCAGCATGCACGAGCCGCCGCACCACCCTCCCCGGCGGGTCCGGCTCACTCGTAACGCAGCCGCAGCGACTCCTCCTCGGAGGCCAGGATGTGCTCCAGCGTCAGCTCCGGGTCGCCCAGGTGGGAGAGCGTGACCTCGGCGGACGTGGGTGCCGCGTCGGCGGGCAGCCACTGCTCGGGGCGCCAGGCCGAGCTGCGCATGAGCGCCTTCGGGCAGTGCTGGTAGACCTCGTCCGTCGCGACCACGATCGCGGTACGCGGCGGCTTGCCGACCGGGGTCAACCGCTCCAGCAGCTCGGGGT
Organism: Kitasatospora sp. NPDC051984; assembly: GCF_044593455.1. NCBI lineage: Bacteria > Bacillati > Actinomycetota > Actinomycetes > Kitasatosporales > Streptomycetaceae > Kitasatospora > Kitasatospora sp. NPDC051984. The sequence goes on from NZ_JBIUCB010000028.1 coordinate 28,627, forward strand.
CCTCGCTGATGCAGGCCCGGCCGTTGACGCGCAGGGTGGACGCCCGGCCGGGGACGAGGAAGATCAGCCCGGCCTTTCCGGTGGCGATGATGTTGTGCGTGCTGTCGAGGCGGCGGTTGCCGGTGGCGTCCGGGATGGCGATGGTCCGCTCGTCCAGGACGGAGACGAAACCGGGCGGGCCGCCGCGCGGGGTGGCGTCGCAGTTGCCGTCCGCGTCGGCGGTGGCGAGGAACACCAGCGAGGAGCAGCCGATCAGCCGGCGCGCCGCGTCGTGCAGGTGGTCGACCTGCTTGCGCCGCACCAGCTCGCTCGGCTGCTCGTAGATGTCCCGGAGGCGGGCCGGGTCGCGGATCGCGTCCGCGGCGAGGGCGTCGAAGATCACGTGATCCGACACTACCCCCGCCCACCCGTCTGCGGGAGGGGGTCAGATCTGCAGCGGAACCGGGTGCACCTCGTCCGCCGGGTGCCCGGTGCGCTCGTGCACGCGCTGGACGGCCTCCTTGGACGGCGCGGACGACAGGCAGTAGACGGTGCCGGACTCCGGGTCGGCCCAGGCCTGCTGGAACTTCACACCCTCCTGCGCCTGCGCCGCCAGGTCCGCCTCGTGCGCGGCCTTCAACTGGTCGGCGGTGATGCCCTTCATCCCGTGGTGGACGTCCATGTACATCGTCGTCATCGTGGCTCAACTCCTCGGCCGGGAGCCACCGGTGCGAAAAGTGGCTCATTCCCACCCTGCGACCGCGACGTGAAGCAGGCCACAGGACACGTTCTTGCCTACGACGTCCATGCGCGTGCAAGAATGCTGGTGAAGTAGCAGTGACGTTCAGCGCACTCCGGGGTCGGTGAAATTCCGAGCCGGCGGTTACAGTCCGCGACCCGTCCGCCGCCAGCGGCCGGTTGACCAGGTGAAATTCCTGGACCGACGGTTAAAGTCCGGATGGGAGGCGTGCGCGGCGGACAGGTGTGTTCACACCACGGCCCAGGGCCGGGGTGCGGACGCACGGCTTTTCGGCGTCGAACCCGTGCCACGACCACGCCGGTCGGGGCTTCGCGGGGGCGTTCCCGGCTTGCCACGTCCGCAGTCAACTCCCTATCGCCGCCCCGGAGTCCGCGCCTCTAGCGCGAGGAGAACCCGGGTGTTCACCGGCATCATCGAAGAGCTCGGCGAGGTCGTCTCCATCGAGGAGATCGGCGAATCCTCGCGGATCCGCCTACGCGGCCCACTGGTCACCGCGGACGTCCGCCACGGCGACTCCGTCGCGGTCAACGGCGTGTGTCTCACCGTCGTCGACGACAGCGAACAACTCGCCAAGCACGAGGGCGAGTTCAGCGCCGACGTGATGCGCGAGACGCTCCGCCGCTCCAGCCTCGGCGCGCTGCGCCCCGGCTCGCGGGTCAACCTGGAACGGGCGATGGCGCTCGGTGACCGGCTCGGCGGCCATCTGGTGCAAGGCCACGTCGACGCCACCGGCACCCTGCTCTCGCGCGACCCGGGCGACCTGGACGCGGACGGGAATCCGCGCTGGGAGGTGCTGCGTTTCTCCCTGCCACAGCCGATTTCGCGCTACCTGGTGGAGAAGGGGTCGATCACCGTGGACGGAGTGAGCCTCACCGTGGTCGAGGCCGCCCGCGACACCTTCACCGTCTCATTGATCCCCGCCACGCTCGCCCTGACCACGCTCGGGGTGAAGGCGGTGGGCGACCCCGTCAACCTTGAGGTGGACGTGCTCGCCAAGTACGTGGAACGACTGCTCGAGAACCGTGCACTGCCCGACACCCTGGGGGAAACCAAGTGAGCGTGCTGACCGACAGCTTCACCGTCTTCGGCGAGCAGATGAAGGTGGCCGACGTGGTCGGCAACCTGATAGGACTCGGCGCCCTGGCCCTGGGCTGGCGCCGCTCCGTGCTCACCTGGCCCGCCCAGTTGCTGGCCGGCGCCGTGCTGATCAGCGCGTACCTCGGTGCGCACATGCCCGGACTGATCGGCAAGCAGGTGATCGTCATCGTGACCGCGATCTGGGGCTGGACCCAGTGGAACCGTGGTCGCCGAGACACCGGCGACATCGAGGTCCGGTTCGCCGACTGGAAGCAGCGCACCGTGCTGATCACGGCCACCGCGGCCGGCACCGCCGCCGTCGCCTGGCTGTTCAGCGTCGAGAACCTGTCCTGGAACCCGCTGCTGGACGCGTACATCTTCACCGGCACGCTGGCCGCGATGTACGCGCAGGCCAAGGGCTGGGTGGAGTTCTGGTTGGCCTGGATCGCCGTCGACGTGATCAGCGTGCCGTACGCCTACACCCACCACCTCGTGTTCACCGCGTTCACCTTCACCATCTACTTCGGCCTGGTGGTGGCCGGCCTGGTCAGCTGGTGGACGAAGGCCCGTACCGTCCGAACCGTCCCGCTCGCCAAGGAAGTTGCCGCATGAGTGCCGACCAGCCCGAAGAACCCCTCGCACTCGACCCGGTGGAACGCGCCATCGCCGACATCGCGCTCGGCCGCGCCGTGATCGTGGTCGACGACGAGGACCGCGAGAACGAGGGCGACATCATGTTCGCCGCGTCCGCCGCCACCCCCGAACTGATGGCCTTCACCGTCCGCTACAGCTCCGGCGTGATCTGCGTCCCGATGACCGGCGAGGACCTCGACCGGCTCAAGCTGCCGCCGATGACCCACGTCAACGAGGACCGCAAGGGCACCGCCTACGCCGTCTCGGCGGACGCCCGCGAGGGCGTGGACACCGGCATCTCCGCCGCCGACCGGGCCCGCACCGTCCGGCTGCTGGCCTCGCCCGGCACCGAAGCCGGCGACCTCACCCGGCCCGGCCACGTCTTCCCGCTGCGGGCCGTGGACGGCGGCGTGCTGGTGCGCCCCGGGCACACCGAGGCCACCGTCGACCTGGTCCGGCTGGCCGGCCTCGCCCCCGCCGGGGCGATCGCCGAGGTCGTCAACGACGACGGCAGCATGGCCCGGCTGCCCGAACTGCACGCCTTCGCCCGCGAGCACGGCCTGGCGATCATCTCCATCGCGGACCTGATCGCCTACCGGCGCCGCACCGAACTGCACGTCGACCGCGCCGCCGTCACCGCACTGCCCACCGACCACGGCGAGTTCACCGCCGTCGGCTACCGCGGCACCCTCGACGGCGCCGAGCACCTGGCCCTGGTGGCCGGCGGCCTGGACGCCGACGGGAAGATCCCCGAGGGCGAGGACGTGCTGGTGCGGGTGCACTCCGAGTGCCTGACCGGCGACGTGTTCAGCTCGCTGCGCTGCGACTGCGGCCCGCAGCTGCACGCCTCGCTGCGCGCCGTCGCCGACGCCGGCCGCGGCGTGGTGCTCTACCTGCGCGGCCACGAGGGCCGCGGCATCGGCCTGGCCCACAAGCTGCGCGCCTACGAGCTCCAGGAGCAGGGCCGCGACACCGTCGACGCCAACCTCGACCAGGGGCTGCCCGTCGACGCCCGCGACTACTCGATCGCCGCGCAGATGCTCGCCGACCTCGGCGTGCGCTCGCTCACCCTGCTCTCCAACAACCCGGCCAAGCAGACCGCGCTCACCGAGCACGGCCTGAAGGTCGCCGCGCGCCGCCCGCTGCCCACCGCCACCGGAGCGCACAACCTGCGCTACCTGCGTACCAAGCGCGACCGGATGGGTCACGACCTGCCGTGGCTCGAGGACGACAGCAAGTAACCGTAGTAACAAGTGTTCTGACGCACCGTCGAAAGAGGATCGTGACATGGCCGGCCACGGATCACCCAACCTGTCCCTGAAGAACTGCGCCGACCTGCGGGTCGCGATCATCGCCGCGCAGTGGCACGAGCAGGTGATGAACGGACTGCTGGACGGCGCGCACCGCGCGCTGAAGGAGGTCGGGATCGAGGCGCCGACCGTGGTGCACGTCCCCGGCACCTTCGAACTTCCGGTCGCTGCCAAGCAGTTGGCCGGCCGCGGGTACGACGCGATCGTGGCGCTGGGCGTGGTGCTGCGCGGCGGCACCGCGCACTTCGACTACGTCTGCCAGGGCGCGACGCTCGGCCTGACCCAGGTCGCGGTGGACACCGGCGTCCCGATCGGCTTCGGCGTGCTGACCTGCGACACCGAGGATCAGGCGCTGGACCGCGCCGGGCTGCCCGACTCCGTCGAGGACAAGGGACACGAGGCGGCCACCGCCGCCGTCGCCACCGCCGCGGCGCTGCGCGAGGTGGTCGAGCCCTGGCGTTGAAATGGTCATCGCACCGTGGACGGTCCGTCTCGATGTCCAACGGACTGTCCACGGTGCGGAACCGTTTACCGCCCGTCAGCCCGCACCCCGTAAGGTGAGGTCATCATGGCTTCCAAGACATTCGAGGCGCTCTTCACCGAGCTCCAGCAGAAGGCCGCCACCGGCGACCCCGAGACCTCCCGTACCGCCCAGCTCGTGCAGCAGGGCGTTCATGCCATCGGCAAGAAGGTCGTCGAGGAGGCCGCCGAGGTCTGGATGGCCGCGGAATACCAGTCGCCCGAAGAAGCGGCGGAGGAGATCTCCCAGCTCCTCTACCACGCCCAGGTGATGATGATCGCCCGCGGGCTGACGCTCGAAGACGTCTACAAGTACCTGTAAATCCCCACCACCGCACGCAGTCGACGAAGGGTTCGCCTCTCATGCTCCGCATCGCCGTCCCCAACAAGGGTTCGCTCTCGGGTCCCGCGGCGGAGATGCTCCATGAGGCCGGATACCGGCAGCGCAAGGACGCCAAGGAACTCGTCCTGGTCGACCCGGACAACCAGGTCGAGTTCTTCTTCCTGCGCCCGCGCGACATCGCCGTCTACGTCGGCTCCGGCCGGCTCGACGTCGGCATCACCGGCCGCGACCTGCTGCTGGACTCCGCCTCGGTCGCCGAGGAGGTGCTCGCGCTCGGCTTCGCCGCCTCGACCTTCCGGTTCGCCAGGCCGGTCGGCGCCGAGATCTCCACCGTCCAGGACCTGGACGGCCTGCGGATCGCCACCTCCTACACCGGCCTGGTCGAGCAGCACCTCGCCGAGCACGGCGTGAAGGCCACCGTCACCAAGCTGGACGGCGCCGTGGAGACCGCCGTGCACCTGGGTGTCGCCGAGGTGATCGCCGACGTGGTGGAGACCGGCACCAGCCTGCGCAACGCCGGCCTCGAGGTGTTCGGCGACCCGATCCTGGTCTCCGACGCCGTGGTGATCCGGCCCAAGGGCGCCGGCGAGGACCCCGCCGTCGAGCAGTTCCTGCGCCGCCTGCAGGGCGTGCTGGTGGCCCGCCGCTACGTGCTGATGGACTACGACATCAAGGCCGAGAACGTCGGCGCGGCCGTCGCGCTCACCCCCGGCCTGGAGTCGCCGACCGTCTCGCCGCTGCACACCGCGGGCTGGGTCGCGGTCCGCTCCATGGTGCTCCGCAAGGAGGCCCAGCGGATCATGGACGACCTGTGGGCGATCGGCGCCCGCGCCATCCTGGTCACCAACATCCACGCCTGCCGCATCTGATCCGACCTCGGGCGGGGTCCACCTCTCCGGTGGCCCCGCCCTTCTCCGGGAGCCACCCGTGTCTGTGTCCACCCCCGCCTCCGCCGTCCTGCCCGTGACCTGGGCCCCCCGCCGCAACCGCGCCGTGCTGCTCACGCTGTGCGCCGTGATGGTGGTGCTGTTCACCGTGCTCGCCGTCGCGCTGCCGGAGAACTGGCTGTTCAGGGACCGGGCGATGATGGTGATCAGCGGACTGCTGTTCGCCGGGGTCGGACTGATGCTGGCCCGGCCCAAGGTGGTCGCCGACGCCGACGGGCTGACCGTGGTCAACTTCGTCCGCAGCCGCCGCCTGTCCTGGGCCGAGATCGTCCGGGTCAACCTCAAGCACGGCGACCCGTGGGTGATGCTCGACCTCGCCGACGGCACCGCGCTGGCCGCCGTCGGCATCCAGCCCGCCGGCGGCCGCGACCAGGCCGTCACGGCCGCCCGCACGCTGCGCGACCTGGTCGAGGAACACGGCGCGAAGCAGGCCTGACGAGCCCCCCGGCAGGCGGTCGAGCGGGGCCTGACGCGGGCCCCGGCCGTCCGCCGAGCAGGCCCCGAGAACCGTTCCGGTATCGTCTACGCTGGTAAAACCGCGGCAAAGCCCCCATGTGTCCAGCTTTCCGCGCCCACCCGCGACCTGAGGAGTGACACCTCCCCTCGATGGACGATCCGTCCGGTAGTACCCGCGCCGCCACGCACACTCCGAGCCAGAAAAGGCGGGCGGCCCGATGACCACCGCCTGGCTCCTGCTGCTCGCGGCATTCCTGCTCATCCTCGCCAACGGCCTGTTCGTGGCCGCCGAGTTCGCGTTCGTGACCGCTGACCGCGGCACCGTGGAACGCGCCGCGGCCACCGGTGACAGCCGGGCGAAGAGCCTCTCCAAGGCCCTGCACCAGCTGTCCTTCCAGCTCTCCGGCGCCCAGCTCGGCATCACCATCACCTCACTGGTGGTCGGCATGCTCGCCGAGCCGGCGCTGTCCACCCTGCTCTCGCCGGTGTTCACCGCCGTCGGCCTGCCCGACGCGGCGGCCCGCGGCACCGCGCTGATCGTCGGCCTGGTGCTCGCCACCGTGCTGCAGATGGTGATCGGCGAACTCGTCCCGAAGAACTGGGCGATCTCCCACCCGATGCAGGTCGCCTACGCCGTGGTCGGACCGCAGCGCGTGTTCTCCGCCGCCTGCCGCCCGCTGATCGCGTTCCTGAACGGCTCCGCCGACCGGATCGTCCGGGCCTTCGGCGTCGAACCGCAGGAGGAACTCGGTCACGCCCGCACCGCCGACGAACTCGTCGCGCTCGCCCGGCACTCCTACCAGGCCGGCGCGATGGACGAGGAGTCGACCGTGCTGTTCGTGCGCACCCTCGGCCTGCGCGAGCTGACCGCCGAATCCGTGATGACCCCGCGGATCGACGTCTCCGCGCTCCAGGAGGACGCCACCGCCGGCGACGTGCTCAACCTCACCCGGGCCACCGGGCTGAGCCGCTTCCCGGTGTACAGCGACAGCCTGGACAACGTCACCGGCACCGTCACGCTCAAGGACGCCCTCGCCGTCCCCGCCGCGCGCCGCGACCACACCAAGGTCCGGCACCTGGCCTCTCCGCCGCTGCTGGTCCCCGAGACGCTGCCCGTCGAGCGGCTGCTCGACCTGCTGCGCGGCCGCGAACCGATGGCCGTGGTGGTCGACGAGTACGGCGGCACCGCCGGCGTCGCCACCATCGAGGACATCGTCGAAGAGGTGGTCGGCGAGGTCCAGGACGAGCACGACCCCGAGGACACGCCCGACCTGCGCCCGCTCGAGCCGCAGGACGGACTGCCGGTCTGGGACGCCGACGGCCGGGCCCGGCTCGATCAGCTCGCCAAGATCGGCCTGCACGCCCCCGACGGACCGTACGAGACCCTCGGCGGACTGCTCTCCGACCTGCTCGGCAAGCTCCCCGCCGTCGGCGAGAGCGCCGAACTGCCGGACTGGAAGCTGACCGTGACCGCCGTCGACCGGCACCGCACCAGCCGGGTCGAGGTGCGCCGCATCCACTCCGAGAACGAGAACGACGACCAGGACGGTCACCGATGAGCGCCCTGCAACTCGCCTTCTCGCTGTTCCTGCTGCTCGGCAACGCGTTCTTCGTCGGCGCCGAGTTCGCCGTCATCTCGGTGCGCCGCAGCCAGATCGAACCGCTCGCCGAGGCCGGCGACAAGCGCGCCCGCACCGTGCTGCACGCGCTGTCCAACGTCTCCGCGATGCTGGCCGCCGCCCAGCTCGGCATCACCGTCTGCTCGCTGCTGCTCGGCGCGCTCGCCGAGCCGACCATCGCGCACCTGCTGGAGCCCGTCTTCCACGCGGTCGGCGTGCCCGACTCGGCGATGCACCTGCTCAGCTACGCCATCGCGCTCAGCCTGGTGGTGTTCCTGCACATGGTGATCGGCGAGATGGTGCCGAAGAACCTGGCGCTGGCCGGACCGGAGAAGGCCGTGCTGTGGCTCGGCCCGCCGCTGGACCGCCTCGCCCGCTGGCTGGCCCCGGCGATCAGCTTCCTGAACGCCTTCGCCAACGGCGTGCTGCGGCTGTTCCGGGTCGAGCCCAAGGACGAGGTCAACTCGGTGTTCACCAGCGAACAGCTGCTGCACCTGCTGGCCGACTCCGGCGAGGCCGGCCTGCTGGACGACACCCGCCGCGAACGCCTGGAGGACGCCCTGGAGATGGGCAGCCGCCCCGTCACCGAGGTGCTGCTGCCCGCCGACCAGCTGGTCACCGTCGGCCGGGACGTCACCGCCGAGCAGATCCAGGAACTGGCCGTCCGCACCGGCTTCTCGCGCTTCCCGGTCACCGACGAACAGGACGCCGTGCTCGGCTACCTGCACGTCAAGGACTCGCTGGAGGTCGACGACCTGACCGCGCCCGTCCCCGACCGGCTGTGGCGGCCGATCACCGTGCTGCGCCCCGGCCTGCCGCTGGACGACGCGCTCGCCGCGATGCGCCGCGCCGCCGCCCACCTGGCCGCCGTGGTCGACGCGGACGGCAACCAGCTCGGCCTGGTCGCCCTGGAGGACGTCCTGGAGGAACTGGTGGGCGAGGTCCACGACCCCGACCACCGCCCCCCGTCGGCCACCCAGCGCTGACCACCCGCCCCGGCCCCGTCGCAGTCAGCTGCGGCGGGGCCGAGGCGTGTCCCAAACCGGGTGCGGGGCCCGATCGGCCGCTGACATACTGCGTCGGCCGATTGCCCACGGACCGGCCGGTCCGCCACCGGAGGAACCCCGATGTCCAGCTTCGACGTGCTCGTCGTCCTGCCGCCGATGCCGCCCGAGCAGTACGAGGCCGCGCTGGCCGAGGTGATGGAGCCGTACAACGCCCAGGACGGCAGGTACGACGCGGAGGACCCCAACGGCGTCCCCTGGGTGGAGGAGCTGAGGGCGGGCGGGGCGCTGCCGCAGGGCGTCGAACTGACCTGGGCGCAGGTCGCCGACGCGTACAACGCGGCCCACGGGTACGAACTGCCGCACGACAAGGCGCTGTACCTCGACGGGAACGGCCGGGGGTTCTGGCAGCGGGAGTGGAACCCGAACGGCCAGTGGGACCGCAAGCTCCAGGGCCGGCTCGAGGGCCGGTACTTCCTGCACCGGCCGGAGGCGGTCGGCGACCCGCGGCTGTGGAACAGCTGGTTCGAGGGACACCCCGACCGTGACCCGCTGCTCGGGCTGCCCTGGCGCTGCGACGGCGGCCCGCGCGGCCTGCTGGACTTCGACGCGCTGCGCGACGCCCTCGGCCGGCGCGCCGGGGAGGACTACGACGCGTGGCTGCCCGGCCGCGGCGACGATCCGATGAAGTGGCCGGTCCGATTCGCCGGAGGCCGGGCCGAGACCGTCGCCGAGGCCCGCGCCTCCGCCGTCGCCGGCTTCGCGCTGCTGCGGCTGGACGGCACCTGGACCGACTACCTCGACTGGCCCCGCGACAATCCCGAGGGCTACCAGCAGTACGTCGACGCCTACCTGGACGCCATCGACCCGGATGCCGTGGTGCTGGCCGTCAACTGCCACTGCTGACCGGGCTCACCGCGCCGCCGGCAGCTCCACCGGGTACGGCTCGGCGAAGTCGGCGGAGCGGCTGACCTGCTCCCAGGCGGTGGCCTCGGCGAGCTGGCGGCGGGAGTACTCGAGGGCCATGGTCACCGCGTTGACGCCGAGCAGCAGGTGGCTGGGGAGCTCGCCGCCGCGGACCGTGCGGACGATGATCTCGGCGGCGCGCTCCGGGTCGCCGGCGGCCCCGGCCTCGCCCTGGCGCATCCGGCGGTTCATCGCGCCGACCGTCTGGTCGTAGGCCTCGGGGACGGGGTGGGCGGTCATCGAGGCGCCCGCCCAGTCGGTGGCGAAACCGCTCGGCTCGACCACCAGGTAGCGGATGCCGAACGGCGCGGTCTCGGTGGCCAGGGCGCGGGTGAAGCCGTCCACCGCGAACTTGGCGGCCTGGTAGGAGGCGATGCCGGGGGAGCCGCCGACCCGCCCGCCGACCGAGGAGAACTGCACGACGGTGCCCGACCCCTGGCGGCGCAGGGCGGGCAGCGCCGCCTTCGTCACGTGGTAGACGCCCCAGAAGTTGGTCTCGAACTGGGCGCGGAAGTCGGCGTCGTCCGAGGTCTCCACCGGCGAGACGTTCGCGTAGCCGGCGTTGTTCACCAGCACGTCGATGCGGCCGAAGCGGGCGAGCGCGGCGTCGATCGCCGCCTGCGCCGCGGCGGGGTCGGTGACGTCCAGCGGGACGGTGAGGACGCGGTCGCCGTACTCGGCCAGTTCCGCGGCGAGCGGCTCGGGGCGGCGGGCGGTGGCGACGACCAGGTCGCCCGCGTCGAGGACGGCGGTGACCAGGGCGCGGCCGAAGCCGCGGGACGAACCGGTGATGAACCAGACCTGCTGCTGGGTGGTGCGCGCTTCTTCGCTCATGGGTTTAGTACAACACTGTTCTCTTATTAACGCAACGCCGTTGCGTTAGTGACTCCTAGAATGGCCCCATGACTCAGCCAGCCTTCCAGCGTGCCCGCAGTGCCGAGGCCAAGCAGGCGCGCGAAGGAGCGATCCTGGACGCGGCCCGGGCGCTCGGCGAGGGGCGCGGCATCCGCGACGTCACGCTCACCGACATCGCCGCCGAGGTGGGCATGCACAAGTCGGCGCTGCTGCGGTACTTCGAGACCAGGGAGCAGATCTTCCTCGAACTCACCGCCCAGGGCTGGCGGGAGTGGTCCGGCGCGCTGCGCGCCGACCTCGCGGCCCGGGAGCGGGCCACGCCCGCCGAGGTCGCCGAGCTGCTCGCCGCCACGCTGTCGGCCCGCCCGATGTTCTGCGACCTGCTCGCGCAGGCCCCGCTCAACCTGGAGCGCAACGTCTCGCTGGAGGCGGTGCGCACCTTCAAGCTCGTCACGCTGGACGAAGTCGCCCTGATCGGCGCCGAGTTGAACCGCCTCCTGGGCCTGACGGAGCAGCAGGTGCTCGACCTGGCCGCCACCGCCACCGGCATGGCCGGCGCCCTGTGGCAGATGGCCACCCCCGGCCCGCGGCTCCAGGCCCTCTACGCGGGCGACCCCCGGCTCGGCCACGCGATCGTCGAGGTCGAACCCCGGCTGCGCCGCATCCTCACCGCCTTCCTGACCGGCACTTCGATATGAGGCGCGCCCGCCAGGTCAGCGGAGGGTGACCTGGCGGGCCCGGCCGATGCCGAGCCGGCGGGCGGTGCGGGTGGTCGCGCGGGACATCCGGGCGGGCACCGACTCCGGCTCGGGGATGGTGATCGGGCGCTGGCGGCCGTTCTGGATCGCCGCGATCCGCCACCCCTCGGCGGTGCGGACGCAGACGATGATCTGCCGGGACAGCCGGCGGCGGGGGAGCCGGCGGCGCCAGGGCATCAGCACTGAGCCGTTGCCGACCAGCACGGCCACCGAGTCGGTGACGAAGCGCAGCGACTCGATCCCGCCGACCAGCGCCGAACCGGCGATCACGCCGCGGAACAGCTTGTCGTGGTTGTCCGTCAGCCGCGGCCGCCCGGCCGCCCAACTCCCGTCGTACGACACGTAGTCGGCGTCCTCGGTGAAGAGCCGGCCGAAGCCCTCGGAGTCGGCCGCCGTCCAGGTGCGGCAGTACTCGGCGAACAGTGCGCGGAGCTCGTTCTCGGCGTTGCGTTCCATGGCGAAGGGAGCCCCCGTCCGGTAATATTTCGTTCGGCCGAACTAAATGTATGGAGGGCGCATGCAGCCGTCAAGGGACCAGCTCGTCTCCGAACTCGCCGACGCGGGAAGGGAGTTCAGCAATGCCGCGGTGATGTACCACGCGGCCGTCAGTGAACGGATGGGCCTGAGCCCGGTCGAGGAGAAGACACTGGACCTGATCCAGCGCGAGGCCCCGCTGAGCGCCGGCGACCTGGCCGCGCGCACCGGACTCGCCCCCGCCACGGTCTCCGGGCTGATCGAGCGGCTCGAACGCAAGGGCTTCATCCAGCGGGAGCGCGACTCCAAGGACCGGCGCCGCATCTTCCTGGCGGCCGCCCCCGACCTCGAAGCCCGCTTCGCCCCGCTGTTCGCCCCCTTCGCCGCCGGCCTCGCCGAGCTCTACCAGCAGTACCCGGACGCCGAACTCGCCACGATCCTCGACTTCCTGCGCCGCGCCGGCGACCTCCAGCGCGAGGCCACCCGGCAGATCGCCGAAGAGGCCTGACTCAGCAGTGCGGACCCGGGGACGTCAGTGCCGCCCGTCGATCAGCTCGCCGTACGCCTGGAGTAGATCCGGCAGCCGCAGCGTCGCCAGATCCTCCCGGGAGGGGACGCCGCGCTGGCCGGAGAGCCGCAAGTCCCGGTAGGCGCAGGACTTTTCGTACAGGGTGCGGATGAACCGGCCGTTGCCGAGCTGGTCGATCCAGCCCTCGGTGACCACGTGGCCGCAGATCGAGGTCAGCTCCTCGGCCGCGTCCACGTCCCACTCGTCGCCGTCCGTCCGCGCCAACTGGGCGCCGATCTCCGCGAGTTCGGCCGGGCGGTAGGACGGGAAGTCGACCCGGGTGGTGAACCGCGAGTTCAGGCCCGGGTTGGTCGCCAGCAGCCGGTTCATGCCCTCGGGGTAACCGGCCAGGATCACCACCAGCCGGTCCCGGTTGTCCTCGGCCCGCTTCAGCAGCACCTGCAGCGCCTCGTCGCCGAACGCGTCGCCCTTGCTGTAGCCGGAGTTGGCCAGCGAGTACGCCTCGTCGATGAACAGCACGCCGTCCAGCGCCGAGTCGATCAGCTCATTCGCCTTCACCGCCGTCTGCCCGAGGAACTCGCCCACCAGATCTGCTCGTTGGGCCTCCACCAGGTGATCCCCGGAGAGCAGGCCGAGCGCGTGGAAGACCCGGCCGAGGATCCGGGCCACCGTGGTCTTGCCGGTGCCCGAGGGGCCGGAGAACACGAAGTGCCGTTTCGGCGGCTGCACCGGCAGCCCCCGGTCCGCGCGCAGCCGCGCCATCCGCAACTGCGCCGACAGCGCCCGCACTTGACGCTTCACCGGATCGAGGCCGACCATCGCCTCCAGCTCCGCCAGCGCCTGGTCCAGCTCCAGCCGGGCGGCCGGCCCCGGGTTCGGCCCGGTGGGCGGAATCGCCGCCGCCGCGGGCCAGTTGCCCAGCCGCAGGGGTAACGGCGAAGGGCCGGACGCCCGTTCGGCCAGCTGCCCGCCGCGCGGCTCCCCGGCCGGCGGCTGGGCCCGCTCCGGCCCGCCGTCCTCCGCCGGATCGAACGCGCCATCCGCCAACTCGACGGCGGCCTCCACCGCGGCGCCCCGGTACTCGCCGTACGACTCGCCGTACGCCGCGCCGTCCAACAGCCCGTCCTCGGCGGAAATCGCCGCCAGCCGCTGCTCGGTGTCCATGAACGCCGGATCGGTCCGGTGCACCGCCCGGTACAGCGGCAGCGCCGCCGCGGTGCGCCCCGCACCCTCGTACGCCCGGCCCAGCCAGTAGCGCAACTCCTTGCGCTGCGGCTGCTCGGAGCGGCAGCGGGCCAGCGAGGCCGCCAGCGGGCGCTGCGCCTGCGCGCACATGTCGAGCCGGACCCGGGCCATCCCCGCGAACAGGCCGGCCTCGATGCCCAGCACCGGATCGTCCAACAACCGGTCGGTGTCCCGGATCAGCTGCTCCCAGTCCTTCAACAGGTAGCAGCGGCAGGCGTGCAGGAAACGCACCGCCGGCTCCTGCTCCGGCGTCGGACATGCCGTCAACGCCTGGTCCAGCTCGGTGAGATGACGCCCGTCCAGCCAGTGCGAGGCGTACGCCAGCGCGAGATCCTGCGCGCTCTCCAGCACCGGCTGCACCCACCAGCCCAGCCAGTACCAGGAACTGAGCGGACGGCGGTGCCGCTCGCGCTGCTCGCCGAACCGCTCCCGGTGCCGGTGCATCGCCAGCAGCGCGCCCGCGGTGTCGCTGCGCAGCGCGTGCAGGCCCAACCAGGCGTCCGCCATGCCGGGATCGATCCGCACCGCCGCCCGGAACTCCTCCTCGGCGCGGGCGTACGAGCCGGCCGTGTACGCGTCCATGGCACGCGACCAGGAGCGGTCGGCCTCCGGATCCGGCCCCGCCGCGGCGGGCCCCTTGCCGCCGGAACTCTCCACCGTCACTGACGCCCCCCGCCAGACCTCGGGCCGCTTACAAACGGGCCTGCGTGGGCATGGTACCGGCGCGGAGCTGATCCGTAAGGGTGCCGCGCGCGTCAAATGGCGCGAGACGATCGGGTGTTGGGGCGCGGGGCGCCGCCCGGCGCGAAGGAAAACGGCGTCTCCGACTCACGGGGGAACAAGTCGGAGACGCCGGTCTATGGTTGCGGATTCAACTGATTTCCGCGACAAGCAGAACTTAGATCCTGACGACGCCGCAGGTCAAGAGTGGTTCAACCGGTTCACTCAGGGTGTCCCCGACGATCCGCCCGGTGATCCCGTCGACCCGCAGCGAAGCGAACGGGCGGCTCGGATCGGCGGCGAAATGCGCCCGCTCCGCCGGCGCCCAACCCGCCCAGAACTCGGCCAGTTCCGGACCGTCGCGCAGCTCCCCGCGCGCCCGCGCCGCCGCCGCGTCCAGCTCCATCCACAGCAGCGCCGCCAGTGCCGGACGCACCGCCCGCCGGCCCGCGCCCACCCCCTCCAGCAGCACCACCGGGGCCGGCGGGACCTCGCGCACCGGGCCGAACTCCCGCGCCGTCCAGTCGTACACGCCGTGCCGGGCCGACTCGCCCCGCCCCAGCGGATCCAGCACCTGGGCCCGCAGGCGGCCCACCCAGCCGAACGGCTCCCGGTGGGTCGCCAGATCGTCCAGGTGTACCACCGGCGCACCGCCGAGCGCCGCCGCGAGCCGCCCCGCGAAGGTGGTCTTGCCGGAACCGGCGTGCCCGTCCACTGCGACCAGCCGCACCGGGCCCAGCGACGGCGGCAGCGCGAGCAGGCCCGCGGCCAGCGCGGACAGGTCGGGGAAGGCATCGCTCATCCGGCCAGCCTACGTGGCCGGGAAGGGCTCTCCCGGAGGGCGCCGGCCCCGCGGCACCCTCGACGGGATCCGGCGGTTCAGGCCGCCCGGCGGTCGCGCTGCGCGGGCACCAGCGCCCGCACCGCGCGGTGGGCACCCGCGTGCGAGAACGGCTGGGTGCGCCAGTCCAGCGCCGTCGGCAGCGTCACCAGGTTCTCCGGGCCGGCCTGCTCGGGCTGCTCCTCGGACTCCGGCAGGTCGGCCGTCGGCGCGCCGGTGCCCCGGCAGATCGCCGACTGGAAGGGGTTCCACGCGGAGGGCAGCACCGCGTGCTGCGGCAGCCGCTCCTCGTCCCCGATCAGGGCGATCGGACGGTCGCAGGCCGGGCAGTGCACCCGGACGATCTCCCAGTTGTCGGCCGCACCCGCGTCCGTCCCCAGGGACAGCTCGGGCGCGCCGGGTTCGTCCTCGACGTCGGAACGCTGGTCGGTGGAAGGCATCTGATCCCCCTCGGATCGGGCCGGAGTCACTCGTTGTCCGGGCCACCAGCAGCACTTCCCGCTGACGGCGTGTCATAACCCTGCGCTCCGGCGCACGGTGATGCACCACATGTGTTCCTCGCCACATTCCGTTGGCATGTGCCCCCCGAATGCGCCCCCAGCGAGCTCGCTGCACAGCCCGGTAAGGATCGAGTAGGTTGACGCCTTGTGGAGGAACTCGACCAGCGCATCGTCCGGCTGCTGCTGCAGGACGGACGGATGAGCTACACCGACCTGGGCAAGGCCACCGGCCTGTCCACCTCGGCCGTGCACCAGCGGGTGCGCCGCCTCGAGCAGCGCGGTGTCATCCGCGGCTACACCGCCATCGTCGACCCGGAGGCCGTCGATCTGGCGCTCACCGCGTTCATCTCGGTCAAGCCCTTCGACCCGAGCGCGCCCGACGACACCCCCGACCGGCTGGTCGGCCTCCCCGAGATCGAGGCCTGCCACAGCGTCGCCGGCGACGAGAACTACATCCTCAAGGTCCGGGTCCCCGGCCCCGGCGACCTGGAGGACCTGCTCGCCCGGATCCGCTCCGCCGCCGGCGTCTCCACCCGCACCACCGTCGTCCTCTCCACCCCGTACGAGGCCCGCCCCCCGAAGCTCTGACCGTCCGTAGTGCGAGACTGGTCGCCATGACCGAACGCACCGACCGGACCGTCCTGCTGCGCGGCGGCAACGTCTACAGCCCCGCCGACCCCTTCGCCACCGCCATGCTGGTCGAGGGCGAACACATCGCCTGGGTCGGCAGCGACGGAGCCGCCGAGGCGTACGCCGACGTCGCCGACGAGATCGTCGACCTCGCCGGCGCCCTGGTCACCCCCGCGTTCGTCGACGCCCACGTGCACGCCACCTCCACCGGCCTCGCCCTCACCGGCCTCGACCTGACCGCCTGCGCCTCGCTCGCCGACGCGCTCGCCGCGATCGCCTCCTTCACCGACGGCTTCGGCGACGGCATCCTGCTCGGCCACGGCTGGGACGAGACCCGCTGGCCCGAGCACCGCGCCCCGTCGCTCGCCGAACTCGACGCCGCCGCCGGCGGAGCCGCGCTCTACCTGTCCCGCACCGACGTCCACTCCGGCCTCGCCACCAGCGCCCTGCGCGCCCTCGTCCCGACGCTGGCCGACTGCGCCGGGTACGCCGCCGACGGCCCGCTCACCCAGGACGCCCACCACGCCGTCCGCCGCGCCGCCCTCGCCCACCTCACCGCCGCCCAGCGCCGCGACGCCCAACTCGCCACGCTGCGCCGCGCCGCCGAACTCGGCATCGGCGCGCTGCACGAGTGCGCCGGACCCGACATCTCCTCCGCCGAGGACCTTGCCGCGCTGCTCGCGCTGGCCGCCGAGACCGATGGCCCCGAGGTCTTCGGCTACTGGGGCGAGCTCGGCGCCGCGGGTGTCGAGACCGCCAAGCGGCTCGGCGCGGTCGGCGCCGGCGGCGACCTGTTCGTCGACGGCGCGCTCGGCTCGCACACCGCCTGCCTGCACGACAGCTACGCCGACACCGACCACACCGGCGTCGCCTACCTGACGGCCGAGCAGATCACCGAGCACGTCGCCGCCTGCACCGAGGCCGGCCTGCAGGCCGGGTTCCACGCCATCGGCGACGCCGCGATCACCGCCGTCGTCGAGGGCGTGCGCGCCGCCGGGGAGAAGGTCGGCGCCGAACGCGTCAAGGCGATGCGGCACCGCGTCGAGCACGCCGAGGCGCTCACCCCGGAGACCCTCGCCGCGTTCGCCGAACTCGGCCTGACCGCCTCCGTCCAGCCCGCCTTCGACGCCACCTGGGGCGGCCCCGACGGCATGTACGCCGAGCGTCTCGGCGCCGGACGCGCCGCGCAGCTCAACCCGTTCGCGGCGATGCTGCGGGCCGGTATTCCGCTGGCCTTCGGCTCCGACGCGCCCGTCACCCCCCTGGACCCGTGGGGCACCGTCCGGGCCGCCGCGTTCCACCGCACCCCCGAGCACCGGATCTCGGTGCGCGCCGCGTTCACCGCCCACACCCGCGGCGGCCACCGCGCCCTCGGCCACGACACCGACGGCGTGCTCGTCCCCGGCGCGGTCGCCTCCTACGCGGTCTGGGCCACCACCGACCTGGTCGTCCAGGCCCCCGACAACCGCATCGCCGGCTGGTCCACCGACCCGCGCTCCGGCACCCCCGGCCTCCCCGACCTCACCCCCGGCGAGCCCCTCCCCACCTGCCTGCGCACCGTCGTCCGCGGGCGGACGGTGCACACCCACCAGGCCTAACAGGCCCTCGCTACGCGTGATGTACCTTTCGGGGGACGTCGTACGAAGTAGAGAGATGGTGCGCAGGTGGCACTGCCCGTTTCGCAGGAGCGCCCCGTGACCGGGCAGAAGCCGGAGGACGGGGCGCCGGCGCGCCGCGGCCGCGGGGGATGGTGGGCCCGGACCGGCCTGGCCGCGGTGTGCGGGACGGCGATGGCGTTCGCGTTCCCGCCGTACGACGTGTGGCCGCTGTCGATCCTCGGGGTGGCGGCGCTGACGCTGCTGACCCGGGGCCGGCGGGCCCGGCACGGCGCCTGGCTGGGCTACGTGTTCGGGCTGCCGTTCTTCGTGGTGCTGCTGTCCTGGCTGCGGGTGGTGGGCTGGGACGGCGTGGTCGGCCTGTCGGCGATCGAGTCGGTGTTCTTCGCGCTGATGGGCGCGGGCCTGGCGCTGACCTCGAAGCTGCGCGGCTGGCCGCTGTGGGGCGCGATGCTCTGGGTGACCCAGGAGTGGGCGCGCGACCGGCTGCCGTTCGGAGGCTTCCCGTGGGGCCGGCTGGCGTTCGCCAACACCGCCAGCCCGTTCACGCCGCTCGCCGCGCTCGGCGGCGCCCCGCTGGTGACCTTCGCGGTCGCCTCCTGCGGCGCGCTGCTGGCCTGGGCGGCGCTGTGCGTGCTGCGGGCCCGCCGGGCCGGCACCGCCGTACTGCCGTGGCGCACCGCCGCGGGCAGCCTGGCGGCCGTCGGACTGGTGCTGGTCGGCTACGCGGTGCCCGTGCCGACCACGGCCGCCGACACCGTGAAGGTCGCGATCGTCCAGGGCAACGTGGACCGCCCCGGCATGGACTTCCTCGGCCGGCCGATGCTCGTCCTGAACAACCACGCCAAGACCACCGAGCAGCTCGCCGAGGACGTCGCGGCCGGCCGGGTACCCAAGCCCGACGTGGTGATCTGGCCGGAGAACGCCTCCGACCTCGACCCGTTCACCGACCCGGCGGCCTACGCCCGGATCGACCAGGCCGTGAAGACCATCGGCGTCCCCACCCTGGTCGGCGCCCTGGTCGACGGCCCGGACCAGCAGCACGTGCGCAACGAGGGCATCGTGTGGGACCCGAACTCCGGCCCGGGGGAGTCCTACACCAAGCAGCACCCGGTGCCGTTCGGCGAGTACGTACCGTTCCGCGCCGAACTCTCCAAGGTGATCACCCGCCTGCAGCGGGTCGCCCGCGACTTCTACCCCGGCACCGGCAGCGGCGTCATGCACCTGGGCCCGGCCCGGATCGGCGACGTGATCTGCTTCGAGGTGGCGTACGACGAGATCGTCCGTGACACCGTCAACCAGGGCGGCCGGGTGCTGGTCGTGCAGACCAACAACGCCACCTACAACAACACCGGGCAGACCGAGCAGCAGCTGGCGATGTCCCGGCTGCGGGCGGTCGAGCACGGCCGGGCGGTGCTGATCGCGGCCACCAGCGGCGTCAGCGCGGTGATCACCCCGGACGGCGTGGTCGAGCAGCGCACCAAGGAGCTCGACCAGGAAGTGCTGAGCGCCGTGGTGCCGCTGCGCGACGGCCAGACGGTCGCCGACAAGGTCGGCGCCGGGCCGGAGTGGGTGCTCGCCCTCGGCGGCCTGCTGGCCTGCGGCTTCGCCGCCGCGGCCGGGTGGCAGCGGCGCCGGGCGGCCAAGCGGGCCTGAGCGGGCGTTCGGCGGCTCGGGGCGGTCCTGGCGCGTGCTGGGCCGCGCCCGGCCGTTTCGGGCCTCTGTGCAGCAGGTCAGCGGCAGGTCAGGGCCGGGGCGGCGGAACACCCGGCGGTGCCGGGCCGTTGTCCAGGGTGGTGCCGTGAACGCGGCCGGAGTCGCCGGCCGCCGCTGAGAGCACCGCGATGGAGTGGATCCGTACCGTGTCCCAGCAAGCAACCTCGGCCCGTCCGACCCGGCGCGGGCGCATCGCCCGATTCGTGCCGCTGATGATCGCCGCCTGGCTGGTGCTGGAGATCTGGCTGGTCACCGTGGTGGCCGGCTGGGTGGGCTGGTTCCTGACGCTGGTGCTGCTGCTCGCCGGAGTGTTCCTCGGCGGCACGGTGATCAAGCGCGCCGGGGTACGGGCGTTCCGCGCCGCGGTCGAACTGTCCAAGGACCCGCAGTCCGCGCAGCCGCAGACCGGCACCTCGATGACGGTGCTGGCCGGCGTCCTGCTGATCCTGCCGGGCTTCCTGTCCGACCTGCTGGCCGCCACCCTGCTGCTCCCGCCCACCCGCGCCGTGTGGCGCGCCGCCGCCCGCCGGCTCACCGGCACGGTGCTGCGCTCCACCGCCCCGGTCGGCGCGGACCGGTTCGCGGACGCGATGCGCCTGCAGGAGCAGCTGCGCATCCACCGCCCCGACGGCAAGGTCGTCCAGGGCGAGGTCGTCGACCCGGCGGCCGGCCCGAAGGGCCCGGACACCGAGTACCGGCCGCCGATCGCCCCCTGACCCCGGTCACTCTCCCCGCTTCTCACTCTTCCCGCTCCGGATCGCTCCGGAGCGGGGAGTTTTCTGTTCCTCGCTTCCTCGCTTCCTCGCTTCCTCGCTCCGGAGCCGGGAACGCCGAAGGGCCCCGGAACTTCCGGGGCCCTTCGGCAGTGGTGCGGTGTTGCGGTCCGTCAGGCGGACTTGCGGGAATCCCGCGGGTGGACCGCCAGGTTCATCCCACCGGAACGGAGTACGGCCAGGCGCTCGGCCAGAACCTCCTCCAGCTCCTCGCGGGTCCGGCGCTCCATCAGCATGTCCCAGTGGGTGCGCGTGGGCTTGGTCTTCTTCTCCTCGGGCTCCTCACCGTCGAGGAGTGCGGCCTCCTGGCCACAGAAGCGGCATTCCCACACCACGGGGATCTCCGCCTCGACCGAGAACGGCACCTCGAATCGGTGTCCGTTCTGACATGCGTACTCAACGGTCTGGCGCGGTGCCAGATCAATACCGCGGTCGGTCTCGTAGCTGGTCGCCCCGAGTCGCGTGCCGCGGAGAGCTCGCTCGCTCATGAATCGTGCCTCCCGGGCTTCTTGCCCACAGGACTAGTGGTCGCTGTCTTCGTCGATGGGTCCAACGCTCGACCTCCGACGAAGATTCCCGTCCGGGACATACGTCGCCTGTCGTGCCGCCCCTGTTTGTACCCATGGTCGCCCGATTTGTCACATCTGCGCGGTGATATCACCCGGCGTGTCACATTTTGTGCACTTCTGGTCGGCGTGAATCGGGGGCAGCCGCGCGGGTCCGTCAGGCCGGACGCGACTGAGTCGGGGCGGCGTCCTTGGTCAGCTGCACCGCGGCAACCTCCGCGGCGACCTCCGGGTCGGAGTCGGCGGGCTCGGCCGCGGTCGGGGCGGGCGCCTCGATCGGGCTGTCGCGGTGCGGCAGCAGCGCGATCACCGCCTCGCGCAGGGCCGGCGGGGCCTCCTCGTCCAGCGGGTCCACCGTGACCGGGACCTGGACCCGGACCGGGGAGGCGGTGCCGAGCCGGGCGTAGCCGCGGCCGGGCGGGGTGTGCGCGGCGGGCGCGATGTCCAGCGGGACGCCGAGCCCGGCCGAGCCGGACTCGGAGGTGACCGGGCCGAGCACCATCCGGGCCCGGGTGCAGGTGTGCACCGTGGCGGCGATCCGGTGCCGGGCGTCCAGGTCGTCCACGAACACCACCGTGACGCGCGCCGCCCGGCCGTGCCGCAGCGGCACCTCCAGCAGCTCCTGCGGGTCGGTGCGGCCCTCGGCGTGGGCGAGTTCGGACAGCTCGGTGAGGTGGTCCAGCAGGATCCACAGCGGCCGGGTGACGTCCGCCGGCGCCGGCACCCCGTGGTGGCGGGCCGCGTTCAGCGTGATCAGCCGGCGCTCGGTCTCCTTCGCCACCCACTCCAGCGCGGCCAGCGCCCCGTGCAGGCTGGTCTCCACGGTGTACACGCCCGGACGGTTCACCAGGCAGGCGTGCTCGCCGGTGCTCGCGCCGTCCACCACCACCAGGTCGCCGTACGGCAGCGCCTGCAGCGCGATCGAACGCAGCAGCGTCGAGGTGCCGTAACCGGCGGCGCCCAGCGCCAGCAGGTGCGGCTCGGCCGAGCGCGGGCCGACCCGCCACACCACCGGCGGCTGCTGCTCGGTCACCCCGCCCTGCTCGACCGGGATGGTGCGGTGGCTGCCCGCGCCGTCGGTGAAGCCGAGCACGATCTCGCCCGGCGCGGTGACGAAACGCTGCGCCACGATGTCGGCCGGCAGCGGCGCCAGCGCGGTCACCCGCAGCCGGTTGATCTCCTCGTCCCAGTCGAAGCGGTACTCCCTGGAGCGGCCCGCCTTGCCCTGCACCACCTGCTCGATCCGGGCCCGGGCGGCGGGCTCGGTGTCGGTGAAGTACGCCGGGTAGGAGATCTCCAGTGCGGTGAGCCGCCCGTCCGGGTCGAACTCCCAGCCGGAGAACGCGGCCCGCCACTCGCCGTCCAGCCGGTACAGCGCGAACGGCTCGTCGAACCCGCCGAGGTAGGGGGTGAGCGCCGCGTACAGCGCGGTCAGCTTGACGTCGGCGTGGTCCGGCTGCGGCTCGGCGGCGGACTTGGGGTTGCGGCCGACCCAGGCGGCCGAGGCGACCAGGGCGATCAGTGCGATCAGCGGGCCGTGCGGCAGCAGGAAGACGCCGAGCGTGACGGCCGCGCCGACCAGCAGCGTCGGGCCGCGCCGCTCCTTCGGGGTGGCCGCCCAGCGGGTCTTGGCCCAGTCGGCGTGGCGGAGCAGGCCACGGCCGATCAGTGTCAGCGGCGTGAACACGTCGGCGGCGTGGTCGCCGGCCGTGCGGGCGAGGTCGCGGCCCCGGTGGAAGTGGCGGATGAGGGACATGCTGGCTCCCGAGGCGGGTGGTGTTTCGACGGTCGGTCGGTCGCCGGCGGGGACGGCCCGGGTCGGCGAAAGGCCCGGGGCGGTGGGACCTCCGCGCCCGGGCCGCAAGGAGGTGGGGCCGGTCAGAACTTCAGGCCGCCGATCAGGCTGGCCAGGCTCGCGCCGCCCGCCTGAATGCTCGGGGCGATCGAGGAACCCGCGACGTAGAAACCGAACAGGGCGCACACCAGGGCGTGCGAGATCTTCAGCCCGTCCCGGCGGAAGAACAGGAAGGCGATGACGCCGAACAGCACGATGCCTGAGATGGAGAGAATCACGGGATGCTCCTCACGGGGGCGGGGACAAGTTGACAGAAAGTGCCTTAATGGTGACAAAAAGTAATAGATGATGGTGTGCGGCAAACGGGTTGACCCCGAGGCGCCCGCCCGGAAATCGCCTGAACGGCGGTTTGCGGGCGCACCCCGAACGGCCGTCCGGATGCGCGGGGCCGGCCGCCCGCCGAAAGGCCGCCAGGAAGCGGCCCGTACCCTTGACCGACATGGAGATCCGCACCACCGGCTTCGGACACCCCGACGCCCAGAAGCTCGCCGCCGACGTCCAGCAGGAGTACGTCCTGCGCTACGGCGACGGCGACCAGACCGCCATGCACACCGACCACTTCGACCCGCCCGCCGGGCTGTTCGTGATCGGCTACGCGGACGGCGAGCCGGTGGCCTGCGGCGGATGGCGGGTCAAGGAGCGCGACGCGGACGGCCTGCGCGACGGCGACGCCGAACTCAAGCGGATGTACGTCGTCCCCGCCGCCCGCGGCAAGGGCTACTCCCGTACCCTGCTGCGCCACCTCGAACAGGCCGCGATCGCCGCGGGGCGGACGCGGCTGGTGCTGGAGACCGGCACCCTGCAGCCCGAGGCGGTCGGGCTGTACAGCTCCGAGGGGTACGTCGAGATCCGCAAGTTCGGCTACTACAAGGACCACGAGCTCAGCATCTGCATGGGCAAGGAACTCGTCGGCGCGGAGGCCGACTTGAGCGCCGACGTGCGGTAACTTTCGGGTTCTCACGGTCGGTTGGGTTCGGCTCGTGCCGCACCGCGCCTCCCGGGCGGCCGTCCGGCCGAAAACGTCTGGCGGGGGAGGGGGCGGTGCGGCATCGTGGCGGGCGATGAATGAGAACAGTGGGCATGGCGAGTTGAGCGAGGCCGAGCTCGGGCGGATCGCCTCGCGGCTGGTGGCGGTCGAGGGAATTGTCGGCGTCTGCCTGGGCGGTAGCCGGGCGCGTGGGGCGCATGTTGCGGGTTCCGACTACGACTTGGGGTTGTACTACCGGGCCGGTGAGTTGGACACCGACGCGCTGCGCCGGCTGGCGGCCGAACTCTGCGGCGGGCCCGTCGAGGTGACCGAGCCCGGCGGTTGGGGTCCCTGGGTGGACGGCGGGGCGTGGCTGGATCTGGGTCCGGTGCGGGTCGACTGGATCTACCGGGACGTTGCCCGGGTCCGCGAGTACGCCGCCGAGGCGCGGGGCGGGCGTTACGTTCAGGGCCAGCAGGCCGGGCATCCGTACGGGGTGCCGTCGTACGCGTACGTCGGCGAGTTGGCGATGGGGCGGGTGCTGGCGGACCGGGACGGGTCGTTGGCCGCGCTTCAGGGTGAAGTGCGGGAATTCCCGGCCGAGTTGGCGAGGCGGTTGGAGGCGGACGCCGGGTGGGAGGTGCCGTTCGTGCTGGCCAATGCGCGCAAGGGGGCGCGGCGCGGCGATGCCGGTTATGTGCAGGGCTGTCTGTTCCGGGCGGTCGGTCTGCTGGTGCACGCGCTGCACGCGCGGGACGGGCGGTGGCTGGTGAACGAGAAGGGGGCGATCGCCTCGGCAGGTCAACTCCCTTCCGCACCACCGGACTTCGAGCGGCGGGCACAGGCGTTGTTCGCCCCTGGCGGGGCCGACCCGGCGGCGCTCGGTGCGGTGCTGGACGCGGCGGAGAAGCTGGCGGGCGAGGTTCTGGCCGGGGCGGGGGTCTGAGATGGCGGCATTCGTCGAACTGACCACGCCCCGGCTGCTGTTGCGCCAGTGGCAGGACAGCGACCTGGACCGGTGGGCGGAGTTGAACGCCGACCCCGAGGTGCGACGGTATTTCGGTGCGGTGATGACCCGGGAGCAGTCTGCGGGGGCGCTGGAGGCGTTCCGGGCGGAGCTCGCCGAACGCGGCTGGGGCTGGTGGGCCGTCGAACTCCGGGACGGGGGGCGGTTCCTGGGGTTCGCCGGGCTCGATCCGGTGGACGAGGAGGCGCCGGTCGAGGGCGTCGAGGCAGGCTGGCGGCTGCACCGGGACGCGTGGGGCCACGGTTACGCGACGGAGGCGGCGCGGGCTGTACTCCGGTACGGATTCGAGGAGTTGGCGCTGCCGGAGATCCTGGCGCTGATCGCGGCCGGGAACGCTCCGTCGCGGGCGGTGGCGGAACGCCTGGGCATGACGTACGACCCGGCGGCGGACTTCGAGGATGTGACGCTGCCGCCGGGGGAGCACCGGCGGACGGTGGTGTACCGGCTGAAGCGCTAGAGCAGTGCTGCCCAGAAGGACGCCTCGTACGCCTGCATCATGACGGCGGCGTGCCGGGCGTCCTCGGCGGATTCGCCTTCGTCTAGGGCGAGTTGGAGGAGGCTGAGGGCGGTGGGTTCGAAGTCCGGGGGGAGGGTGGCGAAGTAGCGGAAGAAGGCGGTGGCTTCGGCGGAGAGGCCGTAGTGGACGGGGAGGGCCTTGGCGAGGCGGGCGCAGTAGCCGCCCCAGAAGCCGAAGTTGGCGAGGAGGGCGAGGACGGTCTCGCCGAGGCGGCCGTTCTGGGAGAGCCAGGCGAGGTAGTGCGGGTAGGTCTGCGCGGCCGGGCGGGGGCGGTAGGCGGCCAGGTCGGCGGGCGGGAGGCCGACGGCGGTGGCGAAGGGGGTGAGCAGGTCGAGTGCCTGGCCTTCGCCTTCCGAGAGCCCGAGGAAGAACGCGGCGGAGGTGGGGGAGCTGTCGGCGTGGCGGGCGGCGATCAGGGCGAAGGAGCGGCGGTCACTGTGGATGATCCGGTACTCCTCGCCGGCGATCCGGCGCAGTGCCTCGACGGGTGCGGTGCCGGCCTCCACCAGTTCGACGAGGCGGTTGTGGGCGGCGGCCGGGGCGAGTTCGGCGACGGTGCGCTCGTACAGTTCCCGTGCGTTGGTCATGGGGCACCTCCGGCGGCGGGACTGGTGCGGACACCGCCCATGGTAGGGGCGGTGTCCGCGGCCGCCGGAGCGCCACACCGGGGAACGGCGTTCGCGCTCAGGGGTGTTGTGCGGGCGTCAGGGGGTCCGGGTGAAGGTGCCGACGATGGTGGTGGCCCCGAGGACGTACGGCTGGATCGCGGCGGTGACCTCCTCGTACGTCAGCCCCGCGGTCGGGAGGGTCGGGGTGGAGAGCGCGTAGAGCGTGAAGACGTAGTGGTGGGGCTGGCCCGTGGCGGGCGGGCAGGGGCCGCCCCAACCGACTATCGGGTCGCCGAAGCTGTTGGCGCCCGGGGTGAACTGGGCAGTGCCGTGGCCGTCGATGCGGCGGGCGGAGCCGGGGATGTCGTAGAGCACCCAGTGGTGCCAGCCGCCGGCCCGCGGCGCGTCCGGGTCGTTCACCAGCAGCGCGTAGCCCTGTGTGCCGGCAGGGGAGTTGCGCCAGTCCAGTCGGGGCGCGAGGTTCTTGCCGTGGCAGGGCGAGTCCTCGATGCCCGGCCAGCCGAACTCCGTCCACGCCGGGAGCTTGCCGCCGTCGCGGAAGTCCGGGCTGGTGAGGGTGAACGGCGTGAGGCGGGCCGTCGACGAGGTGTCCGACGCCGGGGCGGCGGCGGTGAGCGTGCAGCTGATGGTCAGCGCGGCGGCGGCGATGGCGGCCGTGCGCAGCGCGGGCAGGTGAGAGATGATCAACTTGACCCCCGTGGCGTTGATGTGACGCACCGTCAGGTATGGGCTGTGCGGCGGCCGTCAGCTAACCGGCCATTCGGCGGGCGGTCAAGAGTTTGCGCACTGAGGATCTCGTGACGCGTCAACTGTCGGACGGGTGGAGGGTGCGGCGGGCGCGGCGGATCAAGGTGGCGAAGCGGTCCGGGTGTGGGAGGGAGAGCAGGTGGCCGCCGGGGGTGCGGAACAGGCGGGAGTGGCGGGTGGCGGCGTGGACATACCGAGCAGCAGTGGGCGGCGGCCGGTCGCCTCGCGGGTCTCGAGGACGGCGTCGTGCGCGGCGGCGCCCGCGGCGGCGAGGGTGCCGTGGTCGGGGAGGTCCGCGGCCCTGACGCGGAAGTCGGGGGTGAGGCGGCGGAGGTGCGGGCGCCACATGGTGGCGGACGGGCGGATGCCGTGGACCGGCACGATCGGGGTGGTCACGGGTGGGCGGGGTGCGTCGACTCGACGGTGGCGCGGAGGCGTTCGAGGGTGGCGCGCATGCCGGCGCGGTTGATCTCCGCGCGGTCGGTGGGTCGGGTGCCGGTGAAGGCGCGGCCGAGGAACTCGGTCAGGCGGGAGCCCCGGCCGGTGCGCAGGTCCTCCCAGTACTCGGTGACGCGGACGGCGTCCGGCCCGTCCGGCTCGATCAGGTAGCCCCAACTGGCCACCGGGAGACCGAAGATGGTCACCCGGAAGGCGAACTCCTGCGGCGCCCTGGCGGTGCTGACCCGGCAGTCGGTGAACCACACGAACGGGCCCTTGCGGTTGAAGCCCAGGAAACGGGTGCCCTCGGTGACCGGTCCGCGGCCCAGCGTCCGGATCGCGAAGCACTCCGGGCTCCAGCGGGCCAGGTTCCGGATGTCGCGGAGCGCGGCGTACACCGACTCGGCGGAGGCGTGCACCGTCACGCTCTCCCGAACGGTCCATTGGCGGGTCATACGTACCTCCGATGGGGTGGGGGTCCGGACTGTAATCGGTGCGCGGAGAGCGGCGCAAGAGCGCCGGGTGTCGCCAAAAGTGCTGGTGGGGACGGTACTTGACGGTTCGGGAGAGTGC
Organism: Kitasatospora sp. NPDC051984; assembly: GCF_044593455.1. NCBI lineage: Bacteria > Bacillati > Actinomycetota > Actinomycetes > Kitasatosporales > Streptomycetaceae > Kitasatospora > Kitasatospora sp. NPDC051984. Next base: position 56,216 of record NZ_JBIUCB010000028.1, read on the forward strand.
TCGCTAGCTTGGAACGAGACGACTCGTTCCGAGCTGTGGGGCGAGTGGAGACGGGAGGGTGGATCGTGCGGATACCGGTGCCGGGCGCCGAGGCGCTGGCCGCGACGGTGACGGTGCCGGACGGTGTACCCGCCGCGGTGCTGGTGCTGTGGCCCGCGCTCGGGGTGCCGGCCGGCTACTACGCGCCGTTCTGCGCCGAGTTGGCCGCGCGCGGCGTCGCCACGGTGGCGGTGGACCTGCGCGGGCAGGGCGAGAGCGGGCCGCCCGCCGACCGTCGCTCGACGCACGGCTACCACGCGCTGGCCGCCCGGGACTTCCCGGCGGTGACGGCGGCGGCCCGGGCCAGGTTCGGGCCGGACGTGCCGCTGTTCCTGCTCGGCCACAGCATCGGCGGGCAGGCCGCCGTGCTGGCCGCCGCGCGCGAACCCAAGGCGGTGGACGGCCTGGTGCTCGTCGCCTCCGGCACCGTGGACTTCCGGGGCTTCACCGGCATCGCCCGCCTGCGGGTACTGGCCAGCACCCAACTCCTCGCGCTGATCGCCACGTTGTGGGGCTACTGGCCCGGCCACCGGCTCGGCTTCGGCGGCCGCCAGCCCGCCCGGCTGATGCGCGACTGGGCCCGCCTCGGCCGCACCGGCCGCTTCGCGCCCGCCGGCGCCGACCTCGACTACGAACAGGCCCTGGCGGCGGTCTCCCTGCCCGTCCTCGCCGTCTCGCTCCCGGGTGACCACCTCGCCCCCGCGAGCGCGGTCGACCGCCTGGTCGCCAAGCTCCCCGCCGCCCAGGTGGAGCGCCGCCACCACACGCCCGCGAACGGCGAATCCGCCGACCACGTCCGCTGGGCCCGCTCCGGCGGCGGGATCGCCGAACTGATCACCGGCTGGCTGGCCGGGCGCTGACGAGAACAGACGGAGGCAAGGACACTCATGGGGGAGAAGCGGAATCTGCTCCCGCTGTCCGAGGAACAGGGCGCGCCCGTAAGGGACTTGGCGGCCCGGGAACGGATCCTGGAGACCACGCTGCGGGTGCTGTCCCGGGTCGGCTACGCGAGGGCGACGGTCGGCGGCATCGCGCAGGAGGCCGGCGTCGGCAAGGCCACCGTCTACCGGTCCTGGCCGCACAAGGCCGCACTCACCCTGGACGCCGTACGCACCCGGCTGCCGGACATCCCGGTGGACGACCTCGGCGACAGCCCGCGCGAAATCCTCGGCGTGGCCCAGGCGCTGGCCGGCCTCTACGGCGCCCCACAGGTCCGGGCCATTCTGCCTGCGCTGATCTCGGACGCCGCCACCGACCCCGAACTCGCCCACCGCCTGCGCACCGAGCTCATCGAGCCCCGCCGCGACCGCTCCGCCACCGTCCTGCGCCGCGCCGTCACCCGGGGCGTCCTCCCCGCCGACACCGACGTCCTCACCCTGCTCGACATGTGGGCCGGCCTGATGCTCTTCCGCGGCATCGTCCTCGACGGCGACCTCGACGAGCGGGGCGTCCAGGCCCTGGTGTCGGCCGCGCTGGCCTCCCCGCCAAGGGTGTCGTGAAACGCCGAAAGGGCCGGCCCGCGAGGGCCGGCCCTTTTCAGGACGTCAGAGCAGCGTCGACCAGTAGTACCAGAAGCGGGTCAGGATGAGCAGGCCTATCAGCAGGAAGCCGGCGGCCGGGACCAGCCACTGGTGGTTGAGGGCGGCCAGGCGGCGGATGGTGGGTGGGGTGGGGAGGATGCCGGTGCGGATGTTGTGGATGGTGGTGGACCAGAAGAGGGTGATGACCACGGCCCAGACCACCATGCAGTAGGGGCACAGGGCGCCGATCTCGTACAGGGCCTGGCGGATGAGCCAGGCGACGAAGGCGAGGCCGACGAGGCTGCCGCCCTGGAGGGCGAGCCAGAACCAGCGGCGGTAGGAGGCGCCCGCGAGCAGGCCCGCGCCGATGGCGGCGAGGGCGCCGAAGGCGGCCAGGCCGAGGATCGGGTTGGGGAAGCCGAAGACTTCGGCCTGTTCGGTGCGCATGACCGAGCCGCAGCTGATGATCGGGTTGATGTTGCAGTTCGGCTGGAAGGCCGGGTTCTCGATCAGCCGGATCTTGTCCAGGGTGAGCTGCGCCGAGGCGGCCAGGCCGAGCAGTCCGCTCAGCAGGATCAGCCAGGAGAAGCGGCGGCTCGCTGCGCCCTTGATTGCTGGGGTGGTGTCCCGGGCCGTGGTCATCGCGTCACCCGCCCAGGGTCTGCTTGACCAAGGCGGTGAACTGCTCGCCGCTCAGCGCCTTGCCGTCCTTGCCGATCACGTCGAGGGTCTTGCCGTCGAGCTTGACTGTCGGGGTGCCGGTGACGCCGCTCTTGTTGAACGCGGCGGCGACCTTGGTGGCCCAGTTCTTGTAGGTGCCCTCGGTGACGGCCTTGGTGAAGGCCTCGGTCTTCAGGCCGGGGACCTGGCCGGCGAGGTCGAGGATGTGGTTGACGTCGCCGAAGGCGTCCGAGGTCTCGGCGGGCTGGTTGGCGTAGAGCACGTCGTGGAACTGCTTGAACTTGTCGACGCCCTCGTTCAGCGCGGCGCCGGCCGCGGCCAGCGCGGTCTTCGAGCCCTTGCCGCCGAGGTTGTTGTCGAGGAACGCGGCCAGGTGGTACTCGATCTTGTACTGGCCCTGGTCGGCGAGTTCCTTCGCGGCCGGTCCGGACGAGGTCTCGAAGGCCTCGCAGACCGGGCAGCGGAAGTCCTCGTACACGGCCAGGGTGTGCGGGGCGTCCGGGTTGCCGTAGACGACCACGGTGCTGTCGGGGCCGGTGGCGTTGGCCGGGACGGCGATCGGGCCGCTCGCGGAGTCGGAGTTCTTGGAGGCGTTCACGGCGAGGGTGGTGCCGCCCGCGATCACGGCGACGGCCGCGACGACCGAGATGCCGATGGTGAGGGCGCGGCGGCGCTTGGCGCGCAGCGCCTCCGCCTGCTGGGCCTGCTTCAGGCGCTCGCGGGCCGAGACCGTCTTGGCGGACTTGTGGGTGCTGGGCATGGTGATCCGTCTCCTCTGCACCCGGCGGGCGGCGCGGCCCGGCTCCCAGGTGGTCTCACCTGGACGGGAGCAGGGGCGGGCGGCGGCCCGGCGGGGTGCGGGTCATGAAAAGTGAAGGGGCAGCGGGATGCCCGGAGACGGCCGCGGAACGCGTCGTGCGAAGTGGCGGGGCCGTCAGCAGGCGAGGGCCAGCTGCGGCGGTCCGCGACGCGGGGCGGGGGTGTGGACGGCGTCCTGCGGACGGCGCGGGGCGGGCTCGACGCCGGCCGGGGGCAGCAGCTCGGCCGGGCAGGCCGGGCGGGCCGCCAGGAGCAGCGCGCGCCAGTGGCCGGGCAGCAGCCGGGCCACCGTGCGCAGGGCCTCGCCGACCCCGTCGAGGGCGGCGTCGGCCAGCCGCAGCCAGGCCGCGGCGGCCAGTGCGACCACCAGGTGCACGCCGAGGACCAGCAGGCGCAGCATGCCCGCCGAGTTGTGCGTCCACTCCGCGAACAGTTCGGAGCCGCTGACCCGGTCGCCGCCACAGACCAGCAGGTCCACGCCGTGCATGGGCCGGGAACAGGCGTCCTGGCCGAGGTTGAAGACGGTGTTGAGCAGCAGTTCGACCGGTACCAGCACCGCGGACAGCAGCAGGAAGTGGCGGCGTGCGCCGTCCAGCAGGACCGCGAGCAGGAAGACCGCGACGCAGGCGACTGCGACCAGGGTGAGCGGCAGGGCACGGCCGGTGATCACCACCTGGCCGAACGCGGCCAGCGGCACGGCGAGCGCGGTGAACACCGCGCCCCGCAGGGCTCTGGTCGCGTGAATGCCGGTCATGGCTCCGGAGTATGCCACGCCGAAGGTCCCGGGCACGAGGGCCCTTCGGCCCCGGCGATGGCCGTCCGACCTGCGGATAAGCCCTGGATAAAGGGGACTTGGGCGTGTGCTGGGGCTGCGGCCGGGACGATCGGTGCCTGGTCGGCCGGGGGTGCGGCGTGGGTCTTGTCACGCTCCTGCTGTGGTCTGCGCCACACTTCCGGCCGGTCGGTTCACCAGAGATCGACGCTGTGCGCCCGCACCCTCGCGTCGATCCGCGCCAGCAGCTCCTCGGCGGGCAGCGGGTCGAGCCGGCGGCCGTCGCGCAGCCGCACCGCGAGGGTGCCGTCGGCGACCTCGCGCGGACCGAGCACCACCTGGTACGGCGCGAGCCGGGCCTCCCGGACCCGGGCGCCCAGTGAACCGCGGTCCGCACCCAGCACCTCGCACCGCAGATCGAGCTCCAGGCAGCGGGCGGCCAGCTCGCGCGCCGCACCCTCCTGCTCCTTGCCGAGCGGCAGCACCGCCAGCTGCACCGGCGCCAGCCACGCCGGGAACGCCCCGCCGTGCTGTTCGATCAGCTGCGCCGCCGCCCGCTCCACACTGCCGAGGATCGCCCGGTGCACCATCACCGGCCGGTGCTTCGCCCCGTCCGGGCCGATGTAGCGCAGGTCGAACTGCTCGGGCTGATGGAAGTCGACCTGCACGGTGGACAGGGTCGACTCGCGGCCCGCACCGTCCACCACCTGCACGTCGATCTTCGGCCCGTAGAACGCGGCTTCGCCGACGCCCTCCTCGTACGGCACACCGAGCTCGTCCAGCCCCCCCACCAGCAGCGCGGTCGCCCGCTCCCACAACTCCGGCCGGGCCACGTACTTCCCGCCGCCCCCCGGCAGCGACAGCCGGTAACGGGACGCGGTGATGCCCATCGCCCGGTACGCCACCGCGATCAGCTCCAGTGCGCCGCGCGCCTCCTCCGCGACCTGGTCCAGGGTGCAGAAGATGTGCCCGTCGTTCAGCTGGATCGCCCGCACCCTGGTCAGCCCGCCCAGCACCCCCGACCGCTCCGAGCGGTACATGCCGCCCAACTCGGCCATGCGTAGTGGTAGTTCACGGTAGCTGCGGGAACGGGAACGGAACATCACGGCGTGGTGCGGGCAGAGACTGGGGCGGAGGACGAGCTGGTCGTCGCCGTCGCCCATGGACATCGGCGGGAACATGTCGTCGCGGTAGTGCGCCCAGTGCCCCGAACGCTCGTACAGCTCACGCTTGCCCAGCACCGGCGAATACACGTGCCGGTAGCCCGCGCGCCGCTCCAGGGCGCGGATGAAATCCTCCAGGCTCTGCCGCACCACGGCGCCGTCCGGCAGCCAGAACGGCAGACCCGAACCGATCAGCGGATCGGTGTCGAACAGGTCCAGCTCGCGGCCCAGTTTGCGATGGTCGAACACGGCGGTCTCCTCACCGGAAGGGGGACGAGCCGCCACGGCCGCACATGCGAAAGCCCCGGGCGCTCGGCCCCGGGGCTTGATCAGAACAGCAGTCAGCGCGCCGGGACACTCTCCGGCGTCGTCGTCAGCATCGCAGCGCGCTTCATGGCCGGAACGGTAGCAGGACGGGCTGCGGGACGCACGGCGTTTGTACGCCAACGGGCGTGCCAGGATGGGCCGGTGATCGACAACGAGCCCCTGCTGCGCGGCATCGCCGCCAACCCCGGCGCGCCCACCGCCGTCCTGCTGCGCCTGCTCGGGCCCGAGGCCAAGGCCGCCTGGCCGGTGTTCGCGCAGCGCCGGCTGCCGGACGAGTTCGTCGAGGCGGCGCTGCGCAGCCCCGACGCGGGCGTGCGGAGGGCGACCGCCGGGAACCCGTGGCTCAGCGACGAGCAGTGCCTGAGGCTGGCGGGCGACCCGAACGATCTGGTGGCGGTCAGGCTCTTCTCCGGCAAGTACGCCGAACGGCGACCCCGCCCGCTGTCCGACGCGGTGCTCGAACGGATCCACCTCGCCACCTTCGAGCGGACCGCGCCGCACCTCACCCTCAACGAGATCGTCGGCGAACTGGATCGCTGCGGCGCCATCACCGCCACCTTCCGCCGCCGGACGGCCACCCATCCGTCACCCCAACTGCGCCTCCAGGCAACCTACTTCCTCGACGCGCTCGACGAAGAGCAGCGCGCGGCCCTGCTGGACGACCCCGATCCGGAGGTCCGCGCCGCCGCCCGGCGCTACCACGCCCCCATGGCGCTGACCGCCGAGGACCTCGCCCACGCCGGCGCCGACCGCAACCGCGCCTACTGGTACGCCACCCGCCTCGTCCCGCCCGAGCTGTTCGAAGCCGGCCTTGCCGACGGCCACGCCTACAACCTCGCCGGAAATCCGCACCTCACCCCCGAAGAGATCCACCGCCTGGCCGCCCACCCCGACCCGCACGTGCGCCACCGCGTCGCCGAACGCGACGACCTCACCCCCGAGTTGATCGCCCTGCTCGCTGCCGACCCAGACCCGGACGTCCGCCTGCGCGCCGAGGTCGAACCCGCCCCGCGCAGGCGCGCCGAGACCCTGGCCGTCAACGGGGTCGACTGCTCCTACCCGAGCGCCAATCGCTGGATCTTCCGTAACTCCCTCCACCGTCCCGCCCTCGACTGGTACCACGCCTGCGCCCGCTCCCCGCATCCGCTGCTGCGCCGCGCCGCCGCCACCTGCCCCGAACTCGACGCCCCGACGGTCCAGTTGCTCGCCGCCGACCCCGACCGTGAGGTGCGCCTGCTGCTCTCCCTGCTCCACCCCGACGCGCCGCCCGCCCTGCTGCTCGACGCCTACGTCGCCATCCCGGAGCACCGCCTCCGGCTGCGCCTGCGGGACACATTTCCGAGCCGGGGCGTGCCCGCCGAACTCGCCCGGCACGACGATCCCGAGGTACGCGAACTCGCGGCCGCCGACCCGGAGTTCGACGGCGACCTGGCCGCGCTGCTGACCGACCCCGACCCGGGCGTCCGCCGCGCCGCTGCCGCGAACCCCCGGACGCCGGTCGGCACCGTCACCGCGCTGCTCGCCGATCCGGACGCCGCGCCCGAGTTGCGAGAAGGGGCCGCCGCCAGTGTGCATCTGACGGAGCATCAGATGGGCGAACTGCTGGACCGGTTGGAAATTCCCCGCTGACCGGGTGAGCGCGGTGCTATTTGTGTGAGTGCCAATGACGCGTCACCGAGAGGGTGTTGTTCACCATGCAGAACACTTCCGCCGACCGGCTCAGCCTGCTCGTGCTGGGTGGCACGCGGTTCGTGGGCCGGGCCGTGGTCGAGGCCGCGCTGGCCGCGGGCCACCAGGTCACGATGTTCAACCGCGGTCTCAGCGACCCCGGGCTGTTCGCCGAGGCGGGCGTCGAGACGCTGATCGGCGACCGCACCGCGGACCTGTCCGTACTGGAGGGGCGCCGCTGGGACGCCGTGATCGACGTCGCGGGGTATCTGCCCGAGGTGGTGCAGCGTTCGGTCACCACCCTCGGGGATCGCGTCGGCCGGTACGTCTTCGTCTCGACGATCTCGGTGCTCGCCGACCTGTCCACCGTGCAGGACGAGGACGGCGAGGTGCTGGAGCTCGTCGAGGGCCTGCCGCCGATCCAGCTGTACGGCGCCAACAAGGCCGCCTGCGAGCGGATCGTGCTGGACGCGTACGGCGAGCGCGCGAGCATCGTCCGACCCGGGCTGATCGTCGGCCCGTACGACACGACCGACCGGTTCGCGTACTGGCCGCGGCGGTTCCGGCGCGGCGGCCGGGTGCTGCTGCCCGGCGACCCGGCCGACCCGACCCAGTTCATCGACGTCCGCGACCTCGCGGCGTGGATCCTCGGCTGCGCCACCGGGCAGCGCGGCGGAATCCACCTGGTCACCGGCCACAGCATGCCCATCGGCGAGTTCTTCACCGCCTGCCAGGCTGTGGCGGGCTCCGACGTGGAGACGGTCTGGATCGGCACCGAGACCCTGCTGAAGGCCGGCGTCGCGCCGTGGATGGGCGTCCCGCTGTGGAACGGCGACCCGGACTACGCGGCGGCCAACCGGTCCGACATCTCCCGTGCGCTGGCCGCCGGGCTGACGTTCCGCCCGCTGGCCGAGACCCTCGCCGACACCCTGGCCTGGGACACCGCCCGCGGCGGACCGGCCCCCGACAAGGAGGGCCTCAGCGCGGCGGAGGAGGAACGGCTGCTGAACGCCGGATGATTGCGGACCGGCGCGCGGTGCCCACGCTCCGTTAGGGTGGTTGCTCGACCGGGCGGGCCAGCAGGGGAGAGACGTGATGGTGACGGCAGCGGACAGCACCCTTCCGGAGCTCGACGCCGAGGAACTCGTCCGCTGGCGGGCCGGCGGCGGGCGGCTGGTCGACCTGCTGACGGCCGCTCAACGGCTCGGCCCCGTCGCCGGGTTCAGGATCGGCGACCGGCAGGTGGTGCTGGTGACCGGGCCCGAGGAGGTCCAGCACGTGCTGGCCCGCAACCCCGACACGTACGTCAAGCACGGGCACCGCGCGAAGGTGCTGCTCGGCGACGGCCTGCTGTGCGCCGCCGGCGAGCCGTGGCGGCGCCAACGCAAGCTGCTCCAACCGCAGTTCACCGTCCGCGGCATCCGCACCTACGAGCCGCAGTTGCGCGCTGCGGTGGCGGCGCTCGCCGACCGGTGGCGGGCCGCCGCCGACAGCGGCGAGGCGCGCGAACTCGACGCCGACCTGCGGTACTTCTCGCTCGACGTGATCTGGCGCTCGCTCACCGCGCAGGCGCTGGACGAACCCACCTACCGGCAACTGGTCGCCGCCGGGGACAGCCTCGCCGCGATCCCCGCGTTCGCCCCTGCCACCGGCGAGACCGCCGCCGACTTCAGCCAGGCCGTCGCCGACGCCGACCGGGCCGCCGAGCACGCCATCGCGCTCGCCCGGAAGGCCGACGAACCCACCCTGATCGCGGTGCTGCTCCGTGCCGCCGGCGAACTGCCCGGCTACGACGAGCAGTTGGTGCGCGACGAACTGCTCACCCTGATGGTGGCCGGCTACGAGACCACCGCCACCACCCTCGGCTGGCTGTTCCTGCTGCTCGACACCCACCCCGAGCAGCGCGACTGGGCGTTGTCCGCCGGCCCGGCCGGTTCCGCGGAACGGGCGGCCGCGATCCGGGCGCTGATCGACGAGACGCTGCGGCTGTACCCCGTCGCCTGGCTGATGCCCCGGCACGCCGCCGAGACCGGCACCGTCGGCGGCCGGACCGTCCCCGCCGGCGCGACCGTCCTGCTGTGCCCCTACCTGACGCACCGCGACCCGGCGCTGTGGCCCGACCCGGAGACGTTCCGGCCGCAGCGCTTCCTGGCCGCCGAACGGCGCCCCGCGCCCGGCACGTACTTCCCGTTCGGACTCGGGCCGCGCGCCTGCATCGGCGCGCAGTTCGCGGTGCGGGAGATGACGCTGCTGCTGGAGGAGCTGCTGCCCGCCGTCCGGCCGGAGATCCGCGAGCGGCCCGGTGGGGCCGGGTACCGGCTGACCGTCCACCCGGACGGGCCGATCCGGGCGGTGCTGCGGCGGGATGCGGGGGGCTGGGCGGTGGGGGACCCGGCGGTGGGGGATCGGGCTGTGGGGGACCGGGACGAAAACCGTTTGTGAGCGGGGCGGCGGGTTCGTCAGGATCGGCGCTGATGAAGACTGATTCGGATGCCCCGTCCCGTCCCGTCGCGCTGGTGACGGGAGTCGGCCGGACGGTCGGCATCGGCGCCGCCGTGGCCGAGCAACTCGCCGCCTCCGGCTGGGACATCGCGCACACCCACTGGACGCCGTACGACACCCGGATGCCCTGGGGTGTGGAGAAGGACGCCGTCGAGGCCGTCGGCGCGGCGATCCGCGCGCACTGCGCCCGGCAGCTCGCGGTGCCCGCCGACCTCACCGACCCCGGGACGCCCGCCCGGCTGTTCGACCAGGTGGAGGCCGAACTCGGCCCCGTCACCGCGCTGGTGATGAGCCACGCCGAATCCGTCGACTCCGGGCTGCTCGACACCAGCGTGGAGAGCTTCGACCGGCACTTCGCCGTCAACACGCGGGCGAGCTGGCTGCTGATCCGCGAGTTCGGGCGGCGCTTCACCGGCCCGTTCGGCACCGGCCGGATCGTCGCCCTCACCAGCGACCACACCGTCGGCAACCTCCCCTACGGCGCCAGCAAGGGCGCACTCGACCGGATCACGCTGGCCGCCGCCCACGAACTCGCCCACCTCGGCATCACCGCCAACGCCGTCAACCCCGGCCCCACCGACACCGGTTGGATGAACGACACCCTCCGCGCCGACGTCCTCGCCCACACGCCGTTGGCCCGACTCGGTACGCCGCAGGACGCGGCCCGGCTGATCGACTTCCTCTGCTCGCCGTCAGGGCAGTGGGTCAACGGTCAACTGCTGCAGAGCGACGGGGGATTTCGCGGGGTGTGACGGTGGGCGGTGTTCAGGCCTTCCGCTCGGAGCGTTCGCGCAACTCGCGGGTGCGGGCGGCGAGTTCGGCCAGGGAGAGGCCGGCGGTGCCGTCCGTCAGGCTGCCCAGGGAGGAGCCGTCCGCCCAGGCGCAGACCGGGAGTTCGCGCTTGTCGTCCCAGACCGCCGCGCAGGCGATCGCGCCGCCGAGCGGGCCGGGCTCGAACATGCGCAGGCGCGTGACGGCCGTGCTGTCGCGGAGGGTGGTGGTGTCGGTGTGGGAGTAGCCGCGGAGCATCCAGGCGGCCGCCTGGTCGGAGTCCGGCACCGAACCGCTCATCACCACCGCCAGCAACTCCGCCTGCGCGAAGCCGGTCGTCCCCGGCGGCCCGTACGCCACCACCTGGATGCTGCGGGGCACGAAGCGCTTGGCGTCGTCCGACTCGTACGCGGCCCGCAGCTGGGTCAGGTCCCGATCCTCCGTCACCCGTGACAGGCCCGCGAACTCGGCCGGCAGCGCGACCTTGCGCCGCTCCACCCCCGAGTCCATCGCCCCGGCGGCCAGTACGGCGAGCGCGAGAGCTGCCGCCGCCCCCACGCCGACGTCGAACTGCTTTGCCGTCAGCTGCCGGTACCACGGCACCGGCGGCTGCGGCTCCTCGTCCGCCGCCCAGAGGGCCTGCGGGCTGTCGAACCCCGACTGCGGATGCTGCACCGTACCGGTCACTGGCTCCCCCGACTGAACTGAAATCAGATCGTCCGATCGAACGATGGCGAGCACTTTACAAGCACGCTGACCAGGGGCGACGCGGGGGCTGGGAGCGTTGGTGGATGGTCAGGTGTTGGCACGGGCCGGGGCGTGGTTGCGGAGCGTCGGAGTGAGCAGGAGGGCGGCCGCGGTGAGGGCTGCGGCGGTGTACAGCGGGCCGGTCGGAGTGCGGAGAGTGGCGGCGGCGAGGAGAGGGCCGGCGGTGGCGCCGAGGTTGAGGGCGGCCGTCGCGTAGGCCCCGGCCATGGTGGGTGCGCCGGTGGCGGTGGCCAGGGCACAGGTGATCAAGGTGCCGCCGACGGCGAAGGAGAGCGCGCCGAGCACGGGTACGAGGACCGGCAGTGCGGTCGGGAAAGCGGCCAACGCCGCCCAGCCGAGCGGCAGTAGCGGGCCCGCCACCGCGAGCAGTCGCAGCGGATGCCGGTCGGCGAGCCGCCCCGCGACGGTCACGCCCAGGACCGTGCCGAGACCGAAGAGCACCAGCACCACCGGCACCCAGCGCCGCCCGAACCCGGCCGGGCCGGTCACCACCGGGGCGAGGAAGGTGAACGCGGCGAACGTCCCGGCGTTCACCAGCGCGCCCAGCAGCAGCACCCGAAGGAGGCGGGGGCGGGCGAGCTCGGCGAGTTCCGCGCGCAGGGCCGAACGCCCGGATCCGCCTCCGCCCGGGACGCCCCGCAGCACCCCGACAGCGGCCGGCGCGCAGAGCACCGCCACCGCCCAGAACGAGGCACGCCAGCCCAGCAGTTGACCGAGCAACGCGCCCGCCGGGACCCCGACCACGGTGGCCACCGTCGTCCCCGACAGCAGCACACCCACCGCCCGCCCCCGCCGCTCGGGCCCGACCAGGTCGGCCGCCGCCGTCACCGCCAGAGCGAGGAACCCGGCGTTCGCGAACGCCGCCACCACCCGGCTGACACACAGCACCGGGAACGATGCGGCAGTGGCGCCGAGGACGTGGGCCGCCGCGAACAGCACGAGGAAGGTGAACAGCCCGGCCCGGCGCGGCCAACGGCGGGCCAGCGCCGCCATCGGCGGGGCGCCCGCGACCATGCCGACCGCGAACGCCGAGGTCAACAGGCCGGCCGTGCCGACCGGGACGCCGAGCTCGGCGGCGAGATCCGGCAGCAGGCCGGACAGCATGAACTCCGAGGTACCCATGGCGAACACGGCCAGGGCGAGCAGGTACAGGGCAAGAGGCATCGCGCAGAACTCCGGGGTGAGGAGCGGAAACGGACAGCCGTCTCGTCACCAGGAGTCCAGGAACCGTGGTCGCGTTTCAGCGCCGCGCGGCCCCTCGGCGGGGCAGGCGCGGCCCGGCAGGGCGGACTCAGGTGCTCAGGGGCCGACGGCGGGGCCGAAGACCCCCACCTCGTCCGACTCGGGGCTCACCACGCTGCGCACACTACCGAACGCCGACCGTGCGGTCATCTTCGGCCGCCAACGTGCGTCAGCGGTAACGGGTTTCCGGCTCCCGGTTCAGGTGTGGCGCCAGTTGGAGACCTCGGCCTCGATGTCCACCGGCGCGACGCCGAGCGGTGGGCCTTCGACGGGGCGGCGGAGGGCTGCGTCGATACGGGAGTTGAGCTCGGCGAGACGCTTGCGCAGCAGCGCCTCGGTGGGTGCGAGGCGGGCGGCGTCGAGTGCCTCGTGCAGCTCGTTGCGCAGGACGAGGGACGGGGGCAGAGAACTCAGGCCCTCGCGTTCCAGCTTCTCCCGGAGCCACCACATCTCGTGGTACGGCCGGTTCTCGTGGGCGAGCGGTTTGCCCGCGCCCGGCAGGTTGTCGAATTCGCCGCGCTCGGTGGCCTCCCGGATCTGCCGATCGACCCAGCTCTCGAAGGTGACGCCAGGGGGCTTGCGGTCGGTCATGGCCGGCTCCTCCCGTTCTTCCGTGTGCGGATGGCTGCACCCACCAGCCTACGTCCTCGCCCAACTCGGCGACTGGGGACGGGAAATGATGCGCACGGTCTCTTGTCGCAACTGGTTTGTCATGCAAACCTGATGGCATGACAGACGCAACGGTGCCCTCGAACGGCACACCGCACGAAGTCCTCGCCGGCCTGGGCGAGTTGACCCGCAAGGTGCGTGCCGCCCAGCGCGGCACCTGGTTCCCGCTGCTGCTGCTCGGCGGGCTCACGCTCGGCGGGATCCTGGTCAGCCGCCTCACCTACCAGATCCTGTCCGTCCCCTGCCCCGAACCCGCCGCGGGCGCCGACTGCACCCTCGTCCGGCAGGGCTCGCCGCTCTACTGGCCGATCGGCCTCGCCCTCGCCTACCTCGCAACCGCGATCTTCTACGTCCGCCGCGCCCGTCGCCGGGGCGTCGGCACGGCCGTCCGGCCCTACGTCCTCACCGGACTCGCGCTGCTCGCCGTGGTGGCCGCCACCTCGCTCTGGGTCACCCGGAACGGGATACCGCAGCCCGGCGCGCCGCTCGACTTCTGGGGCCTGCACCTCGCCCCCTCGTCCCCGGCGGCCAGGTTCCTCTCCCGGCTGACGGGCGACGCCCTGGCCGTCGGGCTGCCGCTGCTGGTGCTGGCCCGGGTGGAACGCAGCCGCACCCTGCTGCTGCTCGCCGCGCTGTACCTGGCCGTCGAGCTGGTACCGCTCACGCCCGGCTGGGCGGGCATCCCGATGACCTCGCCCTGGGCCTTCCTGCCGCAGTACGCCGTCCCCGGCGCGCTCCTGCTGCTCGGGGCGGTCGGTTTTGCGCTGGCGGAGCGGTCGAGCGGGCGTTCCGGTGGGCGCGCCGCGTGATGACCGAACAGCCCGAACAGCACCCCGCGATCGGCCTGGACGACGTCGTCCACCAGCGTGTCCGCCTGGGCATCCTCACCGTCGCCCACCAGGCGCGCCGGGTCGAATTCGGCTTCCTGCGCACGGCACTCGGCCTCACCGCCGGCAACCTGAGCCAGCATCTGACGGTGCTGGAGAAGGCCGGACTGATCGCCGTCGAGAAGGGCTACGAGGGTCGCCGGGCCCGCACCTGGCTCACCCTCACTCCCGCCGGTGACCGGGCGCTGCAGGACGAGGTTGCCCAGCTCAAACGGCTCATCCAGCAGATCGAGAGCGGTAGTTCGGGATCGGCGTCCTGATTTCCGCCCGGGGTCGTGCAGTTGGCGATGCGGCGCGGCCCTATCGTGCTCGTTCCGTTGCCGAACTGGTTGATGACGGCCGCGAATGCCCTTGGCTACCTTGGTGGTTGGGCTCGCGGGGGCGATTGTCGGACCGGCCCTGTCGTTGTCTGTCACGAAACGTGCTGCTGGGCGGGCCGAGTCGCGGCCGACCGGGTCGGGGGGCTCGCTGTTTCTCGTTCCATGGGGGGAATGGGCATGGCGACAAGTAGGGAGTCGGAGCTGGTCGCGGCCGTGCTGGGGCCGCTGATCCAGTCGGTCGGCCGGGGAGAGGGAGCGGAACTCGCTGACATCCAGCCGGAGTTGAGGCGAGTGTGGCAGGAGCTGGCGCGGATTCCGGGTGGGGCGGAGGCGGTTCGGCGGGCGGCTGCCGCGCCCGAGGACGGTTTGGTGCAGGCCGAGGCGGCGGTCGTGGTCACCGAACTGCTGCGGTCGAACGGTGAGTTGGGTGATGCGCTGGCGGCCTTCCGGCCGGCTGGCGGAAGCGCGGCCGCGAGGAAGCGCCGGTTCGGCGCCGGTGCTGTCATGGCCGCGGTGCTCGCGCTGGCGAGCCTCGCTGCTGGGCTGAGCGTGTACCTCGGGGATCAGCCCGCGGTGCTCACCTTCGCCCAGGCCAAAGCGGCACTGCCCGACCTGGGTGCCCTCCCGGCGGGGTGGCGGACGGCCGCGGAGGCCGAGGTCGGACCGCCGCTCCGGGAGTGCGTGACCGGCGAATCGCCCGACATCTGCGAGCATGTCCGGTCCGTCGCGACAGTCGCCTTCACCAGCCGCGATGGGGTCGTCGTCGTCTTCATGCTGATCACGATGGAGGACCGCACTTGGGGCGAGAAGGCCTACCGGCGCTCCGAAGCCGCTGCCAAGGCGGCAACGGGCGCCAACAAGCAGATGGTCCCGGTACCGGCCATGGGGGACGCCTCGGTGGCCGTGGGCGACTCGAGTTCGATGGACATCGGGGTCGAGGTCGGCACGGAGTTCCTCTCGATCACGTCCGACATCGGGAACTCCGGCGGTAGTTGGGACAAGAGCACCATGCTGTCCCTCGCCCGGATGTTCGTCGCCCGGGTCCAACAGGCCGAACAGGGCCGTACCCCCGACGCCTCCGTCCGCTAGCGCTTCCGTCGCGCGTAGGCTGCCGTCCCGTCCGACCTTCTGCGACGAGGACTCAACCATGAGCAGCCGCACCACCGTTCGCCTGATCGAGCCCGCCGACGCCGCACCGATAGCCGCGCACCGCGCGCGGGACGTCGAAGCCTTCCGGCGGTGGGAACCGGCCCAACCCGCCGCGTTCTTCACCCCGGAGGGCCAGGCCGAGCGGATCGACCGACTGCTGACCGCCCACCGCGCCGGGACGGTCTGGCCGGCCGTGGTGCTCGCCGACGGCGAGGTGATCGGGCAGGTCACCGTCAGTGGCATCCTTCCGCAGCCGCACCTGCGCCGCGCCTCCCACGGCTACTGGATCGCCACCACCGCCCAGAACCAGGGCCACGCCGGGCGCGCCGTCGGCCTGGCGCTGAAGGTGATGGCGGACGAACTCGGGCTGCACCGGGTCGAGGCGTCCACCAATCTGGACAACCTGGCGTCCCAACACGTGCTGCGCCGCAACGGGTTCAGCTCGTACGGCGTCGCGCATTCGTCGATCCTCCTCGACGGGCGGTGGCACGACTCGCTGCTGTGGGAGCGGATCCTCGAGTGACAGGCGTCCTCGACATTCTCGCTTGGGTTCAGGAGGAGTTGACGTCGCATCGGATGCGGGCCGAACTCACCCGTATGCATGGCGGATCGGCTGGGCTCCGACGGGAAGTGATCGGCGGGGCGTACGGTCGGGCGCATGCGGATTGTCATTGCTGGTGGTCATGGTCAGATCGCGCTTCGGCTCGAACGGCTGCTCGGCGCGCGGGGAGACGAGGTCGCGGGGATCATCCGACGGCCGGAGCAGGCGGGGGAGTTGCTGGCGGCGGGTGCCGAACCCGTGGTGTGCGACTTGGAGTCGGCGTCGGTCGCCGAGGTGGCCGGGCACCTGGAGGGTGCCGACGCGGTGGTGTTCGCCGCCGGCGCGGGGCCGGGTAGCGGGGCGGCGCGGAAGGACACGGTCGATCGTGGGGCCTGCGTGCTGTTCGCGGATGCGGCGGAGGCAGCAGGCGTGCGGCGCTTTCTGGTGGTGTCCTCGATGGGGGCGGACCGGGAGCCGGCGGCGGGGACCGATCCGGTGTTCGCCGCGTACCTGCGGGCCAAGGCGGCGGCCGACGACGACGTGCGGTCCCGCCCCGGCCTCGACTGGACCGTCCTGCGGCCGGGCCGGCTGACCGACGAGCCGGGCGGCGGAACGGTCGAGCTGGCCGAGCGCACGGGGCGCGGGTCGGTCTCGCGCGACGACGTGGCGGCCGTCCTTGCCGCGCTGCTGGCCGAACCGCGGACGGCCGGGCTGACGTTGGAGCTGATCGGCGGCAACTCGCCCGTGGACGAGGCGGTTTCGGCGCTGGTCGGTTAGCTGCGTTCGGTTAGCTGCGGTCGGTTAGTTGCGGTCGGTGCCGGCGGACATCGTCAGCAGGGTCTCGCGCAGGGTGCGGTGGAGGCCGGCCATGGTGCGGTGGGCCTGCGGGAGGTCGACGTAGATCGAGTTGATGTGCAGGCCGTCGGCGTCCCGTTGGAACCACGAGGTGGTGCCGTTCACGCGCGAGACCCACACGTGGGCCATGGGGCGCCAGCGCGCGTGGTTTTCGGCGCCCGGGCACTTGCGCATGTCGATGTAGGAGAGGAAGTTCACCGGGAACGGCCAGCAGCGGCCGGTGAAGTGCTCGGGTGCGAGGAGTTCCCAGGCCCGGACGAAGGGCACGTCGATGTTCTCCATCATGGTGGTGAACCCGTCCCGGACCCCGGCGAGGAGTTGCGGGAAGTCGAGCTCCCTGGCGACGGAGAACTCGATCGGCAGGGTGTTCACGAACCAGCCGAGGGAGTCCCGCCAGGTGCCGCGGCCGCGTTCGCTGAGTGGGAGCAGGGCGCGGTAGAGGTCCGGGCCGCCCTCCGTGTGCAGGGCGGTTCCGACAGCGGCGAAGAGTCCCATGAACAGTTTGCCGCCCGCGTCCTGGCAGCGGGCCTCCAGCGCCGCGGTCTGCCGGTCGTCGAGCAGCGTCGCGGATTCGTTGACCGCCGGGTACAGGCGGCCGGGCTCGGTGCCGAGGTCCAGCGGGAAATGCGGGAAGATACCGTCATTTCGTTCGATGAACGATTTCCAGTACGCGAGGCGGTCGTCGTCGGCGTCGATGGATGCGTAGCGGTGGCGCTGCTCGCGGGCGAAATCCACGTAACTTCCGGCGGGCGGGAGGTCGGGGTCCTTTCCGGCGGAGTAAGCGGCATATGCCATTTGTACGTCGCGGACGACATTCGGCATTGACATACCGTCGGAGACGATGTGGTCGAACGCGAGGTAGACCGTGGTGGGGCCGCTGTTCCGGAGGACGGCTCCCACGGTGTACGGCGGCCACTCCAGTGTGTCGATCTGCTTCTGAAAGCTGTCGTTCAGGAAGTCGCGGACCTCCTGCGAGGTGTCGAATTCGCCCAGGTGAACGGATTCCAGTTCGATGTCCTCGGGCCGGTGCACCGCACAGGACAGGTCGCCCAGGAGCCGCTGGAACTCGCAGCGCAGGACGTGGTGCCGCTGCACGAGGTGGCGCAGCGCCGATTCCAGGGCCGGGCGGTCGAGCGGGCCCTCGATCTCGAACGTGACGGCGAGCCAGGAGGCGAGGGGCTCGCGGCTGTTGCGGGTCTCGTCGATGAGTGAGTGGTGCTTGTCCTGATTGAACGACGCGTTCTTGTCGATTTCTTCGCCGTGGCGGTCCGCGTACGCCACTCCCGAGGACCTGATATTCCACTGGACAATCTGCCCCGGCGCAATATCGGCCGCTTCCAAGGGTGCTTGGCGCATGCTGGTGTTCTCCCTAGCCGGAGGGGCGGTTCTGTGAATCGGCAAGGCGGAAGCGCCCACGCAAAGGGGCTGAATCGGCCGATTCAATACAGAACGTAACACCGTGCATTCGGGAAGTGTCTGATCGGCGCGGCACGAAAATGCGGTCGATTGGCGCCGTTGGGTTTGGGTGGGGGAGTGTCAGGGGAAGTGCGGCAGGCTCGGGCGGGCCAGGGCTGCGGCGCCGAGATGGCCGGCGGCGCCGAGGCGGGTGGGGCGGGGGGATGGGGCGAGGGGGGTGGGGCGCGTGGCTGGTCGGTGCGACAGGACGTTGCGGTGGGGCGTCGTTGGGGTCAGATGCCGATCGGCAGGCTCGGGTGGGCCAGGGTTGTGGCGCCGAGGTGGGCGGCGGCGTCGGGGCGGGTGGGGCGAGGGGGCTGGGTGGGGCCGCGTGGCTGGTCGGTGCGACAGGACGTTGCGGTCGGGTGTCGTCGGGGTCAGATGCCGATCGGCAGGCTTGGGCGGGCCAGGGCCGCGGCGCCGATGAGGCCGGCGTCGGTGCCGAGGTGGGCGGGGGCGAGGGTGAGGTGGCGGGTGAAGGGGAGGGTCGCGTAGGAGGAGAGGTGGCGGGCGAGGGGTGCGAAGAGGACGTCGCCCGCGTTGGCGACGCCGCCGCCGATCACGGCGACGTCGAGTTCGACCAGGGTGGCGGTGGCGGCGATGCCGGCTGCGAGGGCGCGGGCGGCGCGGTCGAAGGCGGCCAGGGCGAGCGGGTCGCCGGACTCGGCGGCGCGGGCGACGCCGGTGGCGGTGGTGTCGCCGTCCGGGCCGGGGCGCCAGCCGCTCTCGGTGGCGGTGCGGGCGATGGCCGTGCCGGAGGCGAGCCCTTCGAGGCAGCCGCGCGAGCCGCACGGGCAGGGGCGGCCCTCGAAGTCGACGCTGATGTGGCCGAGATGGCCGGCGTTGCCGGTGGTGCCGGTGTGCAACCGTCCGTCCAGGACGAGTCCGGCGCCGACGCCGGTGGAGACCACCAGGCAGAGCGCGTTGCGGTACGGGCGGGCCGCGCCGCGCCAGTGTTCGGCGGCGGTCATCGCGACCCCGTCCCCGCCGAGAACCACCGGCAGGTCGCCGACGGCAGGGTGCGCGGCGGCCTCCGCGCGCAGCGGAAAGCCGCGCCAGCCCGGCAGGTTGACGGGGCTGACGGTGCCTTCGGCGATGTCGACCGGCCCCGCGCTGCCGATGCCGAGCGCCCGCACCCGGCCCCACTCGGGCCGCCCGGCCAGGTCGTCCAGGACGCGCGTGACGGCGGCCATCAGCTGGTGCCGGTCGCCGGTTGCCGGGGTCGGCACCTGGAGACGGTGCAGCAGGGTGCCCCGGGTGTCGACCAGGCCGCCGGCGATCTTCGTGCCGCCGATGTCCAGCGCCGCGAGCAGCGGTTCGTCGCGGGTCGTGGTGCCGGCCGGGGGGTGGCTCATGGTGACGTCTCCACAGGTGGGACGGGGAGCGCCGTGGTGCGTGGCAGGGCGCCGTCGGATCGGGTCCTGCGATTCTGACCGCCTCTGACAACGTTGTCCAGCGCGAGTCGGCTGCCGCGGGCCGAGGCCGGGGCCGGGGCCGGGTGCATGGACGGTCGGCGGTGGCGGACGCGTCAGCCCATGGTCGAGCGGCCAGCTGCCAGGTCAGCGTGGTGGCGGGGTGGCCGAGTTGGGCTGAGGTGAGGCCGGAGCGGGGGCAGGCGCGTGTGCGGGCGTTGGCGGCGGACCGGGTCAGGCTGTGGTCGGGTGTTCGGGGCGCGCTGTCGGCGGCGGGTGGTGGTCGGGTGACGGGCCAGGGTGCCAGGTCGGGGTGGGTGGCGGGGGCCGAGTTGGGGTGAGGAGCGGGGCCGGTGTCGCGGGGGCAGGCGCGTGTGCGGGCGTTGGTGGCGGAGCGGGTCAGCCTGTGGTCGGGTGCTCGGGGCGCGCTGTCGGCGGCGGGTGGTGGTCGGGTGGCGGGCCAGGGTGCCAGGTCGGGGTGGTGGCGGGTGGCCGAGTTGGGGCGAGGCCGAGACGGGCTGTTCCCCGGCCTGCTCGACTCCGTCCTCGCCGGAGCGCGCCGAAGCGAAGCACGCCGGGCAGGTTCGGTTACCGCGGGCTGAGGCCCGATCGGAGCGGGCCGGAGGTACCCGCACTATTCTCCGTGGCATGACGAGCAGCCTCCGCACCGGTGTCCGACCGACCATGAAGGACGTTGCCGCGGCGGCCGGGGTCGGGCTGAAGACCGTCTCCCGGGTGGTCAACGGGGAGCCCGGGGTGACGGCCGGGACGGCGGGGCGGGTGCGGGAGGCGATCGAGGCGCTCGGGTTCCGGCGCAATGACAGTGCGCGGCTGCTGCGGACCGGGCGCACCGCGAGCGTCGCGCTGCTGCTGGAGGACATCAGCGACCCGTTCTCCTCCGCGCTGTCCCGGGCCGTCGAGCAGGTCGCGGCGGCGGAGGGGTGCCTTCTGTTCACCGGTTCCAGCGACGAACAGGCCGACCGGGAGCGGGAGTTGGCGCTCGCGTTCTGTGCCCGCCGGGTGGACGGGCTGATCGTCGTGCCGGCCGGGGACGACCACCGGTACCTGCTGCCGGAGATCGAGTCCGGTACGCCCGTGGTGTTCCTCGACCGCCCCGCCGGCGGCATCGACGCGGACGCGGTGCTCAGCGACAACGCGGGCGGCGCCCGCTGCGGCACCGAGCACCTGATCGCCCACGGCCACCGCCGGATCGGCTACATCGGCGACCAGCGGGCCATCCACACCGCCGCCGAACGCGAACGCGGCTACCGTGCCGCGATGGCCGGGGCCGGGCTTCCGGTGGACGAACGCTGGGTGGACTGCGGCCCCACCGACCGCGCCCGGGTCGGCGAGGCGGTGCGCCGTCTCACCGCCGGACCGGACGCCGTCACCGCGCTGTTCACCGCCAACAACCGCGTCACCCTGGCCGCTCTGCACCACCTCCCCGCCGATCACCGCCCGGCCGTGGTCGGCTTCGACGACCTGGAGCTCGCCGACCTGCTCACCCCCGGCCTCACCGTGGTCGCCCAGGACCCGGCCGCCCTCGGCACCCTCGCCGCCCGCCGCCTGTTCGCCCGCCTGGCCGGGGACGCCGGTGCGCCCACACGGCTGGAGCTCCCCACCACGCTGATTCCCCGGGGCTCGGGCGAGATCCGCCCCTGATGTGTCCTGTCCGGCACGGGAGATGACCAGGTCGAGCCAGCGCCGCTGGTCCGCGCGGATCCGGCCCGCCGGCAGGTCGAGCAGCCACGGGGATGAGGGTGCCGGGTCGTCGTGGCCGCCGTCTCCAGGACCTTCAGCACGCCCGTCGCCTGGCGCGAGCGGCGAAGAGCGCGAGCGGCGAAGAGCGCGACGGTACCAGAGGCGGCGGGCGGGCTGTGAGGGCCGGAGCATGACGGGTGGGCGTGGTGATGATCACACCGGACGGGTTGACACCTGCGGGGTGCTGGGCGCGTCCACAGTGAGGGAGAGATTTGCCAGTCGAGCAGATCGGGGAACGCATGGTGTCCGGCGAGCCGAACGAAGCGGTCGGGGCAGAGGGAACGGAAACGGACGGGTCGGCGGTACGCGCCAGGCGATGGCCCGTCCGGACACCGAAGTCGAGACCGCGTCGGGACGCGGGACACGAGGGTGCCGAACAGGGCGCCCGGCGTCGGTTGTCGAAGCTGCGCCCGGACTACCCGCGCACCGGCCGCAGCGGCTTACGGCGCTGGCTCCCGTCGTGGCGTCAACTGCTGCTGCTGGCAACGGGAAGCGTCGGCGTGCTGACCGTCGCGGCCGTGGTGATGTACATCCGGACGGACATTCCCAAGGACCTCAACGCGTTCGCCACCCAGCAGAACAACGTCTTCTACTGGGCGGACGGCACCGAGATGGCCCGCATCGGCCTGGTCAACCGGCAGGACGTGCCGCTGGAGCAGGTGCCCGAGCAGGTGCAGTGGGCGGTGCTCGCGGCAGAGAACGAAGACTTCTACTCCGACCCCGGAGTCTCGGTCAAGGGCATCGCCCGGGCGTTCTACCGGATGGGGTCGGGCGGTGACACCCAGGGCGGCTCGACCATCACCCAGCAGTACGTGAAGAACGCCTACCTGAACCAGCGCCAGGACTTCTCCCGCAAACTCGATGAGGCGTTCATCGCTCTCAAGCTCGACCAGCAGGTCGAGAAGCAGGACATCCTCAGCGGATACCTGAACATCAGCTGGTTCGGCCGCGGCAGCTACGGCATCGAGCGGGCCGCGCAGGCCTACTACGGCAAGGACGTGGACCAACTCAACGCCAGCGAAGGCGCGTTCCTGGCCGCCGTGCTGAAGGGCGCGTCGCTGTACGACCCCGCGCTCGGCGGCGAGAACCGGGCCCGGGCGGTGGAACGGTGGGGCTGGATCCTGGACCGGATGGTCAAGATCGGGAAGCTGTCCGCCGAGGAACGCGCCCGCTACACCGTCTTCCCCGAACCGCAGGCCCCGCCGCAACAGGCCGGCCTGAGCGGGCAGACCGGCTACCTGGTCGACCTGGCGAAGAGCTACGCACAGAGCCACGCCGAGATCTCCCCGGCCCAGTTCGACCTCGGCGGCTACCAGATCTACACCACCTTCGAGAAGCCCCGGCAGACCGCGCTCACCCAGGCCGTCCAGGACGCCGCGAAGAACCTCGACCCCGAGCACCGGCCCGCCGACCAGAACGTCCACCTCGGCGCGGCCTCCGTCAACGCGGACGGGCGCATCCTGGCCGTCTACGGCGGACCCGACTACCTGAAACAGGGCTTCAACAACGCCAACACCGTGAACGTGCCCGCCGGTTCGGCCTTCACCCCGCTGGTGTACGCCGCCGGCCTCGACCAGGGCGTCCAACGCGAACGGCAAGGACCCAGGGCGCCCGTGCAACCCACCACCAGCTACAACGGCGACAACGGCGTCGACCTCCAGACCCCCGAAGGCCCCTACTGGGCACGCGACGGGAAGAAGGCCAAGTCCGCCAACGACGGCGACCGCAACTGGGGCCCCATCAGCCTGCGGACCGCCGTCGAACAGTCCGTCAACGGCCCGATGCAGCAACTCGGCATGGACATCGGCCTCGACAACGTCCGCAAGAGCGCCCTCGGCTTCGGGCTCCTCCCCGACAGCCTGGGCGACATGACCCCCGGCTTCTCGCTCGGCAATTCCACGCCCAGCGCGATCCGGCTGGCCGACGCCTACACCGCCTTCGGCGGACAGGGCATGCGCACCGACCCCTACTCCGTCGACCGGATCAGCCGCAACGGCGACGGCCTCGCCGTCGAACGCCCCACCGCCGTCCGGGCCGCGCCCGCACGCGTCGCCACCGAAGTCGACAACGCGCTGCGCGGGGCGGTCAAGGACGGCACCGGCAAGGAGGTCGGCCAGGCCGTCCCCGGCGCCGCCGGAAAGACCGGCGTCAACCAGGCCCGGACAGCAGGTTGGTTCGTCGGCTACCGGGGCGCCGTCACCACCGCCGTCTCACTGTTCCGGATGGACACCAAGACGCTCGAACTCCTCCCCCTGGCCGGGGTGGCCGGAGCCGCCCCGACCACCCCCGACTACACCACCCCCGCCGGGATCTGGGCCGCCTACATGAAAGCGACAGGATGATGCCGCCGCAGGCTACTTGAGGTAGGTCGGCCAGTCCGGCGCCTGGGCCGGATCGAGCCGGCGGAGCTGGTCCAGGACCTTCGGGTCCTGGGCATCCAGCCAGTCGGCGAGCTCCTTGAACGACACACAGCGCACGTCCTGCTTCTTGCAGACGGACTTCATCACGTCCTCGATCGCCTGCATGTAGATGCCGCCGTTCCAGGTCTCGAAGTGGTTCCCGATGAACAGCGGCGCCCGGCTGCCGTTGTAGACCCGCGCGAACCCGTCCAGGTAACCGTCGCGGGTCTGCTTCTCCCAGGCGTTGTACTTCTTCGGATCGCCGTGGGTGCTGTCGCCGGACTGATTGGCCAGGAAGTTGAAGTCCATCGACAGCACCTGGGTGTCACCGAACGGCAGCAGCTGGAGCGGAAAGTTCCACACCCCGCTGTTCTTCGACGGCCACACCTGGAACTCGCCCGGAGAACTCGCGTCGTACCGCCAACCCAGCTCCTTCTCGGCCGGTATCAGGTTCTTCTGCCCCTCCAGGCACGGCGCGCGGCCACCCGCGAGATCCTTCCGGTAGTCGAACGGCAGCGGCGCCTCGCCCGCGAACCCGGTGTTGGTCTTCCAGTCGGTGACGAACGAGACGGCCTGGTCGATCTCGCTGCGCCATTCGTCGGTGCTCCAGTCGCCGCCGCCCTTCGGGCCGCAGAAATGGCCGTTGAAGTGGGTGCCGATCTCGTTGCCGTCCTGCCAGGCCAGCCGCAGCTGATTGAGCGTGTCCTTCACGTGCTGCTCGGTCGGGAAGGAGATGGCCGCGCTGCCCGCGTCGTGCTGCGGCGGCCGGTAGAGCCCGTGCTTCTTCTCCGGGAGCAGGTAGATCCCGGAGAGGAAGAAGGTCATGGTCGCGTTGTTCTCCTTCGCCAGCTTCCGGAACCGGGAGAACAGGTGGTCGTCGTTCTCCAGCGCGCCGTCCCAGGAGAACACCACGAACTGCGGTGGCTTCTCCCCGGGTTTGAGCTTCTCGATCTTCAACTGGTTGGGCTGCGGCCCCGCGTCGGAGGTGGACCCGTCGCCCAGCACCCTCACCTTGCCGTCCCAGGACGGGGACGGGGACGGGCTCGCCGGGGGCGAGGCGGTGCCCGGCGCCGTGGTCTCCGGGTTGGTCGCGGAGAGCGACTGCTGCACCGGGGCGCTACTGCCACCCGTGGTCAGCCCCACCGCGAGCGCCGTGACCGCCCCGACCGCGACCACACCCGCCGCGACCTGAGCCGATCTGACCCGCCCCCTGCTGCCCGCCCGCTTGCCGTCCGTCATCGCTCGCCGTTCCCTCCGCCGTACGGCCGCCCGGCTGGCGGGCCGTCCGATCGGTATGACGTTCTGGAAGATCGAAACGTTTACTGATCCGGCCGATTTAGGTGGCTGATGGTTCGTCATGTTGCTTGTGGTGGTCGGGAGTTGTGCGCTTCCTGTGGCGGCGGTGGGTGTGTTTGAGGTGGGCATGTGTTGATGTGTGGTGTCGGACTGGCAAGTCCTGCCCGCGGCGGGGGACGCGGCGGGCACATTGTCGTCGAAATGCTCCGCGGGTGCCTCTGAAGCGTTCGGACCTGGTCGATGTGGGAGCGGCGTTCGACCTCGTGGGTGCGGAGCCGCAGGTGTTCGCCGTCGGCGGGGCCACGGGGAGTGCGTGGACCGACGGCGAGCTCGACAGCTGCGAGTTGGCAATCGACCCGCCGTTGAGCCGCGAGATTCTCGACATCGTCCGGCCGACCGTCGCACCACCCGGCCTGCCGGGGCTCGGTTGGCTCGACCATGTGGACTCGGAGCCGGGAAGGGCGCTGGAGCTCTTCGTCACGGGCTGGCACCCGGAGGCGGTTGAACCGCGGGCGGTCGGCGAGATACCCCGCTCCATTCCGCCCGCACTGGCCGACTTCTACCGGCTCGCGGAGAGGTACCCGGACATCCTGGGGGGCCAGAACCGGATCAGGTCGGTCGGCGCGGTGCGTCCCGACAGCAGCGCGGGCTTCCTGGTCTTCGCCGACGAGAACCAGGGCGGGTGGGACTGGTCGATCCCGTGGGAGGTCGATGCCACGGACAGCGACCCGGCGGTGTGGGTCGGCGAGTTGGGCGGGGCCGCCGTTCTGGAGCAGGAGCCGCTGAGCAGGTACCTGCTGCAATTCTCGCTCTACGAGGCGGCCTCGACCGCCCCGTACACTGCTGCCTTGCGGAACTTCCCCAGGCACCTGCTGCCCGTGCTGGGGCCCTGCCTGCAGGGCGTGCCGCTACGGACGTTCATGGCTCCCGTCGCGCCGACCGATTTCCTGGTCGGACCGGGCATCGTTGCCGGCGTCTCGCCGAGCTATTTCAACGAGGACGAGGCCGACGTCTGGATCGGCGCCCGCCACCGCAGCGCACTGCGTCCGCTGCTCGAACTCGGCCTGCAATGGCGGCGGTTCGACGGGTAGCTGTGAGCACGCCGGGAGCTTCGGCGAAGACCAGTGCCGCAGGAGTGTCATACCGGAGTAGCCCCAGGCGAGTTGGCTCCGCAGTATGACGGCTTCGTACCCGTCCCGCCCGTACCTTCTCACCCGTGCCGAAGAGCGCACGGGGAACGAGAGCAAGGGGACGGGCGATGCGCAGGCGGGGACGGGCGATGGCGGCGGTGGTGCTGGCGGCGACGGTGGCGCTGGGTGTGGTCGGGGCTTCCGGCGGGGTGGCGGTGGCGCAGGTGCCGGGGTCGGGCGGGCGGTTGGCGACGGCGGCGTTGCCGGTGCCGACGGGGCCGTTCGCGGTGGGGACGACCAGCGTGCACCTGGTGGATCAGGGGCGGGAGGATCCGTGGAAGGCCGGGCGGGCCCGGGAGTTGATGATCAGCATCTGGTATCCGACCGGGCGGGCCGCGCCGGGCGGTGAGCGGGCGGCGTACATGACGCCCGACGCGGGGGCGCACTTCGGCAGTGCCGGGAGTGCTGGGCAGATGAACCAGGGCTTCGAGGCCGACCGCACCGACTGGTCGGGTGTGCGCACGCACGCTCGGGTCGATGTGCCGGCGTTGCCGGGCAAGGCCCGGCCGGTGGTGTTGTACTCGGCGGGGCTGGGGGACCCGCGGACCTGGGGCACCGGGCTGGTGGAGGATCTGGCGTCGCGCGGCTACGTCGTGGTGACGGTCGACCACACCTGGGAGGCGTCCGAAGTGTCGCTCCCGAACGGCGAGTTGGCCACCTCGACAGTCGCGGGGATGTTCGGTCAGCCGGGCCTGGACTTCGGTGCGCTGCTGCGCAAAATGATCGGCACTCGGGTGGACGACACCAAGTTCGTTCTGGACGAGCTGGCGCGGCTGAAGTACTCCGGCACGTTGCCGCCCGGCGTCGGTGCCGCCCTCGACCTCGATCGACTCGGCATGGTCGGCCACTCCGGCGGCGGCTCGACCGCCCTTCAGGCCATGCACGACGACCCCCGGATCAAGGCGGCCGTCAACATGGACGGGCAGCTGCACTTCCCCGGCCCGGACGGGAACACCGGCGTCTATCTGACCGACGTGGCCGAGAAGGGCCTGGACCGCCCGTTCCTGCTGCTCGGCACCCGGAACGACGACTCCGGCCCCTACCAGAAGCAGCCCGGCTGGGACGCCCTGTGGCAGCACAGCACCGGCTGGCACGCCGACTTCACCCTCGACGGCTCCCGCCACGGCTCGTACACCGACGCCGAATCCCTGCTGCCGCAACTCGCCCGCCAGGGTGCGATCTCCACCGAGGCGCTGCGCGGCGACATCGGGGACATCCGACCCGAGCGGGCGGTGCTCGCGACCCGGACGTACGTCGGCAGCTTCTTCGACCGCTGGCTGCGAGGCCACGACGACCACCTGCTGGACGGGCCCTCGGGGAGCTTCCCGGAGATGGTCTACGAGCCCTGACCGGCCAGCAAGTCGAGCGCCAGCGTGCGGAGTTGGTGGTCGGCGTGGCCGCCGCCGGTGGAGGCGAGGGGGTCGTCGGGGATCAGGGGGTGAGGGGAGAAGGCGAGGGCGCGGAGGGTGGGGCGGAGGGAGTCGGGGAGGTGGCCGGTGGTGGCGAGGGAACGGAGGGCGGAGAGACCCAGGTCGGTGGGGGCAACCAGGTCGGCCAGGACGGGAGTTGCCAGGGTGGGTGAGCCGGACAGGCGGTGGTGGGCGTCGGCGGCGGCGAACCGGATGTAGTCGCGGGCGGTCAGCAGTGGTTCGAGCAGCGGCAGGAGCGGTGCGGCGGCCAGGCCGAGGGAGGGCAACTCGTCGGCGCACCAACGGGGTTGGGGAGATGAGGTGAGCAGCTCGCGGAACGCGGCGAGCGCGGGTGCGGCGTCGCCCGTCAGGCGGTGGCGGGCGACGGTGGCGGCGATCCGGAGCGAGGAGTCCTCGCTGCGGGCGGCGGTGGCGAGGTGGTCGAGCAACTCCGGCCCGACGGTGCCGAGTTGGCCGAGAGCCCGGGCCGCGGCGACGGCGAGGTAGCTGGTGCCCTTGCGCAGGCAGTCGAGCAGTTCGGGCACGGCCGCGCGGGCGGACTCGCCGAGCGCCGGGAGAGCGGCGATCAGGTGCAGGTCGGGGGCGGTGGCGAGCCGGCGGCGGATCAGCGGAACCAAGCGGCCCGAGGGCATCAACCGGGCTGCCTCCGCCAGTAGTTGGGGATCGGAGTGGGGCGACAGCAGATCGAGGGCACGCGGGTCGCGGGCGCGGACCAGGCCGAGCAGGGCGGACGGGTCGGTGGCCGCGTGAGCGAAAAGGGTGTCGCGGAGGGTGGCGTTCGGGGCGGGCAGGCGCTCGATCCAGTGGGCGATGGTGCGCAGGTGGGCGGAGATGCCATCGCGCTGGTGGGGGAGGGCGGCCAACAGCAGGTCCAGCACCTCGAGTTCGCGGTCGCGCCAGGTCTCGACGGTGCGTTCGGCCAGCCAGGTGCCCCGGGTGCCCTGGTCGCCGGCGGCGATCCAGCGGGCCGCGACCGCCAGTGCCGCGTCCGGGTCGCGGGCGAGCAGGCGGGTCAGCCGGTTGTCCAGGGTCCGGCCGTTCGCCCACGGCATGTCCCACGGCGGGCGCGCACCTTCGACGGCGAAGGTCTCGACCAGCTCGGGCGGGTACGGCGGGCCGTCGAGCTCGGCCGCCAACACGGCGGCGGCCAGCCGTACTTCGGGCACGTCGGAGGCGGACTTCGGCCGCCCCGGCGCGCCGAGGGTCAGCAGCGCGTCGGCGCGCACCTCGGGCACGGGGTCGTTCTCGAACAGCTCGCCGATCCGGGCCGTGACGTCGGCGGCGAGGTCCGGCGGCAGGAGGTCGGCGACGGCGGCGACCACCCGCAGGGCGGCCTGCCGGAGCTCCGGATCGGCGTCGGTCAGGCAGGGCAGCAGGTCGGGCAGCACCCGGCACAGCTCCGCGCAGACCCCGGACACCGGATTGCGCCCCCAGCGGGCCGAACCGACCTGGCCAGGCTCGTGATCGGCCATCATCGCGAGCAGCAACAGCACATCGACCCGGCGGCCCGCTCCGTGCCGTGCGGCGTGCGCGAGGAACGGGACGGCGGGGCCGGACGCCGCGTAGACGTCGCCCTGGTGATAGACCGTGCCGAACAGCTCGTACACCGCCTCGTCGAGCGCCGCCGGCTCCGACGCGTACAAGCCGCGGATCAACTCGGGGACGTCCTCGGCCGAGCCGTACGCGTGCGAGAGTTCCGCCCAGTCGACCTGGTCGAGTTCGTCCGGCGACCTCATGCTGCGCGCTCCTCGGGTGGATCGGGTACGGCCGGACCCTATCCGGGGGTCAGGACAGCGGCGCAGACAGCACCGACGGATCGAATTCGGGTGCGCAAGTGGACCGCCATCGTGGAGTGTTGGGCCAGGTGATCAACAAGGGGGGCGCACAATGACTGGGACCGTACCGGCGGAGCAAGCTGTTCTGGAGCTGCTCGGTCCGCACTTCCCGACGCCGCCGGCCCGCCCCGAGATCGGCCCCGGCTGGCGGCAGCTGGTGATCGACTGTCATCGGGCGGTTGTCGCGGAGTTCCCCGACTACGAACTCGGCGCCGTGAAACAGAAGTTCGCCGTGCTGGCCTTTCAGGCCTCGCCGAGGCCGTGGAAGCAGGGCGGCAACCGGAGCAGCGCCGAGTCCGATCGCCTCCGGACAATCGTCGAGACCTTCGCCGCCCGCAGCGCGTCGATCTGCGAGCGGTGCGGCGCGGTCGGCCTCAGGCGCGAGGGGAGGCGGATCACGCTCACGCTGTGCTACCCGTGCGAACTGGCCGTTCCCCGGGACCTGAGAGGACGGTAAGTAACGTGATGTCCGTTTCGAGCTTTCGTTTGGGGTAGGCGGGCCGGCCTCGGACCGGTCAGCCTTCTATGGCCGTGGCTGGGTGAACAGGCCCGGCTCGGGTTCGACCAGGATTCCGCGTCCGGCCAGCCGCTTGAGTT
>NZ_JBIUCB010000029.1:0-68931 GCF_044593455.1 Kitasatospora sp. NPDC051984
TCAGGGATTGGCCGCCCCGGGACCGTCCACACAGATTGCGTGTCCGGTGCTCCCTGCCGAGCGACCAGTGAACACTACGCCGGATCCGCCCCAGGTGCAAACCTCGCAGCCTCCGCCGGCCTCTGCGGGCGAAGGCTGCGGGAAACCCAAGTGCCGGCGTCAGCCCTTCGCGGCGCGCCGGGCCCGGATCGTCGCCTGTCGTTCGTCGAACCGGGTGGCCTGGGCGGCGAGGCCGTCGAGCATCAGGCCGAGCTCCATCTGGGCCCGGACGCCGTCCGGTCCGAAGCCGCTCATCTCCATCACCTTGAGGTGGCGCAGCACGGGGAGCAGTACGTCGTCGAGGTGGACGCGGAGGTTGTAGACGCCGTCGACGGCGATCCGTGCGGCGGCTCGTTCGAAGCCGGGCATGCCGTGGCCGGGCATGCGGAAGTTGGTGACGACCTCGTTGACGGCCTGCATGGCCTGGTCGGGGGCGAGTTCGAAGGCGGCCTTGAGGAGGTTCCGGTAGAAGATCATGTGCAGGTTCTCGTCGTTGGCGACCTGCGCGAGCATCCGGTCGCAGACGGGGTCGCCCGAGGCGTGTCCGGTGTTGCGGTGGGAGATGCGGGTGGCGAGCTCCTGGAAGGCGACGTACGCGACGGTGTGGAGCGGCGAGTGCCGGTTGTCGGAGACGAAGCCGTTCTGCATGTGGGTCATGCGGGCGCGCTCGAGTTCCACGGGGTCGACGGCACGGGAGGCGATGAGGTAGTCGCGCAGCACCATCGAGTGCCGTGCCTCTTCTGCTGTCCACTGGTGCACCCAGGTGCCCCAGGCGCCGTCGCGGCCGAAGAGCGTCGCGATCTCGTGGTGGTAGCTCGGCAGGTTGTCCTCGGTCAGCAGGTTCACCACGAGCGAGACCCGGCCGACTTCGGTGAGCGGCGACTGCTCTATTGACCATGCTTCGCCGCCGAGCGGCCCGTCGAAGTCCCGTCCGCGGCTCCAGGGGACGTACTCGTGGGGCATCCACTCCTTGAAGACGCTCAGGTGGCGGTTGAGTTCACGCTCGACCACCTCTTCCAGGTCGTGCAGGAGGCGGGCATCGGTCCACTGGGCCGGGGAGGAGGTGCTGCTCACGGGTCCAACTCTCGATCGACGAACAAACCTACGGTCCCGTAGGTAACGCAACCGTAGGTTGGCAACCCCGACGCTGTCTGGGGCCATTCGGCCCCATTCGTCGTGGCCGGTGAGGACCATCTGCGCGGTCGGTGAGGACCACCGGCGAGAACCACCCGGACGCGAGCCGCATCGCCCACACGGTGACCGATCGTGACTGATTCAATGCGCACGGTGCTCAGTCGTGATGCGCACGACGCCCGGATACCAGGAGAGAACTCCCATGTCACGTGTGTTCACCAAGGCGGTCGGCCTCGCCGCCGTCGGCGCGCTGGCCTTCGCCACCGCGCAGCCCTCGCAGGCCGCGGCCCCGACGGGCTCGCCGGTCCGCGCGGCCGCCGCGGACCGGGCCTACTTCGTGATGACCGACGTCACGCATGAGGAGTTTGTCATCGAGCTGACGAAGAGTGAGGAGATCGAGCACGCCCGGAGGCTCATCAGCGGGGAGACCACCGACCGTCCGCATGTGATGGCGCGGATCGTCCCGCGGCCGGCTCCGTACAACCCCCGCTGGAGCTATCACACCAACCCCGAGAGCACGGAGTTCTTCGACTTCGCCACCGAGGTCTGCGACGCGACCATTCCGTATGTCGAGGAGCACCTCGACGAGGCCGGTGGCGCATTCCTGCCCGGTTACCGCTGGTGCGACTGGTCCTCGCGCCTGGTCAGGGAAATTCCCGTCCGGTAGTCGTCGGCGCCGCCGTCACAACGCTGGTTCTCCGCAGGGCTGTTGGGGTCGACTGTCACGGTCGGCCCCGTCCTCGCAGGAGCTGCCCCTTCCCGATACCGGTGCGGTACCGGTGTGATACCGGCCTGATACCGGGACTTTGCCGACGGCGGGTCAGGTCATTGCCGACGACAGGTCGGTCATTG
The DNA here is from genome assembly GCF_044593455.1 of Kitasatospora sp. NPDC051984. Taxonomy (NCBI): domain Bacteria; kingdom Bacillati; phylum Actinomycetota; class Actinomycetes; order Kitasatosporales; family Streptomycetaceae; genus Kitasatospora; species Kitasatospora sp. NPDC051984. The sequence goes on from NZ_JBIUCB010000029.1 coordinate 2,026, forward strand.
CCGTCGCCCGGACATATCCAAGGTCTTGTCTGGTGCAGGTCAATCGGCGAGGCTTGGGCTCGCAACGCTCTGTTCGCCCAGACAGTCTGGATATGGAGAGCCGATGCCCAACCCAACCGGAACGGCCGCCGAATCACAGCGGCAGCAAATACGGCGCACCAGGCGCATCATCCACGTGTTGACTGCGGTCTCGATGCTTTTCTCGGCCGCCGTCTTAGGCACCCGGGCCCTCGCGGCCCCGGCGCCGACCGATCCGCCGCAGCCGCCGACGACCGCCCAGCAGGAGGCGGGGATGCGGACGGGTGACCCGTTCCGCGATCCCGTGACGGCCGACGCGACCGGCGACAACCAGAACCTCAACATCACGCTGGACGTCGGCCAGAGCGTGTTCGACGTGTCCGGCCGCCCGGTGGCCGGGCAGGTCTACAACAACGGCACGGTCGTCGCGCCCACGCTGAAGGTCTCCGCCGGGTCGACCGTCACCATCAAGCTGGTCAACCGGCTGCCGGTCGCCACCAACCTGCACTTCCACGGCATGCACGTCTCGCCGACGGACGACTCCGACAACTCCTTCAGCTGCGTCTCCCCCGGCGCCACCATCACCTACCGGCTGGCTGTCCCGGCCGATCATCCCCAGGGCACGTTCTGGTACCACAGCCACGCCATGGGCACGATGTGCGCGGCCAACGGGGCCCACAACATGTCCGACATGGCCTTCGAACCGGGCCAGACCCAGAACCAGATCTTCGCCGGCCTCTCCGGCGCCATGATCGTCGGGGACAACCGCAGCCTGCTGCCGGTCGGCCTGCGCAACGCCACCGCGCACACCCTCGTCCTCAAGGACGCCCAGATCGACGCCGCCGGGCGCATCGTGCAGAACACGATCAGCCCGGCCAATCCCACCGTGCGGCTGGTCAACGGGCAGCTCCGGCCCACGCTGACGCTGAAGCCGAACGAGACCCAGCTGTGGCGGCTGGTCAACGCGGGGGCCGACATCCCGTACCAACTCCGGCTCGACGGCTACCGGTTCACCGTCGTCGCCGAGGACGGCATTCCGGTCGCGCAGGTGAGCACGCGCGACACCCTGGTGCTGCCGCCGGGCAAGCGCTTCGACGTCCTGGTCACCGCCTGCGCGGTGCCGGGCCAGGCGGTGCTGCGCACCACGACCTACACCAACGGTCCGCAGGGCGGCACCTATCCGGACACCCAGCTGGCCACGATCAAGGTCGACGGCTGGCCCGTCACCCGCCAGCCGGCCGTCACCGGCGCCATCCCCGGTGCCCCGGCCGACCTCGCCCCGGCCGCCGTCGCGGGCCGCCGGACGGTCGAGCTCGGCGAGCTCCAGGAGGGCGACAACTTCTACTTCGTCCTCAATGGACGGAAGTTCGCGGCGGACAGCTCGCTCTTCGACACCCCGGCCCGGCTCGGGACCGTCGAGGAGTGGACGATCGTCAACACCACCGAGGAGAACCACCCCTTCCACCTGCACACCAACGCGTTCCAGGTGATGTCCGTGAACGGGGTGCCGCAGCCCTACACGCACCGCGAGGACACCGCCATGGTGCCCGCCTCGTCCGGCGGGGTGCCGGGGAAGATCGTGATCCGGATCCCGTTCGCCGACTACCCGGGCAAGTGGATGTTCCACTGCCACATCGCGGCCCACGAGGATCTCGGGATGATGAGCTACCTCGACGTCGTGCGCTGAGGTCCCGTCGAAAAAGACAACCGCCGCCCGGCCCGTGGGAGGTTCCACGGGCCGGGCGGCGGGCGTCCACGGGGGTTCAGGTCTTCTGCGGGTCCGCGGTCTTCAGGAGCGGGGGCACCGCCTCGTCGGAGTCGGCGCTCCCGGCGCCGGTGCCGGGCGGCACCGAGCGGAGCAGCAGGGGCGCCATCAGGACGGCCAGCGCGGTGAGCACCAGGCAGATGGTGCTGACGTACTGGAGTGCGTGGGTGAAGGCCTCACGGGCGGTGGACAGCGCCTGGGCGCCGACCTCCTGCGGCAGGCGGGAGACCTCGGCGACGGCGGAACCGATGGTGTCGCGGATGGCGGACTCCGACTCCGGGGAGAGCCCGTCGGACGCGAGGCCGTCGGCGACCTGGGTGCGGTAGACGGCCGTGCCGACGCTGCCGAGGATCGCAATGCCGGTGCCGAGGCCGATCTCCTGGAGCGTCTCGGAGACGGCGGAGATCGCGCCGGCCCGTTCCGGCGGTGCGGAGGCGATCATCATGTCGGTGCCGAGCGCGATGGTGGGCGCCACACCGAAGTTGAGCAGTCCGAGCGCGACCATGACGGTGACCAGGCCGCTCCCGGCGGAGACCTGGGTCAGCACGCCGAAGCCGACCAGGGCGATCGCCAGGCCGATGGTCATCACGTACGCCGAGCGCATCCGGGTCAGCGCGAGCGGGGCGAGCAGCGAGCCGACCACGCCACCGATGCTGGCGGGCAGCGAGCTCAGGCCGGCCTTCAGCGGGGACAGCCCGACGACCATCTGCAGGTACTGGGCGACGAACAGCTGCGAGCCCGACATCACGAACAGGGCGATGCCCATGGTGGTCATGGAGGCGGAGAAGCTGCGTTCGCGGAACAGCTTCAGGTCGATCAGCGGGTGGCTCAGCCGGCGCTGCCGGACGGCGAACACCGTGCCGGTGGCGAGGCCGAGGAGGAGCGCCGCGACGGACAGCGGCGCGAAGCCGTCGGCGGCGAGCTTCTTCAGGCCGAAGACGGTGGCCAGCAGGGCGAGGGTCAGCAGGCCGACGCTGGCGAGGTCGATCCGGCCGGGGTTCGGGTCGCGGTACTCGGGCAGCAGGATCGGGCCGAGGATCAGCAGCAGGACCATCGCGGGCACGCCCAGCAGGAAGACCGAGCCCCACCAGAAGTGTTCCAGCAGCGCGCCGCCGACCAGCGGGCCGATCGCGCCGCCGACCAGGAAGCAGGCGATCCAGATGCTGAAGGCCAGGGCGCGCTGCTTGGCGTCGAAGAACATGTTGCGGATCAGCGACATCGACGACGGCATCAGGGTCGCCCCGGCGATGCCCAGCAGGGCCCGGCTGAGGATCAGCATCTCGGTGTTCCGGGAGAACGCCGTGAGCAGCGAGGCGGCGCCGAAGCCGGCGGCGCCGAGGAGGAGCAGGCGACGGCGTCCGATGCGGTCGCCGATGGTGCCTGCGACGATCAGCAGGCCGGCTATCAGGAAGCTGTAGATGTCGACGATCCACAGCAGTTGGAGTCCGCTGGGGTGGATGTCGGCGCTGAGGTGCGGCACCGCGAGGTGGAGCACGGTGTTGTCGAGGGTGATGAGCAGCGCGGGTAAGGCGAGGACGCCGAGGGCCGTCCACTCGCGCATTCCGGCACGCTTCACGGGCGGCTGGGATGTCGAAACGGGAGTCATATGAGCAGCCTATTCACTCGTGAACCACGTCATGTCCGGTTGAGCCCGAAGTGGCTGAGGAACGGCGCCGACCCGTCGATCGTCGGTAAATGTGGTGAAAAGTCCAGCACAAGGCGCCGTCTTTTGAAAGGATCGTGGCGTCATTGGCCGGCCCGTCGATGACGGACGCGGGCCTGGTTGTTCTAATGGACGAGGAAGTCAATGGAACTCGACACATCGGCACCGGACCTTCACGGAAAGATCGCGTTGGTCGCGGGTGCCACCCGGGGAGCCGGGCGGGCCATCGCCGTTCAGCTCGGCGCGGCGGGCGCGACGGTCTACGTCACCGGCCGCACCACCCGGGAGAAGCAGTCGGAGTACAAGCGCTCCGAGACGATCGAGGACACCGCTGACCTGGTCACCGCGGCGGGCGGCAAGGGCATCGCGGTGCCCACCGACCACCTGGTGCACGAGCAGGTCCGGGCGCTGGCCGAGCGCATCGACGCCGAGCAGGGGCGGCTCGACGTGCTGGTCAACGACGTCTGGGGCGGGGAGAAGCTGTTCACCTTCGACCAGTCGGTCTGGGAGCAGAACCTGGACAACGGGCGGCGGTTGTTCGAGCTGGGCGTGCAGACCCACGCGATCACCAGCCACTTCATACTGCCGTTGCTGGTGCGCAACCCGGGCGGACTCGTGGTCGAGATGACCGACGGGACGGCCGAGTACAACGAGACGCACTACCGCAATTCGTTCTTCTACGACATGGTCAAGAACGCCGTGGTGCGGATGGCCTTCGCGCTCGCGCACGAGCTGAAGCCGCACGGCGGGACGGCGGTGGCGCTCACCCCGGGCTGGATGCGTTCGGAGATGATGCTCGAAACCTTCGGCGTCACCGAGGAGAACTGGCGCGACGCGCTGGCGGTGGAACCGCATTTCTGCATTTCGGAGAGCCCGGCGTTCGTCGGCCGTGCGGTCGCCGCGCTGGCCGGTGACCCGGACGTCGCCCGCCGGAACGGCAAGTCCGTCTCCAGTGGGCAGCTGGCCCGCGAGTACGGCTTCACCGACCTCGACGGCTCGCAGCCCGACTGCTGGCGGTACCTGGTCGAGGTCCAGGAGGCCGGCAAGCCGGCCGACCCGGCCGGCTACCGGTAACCGGCACGCGGTACCGGTAACCGCCACGCGGTGCCGGTGCCGCCCAACTCCCGTCGCCAGGAAAGGAGTCGGGCGACACCGGCTCGGCAGCACCGAATCAGGCGCCGCGCGTCGCGACGATCACCAGGTACCCGATGTCCGGGCTGGCCGCCGCGCGGCGCATCAGGTCGATGTACTGGTCGACCGGTTCCGGGCCGTCGATCCGGGCGAGTTCCTCGCGCCGGGCCGCAACGGCGTCGGCCATGATCGAGCCGGTCCGGACCACCTTGTCGCTGATGTCGCGGATCTCGACGTCGACGAACCCGTTGCCGGCCAGCAGCCCGGCGTACTCGTCCGCCGTGGCGTACGGGCTGACGTGGTAGGCGGCACGGATCTCGTCCAGCACCTTGCGGCCCTCGGGGCTCATCGGCGGGCGCTCGACGGTGTCGGCGATCACCAGCCGCCCGCCGGGGCGCAGCACCCGGGCGGTCTCGGCGAGGGCCCGGTTCCGGTCCGGCACGTGGAGCAGCGATTCGAGCGCCCACGCGCCGTCGAACGAGCCGTCCTCGAACGGAAGGTCCGTCACGTCGGCGTTGCGGAAAGTGGCCACGTCCGAGCGGCCGGCCTCCTTGGCGCGTTCGTTGGCCTGCTCCACCTCGACGTCGGCGATGGCGATGCCGGTGACGCGCACGTCCCTGGCCGCGACGAGCTGGAGCGCGGGCTTGCCGACGCCGCAGCCGATGTCGAGGATCGTGGCGCCGGGGGCGGGGTCGAGCAGGGTGACCATCAGGTCGTTCAGCCGGGCGGTGGCGACCTCGACGGTGCTGGTGTCGGCGTCGTCCTCCCAGTAGCCGTAGTGCAGGTTCTCGCCCCACACGTTGTTGAGAACCTGGGCGAGCCCTTCGTAGAAGCTCGCGACGCCTTCAACACCAGATAATTCCGCAGCCATCTTGGTCTCCCTGTCGTATCTGTGGCACTGTGCCCCCGGCAATTTCGAACCGGCCGGTAACACCGCGGCGGCCGTGGCGGTCCGCGGTGGAAGAACGGCCGGGAAGTTCCCCCCGGGGTTGATCGGAATCCTGCCCTCGCGCAGGAGCAAACTCAAGACCCGGACGGTGCCGGTGCCGATCAGACGGGTCGGATCGACAGGGCGTGGCGGAACACATTGCGCGGATCATAGGTGTTCTTGACCTGTTGCAGACGTGCGTAGTTCGAGCCGTAGTACAGCGTGGACCACGGGGTGCCGGAGGTGTTCCACGCCGGGTCGGCGAGGTCGGAGTCCGCGTAGTTGATGTACGCCCCGGCGTTGATGGCGTTGGGCGCCGGAACACCGCCGGTCGTGGCGTAGACGTCCCGGTAGATGTTGCGGATCCACGCCGTGTGGACGGCGTCCTCCGCCGCGGTACGCCAGATGCCGGGGGTGAAGTAGACGCGCAGGATCGAGTCGCGGTGCGAGTAGGCGGTGGCGTCCGTGGCGACGCTGTTGATCTTCCCGCCGACGGCGGCCAGGTTCACCTGGGCGCCCGGGTTACTGATCGAACTGTCCGTCAGGTACTGGTAGATCGTTCCTATCTGCGCGTCGGTGTAGCTCTTCTTCAGGTCCGCGGTCTTGTCCTTCTGCCGCCCGGCACCGCCCCAGTACCAGTTGTCCCGGTCGAGCCACGCCAGCGAGTACTTCTCGTCCGAGGCGACCGTGAGGGCGGCGCCCGCGGTGACGGTCGCGAAGAACGCGTCGAGCATGGCCTCGCCGCCCACGACGGTGTCCTCGATGCCGGCCATCAGGCCGATCACGCCGGCCGCCTGGTGCGAGGCGGAGAGCGACGCCCAGATCTGGACGCCCGGCGTCCCGGGGGCGCTGTTGTACTCGAACCACTGGCTGTAGTTGCGGACGAGGGTGGTGAACGCCTGCTTCGACAGGTTGTTCCACGACCACTGCACGTTCCGGACCTTCTGGTTCCCGGCCCGGGGCATGATCTTGCTCGGGTCGGTGGAGGTCACGCCCGGCGAGCGCAGCCAATACCGCGTCACCACACCGAAGTTGCCGCCGCCACCGCCGGTGTGCGCCCACCACAGGTCCCGGTTCGGGTCGTTGGCCTCACGCGTCGCCACGATGGTGCGGGGCAGCCCGTCGGCACCCACCACGACCACCTCGACGGCGTAGAGGTGGTCGACGGCGATCCCGTGGATCCGGGAGTAGAAGTTGTAGCCGCCGCCGAGGATGTGCCCGCCGAGGCCCACGTCCGAGCAGCCCGCGGACGGAATCTGCACGCCCCATCCCATGAAGAGGGTGTGCTGCGTCGGCGACACGATCGCGCCCGGTCCCACGCAGAACGCGTTGCGAGAGGCGTCGTAGTAGACGTCCGACATCTGGGAGAGATCAATCAATTCCTTGATGTCGGAGTTCGCCGTGAAGTTCTCCAGGCAGTGGCCCCCGGAGCGCACCGCGACCCGCCGGCCGGCCGCGACGGCGTTGCCGAGAGCGGTGGCGACGTGGTCCTTGGTGGTCGCGATGGTCACCCGGTCCGGCTGGCCGACGAACCGGGTGTTGTGCGCGCGCAGGAAGCTGTCGTACCGGGCATCCCCGGGCTGAACGAGGGTGGACCCGAACGGCGGTGTGCAGGCTCCCGCGGCGGCTGCGGGCCCGGCGCCGGCGACGAGGTCCGCCGTGACCAGGCCGGCCCCGGCGATGGCGGCGGCACCGGTGAGAAGTCCCCGGCGGCTCAATCCAGACATGGCTGCGACTCCTTGCTGTATGGTGACGTTCCTGTGGTGACGTTCCTGTGTGGTGACGTTCCTGTGTGGTGACGCTCGTGATGGCGGATGAGAGGTGCGGCGGCGGTCAGCGCCGGCGGGCCGTGATCACGGCCATGCCGCTGGGCAGGACCTTCGTCTCCTCGGCCTCCAGTCCGGCGTCGGCGAGCAGTGCGGCGAAGGCGGCGCGGGTGCGTTCGCGCCCTCCGGAGGCACCGAAGAGGGAGAGCATGTAGAGGTCCATGACGGCGGGCAGCCGGTGCGGTACGGACTGCCCGGTGCCCGGGTCGACCGTGGTGGCGTCGGTGACGAGGTCGACGACCATCAGGCGGCCGTGGTCGGGCATCGCGGCGGCGCAGGTGCGCAGGATGTCCGTCGCCCGGTCCTGGCCCCAGTCGTGCAGGATGTGGCTGAGGATGTACAGGTCCGCACCCGGCGTGACGTGCGCGAAGAAGTCCCCGGCGACGGCCGTGCAGCGGCGGGTGAGGCCCTCCTCGGCGATCCGCTTCTCAGCGAGCGGGACGGTGCCGGGCAGGTCGAGGACGGTGCCGGTGCTTCCCGGGGTGCGCTTGAGGAGTTCGCACAGCAGGTGGCCGTTGCCGCCGCCCACGTCGACGATCCACGGGTAGCGTTCGAAGCCGACCGCGTCGAAGACCTCGTCCAACTCCAGCCGCAGGCCCGCCTCCTGGGAGCGGTCGAACACCTCGCGGCGGTCGGGCCGCTGTTCCAGGTGGTCGAAGAGGTCGCGGTCGAAGTGCCGGCGGAACGCCGAATCGCCGGTCCGGACGGTGTGTTCGAGGTCGGTCCAGGTCAGGCCGACCTCCTGCGCGAGCAGCAGGGCGGTGGGCTGCGCGGTGCCGGGGGTGGTCGGCAGCAGGGTGGCGCCGAAGGGCGTCAGGGAGTAGCTGCCGTCGGTCTCCTCGGCGAGGACGCCGAACGGCACCAGGCCGCGCAGCAGGCGGTCCAACGCGACCGGGTGGGCGCCGAGTTGGTCGGCCAGCTGCTCGGCGGAGCGGGCCCGGCCGGCCAGCGCCTCGGGGACGCCAAGGCTGACGGCCGTGCAGAGCGTGCGCGACACGAGCTGGCCGTAGAGCAGCATGCGCATCCGGGTGGCGTTGTCGTGCGTCGTGGGGTCGAGCATGCCGTCACCTCGATCAGGGGGATGGGGACTTGGGTACGGCCGGGCCGGGGCCGCCCCGGGAGGGCGGCCCCGACGGATCCGGGCTTCGGGCGGGCGGTGGCTACTTGGTCGCCACGATGACGCCGTGCGGGGTCCAGCCCGGGAACGCGATGCGCTCGACGGTGCTGAAACCGGCGTCGAGCAGGCACTTCTCGTGCTGCGCCCAGGAGTAGATCATCCCGCCCTCGGCCGGGATCGCGGCGAAGTAGACGCTGTCCAGGGCGGCGACCACGGGGCCGTCGCCTTCGTCGTTGGACATCGAGTTGAAGATCACCAGCTGGCCGCCCGCGGGCAGGGCGTCGTAGGCGCGGCGGAGCAGCTCGGTGTTCTCGTCCAGCGTCCAGATGACCAGCTGGTGGGCGAACATCACCACGTCGCAGCCGGTGGGCAGCGCGTCGACGAACATGTCGCCGGTGATCACCGAGACCTGGTCGCTGACGCCGGCCTGGGCGATCTTCTTCTCCGCGATGGTGCCGGAGGCGGGGATCTCGAAGACCGTGACCTTCAGGTCCGGGTTGGCCTTGGCCAGCGCGATCGCGTTGACCGCGTCGCCGCCGCCGCAGTCCAGGAGGTGCTTGCGGCCGGACAGGTCGAGCTCGGTCACCAGGTGCTTGTTCGCCAGCTCCGACCAGGACCGCATGTACTTGTAGAAGACCTGCTCCATGTGCGGGTTCTCGGCCAGCCGGTGGTACAGGTCGCGACCGGAGCCGCGGACCCGGCGCAGGCCGACGTTGCGGTTCTCGCGCAGCGAGTCGGTGAAGTCGAGCTGGCCTTCGTAGACGATGTACTGCTCGAACGCGACGGTGTCCTTGAAGCGCTCCCAGTCGCCCTCGTCCATCAGGTCCAGGACGACCTGGGCGAGGCGGTAGCGACCGTTCTCCTTGACGACGATGCCGAGGGAGGTGCAGCCGAGCAGCAGGATCTCGACCGCGCGGTCCTGGAGTTCGAGCGCGTCGCGGATCTCCTCGCGGGTGAGGTCCGTCCGCTCGGCGAGCAGGTCGGGCAGGCCCAGCTCGCAGGCGGCGTTGAGGTACTGGAAGGCCGCGTGGCCGAAGAGGATCCGGGACAGGCCGTCCATGTCCAGTGCGGGGACGGAGGTGGTGCCGTGCGTTTCGGGCGCGGTGGTGGTCATGGATACCTTGCCTTTCGGGGACGGGTCGGAACTGCTCGGGTCTTGTTGATCGGATCGGATCGGGTCACGCGTCCGGGGCGTCCGGGAGCGAGCCCGCCCGGAGGCGGTGGAACTGCTCGATGACGCCCACCGCGGGGCGGCTCGAGCGGCTGGTGGCGAGGAGACTCGGCGACTGGCGGCCCACGAAGTGCTCGCACACGCCCTTGTGCGCGTCGTAGGTGTCGTCCAGCGCCGACCGGAAGTCCGCCAGGGTCTCCGGGCGGCGGGCGGCCAGCCAGGACCACGCGTCCCGGGAGTCCGTCAGGTCGGCCACCAGGGCCTCGTGGTCGCGCCAGCGCAGTCCGCTCATCTGCGGGGGTGCGACCGGCGGCATCAGGGTGGGCCGGATCTCGGCCTGGTACTGGTCCGCCGTGGCGTCCCCCGCGAAGCGCAGGGCGGCCCGGCAGGCCCGCATCACCCGGGTCGCCACGGCGGCTGCGGTGGCGGCGAGTTCCTCGTCGCCGGCGTCCGCGGCGGCCCGCAGGCTGCGCAGGGCGATGGTGCCGCCCTGCGCGAACACCATGAACACGTGGTGTCCGCGCACCCAGCGCCGCAGGCCGTCAAGCGGCGCCGGCTCGCCGGGGCTGTCGGGCTCGGGCGTGGCGAGCTGCGCGGGGAGGCGGGCCGGGTCGGCCAGCCAGCCGTGCAGGACGTCGAAGCCGTCGAGCAGCTCGCCCCAGTCGGGTGCGTCGAGGTTGGTGCCCCGCTCGTCGGCCAGTTCCAGGACGCCGAGTTGGGCGTTCAGCAGCGCGGCGGAGAGCAGCGCGACCGGCTCGCCGTGGTGGCGTTCGATGCCGAACGCCAGGTCGTTGTCCCGGTTCGGCCGCGACTCGCGCGGGTCGTCGCCGACCGGGTCGCTCGGCACCGTGCCGAGCAGTTCCCGGGCTGCCCGGGCGGCGGCGTGCAGCCCCGCCGACCCGGTCCGGTCCGCCGGGTCCGCCAGCCGGGCGGCCACCTCGGCCAGCACGGCCGGGCGGGCGGCCACGAGCGCCGGCGCCGAGTCGGGAAGCTCCTCCGGGCAGGCCATCGGGAACGGGACGGTGGCGACCTCGGGCAGGTAGTCCGTCATCGGTTCACCGGGACTTGAGCAGCGGCTTGCCGAGCGGGAGGCGCTTGGCACCGGTCGCGCTGTGCATGGCGCTCGCGAAGATGTACATGCCGAGCGCGATGAACAGGAACATGGTCCCGATGCCGATGTAGACCAGCCACGGGTCGCTGGGCTTCAGCGGGTGGTTGATGGTCTGGTCGATGGCCTGCTCGATGGCGCCGAAGATGACCATCAGCGTGAGCGAGACGACGATGAAGAGGAAGGTGAACGCCCGCGGCAGGCGCAGCGTCGTCACCGTCAACAGGATGATCACGATCGCCCAGACCAGCACGAAGTTGGCTGTCGCCTGGCGCTGTTCGACGTTCTCGAAGGTGCCCATCCAGTTGTTGTTCAGCGCGATGCTGAGCACCGAGAAGCTCAGCCAGAACGTCCCGAACAGGCCGTAGACCGCGGCGAACACACCGTCGCCCAGGCGCATCGACCAGGCGGCGGCCATCAGCAGAAGGATCGCGCTGCTGAACACCATGGTCGGCAGCGAGGCCACCAGGGAGTTGGCCGGGATGCTGACGTCTTTCAGGTAGAACGCGAGGGAGAGCGAGCCCAGCAGGAAGCCGCCGAAGCCGATCATCGCGGCCTGGGGCGAACGGGGGCCGGTCGACGACTCGTCCTCCGGTGCGGGGGCGGGCGTCACAGCGGCGGAAACGGAGGCGGAGGCGGATACGACCGCCTCGAGGGTCGGGTTTTCCTGCTTCATCGTCGGTTGTCTCCTGGTCGTGGTCGTCTGGTCGTGGTTCGTCGGGACCGCGGACGTGGTCGAAGCCGCCGGGTGGCAGCAGGTCAGCCGGCGCTGCCGCCGAGGACCCGGCGCACCCGCGGGATCGCCGCCGGGGCCTGCCAGGACGCCGGCTCCGGTAGTCGGCGGGCCAGTTCGGCGAGGACGGGGTGCTCGAAGATCAGGTCGAGCGGGACGTCCGTGCCGGTGCGTGCGGAGAGCCTGGAGGCGACCCGGGTGGCGAGGAGGGAGTGGCCGCCGAGGTCGAAGAAGTCGTCCTCGGCACCGACCTCGGGGACGCCGAGCAGCTCGCGCCAGATGTCGGCGACCAGCTGTTCGGACGGCGTCTGCGGTGAACGGCCGCTCCGCCTTAGGGAGTTGGGGTCCATGGCTGGGAGTGCGCCGCGGTCGATCTTGCCGTTGGGGAGGAGGGGGAACTCGGGCAGCTCGACGAAGCTGCCCGGGACCATGAACTGGGGAAGCCAGGTACGCGCGTGGGCGGCTATGGCCGCTCGGTCCAGCTCGGCGCCGGCCGGCACGAGGTAGGCGGCGAGGCCGAGGACGCCGGAGGCATCCTCGCGGGCCACCACCACCGCGCCCGCCACATCGGGGTGACGGCGCAGCACCTCCTCCACCTCGCCGAGTTCGACGCGGTGGCCGCGCACCTTCACCTGGCCGTCGGCGCGGCCGAGGTAGTCGAGATTGCCGTCCGGACGCCAGCGGACGAGGTCGCCCGTGCGGTAGAGCCGGCCACCGTCGGGCGCGGGCAGATACCGCTCCGCCGTCAGGCCCGGACGGCCGAGGTAGCCCCGGGTCACACCCGCGCCAGAGAGGTACAACTCCCCGACCGCGCCCAGCGGGACCGGCCGCAGAGCCGCATCGAGCACCAGCGCCGAGGTGCCGTCGACCGGCACGCCGATCGGGGTGCGAGCATCGGCCGGGTCCGTCGCCGTCCAGGTCGAGTATGTCGTGTCCTCGCTGGGGCCGTAGAGGTTGTTGACCTTCTCGACGCCCGGGAGTGCGTACAAGTCCCTTACCAGGCCCGGCGCCAGAGCCTCACCGGCCAGGTTCACCCACCGCACCGACGCCGGCATCGCACCCGCCAGCACCAGCTCACGCGCCGCCGACGGCACGGTGTTCACCAGCGTCAGCCCCGCATACCGCGACGGGTCCGTCACCAGGTCCAGCACCCCGGTCGGCGCCAGCACCGCGCACCCGCCCACCGTCAGCGGCGCGAAGATCTCGAACACCGACAGGTCGAAGGAGACCGAGGTCGCCGCCAGAGTCCCGGCCAGGATCTCCGCCGGGAACACCCGACCGGCCCACGACAGCATCGCCGCCACCTGACGGTGCTCGATCACCACACCCTTCGGCCGACCCGTCGAACCCGACGTGTAGATCACATACGCCGCGTCGTCGATCGAGCCCACCTGCGAGGGCCTGGCCGCGCCGGCCGGCGGAAGGTCGTCCAGCGAACGCAGCACCACCGAAGCACCGGAGTCCGCCACCATGAACGCCACCCGCTCGTCCGGATAGCCGGGATCCACCGGCACATAACCCGCACCGGACTTCAACACGCCCAGCAACGCCACGATCAGATCGGACGTCCGGGGCAGGCACACGCACACCAGATCCCCGGGGCCAACTCCCTGCTGCCGCAAGGCATTCGCCACCCGGTTCGCCCGCGCCTCCAGCTCCCCGTACGTCAGCTCACCGTCAACGGCACGCACCGCCACCGCACCCGGCGAACGATCGACCTGCGCCTCCACCAACTCCTGCACGCGGCAGCCGCGTTCGGGAGTCGTCGACGCCGTGGTCCAGCCCTGGCGGCGTGCCGTCTCCACCTCGCCCGCCACGTCCAGCTCGGCCAGCGGCGTCCCCGGGCGAGCGGCCAGGGCCTCGATCACGACCGTCAGGCGGTCCGCGATCAGCTGGGCGGTGGACGGCTCGAACAGGTCGGTGTTGAAGACCAGGTGCCCGGTGATCCGGCCGTCCCGCTCCTCCGCCTGGACCACCAGGTCGTACGGCGTGGTGCGGATCGGCATCGGCGCGGGCTCCATCCGCAGGCCCGGCAGTTCGTAGCGCGGCGGTGTGCCGTTGACCGCGAGCAGCACCTGGAACAGCGGGCTGCGGCTGCGGTCGCGCGGCGGGCGGACGGCCCGGATCAGCTCCTCGAACGGGATCCGCTGGTGCTCCCGGATTCCGTCGACGGCCTCGCGCGCCGCGCCGAGGGCGTCGGCCAGCGTGCCGTCCGGGGCCAGCGTCAGGCGCAGCGGCACGGTGTCGACCAGGTAGCCGACCACGTCCGCGGTAGCGGGGTGGTCGCGGCCGGCGGCCGGGGTGCCGATGGTCACGGTCGACTGGCCGGCCGCCTTGGCCAGCACGACGGCCAGGGCCGTCGCCAGGACGGTGAAGGCGGTCGTCCCGCCGGCCCGACACGCGGCAGCAAGGGCGTCGTCGGGCAGCGCCAGGGCAACCCCGGCGCCGTCGTAGGTCTGCTTTGCCGGGCGCGGCCGGTCGGTGGGCAGGTCGAGCGCCGGGGCGCCGGCCAACTGACCGCGCCAGAAGTCGAGTTCGGCCGGGGCCTCGGCCCGCTGCCAGTCGGCGACATCCGCGTACTGAACAGCCGGGAGGACCGAGGGCGCGGCCGGTTCGCTGCCGTACAGCGCGGCGATCTCGCGCAGCAGGAGGTCCAGCGACCAGCCGTCGGCGATGACGTGGTGCAGGCTCATCACCAGGACGTGGTGTTGCCGCTCAGTACGCACCAGCGTCACGTGCCACAGCGGCCCGGAGGCGGGATCGAAGGCCCGCCGGCTCTCCGCCTCGATCACCGAGCGCCAGTCGGCGGTGTCGACGCTGGTGAGCGGGACCTCCACGGTGGGCGAGACCACCTGGCGCACCTCGCCGTCCACCTCGCGCAGCGACGTCCGCAGCACCTCGTGGCGGCGGGCGAGCTGTTCGAGGGCCGCGCGGAACGCCTGCACATTCAGGTCGCCGTCGATGTGGACGGCGCCGCGCACGTGATAGGCGAGGTTCGCCCCCGCGTCCAGGCGGCACAGGACCCACAGGCGTTCCTGACCGAGGGAGGCCGGGAGAACAAAGGTGCCGTCGGGGCCCGGGATGCGCGGGACGACCGGGATGGCTTCGCGCTTTCCGCCGGAGACCGGGAGGTGGTCGGCGAGATCGGCGAGGACGGGGTGTTCGAAGACCAGGTGCAGCGGGACGTGGGTATCCAGGGCCTCGCCGAGGCGGTGGGTGAGGCGGGTGGCGAGCAGGGAGTGGCCGCCGAGGTCGAAGAAGTCGTCCTCCGCGCCGACCTCCGGGACGCCGAGCAGCTCGCGCCAGATCTCGGCGACCAGCTGTTCGGACGGCGTCTGCGGCGAACGGCCGCTCTGCCTGAGGGAGTTGGGGTCCATGGCCGGGAGTGCGCCGCGGTCGATCTTGCCGTTGGGGAGAAGGGGGAACTCGGCCAGCTCCACGAACGCACCCGGCACCATGAACTGCGGCAGCCGGCCACGGACGAACGCCGCAAGCGCAGCAGGGTCGAACTCCTCGTCGCTGAGCACGACGTAGGCGACCAGACCGAGGACGCCGGAGGCATCCTCGCGGGCCACCACCACCGCGCCCACGACGTCGGGGTGACGGCGCAGCACCTCCTCCACCTCGCCGAGTTCGACGCGGTGGCCGCGCACCTTCACCTGGCCGTCGGCCCGGCCGAGGTAGTCGAGCTTGCCGTCCGGACGCCAGCGGACGAGGTCACCCGTGCGGTAGAGCCGGCCACCGCCGGACGCGGGCAGATACCGCTCCGCCGTCAGGCCCGGACGACCCAGGTAGCCCCGGGTCACACCCGCGCCCGACAGGTACAGCTCCCCCACCGCGCCCAGCGGAACCGGCCGCAGACCGGCGTCCAGCACCAACGCCGACGTACCGTCCACCGGCACACCGATCGGCGTCCGCGCATCGGCCGGATCCGTCGCCGTCCACGTCGAATACGTCGTGTCCTCGCTCGGACCGTAGAGATTGTTGACCTTCTCCACACCCGACAGCAGATACAAGTCCCGCACCAGACCCGGCGCCAGAGCCTCACCCGCCAGATTCACCCACCGCACGCTGGTCGGCATCGCACCCGCCAGCACCAGCTCACGCGCCGCCGACGGCACCGTGTTCACCAGCGTCAGCCCCGCATACCGCGACGGATCCGTCACCAGATCCAACACCCCGGTCGGCGCCAGCACCACACACCCACCCACCGTCAACGGCGCGAAGATCTCGAACACCGACAGATCGAACGACACCGACGTCGCCGCCAAAGTGCCCGCCAGCACCTCCGCCGGGAACACCCGCCCCGCCCACGACAGCATCGCCGCCACCTGACGGTGCTCGATCACCACACCCTTCGGCCGACCCGTCGAACCCGACGTGTAAATCACGTACGCCACATCGTCGATCGAACCCACCCGCCCGGGCCGCGAAGCACCCGCCGGCGAAAGCTCGTCAAGCGAACGCAGCACCACCGAAGCACCGGAGTCCGCCACCATGAACGCCACCCGCTCGTCCGGGTAGCCGGGATCCACCGGCACGTAACCCGCGCCGGACTTCAACACGCCCAGCAGCGCCACAATCAGGTCGGACGTCCGGGGCAGGCACACGCACACCAGATCCCCGGGGCCAACTCCCTGCGCCCACAAAGCATTCGCCACCCGGTTCGCCCGCGCCTCCAGCTCCCCGTACGTCAGCTCACCGTCAACGGCACGCACCGCCACCGCACCCGGCGAACGATCGACCTGCGCCTCCACCAACTCCTGCACGCACAACGGCGATCCGGCCACGGCGGGCGCAGTCGCCAGCGCCTCGCGCCGCGCCGCCTCCACCGCGCCGGCCACGTCCAGCTCGGTGACCGACAGGTCGGGGCAGTCGGCCAGTGCGGCCACGGCGGCGGCCAGCCGTTCGGGGAACAGTTCGGCGGTGGAAACGGAATACAGGTCGGTGTTGTAGGTGAGGTGGCCGGTGATGGCGGCCTCCCCGCGCTCCAGGTGCAGCGAGATCTCGAACTGGGTCTCTGCAGGCGGGAGTTCGAGCCGGTCGACGCGCAGGCCGGGGAGGTCCAGCGCGCGGGCCGGGGTCTCGTTGACGGCCAGCATGACCTGGAAGAGCGGGCTGCGCCCCTGGCCGTGCGAGGCGGCTCGAGTAGTCCGGACGATCTCCTCGAACGGCGTCCCGGCGTGCCGGTGCGCCGTCATGAGGGCTTGGTGGGTGTCGCGCAGAGCAGTGCCGAGGGTGGCGGTGGGGTCCAGCGAGCAGCGCAGCGGGAGGGTGTTGGTGAAGAAGCCGAGGAGTGCTGCGGTGTCCGGGTGGGTGCGTCCGCTGGTCGGGATGCCGATGGTCAGGTCGCGGTTGCCGGAGACGGCGCTCAGGACGAGCGTGACGGCGGTCGCGACGACTGCGAAGGCGGTGGTGCCGGTGGTCCGGGCGAGCCGGTCGACGGTGTCGGCGGGCAGGATGACGGGCACAGCAGCGCCGTGGTGGGTCGTGCGGGCGGAGCGGGGGCGGTCGGTCGGGAGGTCGAGGTCCCGGGCCCCGGCGAGGTGTTCGCGCCAGTGGGCGAGCCCGGCGTCGTCCGGGGGTGCGGCGTTCTCCCACGTGGTGAAGTCGCCGTACTGGAGGGCGGGCAGCGCGCGGCCGGACGGGTCCTGGTACTCGGCGGCGATCTCGCGCAGCAGGAGGTCCAGCGACCAGCCGTCGGCGATGGCGTGGTGGAGAGAGAGCAGGAGGAGGTGTTCGCCGGCGGCGCGGCGCACGATGCGGGCGCGGAAGAGCGGTCCTTCGGCGAGTTCCACGGCGGAGTGGCGCCACTGGTCGAGCAGTTCGGCCTCGGTCTGATCCGGGGTGTCCGGCTCCACCGTCGGGTCCCACTGCCAGGTGGGGTGCACGACCTGGACGATGTCGCCGCTCTCCTCGCGCAGGTTGGTGCGCAGGATCTCGTGTCGTCCGGCGACCGAGCGGACGGCCTCCGCCATCCGTTCGGCGTCGAGCGGGCCGGTGATCCGGGCGCCACCGTTGAGCAGGTAGGCGAGGTTGGCGCTCGGGTCCAGGGAGCAGAGCAGCCAGAGGCGCTTCTGGCCGGACGACGCGGGGAAGACGAGGGTGCCGTCGGGGCCCGGGATGCGGGGGACGACCGGGATGGCTTCGCGTTTCCCGCCGGAGACCGGGAGGTGGCCGGCGAGATCGGCGAGGACGGGGTGCTCGAAGACCAGGTGCAGCGGGACGTGGACGTCCAGGGCCTCGCCGAGGCGGTGGGTGAGGCGGGTGGCGAGGAGGGAGTGGCCGCCGAGCTCGAAGAAGTCGTCCTCGGCACCGACCTCGGGAACACCCAGCAGCTCGCGCCAGATGTCAGCGATCAAGTTCTCGGACGGCGTCTGCGGTGAACGGCCGTTCTGCCGAACGGAGTTGAGGTCCACGACCGGGAGCGCGCCGCGGTCGATCTTGCCGTTGGGGAGCAGGGGGAACTCGGCCAGCTCGACGAACGCGCCCGGCACCATGAACTGCGGAAGCCGGCCACGGACGAACGCCGCAAGCGCCCCAGAGGCGAACTCCGCACCGCTGAGGACGACATAGGCGACCAGGCCCAGTGAACCGGAGGCGTCCTCGCGGGCCACCACCACCGCACCCGCCACATCGGGGTGACGGCGCAGCACCTCCTCCACCTCGCCGAGTTCGACGCGGTGGCCACGCACCTTCACCTGGCCGTCGGCGCGGCCCAGGTAGTCCAACTTGCCGTCCGGACGCCAACGGACCAGATCACCCGTGCGGTAGAGCCGGCCACCGTCGGACGCGGGCAGATACCGCTCCGCCGTCAGGCCCGGACGACCCAGATAACCCCGGGTCACACCCGCACCCGACAGGTACAACTCCCCCACCGCACCCAGCGGCACCGGCCGCAGACCAGCGTCCAGCACCAACGCCGACGTACCGTCCACCGGCACACCGATCGGCGTCCGCACATCGGCCGGATCCGTCGCCGTCCACGTCGAATACGTCGTGTCCTCGCTCGGACCGTAGAGATTGTTGACCTTCTCCACACCCGAGAGCAGATACAAGTCCCGCACCAGACCGGGCGCCAGAGCCTCACCCGCCAGGTTCACCCACCGCACCGACGCCGGCATCGCACCCGCCAGCACCAGCTCACGCGCCGCCGACGGCACCGTGTTCACCAGCGTCAGCCCCGCGTACCGCGACGGATCCGTCACCAGATCCAACACCCCGGTCGGCGCCAGCACCACACACCCACCCACCGTCAACGGCGCGAAGATCTCGAACACCGACAGGTCGAACGACACCGACGTCGCCGCCAAAGTGCCCGCCAGCACCTCCGCCGGAAACACCCGCCCCGCCCACGACAGCATCGCCGCCACCTGCCGGTGCTCGATCACCACACCCTTCGGCCGACCCGTCGAACCCGACGTGTAAATCACATACGCGACGTCATCAACCGAACCGGCAACCGAGGGCCGGTCTGCTACGGGCGCATCAGGAACTTCAAGAACATCCGCCAGAGACCGAATGACCAGTGCCGCATCCGCGTCCTCCACCATGAACGCCACCCGCTCATCGGGGTAGCCAGGGTCCACCGGCACGTAACCCGCACCGGACTTCAGCACGCCCAGCAGCGCCACCACCAGGTCGGAGGTCCGCGGCAGACACACCCCCACCAGATCCCTGGGGCCGACTCCCCGCGTCCGCAAGGCATTCGCCACCCGGTTCGCCCGCGCCTCCAGCTCGCCGTACGTCAGCTCACCGTCAATGGCACGCACCGCCACCGCACCCGGCGCACGATCGACCTGCGCCTCCACCAACTCCTGCACGCACAGCGGCAGTTCACCCACCGCAGGCGCGACGGCCCAAGCCTCGCGCCGCGCCGCCTCCACCGCGCCGGCCACGTCCAGCTCGGCGAGCGGCGCGTCCGGCCGCGTCACCACGGCCGCCAGGGCGGTGCCGAATCGCGCCGCGAGCAGCTCGGCGGTGTCGGGCTCGAAGAGGTCGGTGTCGTAGCCGAGGAAGCCGGTGATGGCGTCCTCGCCCTGCCAGAGGTAGAGCTCCAGGTCGTTGCGCGCGGTGCCGGGCGCGGTGACCAGGGGGTGCAGGGGCAGGTCGCCGAGGCGGAGTTCGGGGAGTTGCGGCTGGAGCACGAACAGCACGTCGAACAGCGAGCCGCCGCCCTGCCCGACCTGTTCCGCGACGGTTTCGAACGGCACGTGGGAGCGCCCGTAGGCGTCGAGGCAGGTGTCGCGGACGGCGCGCAGGACGTCGCGGGCGGTGTGCGCGGCGGAGGTGTCGGTGCGCAGCGCGAGCATCGTGGCGAGCGGGCCGACGGCGCCGGGGGCGCGGTGGCGTTCGCGGGTCGCGATGGGTGAGCCGACGGTGATGTCGTGCTGTCCGGCGGTGCGGGCGAGGGTGAGGTGCAGTGCCGCGAGCAGGACCATGAACGGCGTGGCGTGCTCGGCCTCGGCGAGGCGCCGGACTTCGCGCAGTTGGTCCGCTTCGACGCTCAGGCCGACGTGGGCGGAGCGGAAGCGGCGGGCGGCGGGGCGGGGCCGGTCGGTGGGCAGGGAGAGCGGTTGGACGCCGGCCAGGCGTTCGCGCCAGGCGGCCAGGTCGGCCGGGTCGGCGGTGGCGGGGACGGCGGGCAGCGGCGTGGCGGGGCCCGGCTGGTGGCCGGTGTAGAGGGCGTCGAGTTCGGCGAGGGCGACGGCGAGGGACCAGCCGTCGGCGACGATGTGGTGGGCGAGCAGCTGGAGTCGGGCCGTGCCGTCGGGCAGTTGCCAGAGGGCGGTGCGCCAGAGCGGCCCGGTGGCGAGGTCCATGGGGGTGGCGGCGCGGGTGTCGGCCTGGGCGCGGGCGGTGCGGCGGGCGGTGGCCGGGTCGCCCGGGGTGAGGTCGATGACGGTCAGGTCGGGGCGGGCCTCGGTGGCGACGGTGGCGCGGTCGACGGCCGGGAAGGTGGTGCGCAGGGCGGCGTGGCGGCGGGCGAGTTCGGTGAGGGCTGCGGCGAGCCGGTCGGGGTCGACGGTGCCGGCGATCTCGGCGTCGAAGCGGAGGACGTTGGCGGCGGTGCCGGGGTGGATCTCCTCGAAGAGGCGCAGTCCGTGCCGGATCGGGCCGATCTCCGTCCCGGTGTCCGCTTCGGCCGGGAGGGCCCGCCACTTGGCGAGCAGGGTGCGGCCGAGGTCGGCGGGAATCCGGGAGCTGTCGGACACGGTCGGGGCCTCCGTCTCGTCACCATGGCGGGCGGGCGTGCGAAGCATTCGCGGCGTGCGGTTCGTTCAAGGGGGCCGTGAGGGTCAGCTACCGGCGAGCAGGGCCTTCGCCCGGTCGACGGCGTCGGCGGGTCGCATCCCGCCCTCGGTCCAGCGTTCGTTCAGCCGGGCGGTCAGTTCGCGGGGGGTCTGCGCGAGCAGGACGTCCTCGACGGGCACGGGCAGGGTGAGCGCGTCCTCGGCGACGGCCGCGATCTCGGCGGCGCGCAGCGAGTCGCCGCCCATCGCGGTGAGGGCGTCGTCGGGGCCGCAGTCGGAGACCTGGCAGACGGCGGCGAAGACGGAGGAGAAGAAGGCGGTGAGCGCGCCGGCCTCTTCCGCGCCGATGGCGGCCCGGTCGGGGGTGACGGTGCGGCCGGCGAGTTCGCCGGCGAGGTGGCGGGTGCGGGCGAGGCCGTGCTGGATCTTGCCGCTGGTGGTGCGCGGGATGGTGCGCGGCGGGCAGAGCACGACGGTGTGCACGCGGGCGCCGGTGGCGGCCAGGACGCGGGCGCGGAGGTCGGCGGCGAGGCGCTCGGGGTCGTGGTCGTGTCCGGCGACCTCGACGGCGAGGACGATCTCGTCGTCGGCGCCGTGGAAGGCGGCGGCGGTGGGCCGGACGGCGGGGTTGTCGCGGACGGCGGCGGCGCACAGGTCGTGGGCGTGGTGGTTGACGCCGTTCTGGATGAGCACCTCTTTGCGGCGGCCGGTGACGGTGAGCCGGCCGTCGCGGAGTCGGCCGAGGTCGCCGGTGCGCAGGTGGCGGGTGCCGTCGAGGTGGCCGTAGCCGTCGGTCGGGGTGCCGGTCTGCCAGGTGTCCCAGTAGCCGTCGCTGATGCTCGGTCCGGCGAGCCAGATTTCGCCCTCGGCGCCGTCGGGCACGGCCGTGCCGGTATCGGGGTCGACCAGGGCGAGCCGGTGGCCGTCGACGACCGGCCCGCAGTCGACCCGGCCGTCCGCGTCGGTGTCGTCGTGTCCGGTCCAGTGGCGGCCGGTGACGATGAGGGTGGCCTCCGCGAGTCCGTAGCAGGGCAGGAAGGACTCGGGGCGGAAGCCGTACGGGGCGAACCGTTCGGCGAAGCCGGTGATCGT
This sequence comes from Kitasatospora sp. NPDC051984, assembly GCF_044593455.1. Lineage (NCBI taxonomy): Bacteria > Bacillati > Actinomycetota > Actinomycetes > Kitasatosporales > Streptomycetaceae > Kitasatospora > Kitasatospora sp. NPDC051984. The sequence continues at coordinate 23,832 of NZ_JBIUCB010000029.1, forward strand.
CGCGGGGCGGATGGGCTCGGCGCCGTTGAAGGCGAGCCGCCAGGTGCCGAGGTCGAGGCCGGTGAGGTCGGCGCGGTCGGCGCGGCGGACACAGAGGTCGTAGGCGAAATTCGGTCCGCCGGTGTGGGTGATGCCGAGTTCGCTGATCTGCCGGAGCCAGCCGATCGGGTCCTTGAGGAAATGCACGGGCGACATCAGGCGTACCGGGAATCCGCCGTGGATCGGGGTGAGAATGAATCCGATGAGCCCCATGTCGTGATAGGGCGGCAGCCAGGAGACCACCCGCGCGGTTTCGTCCAGACGGAAAACCTCGGTAATGGACCGAATGTTGGCCAGGATATTCCGGTGGCGCAGTACGACGCCTTTCGGCTTTCCGGTGCTGCCCGAGGTGTACTGGATGAGCGCGACGTCCTCGGGGTCCGGCGCGTCGGCCAGCAGGCGCTCGGGGTCGGCGGGGCCGGCGCCGGTGGCGTCGTCGAGGGTGACCACCGGGGGCAGGTCCTCGGGGCGCAGTCCGGCGGTGAGCAGGCCGAGCACGGCGGGGTCGGCGAGCAGGGTGGTGGCCCGGGAGTCCTCGAGGATGCGGGCGAAGCGGGCGGTGATCCGCTCGGTGGAGCCGAAGATCGGCGGGTAGGCGGGCACTGCGGGGACGCCGGCCAGGAAGCAGGCCCACAGCGCGGTGACGAAGTCCAGGCCGGGCGGGAAGAGCAGCAGCGCGGGGCCGCCGCGTCCGTCCGCGCCGCGCAGCAGCGGGGCGAGGGCCGCGGCCCGGTCGAGCAGCTCGCGGTAGCCGATGGTGTCGACCCGGCCGTCGTCGTGCAGGTACTCGTAGGCCTGCCGGCCGCCGAGGGCGAGGGCCTGCTCGACGAGCGTGTGGACGAGCGTGGGGCGGGCGGGGATCGACATCGGCGAGCTCTCCATTTCCCTGGTCCGGCCGGTCGTTCGGCATTCCGGTGGGTACGGCTGCGGGCTGCACCGGCGGCCAAGAGAAATTAAAGATGTTCGGTCTCTCAGCCAGGTCTCACTTCCTTATCCGCCGCCTCTCACGCCGAACGGTTGTCATTGACGGGCCCTGCGGCATAAATGGTAGGTATTGAGGGCCGCGCGGTGGCCGGGCCGGATTCGACGGTCCGGCGGAGTGCCGCCGGCGCTTTTCCGCGGCCGGTTTCCGGGCCGCACCGTTCCGGGCCCCGCCGGCCCGAAGCATGCCGGTCCGAAGCCCGCCGTTCTCACGGCCCGCCGTTTCTTCGAAGTTCTCCGAGTTCCGCCGTCCCCGAGGGAGGTACGGGTGCGCCCGGTCCGACCAAGTTCCAGCTGGTTCACGTCGTTCGGCGCGCCGGCCGATCCGGAGTGCGAAGTGGTGTGCTTCCCGCATGCCGGCGGGGCGTCGGCGCTGTTCCGGAACTGGCAGCGGCACACGGCGGCACTGGCCGTCACGGCCGCGCGCCTGCCGGGCCGGGAGGGGCGGCTCGGGGAGCCGCCGCTGCGGGAGATGTCGGCGCTGGTCGACGGCGCGGTGGCGGGCCTGCGGGCGCCGCGCACCGGGCGGCCGTACGCGCTGTACGGGCACAGCATGGGCGCCCTGGTGGCGTTCGAGCTGGTGCGGCGGGTGCGGGAGCTCGGGCTGCCGCTGCCGGTGGCGCTGTTCGTCTCGGGCCGGGACGCCCCGCAGTACGGCGACGCGGAGCAGGTGCACCGGCTGCCGGACGGCGAGCTGCTCGACCGGCTGCGGGAGTGGGACGGCATGGAGTCCCAGGAGCTGCCGCAGTACGACGAGTTGGTGCGGCTGATGCTGCCGACGATCCGGGCGGACCTGACGCTGGCGGAGACGTACCGGTATGTGCCGGGGCCGCCGTTGCCGGTGCCGATCCGGGTGTTGCGCGGCTCGCACGATCCGCTGGTGCGGCCGGGGAACGCCGGCTGGGACCGGCAGTCCTCGGTGGACTGCGCGGTGCGGGAGTTCACCGGCGGTCATTTCTTCGTGCAGGACCACGAGAGGAGCGTCGTGGAGTTCGTGGAGACCTCGCTCGCCGGGTTGCCGGCGCGGGAGCCGGCCAGGAAGGGGAGCGGGGCCCGATGAGCAGTTCGTCCTATGTCGGCGGCGTCGGCGGCGGGGAGGCCCGCGACTACGGCGACCACTTCGTGCTGCCGGCCGCGCCCGCCCAGCGGAGTCTGTGGTTCGTGTGCCAGCTCGATCCGTCGAGCAACGCCGCGTACAACGTGTGCAGTGCGGTGCGGCTGGTCGGTGAGCTGGATGTGGTGCTGCTCCAGCGGGCCGTCAACGCGGTGGTGGCGCGGCACGAGAGCCTGCGCACCGGTGTCGGTCTGGTCGACGGGGATCCGCGCCAGGTGGTGCTGCCGGAGGCGCTGGTGCCGCTGCCGGTGGTGGACTGCTCGGGGCTGCCGGAGGACGGGGCGCGGGCCCGGGTGACGGTCCTGGCCCGGGAGCAGGCGGCGATGCCCTTCGCGCTGGACGCCCCGCCGCTGCTGCGCCTGGTGCTGGTGAAGGAGTCGGAGCGCCGGCACACGCTGCTGGTGACGATTCATCACCTGGTGTGCGACAGCTGGTCGATGGACGTGTTCTACGCCGATCTCGCCGCCGCCTACCGCGGTCTGTGTGCGGGCGGCGACGCCGGTCTGGTCGAGCCGCCGGTGCAGTACGCGGACTATGTCGGCTGGCTGGAGCGGCAGTTGACCGGGGAGCGGATGGAGAGTCTGCTCGAGTACTGGCGCACCGCGCTGGCCGGGACGGCTCCGCTGAAGCTGCCCGTGGACCGTCCGCGCGAGCAGCGCGGCGGTGCCGGCGGCCGGTTGGAGGAGCGGCTGGACGCGGCGACGGTGGCCGGTCTGGAGGGGCTGGCGAAGGATTCCGGCGGGACGCTGTTCATGACCCTGCTGACCGGGTTCATGGCCGCGCTGTCCCGGGTGACCGGTCAGGAGGACGTCGCGGTGGGCACGCCGGTCGCGGGCCGTCACCACCCGGATGCCGAGCAGCTGGTCGGTTTCTTCGCCAACACGCTGGTGCTGCGCGCCCGCCTGGCGCCGCACCAGGGGTTCGCGCGGGCCGCCGAGGTGGTCCGGGACGCCTGTGTCGGCGCGTTCTCGCACGACCGGATGCCGTTCGACCGGCTGGTGCAGGAGGTGCGGCGGGCGGGTGCGCTCGACCGCAACCCGCTGTTCGACGTGATGTTCTCGATGCCGGGCCCGCCCGCGCCGGGCGCCGAACTGGCGGGCCTGACCATGACGCAGGTCGAACTGCCCGTCACCGCCGCCAAGTTCGACCTGTGGCTGACGGTGCTGCCGGACGGCGACGGGCTGCGCCTGCAGCTCGACTACGACCGGGGCCTGTACGACGAGCCGACCGCGGCCGGTGTCCTGGAGCTGTACCGCCGGATCCTGCTGGAGGCGCCGGCCGCGCCGGGCACCCCGGTCGGCGCGCTGCCGGCCGGCCCGTCCGGCGGCCCGGGGTCGGTCCCGACCGCCGCGCCCGCCGATGGCTGTACGGTCCCGCAGCTGCTGGACGTCCGGGGCGCGGACGACGTGGTGCTGTCCTCGGCGGACGCCGTGCTCACCCTGGGCGAGCTGCGCGAGTGGTCGGCCGCGCTGGCCCGGCGGCTGCGCGCCGAGGGGATCGCCGGGCCGGGCGTGCGGGTGACGACGCCGCCGGTGCCGTCGGCGGGGCTGCTCGCCGTCGTCCTCGCGGTGTTCGAGGTGGGCGCGTCGGTCGGGTACGGCCAGCGGCACGACCGGGCGGGCGCGTTCGTCCGGCGGGCCGAGGACGAGCCGGGCGGCTGGCTGATCACCACCGGCCCGCGCTTCGACCCGGCCGCCCCCGCCGTCCCGGGCCCCGACGACCCGGCGTGGCAGCCCGCCGACGGCGGCCCCGCGCTGACCCACCGGGCGCTGGTCGCCGGGCTGACGGCCGTCGCCGAACGGCTCGGGGTGACCGCGGACGACGACGTCCTGCTGCTCGACGGCGGCACGCCGCCCTCCCCCGTGCACCTGCTGATGCCGCTGGTGCACGCGCGGAGCCTGATGCTGTCCGGGCTCGACCCGGCGCCGGCCGGGCCGCCCTCGGCCTTCGTCCTGGCCGACCCGCCGACCTGGCGCCGGGCGCTCACCGACGGCTGGGCGCCGCCCGCCGGGACCAGGCTGGTGTGCGTGGGCGAGGTCCTCGAGCCCGACCTGGTCGACATGCTCGCCCGCACCGGCCTCCCGGTGGTGCTGGGCCGCCCCGCCCCCGCGCCGCTGGCCGTCCCGCCCGCGCTGGCGCCGCTGGACGCGTGGCGCGGCAGGCGCCTCGGGCCGCCGCTGCCGGGCACCGCCCACCTGCTGCTGGACGCCCTGGGCGGGCCGGTGCCGGACGGCGTGGTCGGCGAACTGCACCTGGCCACCGCCGCCGGGCCCGGGGTGCCGGTCGGGCTGCGCTGCCGGCGGACCCGGGACGACGCGCTGGAGGTGGTCGGCCCGGGCGCCGGGTGGCTTGCGGTCGGCGACCGGGGGGTCCGCGCGGCGGAGGTCGAGCAGGCGCTGCGGGCCGTGCCGGGCGTGCGGGACGCGGCGGTCACCACCGACGCCGACCGCCGCCTGATCGCCTGGCTGGTCCCGGACCCGACCGTCCCCGCGGGCACCGAGCGCGAGCGCGACGCGTTCGCGGCCATGGTGCGCGCCCGCGCCGGAACAGCGCTGCCCGGGTCCGCCGCGCGGGCCGTGCTGGGCGTCCTGGACGCGCTGCCGACGGCCCCCGACGGCACGCCGGACCGCGGCGCGCTGCCGCCGCCGCCCGCACAGGTGCCGAGCGGCCCCGTCGAGAAGACCCCGCCGCGCAACGGGGAGGAGCGCCGCACCCTGGCGATCTTCCAGGAGGTGCTGGGCCGGCCCGCGGTCGGCGTGCACGACGACTTCTTCGGCCTCGGCGGGTACTCGCTGCTCGCCGCGAAGCTGCTGAGCCGGGTGCGCGCCGAGTTCGGCATCCAGGTGCCGGTGCGCGACTTCTTCCGCCGCCCGACCCCGGCCGGGCTGGCCGAGGCCCTGGCGGAGCTGGAACGCGCCCGCGACCGGCGGCCCACCTCGGACCAGGCGGTGCTGGCCCAGCTGGCCGACATGTCCGACGAGGAGATCGACCAGCTCCTGCGCCACCTGAACTGAACCACCTCATACCGGAACCACCACCGGAACCCACCACCACGAGGAGCCAGCGATGGGAATCGACGACGCCGACACGGTCTTCCAGGTCGTCACCAACGAACAGGACCAGTACTCGATCTGGTTCGCCGACCGCGCCCTGCCCGCGGGCTGGGCCACCACCGGGACGACCGGGACCAAGCAGGAGTGCCTCAAGCACATCGAGCGGGTCTGGACGGACATGCGGCCGCGGTCGGTCCGCGAACGCTCCGCCTGACCACCGCCGGCAGCGCCACCGACCGGTCACCGACAGCGCCACCGACACCGAGGACGGGAGTCCCCCCACATGAGCACACACGACGGCACCGCCGCCCTGACGCCCGATGAGAAGCGCGCGGTCCTGGCCGGCCTGCTCGACGGCTCGGCCAACGCCTTCACCAGCAACCTGACCCTGGAGCAGCGCCGGCTGTGGCTGCTCGTCCAGCTCGACGAGAAGCGCCCCTGGCAGACCAGTGACGCCGTCCGGCTCACCGGCCGGACCGACCCGGCGGTGCTCCAGCAGGCGCTCGCGGCCGCCGTCCAGCACCACGCGGTGCTGCGCACCACCTTCCGCACGGTGGACGGCAACCCGCTGGCGACCGTCAAGCCGGTGGCCTCGCTGCGCCTGCCGGTGGTCGAGCTCGACCCGGAGCGGCTCGACGAGGAGCTGGCCCGGGTCGCGGCCGCCGAGAGCCGCCGCCGCTTCGACCTGGCGCAGGGCCCGCTGGTGCGGGCCAGCCTGCTGCGGCTCGGCGCCGAGGACCACGTCCTGCTGCTGACCGTCCACCAGCTGGTCGCCGACCGCCCGTCGGTGCGCCGGCTCACCGACGAGGTGCTGACCCGGTACGCGGCGCTGCTGGACGGCGCCGACGCTCCGGCCACCGCCGCCGCCGTCGACCTGCCCGCCGTGTTCGCGGCCCAGCGTGCCTGGCTGGAGAGCGACGACGCCGAGAAGGACATCGAGTTCTGGCGGGCCCGGACGGCCGCGCTGACCACGCTGGAGCTGCCCACCGACCGGCCGCGCCCGCCGGTGAAGACCATCGAGGCCGACGCGGTGTCGGTGCCGGTGCCGGCCGCCCTGCACACCGTGCTGGGCGACTTCGCCGCCACGACCGGCACCACCCTGCCGGAGCTGCTGCTCAGCGGGTACGTGACGGCGCTCGCCCGGCACGCCCAGCAGCAGGACTTCGCCGTCGGTGTGCCGGTGCCGCCGGCCTGGCAGGACAGTGACGGCGGCCTGGTCGGGCCGCTGGAGAACACCCTGCCGCTGCGTTTCGAGCTGGAGGCCGGCGAGTCGCTGACCGGCCTGCTGCGCCGGTCCGAGTCGGTGCTGGCGGAGGCGCTGGTGCACGCCCGGCTGCCGTTCGAGCAGATCGTCGAGGCGGCCCGGCCGACCCGCGACCTGAGCCACACCCCGCTGTTCCAGGTGCTGTTCGGCTTCGAGGAGCAGTGGGCCTCGCGCGAGCTGCCCGGCGCGGTCGCCCGCCCGCTCGACCTGCCGACCACCTGGACGCCGCACGACATCGACCTCTACGCGGTGCGCAGGGACGGCGAGTTGACGCTGCGCGCGCAGTTCAACACCGCGCTGTTCGACCGCGACACCGTCACCCGGCTGCTGGAGCGCACCCTGCTGCTCCTGGAGTCGGCGCTCGCCGAGCCCGACCGCCCGCTCGCGGACTTCCCGCTGCTGAGCCGGGAGGAGCGCGACCACCTGGCCGCCTGGAACGCCACCCGCACCGAGCACGACGCCCCGCAGCTGCTGCACGAGCTGGTCGAGCAGGCCGCCGCCGCCCACCCGGACGCGGTCGCGCTCACCTCCAGCACCGCGGAACTCTCCTACGCCTCGCTGGACCTGCGCGCCGAGGCGCTGGCCGCCGAGCTCACCGCGCAGGGCGTCGGGGTGGAGACCCCGGTCGGTGTGCTCGCCGACCGCTCGGTGCACACCATGGTCGCCCTGCTGGGCGTGCTGAAGGCCGGCGCCGCGTACGTCCCGCTCGACCCGTCGTACCCGGCGGACCGGATCGCGACCATCGCCACGGACGCCGGGATCGGCCTGGTCACCGGTGACGCGGAGGCGCTCGCCGCGCTGGCGGCGAAGGTGCCCGCGCTGCGCACGCTGCCCGTCCCGACCGCCGACCCGGCGGGCCCGGTCACCCGGCCCGCCGTGCGCCCGGCCCCCGACAGCCTGGCGTACGTCATCTACACCTCGGGCTCCACGGGCCGCCCCAAGGGCGTGGCCGTCGAGCACCGGCAGATCGTGCACTCCACCCTGGCCCGCTCCGCCTGCGAGGGCCCCGGCCTGCCCGAGCGCTACCTGGTGCTCGCGCCGTTCACCTTCGACGCCTCCGGCGGCGGCCTGTACTGGACGCTGCGCCGCGGCGGGACGGTCGTGGTGCCGAACGAGGCCGAGGTGCTCGACCCGCGGCTGCTTGGCGCGCTGATCCAGGACAAGCAGGTCACCCACGTCGACGGCGTGCCCTCGCAGTACTCGGTGCTGCTGGAGTCCGCGCCGGAGGCGTTCGCGTCGGTGCGCACCACCGTGCTGGCCGGCGAGGTGCTGCCGCCCGGACTGGTCGGGGAGCACTTCCGCCGCTCGCCCGGTGTCGCGCTGTTCAACGAGTACGGCCCGACCGAGGCGACCGTCTGGGCGTCGGTGCACCCGGTGACCGCGAAGGACGGCGAGAGCGGCCGGGTGCCGATCGGCCGGCCCATCCCGAACACCCGGATCCACCTGCTGGACAAGCGCCTCAACCCGGTGCCGCCCGGCGTGCCCGGCGAGCTGTGGATCGGCGGCGACGGCGTGGTGCGCGGCTACGTCAACCGCCCCGGCATGACGGCGGCGGCCTTCCTGCCCGACCCGTTCTCCGAGCAGCCCGGCGCCCGCCTGTACCGCACCGGTGACCTCGCCCGTTACCGGGCGGACGGCACCATCGAGTTCCTCGGCCGGGCCGACACCCAGGTGAAGATCCGCGGCTTCCGGATCGAGCTCTCCGAGATCGAGAACGTCCTGCTGCGCCACCCGCTGGTCGCCGAGACCGCGGTGATCGCGCGGGAGGACCAGCCGGGCGTGCCGCGGCTGGTGGCGTACGCCGTGCCCGTGGTCGGCCGGGTGCTGACCAAGGAGGCGCTGGTCAAGCACGTGCTGGCGCAGGTGCCGGACTACATGGTGCCGAGCGCGTTCGTCACGCTGGAGAAGATGCCGCTCACCCGCAACGGCAAGATCGACACCGCCGCGCTGCCCGCGCCGGACCTCGGCACCGAGGACTTCGTCGAGCCGGGCAGCGAGCTCGAGGCGGAGATCGCCGAGACGTTCTGCGCGCTGCTCGGACTGTCCCAGATCAGCGCCACCGCGGACTTCTTCGAGCTCGGCGGCAACTCGCTGCTGGTGGCGCGGCTGACCGCGCAGCTGTCCCGCGAGCACGACGTGACCCTGCCGGTCGAGCAGATCTTCCGGGTGCCCACCGTGGCCGGCATCGCGCAGGCCATCGAGGAGGACCGCCGCCAGCGCGACAACATCGACAGCGAGGTGCTGTACGCGCAGCAGCTCGCCGAGCTGCACGCGGAGATCACGCTGCCCGAGGAGATCGCCCCCGGCGACCTCCCGCACGCGGAGTGGTTCGCGCCCCGGCACGTCCTGGTCACCGGTGCCACCGGCTACCTGGGCGCGTTCCTCGCCGTGGAGCTGATCCTGCGCACCGAGGCCACCGTGCACTGCCTGATCCGCGCCGAGAACGAGGACGCGGCGTGGGAGCGGATGGAGCAGACCCTGCGCACCTACTCCGCGTGGGACGAGTCCTACCGTTCCCGGATGCGGATGGTCGTCGGTGACCTCGCCAAGCCCCGGCTCGGCCTGGACCAGCACGAGTTCGCGGCCTACGCGGGCCTGCTCGACGCGATCTACCACAGCGGCGCGGTGGTCAACTTCACCTACCCGTACGAGGCGGCGCGTCCGGCCAACGTCGAGGGCACCAAGGAGGTGCTGCGGCTCGCCACCACCACGACGCTCAAGTCCGTCCACTTCGTCTCCAGCGTGGACGTGTTCATGGGCACCGGCGCCGAGCGTCCGTTCACCGAGGAGGACCTGGACGGCCGGCCGATCCGCATCCCGACCGGCTACCCGCGCAGCAAGTGGCTCGCCGAGAAGATCGTCTACCTGGCGCGCGATCGCGGCATCCCGGTCACCGTCCAGCGCCCGTGGATGATCACCGGCCACACCCAGACCGGCGCCTCGCACCACACCGACTACCTGTACGTGTACCTGCGGGGCTTCCTCGACCTGGGCGTCCTGCCGCTCTACAACGACGTCATCAACGCCGTGCCCGTGGACTTCACGGCGCAGGCCATCGTCTACACCTCGCTGCGGGCGGAGAACTTCGGCAAGAACTTCAACATCACCAACCCGGCGCCCACCACCATGACCCAGTGCTACCAGTGGCTGCGGTCCTTCGGCTACGACCTCAACGTCGTCGACGAGGAGGACGCCCGCCAGCGGGCGCTGGGCGTCGACGAGGACCACATCCTGTTCCCGATGACGCCGCTGCTGCGGGTCGCCTCGATGCGGCACGCCGCGCTCGACCCGGAGCTGCAGAAGCAGATCAACCCGCAGGACGAGTGCCGGGTGCTCACCGAGGCGCTGGAGGGCTCCGGCATCGCCTGCCCGCCGGTCAACGAGGAGTGGGCGCACGACTGCTTCCGCTTCCTGGTCGAGGGCGGCTACCTGCCCGCGCCCGAGGACGTGGTGGTGCCGCCGGCGAGTGAGCGCCCGTGATCCGCCGCCTGGACATCGCTCCGGCCGACGGCGCGGCGCTCGCCACGCTCAGCCGGTCCGTGCTGCACGAGTACGGGTCCAGTACCGCTCCGGCCCTGCTCGACGACCTGCCCGCGCTGGCGCAGCAGTTGCCGTCGCGGCTGGTCCGGGAGCTGCGGGCGTTCCGGACCGCCGAGTCGGCGTCGGCGCTGGTGGTGCGCGGGCTCAAGGTGGACAACACCTCGATCGGCCCGACGCCGCTGGACTGGCGCGAGACGGAGCGGCCGGCCGCGGTCGCCGCGCACGAGGTGTTCCTGGTGCTCGCCACCGCGCACCTCGGCGACATCTTCGGCTGGTCGACCCTGCAGGACGGCCGCCTGGTCCACGACGTGCTGCCGATCCCGCAGCACGAGAAGGACCAGAGCGGGCACGGGACGGTGGAGCTGGCCTGGCACACCGAGGACGGCTTCCACCCGTACCGCTGCGACTACCTGCTGCTGCTCGGACTGCGCAACCACGACGCGGTGCCGACCGTGGTGTCCGGGATCGAGGACGTGGAGCTGACGCCGCGCCACCGCGCGGTGCTGGCCGAACGGCGGTTCCTCATCCGCCCGGACACCGAGCACCTCAAGTACGCGCGGTCGCTCACCGAGAGCACCGGGCGGCTCCACCCGATCCAGCGGATGGAGGAGGACCCGGAGCCGTGCGCCGTGCTGTTCGGCGACCCGGACCGCCCGTACCTGCGGGTGGACCCGGCGTTCATGTCGCCGGTGCCGGGCGACCGGGAGGCGGCGGCGGCGCTCACCGCGCTGACCGACGAACTGGAACGGCACCTGGTCGGGGTCGCGCTGGGCGCCGGGGACCTGCTGGTGGTCGACAACTACCGGGCGGTGCACGGGCGCAGCGCGTTCGAGGCGCGCTTCGACGGCACCGACCGGTGGCTGAAGAAGGCAGTCGTCACGCGGGACCTCCGCAAGTCCCGCGACCACCGGAACGCTCCCGAGGAGCGCATCCTGCGGTGACGGCGGCCCGACCCCGCTGAATCCCCTCACGATCAGGAGGAACCGTGTCCGACCACCCCGCCCTCGCCATCGGCACGTGGCTCGTCACCGGCCCGCCGGACGTCCGCGCCCTGCGGGCCCGGATCGCCGGGCTGCGGCCGCCGGTGCGGCTCACCGTGCACGACCCGGCGGCGGGCGGGGAGCCGGACGCGTGGGGCGAGCTCGTCCGCGACGAGCTCGCCGCCTCCCGCGCGGACCACGGCGAGGCCCGGGTGCTGCTGGCCCGGCTCGCCGAAGGCCGGTTCCTCCTGATCGTGGTCGCTCCGGAGCCGGAGCGGTTGATGCGATGGCTGCTCGACCCATCTGGGACGGCGGCTCCGGAGCTGGCAGCTGCCGATCCGGCCGGCTTCGGCGAACTTCCCGCCGTCCTGCGCACCGGTTCCGCGCCCTCCGGGTACGCGGCGACCGTGCACGTCGAAGCGGGACACCTCGCGTCCCGGCTGCGGGCCGCCGGGGTGTCCGCCGAGGCGGCGCTGGCCGCCGCCTCGGCGGTCCTGCTGGCCCGCTGCGGCGGACCGGCCGAGGCCGGCCTGCTGGTCGCGGGCCCGGTGCCGGTGGCCGTGCGGCTGGCGGTGGACGAGGCGGGCTCCGGTTCCGCCGCGCTCCGGGCCGCCGTGCGGGCCGTCGCCGCCGGCACACCGGCCGGGCCGGAAACCCGGGCGGCGCTCGCGGTGGCCGCCGCCCCGCGGCGCGTGCCGGAGCGGGTCGGCGCGTTCGAGGTGACGCCCGTCCGGGTCGCCGACGGCGTGAGCCGGCACGAGCTGCTGGTGCTGCTCGGCCCCGACGGGCTCGAACTCGACTACGACACCGGCCTGTTCGAGGAGGAGGCGGCGGAGGCGTTCGCCCACCGGCTGCTCGCCGTCCTCGCCGCGCTCCTCGACGACCGTCCGGTGCGCACCGTCACCGGTCTCGCGGAGCGCGAGCACGCCGAGCTCGGCGCCTGGTCGCGCGGCGCGGACCTCCCGTTCGAGGACACCTGTCTGCACACCCTCGTCGCGCGCCACGCGCAGTGGACCCCGGACGCCGTCGCGGTCGTCTGCGGGGAGCGGGAACTGACGCACCGGGAGCTCGACACCCGGGCCGCCCGCCTGGCCGCGCTGTTGCACCGCCACGGCATCGGCCGCGGTTCGCTGGTGGCGCTGATGGCCGGGCGCAGCGCCGATTCGGTGGTCGCGATGCTCGGCGCGCTGAAGGCCGGCGCCGCGTACCTCCCGATCGAGCCGACCCACCCGGCGGAGCGCATCCGCCACATCCTGCGCGACTCCGGCGCCCTGGCGCTGATCGCGGACGAACCCCCTGGCTTCGACCTGGCGGTGCCGATGATCCGCCCGGCCGACGCCGCCGGGCTTCCGGCCCGTTCCCCGCTGGTGCGGGTGACGCCGGACGACACCGCGTACGTCATCTACACCTCCGGTTCGACCGGCGCGCCGAAGGGCATCGCCGTCCACCACGGAGCGATCGTCGCCTCCACGGCCGCCCGGGCCGCGGCCGGTCCGGCTCCCGGGCGGGATCTGGTGCTGCCGCCGCTGTGCTTCGACGGCGCGGCGGGCGGCATGTTCTGGGCGCTGGCCAACGGCGGCGCGGTCGTGCTGCCGACCGAGACGGAGGCGCACGATCCGCACGCCCTGCGCGGCCTGCTGGAGCGGGCCGCCGTCACCCACGTGCATGCCGTGCCCTCGCACTACCGGATCCTGCTGCAGGTCGCGGACCGGGCGGCGCTGGCCCGCCTGGCGATGGTCGCGGTCGGCGGCGAGCCGCTCACCGCGGACCTGGTGGCCGAGCATCTGCGGTGCTGTCCGGGTGCCCCGCTGTTCAACGACTACGGGCCGACGGAGTGCGCGGTGTGGGCCACCACGCACCGGTGCGGGCCCGCCGAGGCGGCGGGGGCGGCGATCCCGATCGGCCGCCCGGTGCCCAACTACCGCGTCCATGTGCTCGATTCGCGGCTGCGGCCGGTGCCGCCGGGGGTGGCCGGGGAGATCTTCCTCGGCGGCCCGGGGGTGGCTCTCGGCTACCACGGCCGGCCCGCGCTCACCGCGGAGCGGTTCCTGCCGGACCCGTTCGCGCCGGGCCGCCGTCTCTACCGGACCGGGGACCGCGGTCTGTGGTCGCCCACCGGCCGGCTGCTCATCCTCGGGCGGGTCGACCACCAGGTGAAGGTGCGCGGGTACCGGATCGAGCTGGGCGAGGTCGAGTCCGCGGTGGGCCGGCATCCGGCGGTCGCCGAGTGTGCCGTGCGGCTGCACGGGCAGGGCGCGGCGGAGCGGCTGGTGGCGTTCGTGGCCCTGCGGCCCGCGGCGCCGGACGGCGGGGCCTCGGGCGCCGCCGGTGCGGCCGCCCTGCTGCGCCGGGCGCTCGCCGAGTCGCTGCCCGCGCCGATGCGGCCGGACCACATCGTGGTGCTGCCCGCGCTGCCCCGGACTCCGGGCGGAAAGATTGACTCGCAGGCACTTCGGGGCATGGCGATCTCCGGCACGCGGAATTGACATCCGACCGATTCGAACAAACGAACAACCAGCGGCGCCGCGGGCCTCTGGAAGGTAAAGTGATGGAGCAGGACGGGCAAAGCACGAGAGCCACGGCCATCGACCTACCCCGCGCCAACCCGCTTCATGCAGGGAACCTCACTGACCGTTGACACTACGTCAGTTGACGGAGTCAGGCGCCAACCTGGGTATGGACATGACAGCTTGTCCATTCTAGGATCCCTTTTCGGCCGCGTATCCCACGCCCCCGTGGAGGATTGGCTCCGATGCAGCAAAAGGCTCTCTCCCCGACGTCCGGCCTTTTCACCGAGGAAACCCATCGCAATGGCCGCGACATATCATTTCGAATTCTCGGCCCCTTACAGGTCGTCATTGGCGGAAACACCGTCCGGGTGGGACGGAACCGCCAGCTGACCGTCCTCGCCGTACTCCTGCTCAACGCCAACAAGATCGTCCCGGTCAGCTCGCTGATCGACGCCGTCTGGCGCGCCGAACCACCGGCCACCGCCGACAAGCAGATCCAGACCTGCGTCTGGCGGCTGCGCAACGCCTTCGCCGCCGCCGGCGCCCCGGTCGACCTGATCGAGACCGAACAGGGCGGCTACCGCATCCGGCTCGGCGCCGAGGACCTCGACGCGGACGCCTTCGAGAAGACCGTCCGGCGGGCCCGCGACCTCGCCGCCGCCGGCCACCTGGAGGACGCCGCCGACGAGTACCAGAGCGCCCTCGCGCTCTTCCGCGGCCAGCCGCTCGCCGACCTCTCCGGCCCGCTCACCTACACCGTGGCCGCGCACTGGGAGGAACGCCGGTTCGCCGTCCTGGAGGAGTGGCTGGACGTCGGGCTCGCGCTCGGCCGGCACGCCGAGCTGATCAGCGAACTCAAGCCGCTGGTCGCCGAGTTCCCGATGCGCGAGCGGCTCTGCGCGCAGCTGATGACGGCGCTCTACCAGTCCCAGCGGCGGGCCGAGGCGCTGCACGTCTACCGGGCCGGCCGGCACGCGCTGATCACCAAGCTCGGCCTCGAACCCGGCGCCCGGCTCCAGGAACTGCACCAGCAGATCCTGGCCGGCGAGGGCGTGGCGCCCCCGCCCACCGCCCACCGGACCCCGCGGCCCGACAAGACCCCCGCCCAACTCCCGCCCCGGGTCACCGACTTCGCGGGCCGAAGCGACATCTCCGAACGGATCGCCTGGGACTTACAGGCCGCCGGCGCCCCCCGGGTGATCGCCCTGGTGGGCTGCGCCGGTTCCGGCAAGACCGCGCTCGCCGTGCACGTCGGGCACAGCCTCCAGCAGCACTTCCCCGACGGCCAGCTCTACGCGGACCTGCGCGGCCAGTCCGAGCCGGTGCCCCCGCAGGAGGTGCTGCGCGGCTTCCTCGACGCCCTCGGCGTCCCCGTCCAGCGGATCCCCGCCGGACTCGCCGCGCGTGCCGCGCTGTTCCGCAGCGTCACCGCCTCCAAGCGGCTGCTGATCGTGCTCGACGACGTCTCCGAGACCACCCGCTACGAGGCGCTGCTGCCGAGCGGCGAGAGCGCCGTCCTGTGCACCGGCCGCACCAGCCTGCTCAAGATCCCCGGCCTCACCGAGTACTGCCTCGACGGCCTGCCCGGCAACGAGGCGGTGGACCTGCTCGCCTCGCTCGTCGGCGTGGAACGGGTCTTCGCCGAGGTGGACAGCGCCCGGCGGATCGTCGACCTGTGCGGCCGTCTGCCGCTCGCCATCCGGGCCGCCGGCGCCCGGCTGCGCGCCCGCCCCCGGCACAGCCTGCGCAGCTTCGTCGACCGGCTCACCGGCAGCCGCGACCGGATCGCCGAACTCTCCATCGGCTCCCTGGACATGGGCGCCCGACTGGCCTCCACCCTCGACCAGCTGCCGCTCGGCGGCTACCGGCTCTGGCTGCGGCTCAGCCTGTGCGAACTCGCCTCCATCCCGGAGTACGTGGCCTACGCCGTCGCCGACCGGCCGGAGGAGGACACCCAGCGGCTGCTCGACCAGCTGGTCGGCCAGCACCTGCTGACCGTCGCCCCCGGCGAGGTCGCCGACGGCCCCCAGTACGCGTTCAACCCGCTCGTCCGCGACCACGCCCGGCAGCGCGCCGAGGCCGAACTCGGCGCCGCGATCGGCCGGGAGGTCGCCGAGCAGATCGCCGACGCCGTGTTCCACCGGCGCGAGCCCGCCCATGACAGCCACCGACCGTACCGCCGCCGCGAGGAGCCCACCGTCTATGACAGTCAAGCGGTCTGACCTCACGCCGGTCGAACCCGTCACCCCCACCGGGGCGCCGCCCGGCCCGCCCCGCCGCGGCTCGCCCGCGCCGGCCGCCCGCTGGGCCTTCCCCGTCACCGTCCTGGTCCTCGCCGCGCTCTGCGCGGCCCTGACCGCCTGGCAGGACCGGCTGCCCGCCCCGCGCGACGAGAACGCGCCCGCCCTGAGCTTCTCCGCCGCCCGCGCCGTCGACCAGGTCCGCGCGATCGCCACCGAGCCGCGCCCCAGCGGCTCCCCCGCCCACACCCAGGTCCGCGCGGACCTGGTCCGCAAGCTCACCGAACTCGGCCTGGAGACCCGGGTGCAGACCGGCTCGTCCGTCGCCCACATGCCCGACCTCTCCCCCACCGGCGCCGACTCCCGCTACGCCGGACTGCGGGTGGACAACGTGGTCGCCCGGCTGCCGGGCTCCGCGAACACCCGGCCCGTCGCCCTGGTCACCCACTACGACTCCACCGAGGCCGGCCCCGGCGCCAACGACGCCGGGGTCCCGGTCGCGGTCCTGCTGGAGACCGCCCGCGCGCTGCGCGCCGGACCGGCCCCGCGCAACGACGTCCTGTTCGTCTTCACCGACGCCGAGGAGAGCGGCCTGCTCGGCTCCCGGGCCCTGGTGGACGCCCCGGAGTTCCTGCCGCCCGACGCCCTGGTGCTCAACTTCGAGGCCCGCGGCAGCCGCGGCCCCAGTCTGATGTTCGAGACCGGCCCCGACGCCGCCTGGCTGGTCGACGCGCTCGCCGGCCACGTGCCGTCCGCCCGCACCAGCTCGCTGCTCGACGCCGCCTACGGCTACCTGCCCAACCTCACCGACTTCACCGTCTTCAAGCAGGCCGGCCACCAGGGCCTCAACCTGGCCTACCTGGACGGCTACACGGCGTACCACAGCGCCGACGACACCCCCGACCGGGTCGATCCGGCGACCGTCCAGCACCAGGGCGAACAGGCGCTCGGCCTGGCCCGCGCCCTCGGCTCCGCCGACCTCGCCCACCCGCCCCGCGGCGACTCCGTCTACTTCCAGGCGGCCGGCCTGTACCTCGCCTACCCGGCCGGCGCCGCACTGCCCGCCGCGCTCGCCACCGCGGCCCTCGGGCTGTTCCTGCTGCTGCGGCTGCGCGCCCGGGCGGGCCTCTCGCTCGCCCGGACCGCCGCCGGGCTGGCGCTGGCCCTCGGCCAAATGCTGCTCGCCGCCGGCGCCGCGTTCGCGCTGGCACCCCTGGTGGCCTCCCGGCACGCCGAGTTCGGCGCCTACGGCGACATCGCGGACCACGGCCTCGCGCTCGCCGGGTTCCTGCTGCTCACCCTCGCCCTGGGCGCGGCGGCCGCGCTGTTCGCCCGGCGCCGGATCGACGCCCGCCACCAGGCCGCCGGGGCGATCGCGCTCTGGGTGCTGCTGGCCTGCGCCTCCGCCGTCGTCCTGCCGGGCGGCAGCCACGTGTTCACCTGGCCCGCGCTCGGGCTGGTCGCGGCCGCCGCCCTGCTCACCTCCCGCGCCGGTGCGACGGTGGCCGGACGGGTGGCGGGCGCCGCGCTCGCCGTCCTCCCGCTCGGCCTGCTGGTCGTCCCGCTCGTGCCGCTGCTCACCGACGCCCTCGGGCTCGGCCTGGTGGCCGTGCCGGTGGCGGTCGCGGCCCTGATGACGGCCCTGCTGCCGCCCGTACTGCCGCCGCTGCCCCAGCGCACGCGGCCGCTGGTTCCGGCCGCGGCGGCGCTCGTCGCCGCCGCCGTCCTCGCGGCCGGTGCGCTGATCCCGCCGCCGCAGCCGTACCGGGAACGGGCGAACGCGCTGTACCTGCTGGACGCCGACCGGGGCACCGCCGCCTGGCTGAGCGACTCGCCGCCGGACGCCTGGAGCGACCGGCTGCTGCCGGACCCCGATCCGGTCTCCGTCGCCGACCTCTGGCCCGGCTGGCGCGTCCCCGTCCGGCGGGCCGGGGCGCCGGTGCTGCCGCTCGCGGCGCCGGAGGTCACCGTGACGCCCGTCCCGGGCGGGCCGGGGGACGGGCGGCGGGTCTCCGTCCGGGCGGTGTCGAAGCGCGGCGCCCCCGAGCTGGTGCTGCTGGTGACGGGCGCGGCGGTGCGCGGCTACGCGCTCGACGGGGTGCCGGGGTGGCACGCGGACACCCCGGCCGGGAACCCGCCGTGGGAACTGTGGATCCACCGGGTACCGGCGGAGGGCGCCGGGCTGCTGCTCGACCTCGGGCCCGGCCCGGCCACGCTGAAGGTCATCGACCGCACCCCGGGCCTGCCCGCACCGGACGGCACACCGCTCGCCGGGCCGCGCCCGCCGGCCCTCGGCGTGGCCGCGTTCGGCGAGGCGGCGATGGTGTCCGTCACCCGCTCGCTGGACTGAGCCCCCGAAACACACCGTGGCCCGGCCGCCGACTTCGGCGACCGGGCCACGGTGCACCCGCGGGTCAGGTAACGGCGCCCGGCAGCCGGGCGGCGACCTTCTCGGCCGCCGTCTTCACGTCGGTGCACACCTGCGGCGTCATCGCGGTGGTGCGCCCGAGGCGCAGCTCGATGCTGGAGTGCTCGCCGCTGTCCAGGAACACCTTGCAGACGCCGTTCAGGGCGCCCATCAGCATCACCGCGGATTTGCCGTGGAACTGCAGTTCCGTCCGGGTGCCGTCGCCGGTGGCGGCGTCGGCGAGCGGGCGGTCGTCCAGCATCAGGGTGAGGGTGCCGAAGCGGTACTTGTAGGAGGAACAGCCGCGGTCGCTCAGCCCGCTCACCGAGGGTTCGCCGAGGCCGAGTTCGACGGAGACGGGCCGCAGCATCTTGCAGGCCGGTGGCTCGTCGGGGTGTGCCTGGTTGGTGGCGGGCGTGGCGGTCGAGCAGGAGGCCAGGGTCAGGGTGGCGGCGGCGACGGCTGCCGCGGTGAGGACGTTCCGGGCGCGGGGACGGTCCATGGGGTGGTTCGCTCCGATCTGTCCGGTGAGCGGGTGGGAGGTTCGTGCGGGTCAGCGTTCGAGGACGGCGCAGGCCCAGTGCATCCCCCGGCCGTTGGCCGCGAGCGCGACGAGGTCGCCGGGCGCGAGTGCGCCCGTCTCCTCCAGCCTGGCCAGGCAGAACAGGTGGTCGGCCGCGCCGAAGTGCCCGTTCTCGGCGGCGGTTTCGGCGTTGGTGCGCTCCAGTGGCACGCCGATCAGTGCGGCCTGTGCGGCGAGCACGCGGGCGTTGTCGTTGAGCAGGACGAGCCGCGCGAGGTCCTCCTCGGCGCAGCCGGCCCGGCGGCAGGCGCGGTGCACGGCGCGGGCGGTGCGTTCGTCGATCTCCTCGGCGAACGCGGCGACTTCCTCGGCGTCGTTGCCGAAGTGCTCGACGACGTCCCACGCGTCGCGCACGGCGGGTGTCTCGGTGCCGGGCGCGAAGGGCCGGCGGGCGCCGCCGATGTCCATCCGGAAGAAGTCGGCGTAGCGGCCGTCGCTCTCCGCGTAGGAGGCCCGCCAGCGCAGGCCGGGCGCGCCGCGCACGGCGAGGGCCGCGGCGGCGCCGTCGGAGAACAGCAGCGAGTGGGTGTCGAGGCGGTTCCAGTAGGCGTCGACGGTCCGGTTGGCGCCGATCACCAGCGCGGTGCGGTAGTCGGGGTGGGTGGCGAAGCGTCCGGCCACGGTGTCCAGGGCGGTGACGCCGCCGACGCAGCCCTGGTCGACCAGCACGGCCTCGGCCCGGCTCAGACCGAGGGCCCACTGGACCCGGGCCGCCGCGTCCCAGTACAGGTGGTCGGCCAGGTCGGTGAGGGCGACGACGAGCAGGTCCACGTCGCGCGGCTCGACACCCGCGAGGGCCTTCGCGCCCGCCTCGATCGCCAGGTCGGTGACGCTCACCTCGGGCCGGGCCCGGTGGATGTGCCGGTAGCCGTAGCCGAGGACGCGCTCGACGTCCTCGGTGTATTCGGCGACGACGTCCCGGACGGCGGCCTTCTCCCCGGTGGCGACGCCGAAGGCGGTCAACCCGTAGTCCACTGGCACTCCTCTCTGGGTCGGTTCAGTCGGTGAGTTTGGCGAGTTGCTGGGGGTCGCTCAGGCCCTCGGCGACGGTGCGCAGGAACGCGACGGCGTCCCGGCCGTTGACCACCCGGTGGTCGTGGGCGAGGCCGAGGGTGACGACGTTCGCGGCCACCGGCCCGTCGTCGGACGGGACGAGGCGGCGCACCGGGCCGGCGATCGAGACCATGCACAGCTGGGGCCACATCACGATCGGCCGGACCAGCAGCACGCCGGGTTCGAGGTTCAGCGAGACGGTGAGGGCGCCGCCGGAGAGCTCGCCGGCGGTGAACTCGCCCCGGTAGGCCTTGAGCCTGAACTCCATGAGGTCGTCGGCGAGTTCGGCGAGCGGTCGGGCGGCGCAGTCGCGCAGGACGGGCGTGTAGAGGCCGTTCCCGGCGTCGACGGTGACGGCGATGTCGGCGCGTTCGGCGAGTTCCACGGTCCGCTCGTCCAGCAGGGTGCCGAACAGGTGCGGGAAGGCGGGCCGGGCGGCGGCCACCGCCCGGACCAGCAGTTCGGGCAGGCCGACCTCGGCGTCGGTCTCCTCGGACACCGCCCGGAGCCGTTCCAGCGCCGCGTCCACCCGCACCTCGACGGCGGCGAACGCGGCGGGCACCTCGCGGTGGGCCCGGGTGACGACGGCCGCGGTGCCCTGCTGGACCCGGTCCAGCCGGTAGGTGCGGTCGGCGGGCGCGGCCGACTCCGGTTCCTTGGCGGGGAGTTCGGCCGGAGCCGGTTCGTCCTGCGGTGCGGCGAACAGTTCGGCCAGCGGCTCCGCCACCCCGAGTTCGCTGCCGGTCTGCGCCAGCACCCGCAGGTACCCCGACGCGGGGGCGGTGATCTCCTCGACGGCCTTGGAGGTCTCCACGTCCAGCAGCGGCTCGCCCTCCTCGACGTACCCGCCGTCGGGGACGTGCCACTCCAGGACCAGGTAGGCGGTGTCGTTGTTGTTGAGCTTCGGCATCACCACCGGCACCCCGGCGAGCCGCCCGGCTTCCTCAACAGCCGTAGGCCTCACCGGAGTCGGCGCGATCTCGGGCAGCGCCCGGCCCAGCTCCGCCGCGATCCGCGGCGCCCCGAGGAGCACCTCGGCCTCCAGGTGCGGCGCGGTCGGCACCACCGAGTCGGCCGAGGAGAGCAGCAGCACGGGGGCGCGCAGCTCCGCCCACGCCTGCCGGTGGATCCGGGCCGCGACGTCGGCGCCCCAGGTGCCGCCCTCGGTGCTCTCCTCCGCCACGGCGACCAGCCGGGCGCCGGTGATCAGCGGCAGCACCGGCTCCAGGTCCAGCGGGTGCAGCCGTGCCGGGACCAGCAGGTGGACGGTGGCGCCGCGCTCGCGCAGCAGGTGCGCGGCCTCGATCGCCCGGTGCGCCATGCCGCCCGGACAGAGCAGCACGACGTCGGCGGGGCCGCCGTCCGCAGGCGCGACGTGCGCCCATCCGGCCGGGCCGCCGAGCAGTTGGAAGGCGAAGTGCCCGTCCACCACGCCGTCGGGGTACAGCCGGCGGGTGTAGAGGACCTTGTCCTCGAACAGCATCGACGGGCCCCGGTCGAGGCCCTCCTTCAGCAGCGCGTACGGGTCGTGGAACGGCGTCGTCTCGTACAGCGCCAGGTTCGGGATGCCGAGGAAGTGCTTCTGCACGCTCTGGCTGTGCGTCGGCCCGTAGCCGCGGTTGCCGCCGACCGGGCAGCGGACCACGACCGGCATCGGCACCCGCTCGCCGTACATGGTCACCGACTTGGAGATCAGGTTGAGCACCGGGTCGAAGGCGAGCGCGGCGAAGTCGCCGAACATCATCTCGACCACGGCCTCGTCGCCCGCGAGCGCCAGCCCGCCGGCGACGCCCGCGATGCCGCCCTCGCTCAGCGGCGTGGTCAGCACCCGGCCGGGGTGGCGGGTGGACAGGCCGCGGGTCGCCTTGAAGGCGCCGCCGTAGGGGTCGAGGACGTCCTCGCCGAGCAGGTGGAGGGTGGGCCGTTCGTCGAAGAGCCGGTGCAGGGCGCGGTTGAGCGCCTCCACGACGCGGGGTGCGGGCCCGGTCATGACGCCTTCTCCCGTCCGTCGCGGGCGAGCACGTCGCGCAGCGCGCGGACGGAGCGGCAGGCCCGCGCCTCCCGGGCGGTGAGCCGCAGGCCGTACTCCTGTTCCACCCGGGCGACGATCTGCACCTGGGTCAGGCTGGTCCAGGCCGCGGTGGTCGCGGCGCCGGTCTCCTCGGTCACCTCGGTGGCCGGGATCCGGAGCACGTCGGCCACCAGGTCGGTCAGTTCGGTCATCGGTACCACCCAGTTCCTCGTGTCCGGTGTCATGCCTGCGCGTCGGCCGTTCCGGGGCCCGCCGCGGTCCACACGGACGGTGGCCGCGCCTCGACTTCGCGGGCCATCTGCTCCAGGTCGGCGCGGATCAGGTCGTCGAGTTCCCGGAACGGCTCGCCGAGCCGTTCGGCCAGCTCCCGGTGCCAGTCGTCGGCCCACAGCGCGGCCACGTCCGCGTCCGGCCGGGTGTCGTCGCCCTTGCTGTGCGGGCCGAGCCGGCGGGTGGTGAACTGCACGACGGCGGGCCGGTGCTGCTCCCGTACGCGGCGGACCAGCGGGGCCAGTCGAGCGCGGATCGCGGGGATGTCGTGGCCGGTGATCTCCAGGAAGTCCAGCCCGAACGCGGCGGCGCGGTCGGCGATGCTGCCCGCCAACTGGAGCTCGGTGGGCGTGGACTGGGCGATCCCGTTGTGCTCGACGATCACCAGCACCGGCACCTGCCACAGCACGGCCATGTTGAGCGCCTCGTACACCGCGCCCTCGCCCCAGGTGCCGTCGCCGGTGAACACGGCGGCGATCCGGCCGTCCCCCACCCGCTTGCAGTGCAGGCCGAGCCCGACGGCCAGCGGCAGGCTCTCGCCCTGCACGCCCGTCGACAGGTAGCGTCCGCGCCGGATGTGCTGGCTGCCGCCGACGCCCGAACACACCGCGCCCGCACGGCCGGTGATCTCCGCGAGCAGGCCGGCCGGGTCGCGGAACAGCGCCAGGTAGTGGCCGTGGCCGCGGTGGTTGCTCAGCACGAAGTCCTCGGCCAGCAGCGGCGCGAGGGCCACCGGGACGTACTCCTGGCCGAGGCAGGTGTGGGTGGTCCCGTTCAGCCGGCCCTCGGAGAACATCCGCAGCAGCAGCGTCTCGAAGTGCCGGATGCCCAGCAGCGCTTCGAGGTCCTCGGCGTCCGGCACACCCGCCGGCGACGACGTTTCAGCGGTCATGGCGCGACAACTCCCGCGAACTGGGCGGCCCGGACGCCCGGACGGCCTCGACGACATGCACTCCACCTGCGCACCACTTGATCGGCCGCCACGCTAACGGCCGCCGTTCTCAATCCGGTTCACGAACCGCTCTCACCGTGCCGACCCCGGCTCTCCGGCAACTCTCACCCCGATCTCAGCCCGTTGCGCCCGCCGTGAGCGGCCGCCTTAACTGATCGGGCGGCGGCGCGCCGGCAGCGGTCCCACCTGCCGGCGCGCCGCCGCCTCCGGTCCGCCCCGCCGATCCGTAGGAGTCAGCAGATGCCGCCCTCCCCCCAGGTGCTCGTCGTCGGCGCCGGCCCCACCGGACTGGCGCTCGCGGCGGAGCTCGCCGCCTTCGGCATCTCCTGCCACGTCGTCGACAAGCGCGCCGGGCGCAGCCCGCTGTCCCGGGCCTGCACCGTCGAGCCGCGCACGCTGGAGCTGCTGGACATGCGCGGGCGCGCCGACGACGTGCTGAAGTGGGGCCGGGAGTGCCCGCACCCGCCGCTCGGCAACGAGGACGGCCACCTCGACTACGGCCTGCTCGACACGACTTTCCCGTTCAGCCTGTCCATCCCGCAGACCCGGACCGAGGAGGCCCTGCAGCTCGCCGCCGAGAAGGCCGGCGCGGTGCTGCTGCCCGGCACCGAGCTGACCGGGCTGCGCCAGGACGACACCGGCGTCGAGGTGGAGCTGACCGGCCCGCACGGCCCGCGGGTCGAACGGGCGCGGTACGTCGTCGGCTGCGACGGCGTCAACAGCACCGTCCGGCAGGTGATCGGCGTCGAGTACGACGGCTGGCACTACGACGAGTCGCTGATGATGGGCGACGCCCGGCTGTCGAACCCGCCGGGCCCGGCCGAGTACGCGCGGATCACCAGGCGCGGGATGGCGGCGCTGTTCCCGTTCCAGGACGGCACCTACCGGGTGATCGTGCTCGACCGGCAGAAGTTCACCGTTCCCGCGGACGAGCCGCTGACCCTGGAGGACCTGAGCGAGAGCTGCGCGGCCGTCCTCGGGACGGACATCGGCCTGCACAGCCCGCTGTGGCTGTCGCGTTTCCGCAGTTCGCAGCGGCACGCGAAGCGCTACCGGGTCGGCCGGGTGCTGCTCGCGGGGGACGCGGCGCACACCCACATCCCGTCCGGCGGGCAGGGGTTGCAGACCGGCATCCAGGACGCGTTCAACCTCGGCTGGAAGCTGCGGGCCGTCCTCGCCGGGTGGGCGCCGGAGGAGCTGATCGACAGTTACGAGGCGGAGCGGCACCCGATCGCGGCGGAGACGCTGCGCAAGACCGACCTGTCGTTCCGCTTCGAGACCTCGGACAGCGCGACGGCCCGCCTGATGCGCCGGGCCGCCATGTGGTCGATGCGGATCCGCCCGGTGCACCGGCTCAACGTCGAGCACCTGTCGGGCCTGCGCCTGCGCTACCCGTCCGGCGGGCAGGGCCGGTGGGCCGGCCGGCGCGTCCCGGACCGGCCGCTCGCCTCGCCGCAGGGCCCCCTCTACGGGCTGTTCCGCGACGGCGGGTTCGTGCTGCTCGGCACCGACAACTGCCCGCCGGCCGCCGCCCCGTGGGCGGACCGGCTGCGCACGGGCGTGCTCGCCGAACCGCTCGGCGGCGGGTGGCCCCGGTACGTGCTGGTGCGGCCGGACGGCTACGTCGCCTGGGCCGGGCCGGTGGCGGACGACGGGCTGGCCGCGGCGCTGCGCCGCTGGTGCGGTACGCCGGCGCCGGCCGCCCGCTGATCCGGGCCGGGAGTCCGCCGTGTCCTCCGCGCTCTTCACCGCCCTCGTGGTCCCCGCCCTCGCCGCCGTCCACTACTGGGTGTGGCGGCGCGTCGTCCGCGACACCACCGCTCCCCGCGGCTGGCCGCGCCGGGCCGGGACGGCGCTGCTGGTACTGCTCGGCCTGCTGCTGGTGGCCGCGCCGCCGGCCGACGGCGCGCTGCCGAAGCCGCTGGCGCAGGCCGTCGGCTGGCCGGGCTTCGTGTGGATGGCCGGGATCCTGTACCTGGGCTTCGCGCTGCTGGTCGCCGAGGCCGTCCGCCCGCTGCTGCTGCGCGCCGCCCGCCGCGGCGCCCCCGACCTGGACCCGTCCCGCCGGCTGTTCGTCAACCGCTCGCTCGCGCTGGCCGCCGGCGCCGCCGCGGCCGCGACCGTCGGCTACGGCGCGGCCACCGCCCTCGGCCCGCCCACCATCAAGCGGCTGACCGTTCCGCTGGCCCGGCTCGACCCGCGGGCCGACGGTTTCCGGATCGCGGTCGTCAGCGACATCCACCTCAACAGCCTGGTCGGCCGCGCCCGCGCCCGGCAGATCGCCGACCTGGTCAACGGCACCCGGCCCGACCTGATCGCCGTCGTCGGCGACCTGGTCGAGGACGCCGGCGTGGCCGAGTTCGGGCCGCAGGTGGCGCCGCTCGCCCGGCTCAGCGCGCCGTACGGCGCGTACTTCGTCACCGGCAACCACGAGCACTACTCGGGCGCCCGGCAGTGGATCGACTTCGTCCGCGGCCTCGGGCTGCGCCCGCTGGTGAACGAACGCGTCGCACTGCCCGGCTTCGACCTCGCGGGCGTGAACGACGCCAGCGGCACCGACGAGGGACTCGGCCCCGACTACGCGGCCGCGCTCGACGGCCGCGACCCGGGCCGGGCCGTAGTGCTGCTCGCCCATCAGCCGGTGCAGGTCCACGAGGCGGTGAAGCACGGCGTCGACCTTCAGCTGTCCGGCCACACCCACGGCGGCCAGCTGTGGCCGTTCAACCACCTGTCGCGGCTGGCCAATCCGGCCGTCGCCGGGCTGCACCGGTTCGGCGACACCCTGCTCTACGTCACCCGCGGCACCGGCTTCTGGGGCCCGCCGGTGCGCCTGGGCGCGGAGCCGGACATCACCGTCATCACGCTGACCGTTCCCCGCCCCTGACCGGCCGGGCCCGGCGGCGCCGGAGCCGCCGAGCCCGCCCGCTCCG
Organism: Kitasatospora sp. NPDC051984; assembly: GCF_044593455.1. Taxonomy (NCBI): domain Bacteria; kingdom Bacillati; phylum Actinomycetota; class Actinomycetes; order Kitasatosporales; family Streptomycetaceae; genus Kitasatospora; species Kitasatospora sp. NPDC051984. Next base: position 49,780 of record NZ_JBIUCB010000029.1, read on the forward strand.
CTCAGCCCAGCAGCGGCTCACCGGCCGTGTACCGGCGGAAGAAGCCCGCCGTCGGCGTGTCGGCCCGCGCGACGTCCTCCGGCGTGCCCTCCGCCACCACGGCCCCGCCGGCCGGGCCCGCGCCCGGCCCGAGGTCGATCACCCAGTCCGCCGACGCGGCCACCGGGATGTCGTGCTCGGCGACGACCACGGTGTTGCCGGAGTCCAGCAGGACGTCGAACGCGTCCACCATCCGCTGGATGTCGGACGGGTGCAGGCCCGAGACCGGCTCGTCGAGCACCACCAGACCGGCCTTGCCCTTCGCCGAGCCGCGCTGGATCGCGGACGCCAGCTTCAGCCGCTGCGCCTCACCGCCCGACAACTCGGTCGCGCTCTGGCCGAGTTGCAGGTAGCCGAGGCCGACCCGCTCCAGGGCCTCCAGCGTCTCGGCGAGCTGCTTGGGGCCGGTCAGCCGCTTGACCGCCTCGGCGATGGTCAGCTCCAGCACGCCGTCGATGGTCAGGCCCTGGTAGGTGATCTCCAGCGCCTCCGGCTTGTACCGGCGGCCGTCGCACTCGTCGCACACCACCCACACGTCCGGCAGGAAGTGCATGTCGACGAGCTTGCGCCCGTACCCCGTGCACACCTCGCAACGGCCGCCGTTCGCGGTGTTGAACGAGAACCAGGAGGCGTTGACCCCGCGCCGGCGGCCCTCCTCGGTCTCCGCGAACAGCTTGCGCACCAGGTCGAAGGCCTTGCTGTAGGTGGCCGGGTTGGAGCGCGGGGTGCGGCCGATCGGCTCCTGGTCGACCACGGCGACCCAGCTGAACGCGTCGGTGCCGCTGACCGTGCGCACGGTCTCGGCCGCCTCGCCGCTCAGCGCCGCCTCGACGCCCGCGCCGAGCGCGCCGAGCAGGCTGCTCTTCCCGCTGCCGCTGACGCCGGTCAGGCAGGTGAGCCGCCCGACCGGGAAGCGGACCCGTTCCGCCGTCACGTTGTGCGCGCGCAGCCCGTGCAGCTCGACCCAGCCCGACCGTTCGCCGATCGGACGGCGCTCGCGCCGCAGCCGGGGACCGTCCCCGGCCAGGTAGCGGCCGGTCAGCGACAACGGGTGCGCGGCGGCCTCGGCGGGCTTGCCCGACACGATCACCTCGCCGCCGAGCCGGCCCGCGCCCGGACCCATGTCCACCACCCAGTCGGCCCGGGCGATCAGCTCCGGGTCGTGCTCGACCAGCAGCACGGTGTTCCCGGCCTCGCGCAACTCCAGTGCGATGTCCAGCAGATGCGCCTTGTCGGCCGGGTGCAGGCCGGTGCCCGGCTCGTCCAGGACGAAGATGATCCCGCTCAGCTCGGTGCTCAACTGCGCGGCCAGCCGCGTCCGCTGGAGTTCGCCGCCGGACAGCGTGGCCGCGCTCCGGGTCAGCTGGAGGTGCGACAGGCCGAGGCGGTCCAGCACGCCCAGCCGGCGGACCAGGTCCAGCAGCAGCGGCTCGCCCACCTCCCGCTGCGCCGCGCCCAGTTGGGCCACCACGTCACCCGCCCACTGGCGGACCGCCCGCACGTCCACCTCCAGCAGCTCGGGGTAGGTGAGCCCGCCCAGCCGGATCGTCCGCGCCGCGTCGCCGTACCCGGTGCCGCCGCAGGCCTCGCACGCGACCTTGCGCATGTACGGCAGATACCGCTGCTTGGCGCTCGGCGTACTGGCGTTCGCGAAGACCCGCTCCACCTCCGCGAGGGCGCCGCGCAGCGGCTGGGTGGAGGTGTACGTCCACGACGCCGACTCGTTCTTGTTCGGCATGTCGACGGTCGCCTCGATCACCTCGTCACCCGTGCCGTACAGCACGCAGTGCCGGAACTCCTCCGGCAGCTCCCGCCACGGCTGCCTGAGGTCCACCCCGCGCTTCTCGGCCAGCGCCGGGACGAACGCGTGCTCCCCGGAGCGCCACTTGGCGTACCAGGGCGACGCCCCGTCGAACAGCGGCCGGTCCGGATCGGTGATGACCAGCTCCACCTGCGCCTGCCAGCGCCCGCCCACACCATGGCAGTTGGGGCAGTTTCCCTCCGGCGAGTGACGGTCGAAGTGCGCGGTCGACAGGTGCTCGGGCAGCCCCTCCGCATCCGGCCCGATCCCCGGCAGCCGCGAGTACAGCAACCCGAGGTGACCGTCGATCCCGGTGATCGTCGCCACCGTGGACCGCGGATTGCGGTTCAGCCGCCGCTGATCGACCGCCAGGGTCGCGCCGAGCCCCAGGATCCGGTCCACCTTCGGCCGGTTCCGCTGCGTGATGTACTGCCGCACGAACGGCGAAAGACCCTCCAGGTAGCGCAGTTGCGCCTCGCTGTGGATGGTGTCGATCGCCAGCGAGGTCTTCCCGCTGCCGCTCACGCCCGTGAAGGCGACCACCTGCCCCTTGGGGATTCTCACCGTGACATCGCGGAGGTTGTTGGTACGCGCGCCCACCACGTCGATGGTGTCGTTCTGCCGTGCGGATCCAGTCATCGTTGCTGCCTCATCTCGCAGCGGTGACTTTTCCGTGTGGCGAAGTCACCGCAATCGGAAATCCCGGGGATGCTCGCCCCGAACGCCCCGGGCGCGCCGAAGGGCGCCTACCGGTCAAGGCACTCACTCTACCCAAGACTTGGCAAAGCCCCGCCACCTCACCCTGCGGACCAACTGCCTTGATCCACACCATCACTGACGTCGCGTCAGCCATTCTCGCCTCCGCTCGCGCGCGATGCCGGTGCGGTGGGAGCGTTCGACGGCCTGGCCCCAGTACGTTCCGGCGATCATGAGCACGGCGCCGAGGGCGGCCCACACGGTGAGCCGTTCGCCGCCGAGACCGATCCCGATCACGACGGCCCAGACCGGTTCGGTGCCCAGCAGGAGGCTGGCCCGACCGGGGGAGGTGCGCTGCACCGCCCAGGTCTGGGCGAGGAAGGCGAACACGCTGCAGAACAGGGCGAGATAGACCAGCTGCGACCAGGTGCTCGCGCTGCCGCCGGCCAGTGCGGACAGCTGGATGGCGGCGGGCACCAGGAACAACGCCGAGCCGACGACGGTCTGAACGGTCGTCAGGTGGAGCGGGTCCATCGGGCTCCGGGCGGTCAGCCGCCCGACGAGCACCACGTGCCCGGCCCGCACCACAGCGGCGGCGAGCACCAGGGCGTCACCGGACCGCAGGGCGTGCAGCCCGGTGCCGGCGGTGAGCAGCCCGACGGCGAGCACGCACAGGCCGGCGGCGACGAAGAACGTCCAGGGCAGTCCGCGACTGCCCGCCGTCCGGTCCAGCAGCGGTGTCAGCACGATGGTCAGACTGATGATCAGTCCGGCGTTCGCGGCGCTGGTGTACGCGACGCCGTAGGTCTCCAACACCAGGACCGCCGCCTGCGTGACTCCCAGCAGCACCCCGGCACGGACCTCCGCGCGGGTCCAACGGCGCGCCCCGCGACGGGCGGTGAGCAGCAGAGCTCCACAGGCGAGTGCCGAGATCGCGTACCGCGCGAACAGCACGCCGGTGACGGGGAGCGCACCGGTGGTCGTCTTGGCCACCAGGTAGCTGGAACCCCAGACCAGCGCGATCAGGAACAGCACCACATCGACACGGCGTGCAGAAGGCATGCCCTCACGCTGCACCACCAGGACGTTGAAGACCATCACGAGCTCCTCAAACGAAGCTGTAGCAGCCCTACACTGTCCGTCCATGGACGAGCGGCAACTCCGGATCCTGCGGGAACTGGGAGAACTCGGCAGCGTCAGTGCGGTCGCCGCGGCCCTGCACGTGACGCCTTCCGCGATCTCCCAGCAACTGCGCCTGCTGCAACGCTCGTTGCCCGTCCCGCTCACCGAACGCGCCGGACGCCGGGTGGTGCTGACCGAAGCCGGCCAGGCCCTGGCCCGCGCGGCCATCGAGGTGGAGACGGCCCTGGCCCGGGCCCGGCACAGCGTCGACGAGTTCGCCGACCAGCCCGACGGCAACGTCTCGCTGGCGGCGTTCCACAGCGCGGCCACCACCTTCTTCCCCCCGCTGCTGCGCGGCTTCGCCGGGCCGGGCCGGCCGCGGCTCCGCCTCGCCGACGAGGACGTCGCCCAGGAACGCTTCCCCGTCCTCACCCGCGACTACGACCTCGTCCTCGCCCACCGCCTCGACCACGGCCCGCCCTGGCCCCGCACCGTCACCGCGAACACCCTGCTCCAGGAACCACTCGACGTCGCCCTGCCGACCGGCCACCCGCTCGCCACCAGGACCGTCCTCACCCCGCAGGACGTCGCCGACCAGCCCTGGATCACCGTCCACGACGGCTTCCCGCTGATGTCCACCGTCGAAGCCATCGCCGCCGTCGCCAACCGCCGCCTCGACATCGTCCACCGCGTCAACGAATTCACCGTGGTCGCCGAACTCGTCGCCGCCGGCGGCGGACTGGCCCTGCTGCCACGCTGGACCACCCGCACACACCCCGGCGTCGCCCTGCGCCCACTCACCGCAGTGCACGCCCGCCGCCGCATCGACGTCCTCCACCGCCCGGAGCGCACCGCACGCCGGGCCGTCCGCACCGTCCTCGCCGAACTCCACCGCGCCGCCGCGGAAATCCGCACCCACGACGCCCAGCCACCGCGGCCCGGCACCGGACCGCCCTCCGGCTGACTCGTGCGCCGCCGGTGCGGCAGAACTCGTTGCCCACGGTCCGGCCCCCGTGAGAGCATCAAGATCCAGCCGCGTAGACGACTTCACGCAATCCACCAAGACGCGTGGCGGCCGCGAACGAAAAGACCGTTCGGAAGTTCATGGAATGGGCCGGACAGGTGGGCAGGCCATCCGGTCGGCCCTGCCGGTTCGTGCCTCGGGGTGAGAAATGGCAGGTACGGCTTGATGGACGCGACAGGGCCGGAAGAAGCCTGCATCGACGATTCGGGCAACACCTTGGTTGCGCCGTCGACCTTGCGGGATCATGAATTGGTCCGGGACTTCTTCGGGTCCACGATCACGCCGGAGGAGCTCGCTTCCGGTTCACCCGACGTCGCGCAGAAGACCGTCTACCTGTGCGGCGATGTATCCGGGATCAGCGCCCACCGACTGCGGGCGGCGGCCCGGGTGTTCGTCGTCCGGGAACTGTCACACGGTTACCAGGAGGACGCCGACGGGCCCTGGCCCCTCGTCGACCTCGGCCGGGTTCCCATCCGCGTACACGGCACCGGCGTGTACTACCGCCGCTTCTTCGACCCCGGCACCGATCACTTCGGACGAATCCGCGCAGAGCACGATTTCCAGTCCCTGACGGAGTCCACCAAACCCGGAACGGCCCATCGCAGCGGAATCTATCTGACGCCCGTCACACGAGACGGTGAGGAACTGCATTTCCGTCTGCTCCGGTGCTCCACGAACCTCTCGGGACCGACCGAGAACTTTCGCCCGACCGACACGCGCATCGTCGAGGCTCTGAACCGCGAGGCCGCCGCCGTCTTCCGGAACCAGGCAGCGCTGAATCACGTCCTCGCTCAGATCTACCACAACGCCGGCGCCACGGCCGAGCGCAAGCAGTCAAAGGCCAGGATCTCGGCTCATGCCGACAAGACCAAGGACATGCCCGTCAATGGCGTCATGGCCTTCTGCACCTTCTACGACCGGCTCGACAAGCTGCACCCCCTGACCGAGAACGAATTCGACTACGGCGTGGGGGGCACCAGCGGGCTGACCAGGCTCCGCTTTCGACTCAAGGAATCGGCCGGGAAGCGCAACGAAGTCGCACTCCCCCTGCAATTCAGCCTGACCCTCTACCCCGGCTCCGTGTTCTTCATGCCGCTGTCCACCAATCGCCTGTACACCCATGAAATCCAGCCTCCGCCACTGGGCGCCGAGTTGCTGCCGACCCGCCTGGGATACGTGGTGCGCTGTTCGAACTCCGAAGCCGTTCACAAGAACGGCCACACGTTCCTCAAAGCGGCCGGAGATCTGCTGGAACTGGAGCCGCCCACGCCGGCAGGCATGGACGAACTGCGAAGGCTGTACGCCGAGGAGAACAGGACCTCGTCCTTCATCGATTACGGCGACGAGCTTCTCTTCAGCATGAACACGGGAGACTACCTTGCCCCTCGAGCCTAGGATCTCGGACGAGATCCTCTCGTGCACCCTGCGCACTGGGGAGAATCCCTTCACGGAGCTTTCCGCGTCGGCCCGCCTGGAAGAGGTGGGAAGGGGTCGACGAGGTGCCGTGGTCACGAAGGTCCATGAGGCGCACGGCGTGCCTCTCGTACGGACCACCACTCGATACGGCAGCCCGGCGCAGCACTTCGGCGACGTGCACGAACGCCTGGCACAGCAGATTCAGGAAGCCGCGGCGCTTTCGGTCGGATTCAACAACGCTCTCATGGAGATCTACACGAACTCCTGCACGACGATGGGAAGCCACTCCGACCAAGCCCTCGATCTGGCCGACGATTCGTTCATCGCCGTCTTCTCCTGTTATCAGCACCCCGAAGTGAGCCCGCCGAGAAAGCTGATCTTTGAATCGAAGGGCTCCAGTGACGAGAAGGTCGAGATCCCGCTCACCCACAACAGTGTCGTCATATTCTCCGTCGACTCGAATCGGCGGCTCAGGCACAAGATCGTACTGGACAAACCCGTCCCGGCGGCGGACAACCAATGGCTGGGGGTGACATTTCGAACGTCGAAGACCTTTGTGCGGTTCCACGACGGACACCCATACCTCGCGCAGGGTACGCGGCTCGTGCCGGCCGATGATGAGCAGGAACGCGAATTCTTCCAACTGCGACGGCGTGAGAACCACGAAACGGATTTCACCTACCCCGTACTGAGGTACACCATCAGCGAGAGCGATCTGATGCCGCCCGTCCGGCCTTGAGGGCCTTCACCCGGCGGGCGGAGAGCGCGCGGAGCCAGGTCTCCAGCCGTGCGTGGTCCGTGCACGTCCCGGCCCCTGGCACCCGTGCCGATGGGTGCGCGGCCGGCCGTACCCGTCGCTCCCGGGCGTGTTCCTGACGCTTCATCGGACGTCGATCACGTCCGGCCGGTACCGGTGGTCCGCGTACCAGGCCAGCGTGTTGCGCAGCCCGAACGCGCGCAGCCGCCGCACCGAACCGTAGACCGTCATCCCCGGGACCTGCCCGTAGGCCCCGGTGAGCTTGCGCACCCGGTTCACCAGAGCGCGGTCCTCGTGCGTCTCCTCGATCGCGGTGCGCGGGAAGCCGCCGCAGCGCTGGTAGAGGTCGGCGGTGATGGCCAGGTTGCAGCCGGGGCACATCAAGTACCGGCCGAGGTACTGCGGGTCCTGGTTGCCGGGCCGGAACCTGCCGAACCACGCCGCTACCGCGACCACCGCCGGCAGCAGCCGCCGCTCCCACAGTTTGAGCCGGAACTCGTCGGTGCGCGGCCTCAGTTGGCCGGTGACCAGTTCCAGCCCACCGGCCAGTCCGCGGCGCACGGCCGCCGTCCAGCCGGGTACCGGGAGGCAGTCGGCGTCGGTGCGGGCCAGGTACCGGGCACCGGCCTCGATCGCGAACCGCATCCCGGTGTCCGCCGCCGCGCCGGTGCCCTTGCGCGCCTCGGTGATCAGGTGCAGCGGGAAGCCGGCGGTGACGGCGAACTCCCGGACCACCTCGGCGGTCCGGTCGGTCGAGGTGTTGTCCACGACCACGCACTCGAAGTCCGCGTCGCTCTGCTCCGCCAGCGCGCGCAGAGTGGCAGGCAGCGAGGCCTCCTCGTTGTAGGCCGGCACGACCACCCACAGGTCGGTCACTGATGCTCCCCTCTCGACCACGTTCACCACTGCGCGAGGAGGACGCCGAACGAGACTCCGCCGGCCGGTCCGATCAGCGCCACCGGTCGCCTCCGCGGCCATCACCGCCCGTGTCCCGCCGCCTTGCCCGACCAGCTGCCGGTTCCCTCGACACCGCACCCTTGACTCCCCCAAGTCGCTTGAATCATAGGGGATTTCAGGGACCGGCCACGGTACGGTTCCTCGAACGGACAACCGGGGCGGCAGCGGGGGCGGCGATGCGCGCGACAACGGCGGCACAACACGAGAGCAGACTGCTGTGGGCCAGCCGGCCCGCCCTGTGGGCACTGACCAGGATCGCAATGGCACGGCCCTTCGGAGCGATCCGACGGGTGCCCCGGCTCGGCTGGGTGGCGAGCGAACCCACCCTGATCCGGGCCGTCCTCAACGACCACGAACACTTCACCCTGCTCGGCGAGGGCGGCGTGGGCCACCTGTGGGAACAGATCCTCGGGCCGTACGTCACCCGGCTCTTCGACGGCCCCGGACACGCGGACCTGCGCAGACGCGCCCGTGACCTGTTCACCGAGAAGAACTCCGCCGCCCTGGTCGAGCGGGCCGCCGGACCGGTCTACACCGATGTCACGGCGCGCCTTGCCGCCGGGGGGCAGGTCGACGTGGCCAAGGCGGCCCGGCTCGTCGTCGGCCGCCTGATGACCGACCTGCTGGGCCTTCAACTCCCTCCGGACAGCCCGGATTCCGCCTACCTCGAGACCTTCGCCGCCGGCGAGCGGCTGGCGGCGCTCGCGCTCGACACGGCCGCCTCGACCGAGCTGCCGCCCGAGCGGATCGAAGCGGCCAGGGAAATCGTCAAGTCGCTGACCAGCGGCGTCCCGGCGGCCTATGCCGGTGCCGAACCCGACACCCTGCTCGGCCGCTGCCGCGAAGCCGGGATCACGCTGGAGGAGGCCGGCGGCCTCGCCTCGCTGCTGCTCGTCGCGGGCACCGAGACCGCCGCGAGCGCAATGGCCCGCACGGTCGCACTGATCCACGACACCGAGCAGCAGGAACCGCTCCTGACCGACCCCGGGCTGATCCCCGACGCGGTCCGCGAGGGACTGCGCGTGACCACACCCGCGCCGGTGATCGGACGGCACGTCAGCGCCGACGTCACCATCGCCGGCCGCCGACTGCGCAAGGACGCGCGGATACTCCTCGTCACCTACGCAGCCGACAACCTGGCCGGCGGCTTCGACCTGGCCCGCCCGTACGACCCGCGCTCGCGCCAGCTCTGGTTCGGCGCCGGCCGACACCTGTGCCTGGGCGCACCCGTCGCGCGGGCCGAGATCGCCCGGATGGTCGAGGCGGTCTGCACGGCGGGGCGCCCGTACCGGATCGTTTCGCGCAGCTACGCCCGGAAGGTGATGATCCCGTCCTACGCCTCACTCGTCGTCGAGCTCGAATGACGGGACGTCATCCGACCCGCCACCGCCCCGACTGACCGACTACCGCGAATTCACCCCTCGATGATGGGCGATCAGGTCCCGGTACCACCCGTACGACGCCTTCGGCGTGCGCTTCTGGGTCGCGAAGTCGACGTGGACCAGCCCGAAGCGCTGGCTGTAGCCCTCCGCCCATTCGAAGTTGTCGAGGAGGGACCAGGTGCAGTAGCCGCGGACGTCGATGCCGTCGGCGGCGGCGCGGGCCAGAGCGTCGAGGTGGCCGGCGAGGTAGTCGATGCGGAAGGTGTCGTCGAGGGTGTCGTCGGTGGAGCAGCCGCTCTCGGTGACGGTGATCGGGGGCAGCGCGGCGCCGTAGCGGTCCCGGAGGAGCAGCAGGAGTTCGCGCAGGCCGTCCGGGACCACGGGCCAGCCGAAGTGGGTGCGGGGGACGCCGTCAATGGGGGCCTCGGCGAACGGGAGCCCCGGGTCGGTGGGGGCGGCGATGCGGGTGGGGTTGTAGTAGTTGACGCCCAGTCCGTCGAGGCCGGGGCCGGCGATCAGCGCGAGATCGCCGTCGCGGACGCTGCCGTGCAGGTCCTCCCCCACGCCGTACGCGGACAGGTCGGGGTATCGGCCGAGCAGCAGCGGGTCCGTGAACAGCCGGTTGTGCAGGGCGTCGTAGGCGTCGGCGGCGGCCCGGTCCTCGGCCGAATCGGTCGCGGCCCGGACGGGCGTCAGGTTGTTGGCGATCAGGACGTCGAGGCCGCGGGAGCGCAGCTCGGCGGCGGCCAGGCCGTGGGCGAGCAGCTGGTGGTGGGCGGCCGGGAGGGCGTCGAGCATCATGCTGTGGCCGGGCGCGTGGATGCCCAGGGCGTAGCCGTAGACCATGTGCACGAAGGGCTCGTTGAGGGTGATCCAGGCGGGGACGCGGTCGCCGAGCCGGCCTGCCACCACGGACGCGTACTCGGCGAAACGGAAAGCGGTTTCCCGTTGCATCCAGCCGCCCTCGTCCTCCAGCGCCTGCGGCAGGTCCCAGTGGAACAGGGTGGGCAGCGGCGTGATGCCGGCCGCGAGCAGCCCGTCGACCAGGCGGTCGTAGAAGTCGAGCCCGGCGACGTTGGCGGGGCCCCGGCCGGTGGGCTGGACGCGCGGCCAGGCGAGCGAGAACCGGTAGGTGTCGAGCCCGAGTCCGCGCATCAACTCCACGTCCTCGGGCCAGCGGTGGTAGTGGTCGCAGGCCTCCCGCCCGCTGTCGCCGTTCTTCACAGCGCCGGGACGGTCGCAGAAGGTGTCCCAGACCGACGGGCCCCGGCCGTCCTCGTCGACCGCCCCCTCGATCTGGTACGCGGCGGTGGAGGCGCCCCAGCGGAAGCCGGCGGGGAGGTCGTAACGGTCCGTCATGAGGGTCCTTCCACACAACACGAGTCACAAAATGCGAGCAGTGCTCATGTTAGGAAGGCGGAGAGTGCAGGTCCAGAGGCGAGGACACCCGATCCACCAACGCGCCACCGACACCACCAACACCCGGCAAGGACCGATCCGCGCCGACGGTCATGGGCTCCGACCGAAGAACCCGACCCCAAGCCCCCCGCGCTTCGATCGCAGCGCGGTTCGCCCCCCACGCGCGCCGCCGGCACCTCGGCCCCCGCTCGACCCCGGTGTCGCATGGTCGGTTCGCTCCTTTCAGGTCGGCGACCCGGCCGCGCAGCGGTTACGGGGTGTGCGCGTCATTCCTTGGGGTGGCGGACCACGACGACCGGGCAGGGCGCGTGGTGGACGCAGTGCTGGCCGACCGAGCCGAGCAGGGCGCCGGTGAAACCGCCGTGGCCCCGGCTGCCGACGACCAGGAGTTCGGCGCCGCGGGCCGCGTCCAGCAGGCACTCGGCGGCGCCACCCTCCTGCACCCGGGTCCTGATCTCGACCGGGGCGTCGGAACCGGTCGCCTCGCTGACGCTGTCGTCGAGGGTCTTCCGCGCGATGCCCGGGAGGTCCTCGTAGGACTCGATCGGCACCGTCCACCCGGTGGCCACCGGATGCTGCCACGCGATCAGGGCCTCCACCACGGCGCCCCGCGTGCGGGCCTGGCCGACGGCCCACCGGAGCGCGTCGACCGATGCCGGCGATCCGTCGACACCGACCACGATCCGCCGCTCAGGTCCGGTCTGCTCGCTCACGTGTCTTCTCCTTCGTATTCTCGTTCGGTCTCAACCATCGGCATGGCGGCGACTGTTGCGAAGGACCGGACGGGTCCCGGAGGCCGGGACCTTCAGCCCGGCCCTTGCCCGGCACAGGGCCGTGAGTTCCTTGCCGAAGGGAATGCCGTGCGGTGCGGTCTCGGGGCCGCCGGTCCCGCCCGGACGCCGCGTGAGCGGCCGAGGCCGGAATCCGCGCCATGCCCCTCAGCGCCCCTTGCGCGGGGGGCGACGATCAGTGGACACTCCGCGCACTCGACCGGAGCGTGGCTCACCGACCCGAGGAGCAGCCCCCGGAAGCCGCCGAGGCCCCGCGAGCCGACGACGAGCCACCGGGCCCGAGCGGCCTCGTCCAGCAGTGCTCCCACGGCCGGGGAGCCCGGCGATCCGTCCACTCCGACGACGACCAGCGACCTGGGGGCATTCGCGGCGGTGTCCGCCGTCTCGCGGACGACCGCCACCTGGCAGGGGGCGGGGGAGCTGAGCGGGACGCCGATCGGCGGGAGCGAGAGCACCTGCTCGACAACCGGCCCACGCTTGGCTCCGACGGCCAGGAGCGAGGCGTCCGCGGCCTGCTCCAGCAGCCCGCGCGCCCGCGGCCCGTCGACCGCGCGGGTCTCGGTCTCCAGGCCGGGGTGCCACTGCTCGACGAGCTTGCGTGCCTGTGCCAGGACGATGTCGCCCCCGACCCCGAGGTGATCGTCCAGCGGTCGCGGGGTGTCCTCGTCCGGATCGGTCTGCGGCCGCTCCAGGACATGGACCAGCCTCGCGGCAGGACCCGAAGGTCCCGGTCCGCCGGTCCCGCGAATCCGGGACGCCATCGGGACCGTCGTTCCACCACCGGCGCCCAACGGCCCAACGACCCGTCGGCCGGCCCGGGAGCAAGCTGTCGTCAGCACCCCCGATCGATGGAGTCGATCGCCCGGCGCCAACCGCCGGGGTCGCCACTCATCCAGCTGATGGCGGTTCAGTGCACGACAGTTGAGGAGACATCCGATGCCCAAGGCCCATCTGGTCGGAGGCGGCATCGCCGCCCTGTCCGCAGCAGCCTTCCTCATCCGGGACGCGGGTTTCGCCGGCGGCGACATCCACGTCTACGAGGCGCAGGACGAAGTCGGCGGCAGCCTGGACGCGGGCGGTACTCCGGAGGCGGGGTACACGATGCGCGGCGGCCGGATGTTCGAGGCGCAGTTCCGCTGCACGTTCGACCTGTTGTCCGGCGTTCCGTCGCTGGACGACCCCTCGAAGTCGGCCACCCAGGACATCTTCGACTCGCACGACGAATCCCCTTGGGACGACACCGCCCGCCTGGTGCGCGCAGGTGGCGAGATCTGCGACGGACACACCATGGGATTCTCCGAACACCACCGGCTCGAACTGGTCAAGTGCCTGGCCACGCCCGAGCGGCTGCTGGACGGCAAGCGCATCACCGACTGCTTCGACGAGGGCTTCTTCACCACCGACTTCTGGTACATGTGGTGCACCACCTTCGCGTTCGAGCCGTGGCACAGCGCCATCGAGTTCCGGCGCTACCTCAAGCGCTTCGTCCACCTCTTCCCGGAGTTCGAGACGATGTCCGGGATCTACCGGACCCGCTACAACCAGTACGACTCGATCGTCCGACCGCTCACGGCCTGGCTCGTGGAGCAGGGGGTCCACATCCACATCGGCCGCCGGGTCGCGGACCTGGCCTTCCGGAGCGGGCCGGGCACGAGCGTCGAGCGCATCCACTTCGCAGGCGCGCACGCCGACCTCCCCGTGGCCGAGGACGACCTCGTGTTCGTCACCAACGGCTCGATGACCGCCGACTCCGTCCTCGGCTCCCACACCGCCCCGCCGCCCGGCCCGGACACCTCCCGCAGCCCCGACTCCTTCCTGCTGTGGCACCGGATCGCCCACGGGCGCGAGGACTTCGGCAACCCCGAGGTGTTCGACCGCAGCCCCAAGGACTCCACCTGGGAGTCCTTCACCGTCACTGCCAAGGACCCCGCCTTCCTCGACTGGATGGAGACGTTCACCGGCCGCCCGACCGGCCGCGGCGGCCTGCTCACCCTCACCGACTCCCCGTGGCTGCTCACCGTCGTCGTCAACCGCCAGCCGGTCTACCAGCAGCAGCCCGAGGACGTATCCGTGTGGTGGGGCTACGGCCTCTTCCCCGACAAGCCCGGCACCTTCGTCCAGAAGCCGATGCGGGAGTGCAGCGGCGCGGAGATCCTCCAGGAGGTCCTCCAGCACCTGGCCGTCGATCCCGACACCGCCGAGAAGATCGCGGGAACCTCGACCGTCGTCCCCTGCCTGATGCCGTACATCACCAGCCAGTTCCTGGCACGGAGCCACGGCGACCGGCCCCAGGTGGTCCCGAAGGGCTCCACCAACCTCGCCTTCATCGGCCAGTACGCCGAGGTACCCGACGACGTCGTCTTCACCGTCGAGTACTCCGTACGCACCGCCTGGACCGCCGTCGCACAGCTCCTCGGCCTCGACCGGCAGCCCCCGGCCGTCCACAAGGGCCACCACGACCCGCACGTCCTCGGCCAGGCCCTGCACACCATGCACCGCAAGTAGCCCCGACCGGCTCACACCGGGGAGGCGGGCACCGACCGCCTCCCCGCTCCACCCGCACGACCCGGCCCCGGCACCTCGGGGCCCGGCCGACGGTCCTGTCCCAGCACCACAAAACGACCGATCCACCGTGAAATCGACAAGGAGAGCTCGCCATGGCCGTCCACCACCCGCACCTCCTCCGGTTCACCCACCGTCTCACCACGGGCCGGCGCCCGGTCGCGACCCGGCGCTCCGGGGAGGCATCAGGCACCGTCGCCCTGACCACCGGGGCAGGGCTCGCGGTCGCGGGCGCCAGGATCACCGTCGGCTCCGTCTTCCTCTGGGCGTTCCTCGACAAGACGTTCGGCCTCGGCTACGCCACCGGAGAGGCCGGCTCCTGGCTCAACGGCGGCTCCCCGACGAAGGGCTTCCTCAGCCACGTCTCGGCCGGTCCGCTCCAGTCCACCTTCCACGCCTGGGCCGGGCAGGCCTGGGCCGACTGGCTGTTCATGCTCGGCTTGCTCGGCATCGGCCTCGCCTTCGTCGGCGGCGTCGGGATGCGCGTCGCCGCCGGTGGCGGCACCCTGCTGCTGGCCATGATGTGGGCCGCCGAGTGGCCGCCCGCCCGCCACCTCGCCAACGGCGCCGCCAGCGGCTCCAGCAACCCCGTCGTCGACTACCACGTCGTCTACGCTCTGCTGCTCCTCGCGCTGGCCGCCCTCGGCGCCGGCGACACCTGGGGGCTGGGGCGCCGCTGGGCCGCCCTCCCGGTCGTCCGCGAGCACGCCTGGCTCCGCTGAGCCCCCACCGCCGTCCCGGAAGCACCGCACGCCGGGGCCCCGCTGCCGGAGCCGGCGGCACCGCCCCCGCCACGGGGAAGGTGTCGTCGGCTCCGGCGGTTTCCGGCTCGGCGCGCCCCTGATCTCCGCCACCGCACCGGCAGACATCGCTGCCGGCCGGGGCAGCCGGACCAAGGCCGGCGCACCGTGTCGGGCCGCGGTGCCCACCCGCCACGGCACTTCGGCTCCCGGGCGCGCGAGAACGAGGCTCCCCGACGGGGAAGCCTCCGCCGGGGGCCCGGCCAGTGGGGCACACCGAAGGCCGAAGATCCCTCACCCGTGGACCACTGCCCCCGGACTGCGCGCCGGAACGCCGGTGGCCGTGGTACCGGCCCGTTCGTCGGTACCACGGCCACCTCGGTGCGGACGGATCAGTCGTGCGGGACGACCGCGTCCACTCCGACGGCGACGGGTAGGTCCACGGTGCTGGTCTCCTGACGGTCGGCCCCCCTTGGTCGCACGTCAGCTCTACCAGGTCCAGTCGGTGATCTCGGGCAGGTCGGTGCCGTGCTCCCGGATCCAGTCGTGGTGGCGGGTGCGCCGGTCGGCCATCTCCTGGCGCAGGGCGGCGGCCCGGGCGGCGAGGCCGGGCACCCGGTCGATGACGTCCATGACGAGCCGGTAGCGGTCGAGGTCGTTGCGGACCACCATGTCGAAGGGCGTCGTGGTGGTGCCCGACTCCTTGTACCCGCGCACGTGCAGGTGGGGGTGGACGGCGCGGCGGTAGGCGAGGCGGTGGATCAGCCACGGGTAGCCGTGGTAGGCGAAGATCACCGGTCGGTCGCGGCCGAACAGGGCGTCGAACTCCGCGTCGGGCATGCCGTGCGGGTGCTCCTCGGCGGGCATCAGCCGGGCCAGGTCGACCACGTTGACCACTCGGACGGCCAGGTCGGGCAGATGGGTACGGAGCAGCTGGGCGGCCGCAAGGACCTCCTGGGTGGGAACGTCCCCGGCGCAGGCGAGCACGACGTCGGGTTCGCGGGTGCCGTCCTCGGTGCCGGCCCACTCCCAGATCCCGGCGCCCCGGGCGCAGTGGACGCGGGCCTGGTCGAGGGTGAGCCAGTCGAAGCAGGGCTGCTTGCCGGCGACCACGACGTTGACGTAGTCGCGGCTGCGCAGGACGTGGTCGGCGGTGGCGAGCAGGGTGTTGGCGTCCGGCGGGAAGTAGACCCGGACGGCTTCGGGGCTCTTGTTGAGGACGTGGTCGACGAAGCCGGGGTCCTGGTGCGAGAAGCCGTTGTGGTCCTGGCGCCAGACGTGCGAGGTGAGCAGGTAGTTGAGCGAGGCGATGGGGGCGCGCCAGGGCAGGGCACGGGTGGTGCGCAGCCACTTGATGTGCTGGTTGACCATGGAGTCGACGATGTGGACGAAGGCCTCGTAGCACGAGAACAGGCCGTGGCGGCCGGTGAGGAGGTAGCCCTCCAGCCAGCCCTGGCAGGTGTGTTCGGAGAGGATCTCCATCACCCGGCCGTCGGGGGCGAGGTGTTCGTCGACGGGCAGGGTCTGCGCCTGCCAGGCCTTGCCGGTGGCCGCGTAGACGGCCTGGAGCCGGTTGGAGGCGGTCTCGTCCGGGCCGACCAGGCGGAAGTCTCGGCGCTCGGCGGTGTCCGCCATCACCTGGGCCAGCAGGTCGCCCAGGACCCGGGTCGGCTCGTGCAGGGTGGCGCCGGGCTTGTCCACGGGTACGGCGTAGCGCTCCAGCGGCGGCATCGGCAGGTCGCGCAGCAGCAGGCCGCCGTTGGCGTGCGGGTTGGCGCCGAGGCGACGTTGGCCTTCGGGGACGCAGTCGAGGACCGGCGCCGCCGGGTGGCCGTTCTCGTCGAAGAGCTCCTCCGGCCGGTAGGAGCGCAGCCACTCCTCCAACTGCCGCAGGTGCGCGGGGTTGTCGCGGACCTGGTCGAGCGGGACCTGGTGAGCGCGCCAGGTGCCCTCGACCGGCAGTCCGTCCACCACGGCCGGGCCGGTCCAGCCCTTGGGGGTGCGCAGCACGATGAGGGGCCAGTGCGGTCGGCGGGTGCTGCCCTCGGCGCGGGCCTCGTGCTGGAGGGCGGCGATCCGCTCCAGTGCGGTGTCCATGGCCTCGGCCATGGCCCGGTGGACGGTGAGCGGGTCCTCGCCGGTGACGTACAGCGGGTCGTGGCCGTAGCCGCGCAGGAGTGCGTCGAGTTCCGCCTCGGGCAGCCGGGCCAGGACGGTCGGGTTGGCGATCTTGTAGCCGTTGAGGTGCAGGATCGGCAGGACGGCGCCGTCGTGCACCGGGTCGAGGAACTTGTTGCCGTGCCAGGAGGCCGCCAGAGGTCCGGTCTCGGCCTCGCCGTCGCCGATGACGCAGGCGACCAGCAGGCCGGGGTTGTCGAAGGCGGCGCCGTAGGCGTGCGACAGCGCGTAGCCGAGTTCTCCGCCCTCGTGGATGGAACCCGGTGTCTCGGGGGCGACGTGGCTGGGCACGCCGCCGGGGAAGGAGAACTGCCGGAACAGCCGGGCCATGCCGTCCGCGTCCCGGGTGACGCTCGGGTAGGTCTCGGTGTAGCTGCCGTCGAGCCAGGAGTTCGCCAGCACGGCGGGCCCGCCGTGCCCGGGTCCCCAGACGCAGACCGCGTCCAGGCCCCGGGCCTTGATCACGCGGTTGAGGTGGGTGTGGACCAGGTTCAGGCCGGGCGAGGTGCCCCAGTGGCCCAGCAGGCGGGGCTTGATGTGCTCCGGGCGCAGCGGCTCGCGCAGCAGCGGGTTGGCCATCAGGTAGATCTGGCCCGCCGCGAGGTAGTTGGCGGCCCGCCAGTGGGCGTCGAGCGCCCGGACCTCCTCGTCGGACGGTCCACCGGGGGCCGAACTGGGGGTGTCGGACATGGCTGCGCTCTCCTCGGAGTCTGCCGGCTTCACCGACCGCCGGCGGGCGGTCGGCCCTCATCGTCGCCCCGCGGCCGGATCCTCCGCAGGGCCGAACAGGCCACATTCTGCACGGGGAACGGGCCGGTGGTCCCTGCCCGTCCTGTGCCTCGCTCGAACGTCCCCGGCCCACCGCCCGCCGCCGGGACGTAAGGCCCGGGAATGGGGACCCTGTCGGTGCTCGTCCTGGCCATGCTGCGGCACGACCAGCGCCTGCTCGACCTGGCCGGCGGCGACGGCGACGGAAGCGGTCGAACCCGCTTCCGGCGCTCCGCTCTGGCGCGGGTCAAGTCCCCGCAATCGAGCCCGCTTTCACCCGCGCTACTGGTCGGCGGGAGTGATCAGGCCGTATGCGCATGGTCACTTCTCCCCGAGGGTGGCGACGAGGACGGCCTTGATGGTGTGCAGCCGGTTCTCGGCCTGGTCGAAGACCAGCGAGGCGGGTGACTCGAAGACCTCGTCGGTGACTTCGAGGCCGTCGAGCCCGTGTTCGGTGGCGAGTTCGGCGCCGAGGTCGGTGCGGCGGTCGTGCAGGGCGGGCAGGCAGTGCAGGAACGCGGTGTCGGGGTTGCCGGTCGCCGCCATTGTCTTCGCGTTGACCTGGTACGGCAGGAGCAGCGCGATCCGCTCGGCCCACCGGGCGTGGTCCTCTCCCATGGACACCCACACGTCCGTGTACAGGAAGTCGGCGCCGCGCACGGCCTCCTCCACCTCGTCGGTCAACAGGAACCGGGCGCCGCTCTCCTGACCGAGCAGCAGGCACTCGGACACCAGCTCCGGGTCGGGCCACAGCTCGCGCGGGGCGGCGATGCGGACGTCCATTCCGAGCAGGGCGCCCATGGCCATCAGGGAGTGGGCGGTGTTGTTGCGGGCGTCGCCGAGGTAGCAGAAGGAGATCTCCTCCAGCGGCTTGCGGCTGTGCTCGCGCATCGTGAACACGTCGCACAGGCTCTGGGTCGGGTGCCACCGGTCGGTGAGGCCGTTGTAGACGGGGACGCCGGCGTGGGCGGCGAGTTCGGTGACGGCGTCCTGGTCGAAGCCGCGGTACTCGATGGCGTCGTACATCCGGCCCAGGACGCGGGCGGTGTCGGCGATGGTCTCCTTGTGGCCGATGTGCGACCCGTCCGGGCCGAGGTAGGTGGTCATGGCGCCCTGGTCGGCCGCCGCGACCTCGAAGGCGCAGCGGGTCCGGGTGGAGGCCTTCTCGAAGATCAGGGCGATCCGGCGGCCGGTCAGTCGGGGCGTTTCGGTGCCCGCGCGCCGGGCGGCCTTCAGTTCGGCGGCGAGGTCGAGGAGGTGGTGGATCTCGGCGGCGGTGAAGTCGAGTTCACGCAGGTAGTGGCGGCCGTTGAGGTCGGCGGTCATGACGGGTTCTCCTTGCCGGTCGGTTGGCGTCGGTCGGTTGGCGTCGGTCGGTTGGCGTCGGTCGGTTGGCGTCGGTCGCGGTCGGTCAGTTGGCGGGGTCGCGCTGGATGGGGCAGCTCATGCAGCGCGGGCCGCCGCGGCCGCGGCCGAGTTCGGAGCCCGCGATGGTGGCGA
>NZ_JBIUCB010000030.1:0-9595 GCF_044593455.1 Kitasatospora sp. NPDC051984
GGAGTGCCGGCGAAACGTCCTCGTACTGGGTGTACTTGGATGTTTTGCCGGTGCTTCCAGGCGGGATGATCCGGCGTCGCGCGCCCGGCAAGATCCGGAAGAGAGGGCCGAGGACGACGTCCCGGCCGGATCGCGCTCCGCCTCGCGGGCGGATCCCCGCACGGCCCCCGCCCGGCGCGGGTCCCCCGGCCGAGGGAGTGGCGGTGCCATGGTCGGGGAAGCCGGATGGCGGGAAGGAGATTGGGCATGGACACCGGAATCGTGATCATCGGGGCAAGCCTGGCCGGGGCGAAGGCGGCCGAGGCGCTGCGCGCGGAGGGCTACGGGGGGCCGATCACCCTGGTCGGCGACGAGAGCGAGCGGCCGTACGAACGGCCGCCGCTCTCCAAGGGGTACCTGCTCGGGAAGGAGGAGCGGGAGAAGATCTACGTCCACCCCGCCGACTGGTACCAGCAGCACGACGTCACCCTGCGGCTGGGCGTCGCGGCCACGGCGATCGACCCGGCCGCGCACACTGTCACCGTCGAGGGCGGCGACCGCCTGCCGTACTCGAAGCTGCTGCTGACCACCGGCTCCTCGCCGCGCACGCTGCCCGTGCCGGGCGGCGACGGGGACTTCGTGCAGACCCTGCGGCGGGTCGGCGACAGCGAGCGACTGAAAGCGGCGTTCAAGCCCGGCGCCCGGGTGGTGATCGTCGGCGCGGGCTGGATCGGCCTGGAGGCGGCGGCCGCGGCCCGCACCGCGGGGGCGGAGGTCACGGTGCTGGAGGCGGCCGAGCTGCCGCTGCTGCGCGTCCTCGGCCGGGAGGTCGCGCAGGTCTTCGCCGACCTGCACCGCGCGCACGGCGTGGACCTGCGGTTCGGCGTCAAGGTGGCGGAGCTGCGGGCGGACGGCGTCCGGCTGGGCGACGGCAGCACGGTGCCCGCCGATGTGCTGCTGGTCGGCGTCGGCATCAGCCCGAACACGGCACTCGCCGAGCAGGCCGGGCTGACCGTCGACAACGGCGTCCGCACCGACCAGCACCTGGCGACCTCGCACCCCGACATCTACGCGGCGGGCGACGTGGCAAACGCTTTCCACCCGCTGTTCGGGAAGCCGATCCGGGTCGAGCACTGGGCGAACGCGCTGAACCAGCCGACCGTCGCCGCGGCCGCGATGCTCGGCAAGGACGCCGTGTACGACCGGGTGCCGTACTTCTTCACCGACCAGTACGACCTGGGCATGGAGTACACGGGGTACGCGGAGCCCGGCGGCTACGACCGGGTGGTGTTCCGCGGTGACGTCGCCGGGCGGGAGTTCATCGCGTTCTGGCTGTCCGGCGGCAGGGTGCTGGCCGGCATGAACGTCAACGTGTGGGACGTGACCGACCCGATCCGCGAACTGGTCCGCTCCGGGCGCGGTGTGGACCCGGAGCGGCTGGCGGACCCGGCCGTGCCACTGACCGGGATCTGACGGGGCCGGTCAGGTCAGTTGGGCTGTCTGACTCCCCCGTGGTCAGTTGGGCTGTCTGACTCCCTCGTGGTCAGTTGGGCTGTCTGACTTCCTCGTGGGCCTTGGTGAGCAGCTGCATGGCGAGGTCGTTCAGGGCGCGGGCCCCGGCGACCTCCTCACCGACCCGCAGCTGCGGGCGGTCGGCGTGGTGACGGGTGGAGTAGCCGTGTGCGCGGACCTCCGTTCCGTCGGCGAGGCGGACCATCGCGGCAGCCTTGGTGCGGTTGCCGTCCTCCTCGAACTCCATCTCGATGTGCCATCCGACCAGCGTCTTCATGGCCGCCACCTCCCGGGTGGGTACAGGGTGTTCAGCTTTCCGGCTGGTTCGCCGTGGTGGGCTCCTCGGAGGCCGGTTCGCAGTCCTCGCGGCCGGTCTCCGTGTGCACCACCCGGATCGGGTGGTGCGGGTCGTCGATGTGGATGACCTGCTGGGGCTGTCCGCAGCGCGGGCAGAGCAGGGGGATCGGGTGCATCTCGGCCGTCCACGCGCCCCGCGGCGGGCGACTCCCGGGCCCGCGTGGCCTCCTCATCAACCAGTGTGCCGCGCCCGGGTGCTCACCGCTGGGCGGGCAGCGCGGGGTGCACGGGGACGGTGACCAGGACGGCCGTGCCGGAGTGCACCTCGAAGCGGGCGATCGCCGACGGGGCCAGCCCGGTGCCGCCGCCGGTGCGCAGTTGGGTGTGGCCGCCGTACTCGGTGGCGGGGACGGTCCAGCTGGTCACGGTCTGGTGGGATCCGTCCGTGCCGACGGCGATCAGGCTGCAACTCTGCGGGCCCGACAGGTGGCCGAGGTCGAGGGTGACCCGGCTGCCCCAGGCGGCCGGGTCGACGCCGACCGTGGCGGACACCCCGGAGTTCGCGTCGGTGGCGCTGAACTGCTGCGCCGCGACGGCGACTTGAGGTCCTTCGGTGAGCGCCCAGGTGACCGCGGGGCCGCCCAGCGCGAGGATCGCCGCCACCGCGGCCAGCACCAGCCGCCGCACCCGGGCGCGCCGCCGCTCGGCCACCACCTGCCCGGCCAGCCGGTTCAGCAGCTCGGGCGGCGGCTCGTCCGGCTCCGCGACCACGGCCACCGGCTCCGGGCTCGCGGCGGGCGCGAGTTCGGCCAGCAGCTCGGTGACGGGGCCGAGCTCGGCGGCCTCGGCGGTGCAGCGCGGGCAGTGCGCGAGATGGGCGGCGAACCGGGCCTCCTGCTCGGGTTCGAGCACACCGAGCAGGTGGGCAGCGAGGTCCTGGTGCGGATCGGGGTACTCATGGGCGCCGGGGGTGGTCATGGTGTCACTCCCCGTTCCTCCAGGGCGAGCCGGAGGGCTCGCAGAGCGTAGTAGAGCCGGGACCGGACCGTGCCGGGCGGGACGCCCAGGACGGCGGCGGCCTCGGTGGCGGTGCGTCCGCGCAGATACGTCTCGGTGATCGCGCCGCGGTGCGCCTCGGACAGCGAATCGAGTGCGTCGGTGAGTGTCATCAGCCGCAGCACGCGGTCGAGTTCGTCCTCGGCGGGGATCCGTTCCAGCTCGCCGTCGGGGACTTCGCGGGGCCGGGCGCTCTGGCCGCGCCGGCCGTCGATGACGATCCGCCGGGCGACGGTGGCCAGCCAGGGCCGCAGGCTGCCATGGTCGGTGTCGAGCCGGTCCAGGTGCCGCCAGGCGCGGACCAGGGTCTCCTGGACGACGTCCTCGGCGCGCTGGCGGTCGCCGCCGACCAGGTGCAGCACCATCCCGTACAGCGGGCGCGCGTGCTCGCGGTACAGGACGCGCATCAGCCGGTCCTCGGCGGCGGGACCGGTGGGACGGGTCCGGCCGGTCGCGGCGCCGTCGTGACCGGTGGTGCGGGGGTGCTCGGCCACGGCGCCATCCTCGCGCGGGTGCGGCCGCGGGTCGATCCGGGACGGCGGGTGCGGGGCGCGCGGCTGCCGGTGCGGGGCGCGCGGCGGGCCGGGGTTCTCAAGTCCGGCCCGGCCGGTGTCGATAACCGTGCCAGGGGTGCGGCGCGGGCGCCCGCGCCGCACTCCCTCGGCTCCGGCCACCATTCCGGTGCCCGTTCAGTACCCGCCGCCGGACGGCATGCTCGGCCCCGAGCCGGCCATCGGCATCGCCTTGTCGCCGGTCGGGGTGGTCGCCCACCAGGTGCCGCCGACGCCCTGGCCGTTGGTCTGGCCTGGCTTGGTGTCGGGGGTGTAGCGGTACAACGGCCAGCCGTTCAGGGTGACTTGATGAGTGCCGTCGGGGCGGGTGACGGTGGAGACCAGCTTGGCGTCGATGCCCTTGAGGGCGGGCGCGCCGCTGCCGGTGGTGAGTTCGGGCGGCCAGAGGGTGGCGCAGTCGCCGGTGCAGTGCGTGGCCGAGGGGTTGTTGGTGTCCTGGTCGAAGCGGTACAGGGTGAACCCCTGCCCGTCGGTGACCAGGGTGCCGAGGGTGCCGTTGTGCTCGGTCATCAGCGTCGTGGCCTGGGTCTGACTGCCGGAGTGCATGGTCGAGGAAGAACTTCCGCCGCCGCCGCTGCCGCAGCCGGCGATCAGTGCGGCAGCGGCCAGGGCACCGGCGGCGAGCATGGTGACGCGGCGGCCGCTGGGGGCCGTTCGGCCGGTGATGGTCATTGGCTTGCTCCCGTCCGGGAGGGGTGCGGTCGGCCGGGCCGCCGGATTGCCGGGCCCCGGGGTTCGACCGGTTCGCCCGGGGGTACGTACGGCAGGTCCTGAACGTTCAGCGGGAGTCGGGTCGCCCGGAATAGTTCCGCAGGTGGCAGGGTTGAGGCGGGCGTGGGTCCGGGAGCGGGCCCGCTAGGGAAAGACCCGGCTGTGGAAGGCAGGTGGCGGCGATGAGCACGGTGGAACTGACCAAGGACAACTTCGACGAGGTGGTCCAGGGTGAGGACGGCAAGGGGTTCGTCCTGATCGACTTCTGGGCGGCCTGGTGCGGTCCCTGCCGCCAGTTCGCGCCGGTCTTCGAGCGGGCTGCCGAGAAGCACACGGACATCACTTTCGCGAAGGTCGACACCGAGGCGCAGCAGGAGCTCGCGGCGGCGTTCGAGATCCGGTCGATCCCGACGCTGGCGATCATCCGCGAGGGTGTCCTGGTCTTCGCCCAGCCGGGCGCGCTCCCGGAGGCGGCCCTGGAGGACCTGATCGGCCAGGCCCGCAAGCTCGACATGGCGGAGGTGCACGCCGGCGTGGCGGCGCAGAACGCCAAGCAGAACTGACGTACACCGCACGTCGGTTGACGGCATGACGCCACGAAAGGGGCGCCGGGAATCTCCCGGCGCCCCTTCGTGCTGCCCGCGTGAAGCCCAGCAGGCCGGGCAAGGCGAGAACAATGCCGTCCGGACAGCACGAAAGGCCCGCCGGGCGCTCGAAAGCGCTCGACGGGACTTGCGGGTGGCCTCAGTTGAGGGTGGCGTTCATCTCCCACTGGAGCAGCTCGGCCCCGTCCGGACCGGCGGTGACCCGCTGGCCCTCGGCGCCGGTGATGCGCAGGGCGTCGCCCTCGCGCAGCAGTCCGGCGCCTTCGACGGCGGCCTCGCCGCGCGCCACGTAGAGGTGGACGAACGGGGCGGTGGCGAGTTCCAGCGTCTCGTTCGGGCGGATGCGTGCGACGTGCAGCGCGGCGTGCTTCTGCCGGATGCCGATCGCCCGCTGGTTGGAGTGCTTGCTCATGCCGGACGCGAGGGTGGTCCAACCGCCCTGGACGAGCTGGTCGTTGATGTCGAGCTGCTCGTAGCCGGGGTCGATGCCCGCGGCGTCCGGGATGGTCCACATCTGGATGAAGCGGACCGGGTCCTGGTGCTGCGGCTCGCCGGTGATGGTCCAGGAGTCGTTCTTCTCGCTGTGCAGGATGCCGGTGCCGGCGCTCATCCGCTGGGCGAGACCCGGGTAGATGACGCCGTTGTGGCCTTCGGAGTCCTGGTGGACCAGGCCGCCGTCGAGCACCCAGGTGATGATCTCCATGTCCCGGTGCGGGTGGGTCTCGAACCCGGTGCCGGGGGCGACGATGTCGTCGTTGGAGACCAGCAGCAGGCCGAAGTGGGTGTTGGCCGGGTCCCAGTGGCGCGAGAACGAGAAGGAGTGCTTGGAGTCCAGCCAGCCGGCGCGGGTGTGGAAGCGCTGGTCGGCGCGGCGCAGGTCGATCGTGGAT
This sequence comes from Kitasatospora sp. NPDC051984, assembly GCF_044593455.1. Lineage (NCBI taxonomy): Bacteria > Bacillati > Actinomycetota > Actinomycetes > Kitasatosporales > Streptomycetaceae > Kitasatospora > Kitasatospora sp. NPDC051984. The sequence continues at coordinate 5,623 of NZ_JBIUCB010000030.1, forward strand.
GCCATCGGGTCCTCCTTCGTGGGCTGTTGTTGAATCATAAACCATTCCGCCCGCCCGCGCATTCCGCCGCGCCCGCCCGGCGGTCGCGGCGCGCTGCCGTGCGACTGTCGGACCCCCGGAGGAGACTGCTGCGGGACCGCGCACAACCGAGTTCCGGATGGTTCACGATGAGCGACGTACGGGAAGTCCTGCTGGCCGTCGGCACGCAGAAGGGCCTTTTCCTGGGCCGCAGTTCGGGCCGCGAGAAGTGGGAGTTCAGTGGCCCGCACTTCCAGATGAACGCGATCTACTCGGTGGGCATCGACCGCCGGGGCGGGCGCACCCGACTGCTGGTGGGAGCGGACAGCAGCCACTGGGGCCCGTCGGTCTGGTGGTCGGACGACCTCGGCGCGAGCTGGCAGGAGCCGTCGAAGCCGGCGGTGCGCTTCCCGGAGCGGACGGGCGCCTCGCTGGAGCGGGTCTGGCAGTTGCAGCCGGCCGGCGAGGAGGCGCCGGGCGTGGTGTACGCGGGCACCGAGCCGGCCGCGCTGTTCCGCTCCACCGACGGCGGCGAGTCGTTCTCCCTGGTCGACGCCCTGTGGGACCACCCGCAGCGCGAGCACTGGGGCGCCGGTTTCGGCGGCCAGGGCATGCACACCGTGGTCACCGACCCGCGCGACGCGGACGTCCTGACGGTGGCGGTCTCCTCCGGCGGCGTCTACCGCACCACCGACGGCGGGCGCAGCTGGGAGCCGTCCAACACCGGGATCCGGGCCGACTTCCTGCCGGACCGCTTCCCCGAGTACGGCCAGTGCGTCCACAAGATGGCCCGGGACGCGGCCGATCCCGACCGGCTGTACCTGCAGAACCACGGTGGGGTGTACCGCAGCGACGACACCGGCCGGACCTGGGAGTCGATCTCCGGAGACCTGCCCGCAGACTTCGGCTTCGGCGTCGCCGCCCACCCGCACACCTCGGGCACCGCGTACCTGTTCCCGCTGGACGCCGACTACGCCCGCCTGCCGGTGGAACGCCGCTGCCGGGTCTTCCGCACCACCGACGCGGGCGAGACCTGGCAACCGCTGGAGACCGGCCTGCCGCACGAGAACCACTACGGCGTCGTCCTGCGCGACGCCCTGTGCACCGACGACGCCGACCCGGCGGGCGTCTACTTCGGCAACCGCAACGGCGAGGTGTACGGCTCCGCCGACGGCGGCGAGAGCTGGTCGCTGCTCACCTCGCACCTGCCGGACGTGCTCTGCGTGCGCGCCGCGATGGTTTAACGGGGACGGTCGGTTCAGGCGGCGGCCGGACGGACGGTTCAGGCGTCGGCGGCGCGCAGGCGGTCGGCGACGGTGCCGAGACTGTCGGCCAGCGCGGCCAACTGCTCCGGGGTGAGCACGTCGATCAGCGTTTCGCGGACGGCGGCGAGATGCCCCGGGGCGGCGGCCCGCAGCGCCTGCCGGCCCTGCTCGGTGAGTTCGGCGAACACGCCGCGCACGTCGCTGGCGCAGGAGCGGCGGCCGACCAGTCCGGCCTTCTCCAGCTGGGTCACCTGGTAGGTCAGGCCGCTCTTGGAGGTGACCAGCCGGTCGGCCAGGTCGGTCATCCGCAGCGAGCCGCCGGGCACGGCGGACAGCTGCACCAGGATCTCGTACTGGGTGTGCGACAGCCCCGCGTCCTCCTTGAGCTGGCGCTCCAGTCGGCGGGCGACCAGGTTGGTGGCCTCGACGAATCCGCGCCAGGCGGCCATCTCGGTCTCGTCGAGCCAGCGGGGTTCGTCCATGTCCCGCATCCTACTCCGGTTGTTCAAATTTGAACTCAGGTGTACCGTCGAAAGCGTTCGGTTCAAATTTGAACCACACGAGGCGCCCAAGCCAGGAGGACGGACCCATGAGCACCGCCACCCCCGAGCGCATGCCCGCTCTCTACCTCTCGCACGGCGCGCCCCCGCTCGCCGACGACCCGATCTGGCCCGGCCAGCTCGCCGCCTGGTCCGCCGACCTGCCCCGCCCCAAGGCGATCCTGATGGTCTCCGCACACTGGGAGGAGGCGCCGCTGGCGATCGGCGCGGTGCGGACCATCCCCTTGGTGTACGACTTCTGGGGCTTCCCCGAGCACTACTACCAGGTGCGGTACGCCGCCCCCGGCGCACCCCAACTCGCCGACTCCGTCCGCAAGTTGCTGCGCACCGCCGGCACCCCCGTGCAGGACGTGCCGGACCGCGGCCTCGACCACGGCGCGTACGTCCCGCTGGTCGAGATGTACCCCGGCGCCGACATCCCCGTCCTGCAGATCTCGCTGCCCACCCTCGACCCGCAGGAACTGCTGGCGATCGGCCGCAAACTCGCCCCGCTGCGCGACGAGGGCGTCCTGATCGTCGGCTCCGGCTTCTTCACCCACAACCTGCGCGCCCTCTCCCCCGACGGCCGAATCAGCTCCGTGATGGCCGAGTTCGACGACTGGGGCCGCCGCGCCCTCGAGGCCCGCGACCTCGACGCCCTCCTCGACTTCGAACACAAGGCCCCCGCCGGACGCCTCGCCCACCCCCGCACCGAACACTTCGCCCCCCTCTTCGTCACCCTCGGCGCAGGCGAGGCCGACCTCGGCGACCAGCGCAGCGTCATCGACGGCTTCTGGATGGGCCTCGCCAAGCGCTCGATCCAACTCGGCTGACCGCCCGCCGCCCCCTCCGGCCCTCTGGCAGGATGACCCGCCGGAGGGGGTTCACCGTGACCGATGACCGGGCGTGGTGGTTCCGGGCCCGTCACGTCCTGGTGGCCGTCGTCGTCGGTTGGGCGTGCACTGCCGTGGTGTTCCCTGCCGACGCCGAGGTGACGGACCTGGCCCGGCGTTGTCTGGACGGGCCGGGGGTGCCGCAGTACGTGATGGTGCTCGCCGTGGTGGGGCTGGTGCTGAGCGCGGTGGGGACCATCTGGGGCTTGGTCCAGCTGGTCGTGGTGATGCGCCGACGGGGTCCTCGGCCGAGTCGCGGGCATCCGATGCTGTGGCTGGTAATGCCGCTGGCCGCGGTCGGACTGGTGGTCCAGGTGGCGGCGGAGCGGACGGCGGCGGACGAATTCGGGCCGCGGCCCAGCCCCTGCGTCGGCTCCGCCCCGCTGCTGCCCGGCCCTCAGTAACCGCAGGTGAAGCGTTCGCCGTGGTGCCGGGGCGATTCCAGTTCGTCCACCAGGGCGGTCGCGAGGTCGGCGAGGGAGATGGTGGACAGGCCGTCCGGGGTGGCGACCAGGTCGTCGGTGGCGGTGCGGTAGACACCGGTGCGTTCGCCGGGCAGCAGGCTCTGGGGCGGGCTGAGTACCGTCCAGTCCAGGTCGCTTACGGTACGCAGGTACTCCAGTGCGCGGCCGTGCGCCCGCATCATCTCCAGCTGGCGCGGTGACACGGACGGGTCGTCCCACAGGCGGGTGCCGGACGGGGTGGTCAGGCTGCCGGCACTGCCGACCACCAGCAACCTCGGGGCCTGGTCGGCGAGTTGACGCAGGCCGGCGACGAGCGCGTGCGCGGCCGGCTCGATCAGCCGGCCCCGGCCCGGGCCGTCCCCGCCGCCGACCGCGCTCACCAGTACGTCAGCTCCCGCCGCGACCCGCGCCACGTCCGCCGGGTCCAGCACGTCCCCGCGCTCCACGCTGATCGCCAGCCCCTGGTACTCCTCCGGCCGCCGCACCACCGCCGTCACCTGATGCCCCCGCGCCAGCGCCTCGGTCACCACGCACCGACCGATCTCCCCGTTGGCCCCGACCACCACCACCCGCATACCCGACCAGCCTCCCGCTCCACCAGCCCGACCCCCCATCAGACCACGGCGCCGGCCACCGGCCCGGCAACGAAACCCGCTGCGCAAACCGCTGCGCGGGGCCGGAAACGGGGGTGCGGGCCGGGAGCGGGAGTGCAAGCCGCTGCGCGGGGGCGGGAGCAGGCACGCAAACCGCTGCGCGGGGCCGGGAGCGGGGACGCAAACCACTGCGCGGGGCCG
>NZ_JBIUCB010000030.1:9691-63348 GCF_044593455.1 Kitasatospora sp. NPDC051984
GCCGGAAACCGGGGTCCGGGCCACTGCCCCGGGCCGGAAACGGGGACGCAAACCACTGCGCGGGGCCGGAAACCGGGGTCCGGGCCACTGCCCCGGGCCGGAAACGGGGACGCAAACCACTGCGCGGGGCCGGAAACCGGGGTCCGGGCCACTGCCCCGGCCGGAAACGGGGACGCAAACCACTGCGCGGGGCCGGAAACCGGGGTCCGGGCCACTGCCCCGGCCGGGAGCGGGGACGCAAACCACTGCGCGGGGGCGGAAACGGGGGTGCGGGCCGCTGCGCGGGGCCGGGAGCGGGAGCCCGTCGCGCCCGCAGGGCCGCGGGCGACGCGCATGGGGGCCGGTGCGCCGAGTTGCACGCGGACCCCGCAACGAGGAGCCGCCGGCAGGCCCCGCCCGTGCCCGACTGCCGACGCCGAAGCCCACCCGCTGCGCGGGGCCGGTGCGGTGGGGGGTGGCGGGGTAGGAGTGTGGGCATCGGACGGCGAGAGGGGTGGCGGGTGGACGGGCTGGTGGCGGATCTGATGGCCGAGGGAGCGGAACTGGACTCCCTGGTGGCGGAGTTGAGGGCGGCCGGATGGGAAGTGGGAACACCGGCGGCGGGGTGGACGGTGGCGCATCAGGTGTCGCACCTGGCGTGGACGGACCGGTGGACGCTGCTCGCCGCACAGGACCCGGAGGGGTTCGCGGCTGCGCTGGGGCGGGAGTTCGCGGACGGGATGGCGGCGGTGGACCAGGGTGCGGCCGAGGGTGTCGGCGAGGAGCCGGCCGCGCTGCTGAAGCGCTGGCGGGCGGGCCGGGCCGAGGTGGCCCGGGTGCTCGCGGAGGTACCGGCGGACGTGCGGCTGCCGTGGTTCGGGCCGCCGATGAAGGCCCGGTCGATGCTGACGGCCCGGCTGATGGAGACCTGGGCGCACGGGCAGGACGTCGCGGACGCGCTCGGCGCGGACCGCACCCCGACCGACCGTCTGCGGCACATCGCGCATCTGGGCGTCCGCACCGTCGGCTTCGCGTTCGCCGCCCACGGCCTGCCCGCGCCGACCGCCCCGATCCGGTTCGAACTCCGCTCCCCCGGCGGCGAGTTGTGGGCCTGGGGCGAGGAGGACGCCACCGACCGGGTGTCCGGCCCGGCGCTGGATTTCTGTCTGCTGGTCACCCAGCGCCGCCACCCCGACGACCTCGCCCTGACCGCCGAGGGCGACACCGCCCGCGCGTGGCTGCCCCGCGCGCAGGCGTTCGCGGGGCCGCCCGGGGAGGGGCGCAAGCCGCTGCGCCGCCACTGACCGCGATGCCGGTCAGTGGACCTTGTAGCAGGGCTCCTGACCGGGTATCGACATGTAGTGGCCATTGGCCCCGCTGACCTGGAGCATCGAAACCTGGTGTGGGCCGCCGAGGCCGTAGCCGAGTTCGGTGATGCGCAGACACACGGCCAAGGCCTGATCGCGGGTGGTGTCGGACGTGACGGTGACCGAGACGGCGTTCGTGCCGCCCTCGTAGACATCCGCCGCAGGAGGTATGTGGGAGTAGGTGCCGTGCTCGATGTGCGGCAGGCAGCGGATCTCGTCCGGCAGCGGACCCTCCCAGCCGCCCATCCAGCTCTCGGTGGGGCTGGGTGCGGCGCTGCAGGCGGGGCCGGGACCTTCGGAAGTGGATGCGGAGGCGGCGGCCGGCGTGGTGGCGCCGGCGGCGGGCGCGGCGGACTGCTTCGAGTCGGTGCTGCAGCCGGTCGCGGCGAGCGCGGCTGCGGCGAGGACGAGGACGGTGGCGAGGCGTCTGGACATGGGGTCCCCCCTTCTTGATCGGAGACACCGTACCGGCCCTGGCAAGCGCTTTCCGTGGCCCGTCCGGCAACCGCCGCCGACTCGTCAAATGCCGAGCCGCAGTGGCGAGATGCGCGTCGCGATCAGGTTGGTCGCGCCGTGGGTGCGTTCGACGGTGCCGTGGATGAGCAGGCCGGCGCGTTCCAGGACGGTGCGGCGGTGGGCCTCCCAGACCGGGCGGTTGCAGATGACGTTGATCAGGCCGGTCTCGTCCTCCAGGCTGAGGAAGAGGACGCCGCCGGCGGTGGGTGGGCGCTGGCGGTGGGTGACCAGGGCGCCGATGACGACGGGGGTGCCGGGTGGGACGTGCTGGAGCTGGGCGGCGGTGACGGCGCCGGAGCGGTGCAGGGCTTCGCGCAGGTGTTGGACGGGGTGGCTGGTGGCGGAGCTGCCGGTGGCCCAGAGGTCGGCGATGGTCTCCTCGACGGGGGTCATCGCGGGCAGCGGTGGGGCGTCGGCGCCGGGGAGGGTGCCGGGCAGTGAGTCGGGGTCGGTGGCGGCGTACAGGCCGGCCGACCAGAGGGCCTGGCGGCGGCCGAGGCCGAAGCAGGAGAACGCGCCGGCGGTGGCGAGGGCCTCCATGACGGTGCGGGGCAGGGCGGTGCGGCGGGCGAAGTCCTCCAGGTCGGTGTAGGGGCGCCCGGCGGCGATGGTCTCGGCCTGGGCCTGGCCGAGGCCGCGGACCGAGGTGAGGCCGAGCCGGATCGCGGCCTGCGGGGTCCCGGCCGTGAGGGGATGCGGGTAGGACGGGTGCCGCCCGGGTTCCAGGGTGGGGCCGGGGTCGCTGACCGCGACGTCCACCGCGCGCACCCGGACGCCGTGGCGGCGGACGTCGGTGATCAGGCTGAGCGGGGAGTAGAAGCCCATCGGCTGGTTGGCGAGCAGCGCGCAGGTGAACGCCGCCGGGTGGTGGTACTTGAGCCAGGCGCTGGCCCACACCAGGTAGGCGAAGCTGATCGCGTGCGACTCGGGGAAGCCGTAGCTGGAGAAGGCCTCGATCTTGGTGTAGACGTCCTCGGCGGTCTCGGCCGGGATCCCGCGTTCGGCCATGCCTTCCAGCAGGCGGGTGCGCAGCACGGCGACGCGTTCCAGGGAGCGTTTGGCGCCCATCGCCTGCCGGAGCCGGTCGGCCTCGTCGGGGGTGAATCCGGCGCAGTCGATGGCGAGTTGCATCATCTGTTCCTGGAACAGCGGGACGCCGAGGGTCTTGGCGAGGGCGCGTTCCATGCTGGGGTGCGGGATGTCGACGGGTTCGACGCCGTCGCGGCGGCGCAGGTAGGGGTGGACGGAGCCGCCCTGGATCGGGCCGGGGCGGATGAGCGCGACCTCGACCACCAGGTCGTAGAAGTGCTTGGGCTTGAGCCGGGGCAGGGTGGCCATCTGGGCGCGCGACTCGACCTGGAACACGCCGACGGTGTCGGCCCGGCAGAGCATCTCGTAGACCTTGGGGTCGTGTTGGGGGATGGTGGCGAGGTCGAGCCGTTCGCCGTAGTGCTGTTCGATCAGGTCGCAGGCGTCGTGCAGGGCGGCGAGCATGCCGAGGCCGAGCAGGTCGATCTTGACGAGTCCGGCGCCGGCGGTGGAGTCCTTGTCCCATTGCAGGACGGAGCGGCCGGGCATCCGGGCCCATTCGGTGGGGCAGATCTCGCCGACGGGTTCCCGGGTGAGCACCATGCCGCCGGAGTGGATGCCCAAGTGGCGTGGCAGACCGTGGAGTTGGCTGCCGAGGTCGAGGACGTCGGCGGGGATGACGGCGTCGTCCTGGACGGTGCCGTGGAACTCCACCTGCCGGGTGAAGGCGTCCACCTGCTCGGACGGGTAGCCGAGCGCCCGGGCGGCGTCGCGCAGTGCGAGCCGGGGCCGGTAGGTGATGACGTTGGCGACCTGGGCGGCGTGGGCGCGGCCGTAGCGCCCGTACACGTACTGGATGACCTCCTCGCGGCGGCGGTTCTCGATGTCGAGGTCGATGTCGGGCGGCCCGTCGCGGGCCACGCTGAGGAATCGTTCGAACAGCAGGCCGTAGGCGATGGGGTCGACGGCGGTGATGCCGAGGGCGTAGCAGACGGCGGAGTTGGCGGCGGAGCCGCGGCCCTGGCACCAGATGTTCTCGCGGCGGCAGAAGTCGACGATGTCATGGACGATCAGGAAGTACCCGGCGAGGTCGCGGGTCTCGATCACGTCGAGTTCGCGGGCGAGTTGGCGGCGGGCCGGGTCGTTGTCGGGCCCGAAGCGCCGCGGTCCGGCCTCGGCGACCAGGGCGCGCAGATGGCTGCTCTCGGTGTGGCCGTCGGGGACGGGGTAACCGGGCAGTTGCGGGTCGAGGGTGGAGAAGTCGAAGGCGCAGGCCCGGGCGAGGTCGACGGTGGCCTGCTGGACGCCGGGGAACCTCCGCAGCCGGTTCGCCATCTCGCGGCCGGAGCGCAGGTGCGCGGTGCCGGCGGCCATGGTGTACGGGGCGGCCTGTTCCAGGGTGCGGCGTTCGTGCAGGGCGGCCAGGGTCTGGGCGAGCCGTCCCTGCGCGGGTGCGGCGTGGTGGACGTTGTTGGTGGCGATCAGCGGCAGCGCGGTGCGGGCGGCGAGAGCGGCGAGGCGGTCGTTGCGCAGGTCGTCGCCGGGCATTCGGTGGTCGGTCAGTTCGACGTACACGTTGCCCGGCCCGAACGCCTCTTCCAGGAAACGGAGTTGGCGTTCGGCTTCCTCTTCGCCGGCGGCCTCCAGGGCGCGCCGGACCCGGCCGCGACGACAGCCGGAGAGCACCGCCCAGTGGCCGTGGTGGGCGTCGGCGAGTTCCTCGAACGCGTAGCGCGGGTTGTTCTTGGCGCCGCCGCGCAGTTGGGCGGCGCTGATCGCGGCGGACAGCCGCCGGTAGCCCTCCGGGTCGCGGGCCAGCACCAGCAGGTGGTCGTCCGGGCCGAGGGTGAGTTCGGCGCCGAACACGGTGCGGATGCCGGTGCCCTTGGCGGCCTCGGCCAGCCGGACCGCCCCGTAGAACCCGTCGTGGTCGGTGATCGCCACCGTCTCGATGCCCAACGCGACTGCCTCGTCGAGCAGTTGCTCCGGGTCGCTGGCGCCGTCGAGGAAGCTGAACGCCGAGTGGACGTGCAGTTCGGCCCACGGGACGGCGCCCTTCGGCGGCGCGGGCCGGGGGCGTTCGGGCTCCTCGCGGGTATGCGGGACAGCGGTGACCGCGCCGGACATCCGGCGTTGCAGCTCCGTCCAGGGGAGCGAGGGGTGGCTGGTGAATCCCATCGCGGGTGGTGCTCCGGTCTCGGGGTGGTCGGTGCGGGCGCTCCCCCTTCGGCGCTCGATCTGATGGTCCGTCAACTTCGTTCAGTCGTATGCTCCTTCGACGTACCATCGGCCGCCCTCCACGGTGAGCAGCAGGGCGCGGCCGCCCTCCACCGCGACCTGGAACCTGGCCCGGCGGCGGGCGGTGCGCGGGTCCCACCAGCGTTCGACGGCCGGCCACGGGCCGGTCCAGCCGAGCACTTCGAGGGTGCGGCCGTGCAGTTCGACCCGGTCCGGCGGGGCGGACACCTCGGCGCGGCCGTCCACCGCGACGGGCTGCCCGTCGCGGTCCAGCACCAGCACCGGAACCGGGTCGGACGGCACCACGGACGGCGACGGGTCGGTGAGCCGGCCCGGCCAGGGGCCGTCCGCTCTGTCGTTCCGGCGGAGTTCGGCCTCGTCCCACGGCAGTCGCGCCTGCTGCTCACCGGGGGCCCGGCCTCCCTCGGGGGCGCCGCGCCGTAGCCCCGCGTAGCCCAGCAGCGACTGCACCCGGGCCACCGCCCGCTCCACCCGGTCCTCCGCGACCGCCTCGCCCCACAGCGCCAACTGCCGTCCCTGGTCCGGGAACAGGCCGTCCGGGACGAGGCGCAGCGCGGTGAACGCGCCGTCCGCGTCGGTGAACGTGCCGGTGGACTGCCAGGCGTTCAGCTGCCAGCGGATCCGCTCGGCGAGGGCCGCCGCCGTCAGCCGCCCTTCGTGCTGCCACAGCCGGGCGACGGTGCGGCCGGCCTCGCAGGACACCTCGACCGCCACCCGCTGGCAGGCCAGTCCGACCTCGGCCAGCCGGGCGTGCAGGCGCTCCGCGAGGGTGCGGCCGACGAACACCAGGGGCTCCGCCAACTCCTCCGGCGGATCGAAGAGTTGCTCGACCGCGAGGTCCAGGCCCTGGTCCTTGGGCGCCAGCGGGCGCGGGTCCAGCCCGCGGGCCTGCCGGTGCGCGGCGCTCCCGGTCGGGCCGAACCGGTTCGCCACCAGGTCCGCCGCCAGCTCCGCGAACGCCCCCACCGTCTCCACGCCCAGCCGGTGCAGCAGTTCCGCCAGCTCCGGCTCGCCCAGCGTCGACACCGGGTACGGCGCCAGGAACTCCGGCGTCCGCCCCGCCGGCACCAGCAGCTCGGCGCGGGCCGCCAGCACGGCGGCGAACAGGCCGTCGGCGACACCGAGCAGCCCTCGCGGGGGTTCGGGCGACGGTTCCGGCTCGGGCTCGGGGGTCGGCGCGGGCTCCGGCTTCGGTTCCGGCTTCGGTTCCGGATGGGCGGGGGCCACCAGGGCGAGCGGGGTGGGGCCGTGCGGCGGGGCGGGCTCGGCGGAGCCGCCGTCGATCACGGTGAGCGGGGGTCGTCCGGCGGCCTCCTGCTCGGCGAACACCTCGTCCACCCACGCCGGTTCGGTCTCCTCGGTCAGCTCGTCGGTGGGCTCCTCCGGCGCGGCGACCGGCCAGGTCTCGGCCAGGACGGTGGCGACCGCGTCCCGGATCCCGACCGTGAGCGCCTCCTCACCGCCGAAGTACCGGGCCGGGCCCTTCACCGGAATCGCGCACAGCCCCGGCCGGAGCACCTCCACCCGCGGCGTGAACGCCTCCACCGCCGCGACCACCGGCTCGAACCGGCGCGCCTCCGCCTCCTCGTCCCGCTCCCGCAGCCGCAACTCCGGGCAGAACCGCTGCGCCAACCGCAACGGCTGCCCACGACGGACCCCCGCCGCCCGGGCCGCGTCCGAGGACGCCAGCACCCGGCCGCCCTCCACCACCGCCACCGCCCCCGCGTCCCCACCCACCGGCGCGGTCGCCACCAGCGGCCAGTCCGGACACCACACCACCAGCACCCGCTGCCCCGCCGGCCCCCACCCCGCGCCCCCGTCCCCCGCCCGGGCGGTACCCCACAACGGCCCGCCGCCACCACGGCTCACGGACGACGCCGGCTTACGAATCGGATTGGGGTGCTTCATGGCTGGTCACTCGGAGAGGTTCGGTGGGAGAAGGGGGGACGGGATCGGCAGACGCTCAGGGACACCTCCCGTGCCGAGAGGCCGCCGCGGTGGCGACGGCAGGCCGGAACGGCGAGAACGCCGTCGCCGACCCACTCGAACAACCGGGCAACCGGGCAACCGGGCAACCGGGCAACTCGGCCGGGGCGGGAGGCCGCGACGGGAACCGCGGGCCGGGGCCGGAAGCGCGTGTGCGCAGCGGAGAGCCGGAACGGCGAAGTGGTGTCGGTGACCTGCTCGGACAGCACTTCGACGTGACGACCGCCCCGACCGCCCACGGCGAACCCGTCCGCCCCCGGCATCCGACGAAAACGCCGGCGCCGCAGGCCGCCATCGCCGCAACCGAACGGCGACGGCGCAGGCGACGGGGACCCCGCAGTTGCCGGGCGGGGCGAAGGCCGTTGGCGTGGAGCCGAAGGGTTGCGCATCTCAGACCGCCTCCAGGGCGGGCCGGGTGAGGGCCGGTTCGGCGGGGGCGAAGGCGCGGGCGGCGCCGGTGGCGTCGGGGAGCCAGAGGTGGGCGGTGCGGGGGCGGGTGGCGGTGCCGCGGCCCTCGGCGACGGCTTCGACCTGGCGGCCGGTGAGTTGGCCGTGGCCGTCGCCGAGGCCGAACCAGCGGCCGGTGCGGATGCTGAGGCGCTGGGTGGCGCCGGGCCAGGGGCCGGCGACCAGCAGGGCACAACGGGTGCGGCGCAGGACGGCGGTGAGGCGGGCGGCGAGGGTGGGGGCGACCGGGCCGGTGGGGCGCAGCAGGATCAGGCCGACGGCGCCGGCGAGGGCGGCGACCACGTCGGGCCAGTGCGGTCCGGGGTGGTCGGCGAGCAGCAGGCGGCGCAGGTCGTAGCCGTAGCCGGCGGCGGCGGACAGGCCGAGTTCGGGGAGTCCGACGGCGGCGGCCCAGGCGGTGTCGCCGGTCTGTTCGGTGAAGGCGCCGGCGCCGAGGGCGAGCAGCAGTCCGGTGTCGCCGGTGACGGAGACGGCGGTGCCGGGGCGCAGTCCGCCGCCGGGGAGCAGCGGGGCGAGGGCGGGGAGGACGGGCAGCAGTTCGGGTTCGGCGACGGTCGGCAGTGGCGGGGCGGGGGCGATGCCGGGCCGCAGCGGGACGACGACCGTTCGATCGCGTTCGAGTGTCCGGGCAGGGTCGGCCGTCCCGGCGGGGGCAAAGTGGGCGAAAGCGCCCGTCCCGGACGGGTCGATCGATTCTGGTTCGAACATGTGCACGACTCCAGCATCGAACACTCGTTCGTAAATATTCAAGTCCGGGAATCTGACTGACCTGCAGAAACACCCGCGCGACGACCCTCGGTGACCGTTCGCGCCAGAGTTCGGCCGAGTCCCGCCGACTCCCGCCGAGCCCCGCCGAGCCCCGCCGAGATTCAGCGGACGCCGCGCGGGCGGAACTGGATGCTGATCCGGGGGCCGACCGCGCCGGCGCTCTTCGGGATGGCGTGTTCCCAGGTGCGCTGGCAGGAGCCGCCCATCACCAGCAGGTCGCCGTGGCCGAGCGAGCGGCGCACCGTCGGGCCGCCGCCGGCCAGCGGGCGCAGCAGCAGGGGGCGGGCCTGGCCGATCGAGAGGATGGCGACCATGGTGTCCTCGCGGTCGCCGCGGCCGATCCGGTCGCCGTGCCAGGCGACGCTGTCCCGGCCGTCGCGGTAGAGGCAGAGTCCGGCGGTGGCGAACGGTTCGCCGAGTTCCGCCCGGTAGTGGGCGCCGAGCGCGTCCCGGGCCTCGGTCAGGACGGGGTCGGGCAGCGTGGCGCCCTCGGGGTAGAAGGCCAGCAGCCGGGGGACGTCCACCACTCGTTCGTACATTTCGCGCCGTTCCGCCCGCCAGGGCACCCCGTCCACCAGTCGTTCGAACAGCGCGTCGGCGCCGTTCAGCCAGCCGGGCAGCACGTCGATCCAGGCCCCGTGGCCCAGTACCGTCCGTTCGATTCCGGCGAGCGGGCCGAGCGCGGGCTCCGCCTCCGGGCCGCCGGTGTCGAACAGCGAACCCTGCAGCTGGTACGTCATGCTGCCAGCGTACGCCCCGTTCGAACATTCGTACGATATTCGGGAAAGTGGGACCTTGACCGATCCGGTGCGCCGTCGGAGCGATTTTGACCGTTTGACCTAAATTGCCCGTTTATGGCAGAGAATCGCTGGATCAGCCGACGCCTGGTCCTCAAAGCCGTTGCCGGCCTCGCCGCGGCGTCCAACGGGATCCTGACCGCACAGCGCGCGACGGCGGCGGCACCGGCGCGCTTCCCGCAGCCGGAAGCGACGGCCCCGGGGACCGGCTCGGCGCCGCGGCTCGTCCAACAGACCCTGGACGTCCGCTTCACGGACATCGAGGTGCCGGGCTACGGCCAGGTCACCACCCGCACCTACAACGGGACGATCCCCGGGCCGACCCTGCGCGTGCGCGGCGGCGACACCCTGCGGCTGACGCACATCAACGGCCTGCCGCCCAACCGGCCCTTCCACGGCGACCACAACACGCCGCACCGCACCAACAGCTTCAACCTGCACACCCACGGGATGCACGTCTCCCCGTCCGGGCACGCCGACAACATCCAGCGCGAGTTCGCGCCGCGCACCGCCGCCGCAGTGGCCTACGGCCTTCCCGAGCCGCGGTACACGACCACCATCCACATCCCGGCCGACCACCCCGCCGGCACCTACTGGTACCACCCCCACCTGCACGGATCCACCGCCGAACAGATCGTCGGAGGAATGGCCGGGGTGATCATCGTCGAGGGCGACATCGACGAGGTGCCGGAGATCGAGGCGGCCGACGACATCGTCGTCTGCATCAACGAGCTCAAGTTCGAGGACGGCGAAGTCCCCGCCTTCACCTCGGGCGGCTGGGTGAACGACGTCCCGTCCACCTTCGCCGTCAACGGCACGGTCAACCCCACCCTCACCCTGCGCCCGGGCGAGGTCCAGCGCTGGCGGCTGGTCGCCGCGACCGCCTTCACCGCCCTGCGCCTGCGGATCGCCGGGGAGTGCGAGGACCTGACGATGCACCAGATCGCGCAGGACGGCATCAGCTTCGCCAGGCCCGTCGCCCTGCCGCAGGTGAACCTGGCCATGGGCAACCGCGCCGACGTCCTGGTCCGGGGCGGCCGGCCCGGCCGGTACGAGCTGCGGGCCGAAGGGGTACCCGACCCGCTGATGACGATCGAGGTCGCGGACGAGCCCGTCGAACCGCCGATGGACCTGCCGGACTCACTGCCGCCCGGCCGGCCGTTCCTCGACGAGAGGGACATCGTCAACCCCGACGCCGACCGCGAAGTGCTCCTCCACGTCGACCCGCAGGTCTTCCCCGGCGCGTTCCCCAATGCCTACCGCATGCTCGGCAGCAACGCCACGCCCCCCGACGACCCCGACGGCGACCTCACCCGCGACCCCGCTTACGGCCGCTTCGACCCCGACTACGTCAACCACACCCTGCGCCTGGGCGACATCGAACGCTGGACCGTCCGCACCGACGAGACCCTGCCGTCCCACGGCCACCCCTTCCACCTGCACACCAACCAGTTCCTCGTCACCCACCGCAACGGCGAACGCCTCGACCCCCCGGTCTGGCACGACACCGTCGGCCTGGCCGGCGGCACCCCCGGAGCGTCCGTCACCTTCCTGGTCAGATACGCCGACTTCACCGGCCACGCCGTCGCCCACTGCCACCAGCTCCACCACGAGGACCTCGGCATGATGCAGACCGTCCACTACGTCGAGGAGTGAGCCCCTGGGCCAGTTGAAATTTGGCGCCCTGGGGGTGGGGTGCGGCATGGTGGGCCGATCGCGCGGACGGCGCGGTCGGCCCGACCGATGGAGGGGTGAACCGTGAAGAAGATCGCCGCCAAGCTGTGGCGGATCATCCGGGGCCCGATGCAGTGGCGCGTTCTGTGGCTGTGGCACTCGAAGTTCATGGTCGGGGTCACCGGCATCGTCCGCGACGACGAAGGCCGAGTACTCCTGCTGAAGCACCGGATGTGGCCGGAGGGCCGGCAGTGGGGGCTGCCGGGCGGCTACGCGAACAAGAACGAGAGCTTCGAGGACACCGTCGTACGCGAAGTCCGGGAGGAGACCGGACTGACCGTGAAGACCGGCGAACTGGCGTATCTGCGAAGCGGGTTCAAGCTGCGCATCGAAGTCGCCTACGAGGCCCGGTACGTCAGCGGCCGGATCGGGGTGGACCCGTTCGAGATCCTGGAGGCCGGGTGGTTCGCACCGGACGACCTCCCCGAAGGGACGCAGGACCTGCACCGGCAGCTGATCGGCCGTCGGTGACCCCCGGCGCTACAGCTGTTCGAACCGGAAGGTGCGGATGAAGCAGTCGCGGGGCTGGGAAATGGCGAACAGGACGCAGTCGGTGACGGACTGGGTGGTGAGGGGGTCGGCGGCGGTGCGGGGGGTGGTGTCCCAGCTGGGGGCGAGGGGGTCGGCGTCGTCGAAGTCCGGGGGGTAGAGCGCGATCACCCGGATGTTCTCGGGGCGCAGGCGGGCGGAGAGTACGTCGGAGAAGCCGGACTGGGCGGCCTTCGCCGCGTAGTAGGCGGGGTGCGAGTCGGAGCGGTGGTTGCGCAGTTCACCGACCGAGGAGACCAGGTTGACCACGTCTGCGGCGGCCGAGGCGCGCAGCAGCGGCAGCAGGTGACGGGTGACCAGGACGGTGCCGGTGGCTCCGGAGGCGATGGTGTCGACGATCGCGTCGTCGTCGGCGCCCAGCAGGTCGGCGCCGTGCAGGTAGCGGGCCCCGTTGTTGACCAGTACGTCGACCCGGTCGGTACGGGACGCGACCTCGGCGGCGAAGGCCCGCACCGAGGCGGGGTCGGACAGGTTGCAGGCCAGGCCCTCCGCCTGCGCGCCGCTGTCGGCGGTGATCTCGTCGGCCGTCCGCCGGGCCGCGTCCAGCCCGCGTGCCGAGACCAGGACCCGCGCCCCCAGCCGCCCGGCCCGGATGGCGAGTGCCCGGCCGGTGCCGCGGCCCGCGCCGGTGATGACCATGGTGCGTCCGGTGAGATCCATGAACCGACCCTTCGTCTGCTTCCCAGTGCTGAGGGAAGAATAGGACTGTTGACCGAGGAGGGACGAAGTGGCCGGGTGGGGTGTGACACTCGCGGTGGGGTGCGAGTGCGGGGCCGAGGCGCGGCAGGACGTCGGGCAGGCGCTGCGGGGCGGAGAACTGTGCTGGGACGCGGAGTTGTACTGCCGCGCCTGCGGGGCGGGGTCGTGCCTCGGGTTCGGCACCGGCGAGGCGCCGCCCTGGGTGCGCGACCCGCTGATCGCCCAACATGGCACGGTGCGGCTGCGGTTGATCGATCCGGCGGCGGGGCGGGTCGCGGTGCTGCGGACGGTGCGCGAGGCGTGGGGGCTGGAGCTGTCTCAAGCCCGGGAGCTGGCAGAGCAGTTGGCGGGGGACGGACTGGCCGGGACGCTCCCCGAGGCCGCCTGGCTGCGCGAGCGGCTGGCCGCACGCGGGGTGCCGGCCGAGATCGCGACCGGCACCGGGCCGGCGCTCAGCCCTTGGGGCGGCCCGCGGTGACCCGGGCGGCGAGGGTGTCCTCGGGGCCCCCGTCCGCCCGATTGTCCGCATGCGCATGGCTGCCCCTCCCCCGTGGTTCGGCCAGCCGCTCTACCCACGCGCGCCGGCAACGGTTCGGACACCTCCCCGCTCCCCGTCCGGCCGGGTGGTTGGATCGGGGCGGCGGTGTCGCCACGGGCGCCGCCGGACGGAGGGACGAGGACGATGAGCGGCACCGAGCGGACCGGCAAGCGGGCGGACCGTCAGCACCTGGCCGACAGCCACGATCTGATCCGGGTGCACGGGGCGCGGGTGAACAACCTGAAGGACGTCAGCGTCGAACTGCCCAAGCGCAGGCTGACGGTGTTCACCGGGGTGTCCGGTTCGGGCAAGAGTTCGCTGGTGTTCGGCACCGTCGCGGCGGAGTCGCAGCGGCTGATCAACGAGACGTACAGCGCGTTCGTGCAGGGGTTCATGCCGACGCTGTCCCGCCCCGAGGTGGACGTGCTGGACGGCCTGACCACCGCGATCATCGTGGACCAGCAGCGGATGGGCGCCGACCCGCGCTCGACCGTCGGCACCGCGACGGATGCCAACGCGATGCTGCGCATCCTGTTCAGCCGGCTCGGCGACCCGTTCATCGGCCCGCCGCCGGCGTTCTCCTTCAACGTGCCGACGGTGCACGGCTCCGGCGCGATCACGGTGGAGCGCGGCGAGGGCTCGAAGGCGGAGAAGCGGACGTACTCGCGGGCGGGCGGGATGTGCCCGCGCTGCGAGGGGCGGGGCAGCGTCTCGGACATCGACCTGGGGCAGCTGTACGACGAGGCGCTGTCGCTGAACGAGGGCGCGCTGACCATCCCCGGGTACAAGCCGGGCGGCTGGAACTACCGGCTGTACACCGAGTCCGGGCTGATCGACCCGGACAAGCCGATCCGCGAGTACACCGAGAAGGAGCTGCACGACTTCCTGTACCTGGAGCCGACCAGGATGAAGATCGCGGGCATCAACATGACCTACGAGGGTCTGGTGCTGCGGATCCAGAAGTCGATGCTCAGCAAGGACCGGGCCGCTCTCCAGCCGCACATCCGCAGCTTCGTGGACCGCGCGGTCGCCTTCACCCGCTGCCCCGACTGCGAGGGCACCCGGCTGAGCGCGGCCGCCCGGTCCTCGAAGATCGAGGGCCGCTCGATCGCCGACGCGTGCGCCATGCAGATCAGCGATCTCGCCGACTGGGTACGGGAGTTGGACGAGCCCTCGGTGGGCCCGCTGCTGGCCTCGCTGCGGCAGGTGCTGGACTCGTTCACCGAGATCGGCCTCGGCTACCTCTCGCTCGACCGCCCGGCCGGCACGCTCTCCGGCGGCGAGGCGCAGCGGGTGAAGATGATCCGGCATCTCGGGTCCTCGCTGACCGACGTCACGTACGTCTTCGACGAGCCGACCACCGGCCTGCACCCGCACGACATCCAGCGGATGAACGACCTGCTGCTGCGGCTGCGCGACAAGGGCAACACGGTGCTGGTGGTGGAGCACAAGCCGGAGACCATCGCGATCGCCGACCACGTGGTGGACCTCGGCCCGGGCGCGGGTTCGGCGGGCGGCACGGTCTGCTTCGAGGGCAGCGTGCACGGGCTGCGCACCAGCGACACCATCACCGGCCGGCACTTCGACGACCGGGCCGCCCTCAAGCCCGAAGTCCGCACCTCCACCGGCGTGTTGGAGATCCGCGGCGCGAGCGCGCACAACCTGCGCGAGGTGGACGTGGACGTGCCGCTGGGCGTGCTGACGGTGGTCACCGGCGTGGCGGGCTCCGGAAAGAGCTCGCTGGTGCACGGCTCGCTGGTCAGCGGCGCGGCGCTGAAGGGCGGCGCACCCGAGGGCGTGGTGGCGATCGACCAGAGCCCGATCCGCGGCTCGCGGCGCTCGAACCCCGCCACCTACTCCGGCCTGCTGGAGCCGATCCGCAAGGCCTTCGCCAAGGCGAACGGCGTGAAGCCGGCCCTGTTCAGCGCCAACTCCGAAGGCGCGTGCCCGACTTGCAACGGCGCCGGGGTGGTGTACACCGACCTGGCGATGATGGCCGGAGTGGCCACCGTCTGCGAGGAGTGCGAGGGCAAGCGCTTCCAGGCCGCGGTACTGGACTACCACCTCGGCGGCCGGAACATCGCCGAGGTCCTGGCCATGTCGGTCGACGAAGCCGAATCCTTCTTCTCCACCGGCGAGGCCCGCACCCCCGCCGCGCACACCGTCCTGAAGCGCCTCTCCGACGTCGGCCTCGGCTACCTGACACTCGGCCAGCCGCTCACCACCCTCTCCGGCGGCGAACGCCAGCGCCTGAAGCTGGCCGCGCAGATGGCCGAGAAGGGCGGCATCTACGTCCTGGACGAGCCCACCGCCGGCCTGCACCTCGCCGACGTCGAACAACTCCTCGGCCTGCTCGACCGGTTGGTCGACTCCGGCAAGTCCGTCATCGTCGTCGAACACCACCAGGCCGTCATGGCCCACGCCGACTGGATCATCGACCTCGGCCCCGGCGCCGGCCACGACGGCGGCCGCATCGTCTTCCAGGGCACCCCCGCCGCCCTGATCGCCGACCGCACCACCCTCACCGGCCGCCACCTCGCGGAGTACGTGGGCGCCTGACCTCCGGGGATACGTGGGCGCCCGACGGCCGGGAATTCGCGCGACACGGCGTCCGGCGGACCAGCAGAATGACGGCCGGGTCCGACGGAGAGGACGGGAATTGGAGCTGTCGCTGGACGCGCTGGACGCCGTGGAGTGGGCCGGACTGGAGACCGCTCGCCGGTCCGATCCGGTGGAGATCGTGCCGCGGACGCTGCGCCACCTGGCGCAGGCGGGTGCGGCGGCCACGGAGGAGGACTGCTGGCCGCTGTACTGCCTGCGCCCGCAGCCGCCGCGTCAACTCCCGTCCGCCGCACCGGTCGCCGCGCCGTTCCTGCTCGCGCTGGCGCTCGACCCGAATATGGGCGCCCGGCGTGCGCTGACCGAGCTGCTGACCCTCCTGCTGCCGCTGTCGCCCGAGCTCATGGAGCAGCACCGCGCGTCCGTCCTGCTGCTGCTCGCCGACCCCGACCCTGCCGTCCGGCAGGTGGCGGCCCCGCTCGCGGTCGCCGCCGGGCTGCTGTCGGAACGCTGGCAGGCCGAGACCGATCGGACCGCGCGGATCGCGCTGTTGCTCGCCCTGCGGAAGTGCGACAGCGTCGAGGCGCCCGCTGTCCTCGCCGAGGCCCTGGCCGACGACGACCCGGCGCTGTACGTCGCGGCCGTGCACACCTCCGCCGCCACCGACCCCGACCTGCCGGTCCGACACTTCGAGCGCCTGATCGCCGTCCTGACCGACCCGGCGCCGAACCCCCGTTTCGACGGCGTCTGGTACATCCTGGGCATCGACGAGCCGCTGGAACGCGAGAACGTGATCTGGTGGGTGTCTCGCCTGTTCGCGCACCGACCCGACCTGGAAAACGCGTACCTGCTGCGCCTGTTGGCCGTCGCCGAACGCACCGCCGACGCGCTCCTGTGCCAGGAGACGCTGGACATCGCCTGGGTCCTGCTCACCCGGCGGCGCTCCGTGGACCCCGAACTGACCTCTACCGTCGGCCAGTTGCTCACGCACCCCTCCCCGGACGTCCGCCAGCGCGCCGCCAACTTCCTCGGCGGCCTCGGACCCGTCGCCGCCCCGTACGCGGACCAGTTGGCAGCACTGCTGGACGACGACGCCACGGACCCGGAGATGTTCGGGACCGTTGGCGAGCTCGCCCGCTGGGCACTGCTCAGGATCGGCGACCGGCGCGGACTGCCGGGCCTGGCCGAGCAGTTGCGCGCGCATGCGGAAGGAGAGGACGAGTGCCGCGGGTGCGGCGCCGTGGACGGTCCACACCCTCCGTCGATCGTCCACGCCCTGGCCCCGCTGAGGGCGGACGCGGACACCTTGCTGCCCGAACTGCGCGAGGCGCTCCGCCGGGAGAGTCCGCACGGTGCGGCCCGTGACTTCCTTGCCGTGCTGGAGTCCTGGGGCCGGGACGCCGCAGCGGCACTACCGGACGTACTACCCCTGCTCGGCGAGCCCTTCACGGCACCCGACGCGCTCGCCGCGCTGTCCGCGTTCGGCCCGGACGCCGCAGCGATCATCCGCGGCCTCGGACTGACGGCCGCCCAACTCCAGTACCGGCCCGACCTGATCGCCGAGGACCGCCCGACCGCGCTTCGCCTGATCGGCGAGGCCGTACTGAGCGCCGAACACCCGTGGCAGGCCCCGATCGCGCGGCTGGGCGAGTTCGGCCCGGCCGCAGCCCCGTACGCCGATCACCTCCGCCACGTCATGGCCACGACCGAGCACAAGACACGCATCGCCGCCGCCTCCGCGCTCTGCTCAGTCACCGGCCGGCCCGGGCCGAGCCTGGACGCCCTGACAGAGTTCATCGTGCCGATCGCCGAAGCCGAACCCGACTACTTCCTGTTCGCCACGGCCATGCGGGCCGCGATCCAAATGGGCACGATCAGCCCGGCGATCCGCACCGCCCTGCTGGCGGCCCGTCGCTCCGAAGGCCGCCTGTCCGACCGGGACGGCTACGAGGCGATCCTTGAGGACGAAGAACTCCGCGCCCTGATCGACCAGGCCCTCGCCTGCCCCGACGCCACCTGACGAGGAGAACCGATGGACGTACGGATCCGCACCGGCCGGGACGGCGACGCGGCGGGGCTGGTGCGGCTGGCCGGGCAGGTCGAGCACTGGTTCGGGGCGATGGTGGGCGATCCGGGGTTCCACGAGGCGGTGGAGCGTCAACTCGACCGGGGGACGGCGCTGGTGGCGACCGACGGGAACCGCGTGGTGGGTGGCCTGCTGGTCGGGTACGAGGCGTCGGTGTGCCACCTGCACTGGCTGGTGGTGGACGAGAGCGCCCGGGGTGCGGGTGTCGGCCGGGCGCTGGTGGCGGAGGCGCTGGCCCGCTGCCCGGACGGGGTGGCGAGCGTCGAGGTGGTGACCTTCGGCGCGGACCACCCGGGAGCGGTGGCCGGCGGCGCGCGGGTGTTCTACGAGCGGCTGGGGTTCTCCCCCGCCGAGGCCGCCGGGAACGGGCCGGAAGGCGGGTCGCGACAGGTGTACCGGCGGCCGCTGTGATCAATCCCCGTGGTGCTCGCGGGCCCAGGTGCAGGCGGTGTCCAGCACGCCGATCAGCGAGCCGCCCACCTCGGTCAGCGCGTACTCGACGTGCGGCGGGTTGCCGCCGTGGTCGGTGCGGGTCAGCCAGTGGTCGCGTTCCATCGCGCGCAGCGTTTCGGTGAGCACCTTCGGGTTGACGCCGCGCAGCCGGGCCTTGAGTTCGGTGAAGCGGTGCGGCCCGTCCTGGAGGCAACGCAGCACCGCGCCGGACCACTTGTCGCCGACCTGGATCGGTGAGCGGTGCGCGCACTTCCGGGGGTCGAACACCCCGGCTTCCTCGGAGATGGTCATGCCTCGACGATAGCCGCACCTCGGGGCCGGTTCCGTTGCAGTAACCGGGGGTGCCCGTCCTACCGTCGGCGACGACACGGAACGCAGCACGGCAACCAGGACAACGAGGAGCAGCCATGAGCAGGATCGTGATCTTCGGCGCGGGTGGGCGGGTCGGCCGGGCGGCGGTCGCGGAGGCCGTCCGACGCGGTCACAGCGTGACGGCGGTGGTCCGCGACCCGGCCAAGTACCCTGAGATGGAGGAGAGTTCAGGTGTGACGCTGGTGCGCGGCGACGCGACGGACGCGGATGCGGTGGCCCGGGTGGCGGCCGGCCACGACGCGGCGATCAACGCCTCGGTGCGGCTGGACGTCCCGTCCGAGAGCTACTTCACCGCCGCCGCACGCTCCCTGACGGCGGGTCTGAACCGTGCCGGGGTCGGCCGGCTGCTGGTGCTCGGCATCGCCACCACGCTGGAGACCTCGCCCGGGGTGCGCATCATGGACGACCCCGAATTCCCCGAGCAGTACCGGACGTTCTCGCAGGGCCACGTCGCCGAGTTCGACCTCCTCACCGCCGAGGCCGGCCCCCTCGACTGGCTGATGGTCGTCCCGCCCATGGACCTCGACGCCGACGCCCCCGCCACCGGCCAGTACGTCACCGCGGTCAACACCGTCACCGGCACCGGCCGGATCTCCCACCCGGACCTGGCGGTGGCCCTGCTGGACGAGATCGACACCCCCGAGCACCACGCCACCCAACTCGCCGTCTCCCACTGACGCCGGTACCGCCGATCCGGCCGATCCCACCCGGACGGGCCGCCGTTTCCCCGGCGTGCCAACGCCCTTCGGCCTGCGGGGCGGGCCTAGGGTGGGCCCGTCGTCGCAGGTCGCAGAGCCGAGGAGGCCGGAGATGCCCGAAGCCGCCGTTCCCCCGCCGCCGCAGGTGTGGCCGACGTTGCGGGCGCGTGATGCCCGGGGGCTGATCGCGTTCCTGGTGGAGGCGTTCGGTTTCCGGGCGACCACGGTGTACGCGGACGGCGACCGGGTGGAGCATGCGGAACTGGCATGGCCGCTCGGCGGCGGCATCATGCTGGGATCGGCGAAGGAGCCCGCCGAGGGCGAGGACGATCCGTGGCCGTTGCGGCCCGGCACCTTCGGCGCGTACGTGGTCACCGACGATCCGGACGGTCTGTTCCGGCGGGCGGTCGGCGCGGGCGCCCGGGTGACCGCCGAACTGCACGACACCGACTACGGTTCACGGGATTTCACGGTGCTGGACCCGGAGGGCAACCGCTGGTCGTTCGGCACGTACCGGGGCGAAGCACCCCGCCACTGACGGTACGTCACTGTCAGGCCCGGGTGGCACGCTGGCGGCCATGACGACCGCACCCACACCGCCACCGCAGCACCTCTCCCCCGCCTGGGCCGACGCCGAGAGCCGGGCGACTCCGCCGCTGGTCGGCGACGAGCGTGAACTCCTCGCCGCGTTCCTGGACTTCCACCGGGAGACCTTCGCGCTGAAGTGCGCGGGCGTCCCCGTGGAGCGGCTGTCCGAGCTCGCGGTGCCGCCGTCGGGGCTGAGCCTGCACGGGCTGGTGCGACACCTGACCGGCGCCGAACAGTGGTGGCTGGAGATCCAGTTCGCCGGCGACGAGACCAGGCCGCTGCTCTACTACTCCGACGACGACCCGGAGCAGGACTTCGAGCACCTCGACGGCGACTTCGCCGAGGCGCTGGCGCTCTGGCGCGCCCAGGTCGAGATCTCCCGCCGGATCGTCGCCGAGGCCCCGTCGCTGGACGCCACCGGCACCCAGAAGACCACCGGGCGCCCGGTCTCGCTGCGCCGCATCCTGCTGCACATGCTCGCCGAGTACGCCCGCCACAACGGGCACGCCGACCTGCTGCGCGAGCGCATCGACGGCTCGACCGGCTACTGATCGGGGACTCACTACCGAACGATCGGTTGATCGAACTCCGCCGTTTCCCGGAATCCGTCCGGACGGGGGTTGTAGCCTGAAGGGGTGCTTCTTCTCGTCAGCCGTCGCCACGTGGACCTGCTCCGCGTCACGAGCATGTCCTGTCGACGCTCCGGCTGATCTGCCCCATCCACATCCCCTGCCCGTAGCGGTCCACCGGCCGCGCCGGGCGCCGCCACCCCGGCATGCCCCGGCGCGACCCGCCGCCGCGGCCGGGCCTTTCACCGTGGACGCGCACCCATGACGCTGCAGCACCCCATCACCCTCCCCGTCATCGACCTCTCGCTCGCCGACGGTGACGCCACCGACCGGGCCCGGCTCCGCCGGGAGTTGCGGGAGGCCGCCACCGGAGTCGGTTTCTTCCAGCTCGTCGGCCACGGCGTGACCGCCGCCGAGACCGCCGACCTCACCTCCGCGATGCGCGCCTTCTTCGCCCTTCCCGAGACCGACCGGCTGTCGGTCAGCAACCTCAACTCCCCGCATTTCCGCGGCTACACGCGCACCGGGGACGAGCGCACCGGCGGCAGCCGCGACTGGCGCGACCAGCTCGACATCGGCCCCGAACTGCCGGCGCACGTGCCCGCGCCCGGCGAGCCCGCCTACTGGTGGCTGGAGGGGCCGAACCAGTGGCCCGCCGCGCTCCCGGAGCTGCGCACCGCGGCCCTGCACTGGATCGACCGGCTCGACGGTGTCGCCCGTCGGCTGCTGCACGAACTGCTCGCCTCGATCGGCGCCCGCCCGGACTTCTACGACGACGCCTTCGCCCCGCACCCCCACCTGCACCTGAAGCTGGTCCGCTACCCGGGCACCGCGCCCGACGGCGCCGCGCAGGGCGTCGGCACGCACAAGGACTACGGCTTCGTCACCCTCCTCCTGCAGGACACCGTCGGCGGCCTCCAGGTCGAACGCCCGGACGGCACCTTCCTGGACGTGCCCCCGCTGGACGGCGCTTTCGTCGTCAACCTCGGCGAGCTCCTCGAGGTCGCCACCGACGGCTACCTGAAGGCCACCAGCCACCGCGTGGTCTCCCCGGCGGGCGCCCGCGAGCGCTTCTCCGTCCCGTTCTTCTACAACCCCCGGCTCGACGCCCACATCGCCCCGCTCGACTTCCCGCATTCCCACCACGCGCCGGGCATCACCCAGGACCCGTCGAATCCTCTGCACGCGGACTTCGGTGTGAACGAATTGAAGGGATTCAGCCGCGCCCACCCGGAGGTCACCCGCCGCCACCACGCCGAACTCCTCCCCCAGGGCTGAGCCCGGCACCGGCCCGTACGCCCGGCGGGGCCATGGACCGCCGGGCGAGACCGGTGTCACACTGCTGGTGTCACAGTGGTACTGGTGCGAGGGCTGGGGTGCGATGGGTGGCGGGGAGCCGCGGTTCACGGTGGACGAGCTGGCCGCCCGGGCGGGGGTGACGGTCCGGACGCTGCGGTTCTACGGCGCGAAGGGGCTGCTGCCGCCGCCGGAGCTGGGACCGCGGCGGGTGGGGCTGTACGGGGCCGAGCACCTGGGGCGGCTCGAGTTGATCGAGGAGTTGCAGCGGCAGGGACTGACGCTGGCCGCGATCGACCGGTATCTCACGCAACTGCCTTCGGACATCGGCGAGTTGGACCTGGCGATCCACCGGGCCCTGGTGGCGTCCTGGACGCCGGAGTCCTTGGAGGAGGCCGGCCGGGCGCAGTTGGAGCGGCGGACGGGGCGGGCGCTGTCGGACGCGGATCTCGACAGTCTCGCCGCGATGGGCGCGCTGCACCGCACCGAGGACCCGGACGTGTTCAAGGTGGAGCCGGGGCTGCTGCCGCTGGGCGTGCGGGTGCTGGACGTGCCGATCCCGCTGGAGACGCTGGTGGCGGCCCGGGCGGTGGTGCGGCTGCACAGCCAGGCGACGGCGCACGATCTGCACCGGCTGTTCCGGGACACCGTGTGGCGGCCGTACCGGGAGAGCGACCCGGAGCCCGAAGAGCTGGAGCGGATGCGGGAGTTGGCCGACCGGATCCAGCCGATGGTGGTGCAGGCGCTGGTGACGGCGTTCCAGCGTTCGCTGGCGGAGGAGCTGGCCCGCCCGGCGGAGCGGGCGGGCCAGGACGACGGCGATCAGTCGCGGTAGCGGCCGCCGCTCTCGGCGAGGGCGACCAGCGAGGCCGGCGGGGTGAAGCGCTCGCCGTACGCGGCGGCGAGTTCGCGGGCGCGGGCGGTGAAGCCCGCGGGGCCGCCCGGGTAGCCGTTGATGTACTGCAGGACGCCGCCGGTCCAGGCGGGGAAGCCGATGCCGAGGATGGAGCCGATGTTGGCGTCGGCGACCGAGGTCAGCACGTTCTCGTCCAGGCAGCGGACCGAGTCGAGGGCCTCGGAGAAGAGCATCCGCTCCTTCATGTCCTCGAACGGGATCTCCGCGCCAGGCTGGGCGAAGTGCTCGCGCAGGCCGGGCCACAGCCGGGTGCGGCGGCCGTCGGCGTACTCGTAGAAGCCGGCGCCGCCGCTGCGGCCGGGGCGGTCGAACTCGTCGATCATCCGGTCCATGACGATCTCGCCGGGGTGCTCGGTCCAGGTGCCGCCGGCCTCCTCGACGGCGCGGCGGGACTCGTTGCGGATCTTGCGCGGCAGGGTGAGGGTGAGCTCGTCCAGCAGCGACAGCACCTTCGCGGGGTACCCGGCCTGGGCGGCGGCCTGCTCGACGGAGGACGGGTCGAGGCCCTCGCCGATCATCGCGACGCCCTCGTTGATGAACTGGCCGATCACCCGGGAGGTGAAGAAGCCGCGGGAGTCGTTGACCACGATCGGGGTCTTGCGGATCTGCCGGACCAGGTCGAAGGCGCGGCCGAGCGCCTCGTCGCCGGTCTCCGGGCCGCGGATGATCTCCACCAGCGGCATCTTGTCGACCGGCGAGAAGAAGTGCAGGCCGATGAAGTCGGCGGTGCGCTCGACACCCTCGGCGAGCAGGCCGATCGGGAGGGTGGAGGTGTTGGAGCAGAGCAGCGCGTCGGGCGCGACCACGTGCTGGATCTCCTGGAACACCTTGTGCTTGAGCTCGGGGTTCTCGAAGACCGCCTCGATGACGGTGTCGCAGCCGGCCAGGTCGGCCGGGTCCGCGGTGGGGGTGATCCGGGAGAGGAACTCGTCGCGCTCCTCGGCGGACAGCCGGCCGCGCTGCACCTGCTTGTCCAGCAGGCCGGCGGAGTAGGCCTTTCCGCGTTCGGCGGCCTCCAGCGTGACGTCCTTGAGCAGCACCGTCAGCCCCGCCTGCGCGCACGAGTACGCGATGCCCGCGCCCATCATGCCGGCGCCCAGCACCGCGACCTTCGAGGCCTTCCAGGCCGGGACCGAACTCGGACGGGAGGCACCAGAGTTGACGGCCTGCATGTCGAAGAAGAAGGCCTGGATCATGTTCTTGGAGGTGGCCCCGCAGGCCAGCTCGGCGAAGTACCGGGCCTCGATGACGAACGCGGTGTCCACGTCCACCTGCGAGCTCTCCACAGCGGCCGCCATGATGTTGCGCGGCGCCGGGTAGGGCGCGCCGTTCAGCTGCTTGCGCAGGTTGGCGGGGAAGGCGGGCAGGTTGGCGGCCAGCGCGGGGGTGCTGGGGGTGCCGCCGGGGATCTTGTAGCCCTTGGCGTCCCAGGGCTGCGCGCTCACCGGGTTGGCGGCGATGAAGGCGCGCGCCGAGGCGATCATCTCCTCGGTGGTGGAAGCGAGTTCGTGCACCAGGCCGTGCTGGACGGCCTGTGCGGGACGGTACTGCCGGCCCTGCAGCAGGACGTTCAGCAGGGCGTCGGTGATGCCGAGCATCCGCACGGTGCGGACCACACCGCCGCCGCCGGGCAGCAGGCCGAGGGTGACCTCGGGCAGGCCGATCTTGCTGCCGGGCGCGTCCAGGGCGATCCGGTGGTGGCAGGCCAGGGCGATCTCCAGGCCGCCGCCGAGCGCGGCGCCGTTGATCGCGGCGACCACCGGCTTGCCGAGGGTCTCCAGCTTGCGCAGCGCGCGCTTGATCCGCATCGAGTTGGCGAACACCTGCTCGGCGTCGTCCGGCCCGACGGCGGAGAGAAGCTTGAGGTCGCCGCCGGCGAAGAAGGTCTTCTTCGCGGAGGTGACGATGACGCCGGTCAACTCCTCGGTGCCGGCCAGCCGTTCGACGGTGGCTTCGAGCGCGTCGGTGAAGGCGGCGTTCATGGTGTTGGCGGACTGGGCGGGGTCGTCGAGGACGAGGGTGACCACGCCGTCCTGGTCCTGCTCCCAGCGGATGGGGCTGCTCACGTCGGTCATTTCGTTGAAGTCCTTGGGTGAGTACGTGAGTTGACGGATGGTCAGATGCGCTCGATGACGGTGGCGATGCCCATGCCGCCACCCACGCACAGGGTGGCCAGGCCGTAGCGCAGGTCGCGGCGCTCCAGTTCGTCGATCAGGGTGCCGATCAGCATCGCGCCGGTGGCGCCGAGCGGGTGGCCGAGCGCGATCGCGCCGCCGTTGACGTTCACCTGGTCGTGGCGGAAGCCGAGTTCGCGCATGAAGCGGAGGGCGACGGCGGCGAACGCCTCGTTGATCTCCACCAGGTCGATGTCGGCGGCGGTCAGCCCGGCCTTGGCGAGGGCCTTGCGGGTGGCGGGGGCGGGGCCGGTGAGCATGATGGTGGGCTCGGAGCCGGAGACCGCGGCGGAGACGATCCGGGCCCGCGGGGTCAGGCCGTACCGCTCGCCGATCTCCTTCGAGCCGATCGCGACCAGCGCCGCGCCGTCCACGATGCCGGAGGAGTTGCCCGCGTGGTGCACGTGGTCGATGGACTCCACCCAGTGGTACTTCTGCAGCGCGACCGCGTCGAACCCGCCGAGGTCACCGATGTCGGCGAAGGACGGCTTGAGGCCGGCCAGCGTCTCCACGGTGGTCCCGGGGCGGATGAACTCGTCGCGGCCGAGCACCACCAGGCCGTTGCGGTCCCGCACCGGGACGACCGAGCGGTCGAACAGGCCGTCCGCCTGCGCCTTGGCGGCGCGGGCCTGCGACTCGGCGGCGAACGCGTCCACGTCGGTGCGGGACAGGCCCTCGATGGTGGCGATCAGGTCGGCGCCGATGCCCTGCGGGACGAAGCCGGTCTCGTAGGCCGTCATCGGGTCGGCGAACCAGGCGCCGCCGTCGGAGCCCATCTTCACCCGGGACATCGACTCCACGCCGCCGGCCAGGATCAGGTCCTCCCAGCCCGAACGGACCTTCGCCGCGGCCAGGTTGACGGCCTCCAGGCCGGACGCGCAGAAGCGGTTCTCCTGCACGCCGGCGACGGTGTCGGGCAGGCCGGCGGCGATCGCCGCGACCCGGGCGATGTCCGAGCCCTGGTCACCGATCGGGCTGACCACGCCGAGCACGATGTCGTCGATCGCGGCCGGGTCCAGCGTCGGGAAACGACGGCGGAGTTCGTGGATCAGGCCGACCACCAGGTCGATCGGCTTGGTGCCGTGCAGGGAGCCGGTCTGCTTGCCGCGCCCGCGCGGCGTGCGGATCGCGTCGTAGACGTACGCTTCGGTGGTCACGGTGTCGGTTGCCTTTCAGACGGATGGGTCGGCCGGGGTCAGCCGAGCGGGGTTCAGCCGAGCAGGGAGCGGCCGACGATCTCTTTCATGATCTCGGTGGTGCCGCCGTAGATGGTCTGGACGCGCCCGTCGGTGAACGCCCGGGCGACCGCGCTGTCGCTCATGTAGCCGGAGCCGCCGTGCAGTTGCAGGCAGCGGTCGGCGACGCGCTTCTGCAGTTCGGTGGACCACCACTTGGCCATCGAAGCGTCCGCCGGCGTCAGGTTGTACTTGTTGTGCTCCAGCACGCAGCGGTCCACGAAGGTCCGGGTGACGGCGCACTCGGTGGCCATCTCGGCGATCTCGAAACGCACGTGCTGGAGCTTGGCCAGCGGACGGCCGAACGCGGTGCGCTGCTTCACGTACGCCATCGTCTCGTCCAGCACGAACTCCGCGCCGGCGATCGCCGCGACCGCGATCGCCAGCCGCTCCTGCGCGAGGTTGCGCATCAGGTACAGGAAGCCCTGGTTCTCCTCGCCCAGCAGGTTCGCCTTCGGCACCCGCACGTCCTGGAAGAACAACTCGGCGGTGTCCTGCGCCTTCTGGCCGATCTTGTCGAGGTTGCGGCCGCGCTCGAAGCCCGGCATGCCGCGCTCCACCACCAGCAGGCTCAGCCCGTGCGCGCCGCCCTCGGCGGTGGTCTTCGCCACCACCACGACCAGGTCCGCCAGGATCCCGCTGGAGATGAACGTCTTCGCACCGTTCAGCACGTAGTGGTCGCCCGCGTCCACCGCCGTGGTGCGGATCGCCTGCAGGTCGGAGCCGGTGTCCGGCTCGGTCATCGCGATCGCGCTGATCAGCTCGCCCGAACAGAACCCGGGCAGCCAGCGCTGCTTCTGCTCGTCCGTGGCCAGGCCCGTCAGATACGGCCCGATGATGTCGTTGTGCAGGCCGATCGCCAGGCCACTGGCGCCGACCCGGGTGAACTCCTCGGCCAGCACCGCCGCGAACCGGAAGTCCTGGCTGCCACCGCCGCCGAACTGCTCGTCCACCGCGAGACCCAGCAGCCCCGCCTTACCTGCGGCCAGCCAGGCGTCACGGTCGACGATGCCCTGCTGCTCCCAGCGGGCGTGGTGCGGGATGACCTCCTTGGCGAGGAAGGCCCGGACGCTCTCGCGGAAGTCCTCGTGTTCCTCGGTGTAGAGCTCGCGCTGCAACGGGTGTCTCCTTCAGGAGGCTTGCGGGTCGAGTGCGGGGACGGCCCAGTCTCGGGCCACCTCGGCGGTGTGCGCGCCGGGACGCGCGGGCGGGGTGCGCAGCGCGGCCGGGGTCGCGGAGAAGCGCGGGGCGACGCCGGGCTGTACGGTGCCGTGCTGCTCGGTGTAGCTGCCGCGGGCGGCCAGGTGCGGGTGCTCCGTGGCCTGACGGAGCGTCAGCACCGGTGCCACGCAGGCGTCGTGGCCCTCGAAGAGCTCCGTCCACTCGGCCTGGGTGCGGGTGGCGAAACGCCGGGCGATCCGTTCGCGCAGTTCGGGCCAGCGGGGCAGGTCGTACTGCGCCGGGGCGTCCTCTTTCAGGTCGAGGAGACGGGTGAACTCGGCGTAGAACTGCGGCTCCAGCGGGCCGACGGCCATCCACTGCCCGTCGGAGGTGGCGAAGGTGCCGTACCAAGGGGCGCCGCCGTCCAGCAGGTTGACGCCCCGCCGGTCCTGCCACAGGCCGGCGCCGAGCAGGCCCCACAGCATGGTGGACAGGTGCGCGGCGCCATCGACGATCGCCGCGTCCACGACCTGGCCGGTACCGGTGGCCCGGGCGTGGTGCAGGGCGGCCAGCAGGCCGACCACCAGGTACAGCGAACCGCCCGCGTAGTCGCCCAGCAGGTTGGCCGGGATCGCCGGGGGGCCGTCCGCGTCACCGATCAGGCCGAGGACGCCGGAGGTGGCGAGATACGTGATGTCGTGCCCCGCGCGGTCGGCGAGCGGGCCGTCCTGGCCCCAGCCGGTCATCCGGCCGTACACCAGCGCCGGGTTGCGGGCCAGGCACTGCTCCGGGCCCACGCCGAGGCGTTCGGCGACGCCCGGGCGGTAGCCCTCGATCAGCAGGTCGGCGCGGGCGGCGAGGTCGAGCACGATGCTGCGGCCGTCCTCGGCCTTCAGGTCCACCACGACGGAGCGCTTGTTGCGGTTGGTCAGGTCCTGCTCCGGGGCCGGCCCGAGAACCTGCCCGCCCGGGCGGTCCACCCGCACCACGTCCGCCCCCAGGTCGGCGAGCAGCATCGCGGCGAACGGGCCGGGCCCGATGCCCGCCAGCTCAAGGACCCGGACGCCCGCGAGCGGCCCGGCGGCCTTGGCGGGGGGTGTTGCGGGGGTCATCGGCGACCACCTCCCAGGTTTGACAGTAAAGCTGTCACAGTGGCGATGATAGGGATGCGACTCGCCGGTAACAAGAGTCAACCGCACGGTCTGCGGCACGCGCGCCGCGATGATGGAAATCGCGTCCGACCCACCGGAGGGAACCCGCCATGCCCGACCGCGACACCACCGTCCTCGACAACCCCGTCGCCGCCTCACTCACCGGCCGGCACGCCCACCTCGCCCGCCACCACGGCCGGGCCTCCAGCTTCCTCCCCGAGGTCGCGAGCTTCTCCGCCATCACGGCCGAACCCGGCGCGTGGGACGACCTGACCGAACTCCTCGGCACCGACGCCTTCGCCCTCCTCGTCAACTGCCCCGTCCTGCCGCCCGACCACCTGGTACCCGAATTCACCTTCGAGGGCTACCAGATGACCCACCCCGGCCACGCCCCGCTCCCCCGCACCACCGCCCACATCGTCGAACTCGGCCCCGCAGACGTCCCCGAGATGCTCGCCCTCGCCGAACGCACCCGCCCCGGCCCCTTCCACCCCCGCACCCACGAACTCGGCACCTACCTCGGCATCCGCGAGAACGGCGCCCTCGTCGCCATGGCCGGAGAAAGGCTCAAGCCGCCCGGCTGGACCGAGATCAGCGCTGTCTGCACCGCCCCCGAAGCCCGCGGCCGCGGCCACGCCACCACCCTCATCACCACCCTCATCCACCAGATCACCACCCGCGGCGACCGCCCCTTCCTCCACTCCGCCGCCGACACCCCGGCCTTCGCCCTCTACGAACACCTGGGTTTCACCGTCCGCACCAAGATCACCATCCGCGGCTACCGCACGCCCCGTGGGGATGGGCGGCGTTGACGGAAAGTCGGGTGAACTCGGCGCGCCGTCCAAATAGGGTTCCGCCGTGCCCGAGTTGCAGCAGTTGGATGCCGACCATGCCCCGGCGGTGCTCGCCTTCGAGCTCGCGAACCGTGCGTACTTCGCGGCATCGATTCCCGACCGGGGCGACGAGTACTTCGAGCGTTTCGCCGACCGGCACCGCGCTCTGCTCGCCGAGCAGGAGGCCGGCGTCTGCACGTTCTACGTGCTGCTCGCC
Source organism: Kitasatospora sp. NPDC051984 (assembly GCF_044593455.1). NCBI lineage: Bacteria > Bacillati > Actinomycetota > Actinomycetes > Kitasatosporales > Streptomycetaceae > Kitasatospora > Kitasatospora sp. NPDC051984. The sequence goes on from NZ_JBIUCB010000030.1 coordinate 38,689, forward strand.
GGGGACGGCTCGGTGCTGGGCCGGTTCAACCTGTACGACTTCGCGAACGGCAGTGCCGATCTCGGCTACCGCGTCGCACAGCATGTCGCCGGGCGCGGCGTCGCGACGGCGACCGTCCGGGAGTTGTGCGGGCTGGCGGTGACACGGCACGGGTTGCGGACGCTTCGGGCGGCCGCCGCCCAAGCCAATCCCGCGTCCCAAAAGGTGCTGCTCAAGGCCGGGTTCGTCCCGGACGGCCCGACCGAGCTCGACGGCAAGCCGGGCACCTGGTACCAGCGCGACCTCTCGCTCCAGCTGTAACGCCGGCCGTCAGGCGGGTGTCTGGCCGCGCCAGTGGCGGATTTCCAGGGCGGCGGCCACTTCGAGGGGGTGGTCGGCGAGGGGGCGTGGGAGGAGGGTGTCGGCGCGGGCGAGGCGGCGGAGGAGGGTGTTGCGGTGGGTGAAGAGGCGGGCGGCGGCGCGGGTGGCGTTGCACTGTTCGGCGAGGTAGGCGCGGACGGCTTCGGCCGGGGGGCCTTCGAGTGCGCCGAGGACGTGGCGGACGAAGCGGTCGGCGCCTTCGAGGTCCTGGGTGAGGAGGGCGACGAGTTCGATCTCGTCGTGGGAGGCGAGGCGTTGGACGGAGGCGAGGCGGGCGAGCATGCGCTGGGTGGTGAGGGCGTCGAGGTGGCTGCGGCGGAAGCCGTTGACGCCGGTGGCGGCGGGGCCGAGGGCGATGCGGACGGCGGGGAGCCGGTCCAGGCCGGCGCGTAGCCGGGAGAGGTCGGGGCTCGCGGCGGTCCAGACCCAGCGGGTGGCGGCGCTCGCGGTGACGTCGAGGACCGGGGGGCGGCCTGCGGAGGACGCCAACAGGTCTGCGGCGCGGTCGAGTTGGGCGAAATCCTGGTCGAGGTCGTCGACCCACAGGACGGCGGCGGTGTGGGTCCCGGCGAGGGGGTATCCGAGCCGGGCTTCGGCGCGGGCGCGGGCGATGGGCGCGCCGTCGAGGAGGAGGGCGACGGCGTGCAGCCGCTCGGCGTGGTTGGAGCCGGTGAGTGCGGCGCGTTCGGCGCGCAGCAGGGTGGTCATCTCGCCGACGCAGGCGTCCACGAACGCGGAGATGGAGCGGAGCGAGACGTCGAGGAGGTCGCGCAGCTCGTCGGGGTCGGTGGTGAGGGTGCAGGCGATCCGGGTCCACAGCCGGAGGGCGACGCTCTCGCCGGCCCGGTAGGAGTCGAGGGCGGGTTCGTCGAGGCCGCGGCGGACGATGTCGCGGGCGATCAGTCGCTGTTCCTCGCCTTCGGGGGCGGGGACGGGCGCGCCGGGGGCGGTGACGTTGGCGGCGGCCCAGCGCAGCAGGTTTGCGCGGTTGACGCGGCGCAGGCCGGCGGAGAGGACGGGGTCGTCGGCGATGGGTCGCCGGGTCTCGCCGGCGAGGGTGGCGGCGTCGAGTTCGGCGAGCCAGTCGGGCTGCGGGTTGAGGGCGAGTTCGGCGCCCTGGCGGATCAATTTGAGGATCCGGGGCGGGGGCAGCGGCATGCCCGTCACCGTACTGGTGCAGAGTGCACCGGGAAAGGGGCAGCCCGGTGCAGGTTGAACCTGGGCAACTGTCGCAGGATTTGTGGACGATGACGTGGTCTCGTCCGCCACCGCCACAGGAGTCGCCCGTGTCCACCGATACCGTCACTGCGCCCGACGACCGGACGGCCGCGCCCGTCGAGCACCTGGACGTGCTGATCGTCGGCGCCGGGATCTCGGGAATCGGCGCGGGCCGTTACCTGACCGCCGAACTGCCCGGCAAGGAGTTCGCGATCCTGGAGGCCCGGGCCGATCTCGGCGGCACCTGGGACCTGTTTCGCTATCCGGGCATCCGGTCCGACTCCGACCTGCACACCTTCGGCTACGCGTTCAAGCCGTGGCGGGAGAAGGAGTCGATAGCGGACGCCCCGCAGATCCTGTCCTACCTGCGCGAAACCGTCCGGGAGAACGGTTTGCGGGACCGGATCCGCTACCACCACCGGGTGCTGGACGCGTCCTGGTCGACGGCGGACGCCCGCTGGAGCGTCCGGGTGGAACGCGCCGACACCGGCGAGCAGTTCACCCTGACCTGCGACTGGCTGTTCTGCGCGATGGGCTACTACCGCTACGACCAGGGCTTCACGCCCGAGTTCGAGGGGCTGGAACGTTTCACCGGCACCGTCGTCCACCCGCAGCACTGGCCCGAGAACCTCGACCACACCGGCAAGCGCGTGCTGGTGATCGGCAGCGGCGCGACCGCCGTCACCCTGGTGCCCGCGATGGCGAAGCGGGCCCGACAGGTGACGATGCTCCAGCGCACGCCGACGTACATCATGCCGGTGCCGCGCCGCGACCACATCGCCAACCTGCTGCGGCGGCTGCTCGGCGACGAGCGCGGCTACGCGCTGGCCCGGCGCAAGAACATCGCCCAGCAGTACGCGATCTGGTCGTTCTGCCAGCAGCACCCGAAGGCGGCCCGGCGGATCATCCGCTGGGTGAACGCCCGCCAGCTGCCGAAGGGTTACCCGGTGGACGAGCACTTCAGCCCGCCCTACGACCCGTGGGACCAGCGACTGTGCGCCGTCCCCAACGGCGACCTGTTCAAGGCGATCCGCGGCGGCCGGGCGGCCGTGGTGACCGACCGGATCCGCACGTTCACCGAGCGCGGGGTGCTGCTGGAGTCCGGCCGGGAACTGGAGGCGGACATCGTGGTCACCGCGACCGGGCTGAACGTGCAGGCGTTCGGCGGGATCCCGATGAGCGTGGACGGCGAGCCCGTGCGGCTCGCCGAGACCGTCGCGTACAAGGGCATGATGCTCTCCGGCGTCCCCAACTTCGCCTACGCGATCGGCTACACCAACTCCTCCTGGACGCTGAAGATCGGCCTGCTGTGCGAGCACTTCTGCCGCCTGCTGGCACACATGGAGCGGCGCGGGCACCGGATCTGCCGCCCCGAGGTCGCCGACCCCGCGATGCCCACCCGGCCCTTCCTGGACTTCACGGCCGGGTACATCCTGCGCGCCGTCGACGGGCTTCCCCGGCAGGGCGACCGGGCGCCGTGGCAGACCTCCACCAGCTACCGCGACGACAGCCGGATGTTCGGCACCGGGCAGGTCACCGACCGCGAGCTGCACTTCTCCTGAACCTTCTCCGACCGCTGAACTCCTCCGATCGCTGAACCTTCTCCGACCGCACCCCGGGCCGCCGCCTCTTGCCGCTTGCCGGGGGCGGGCGGACGCTGGGAGGAAGGCGCACCGGCCGCCCGTCGCCGGTGCGCATGGGAAGGTGACACGTCATGCAGAACCACTGGATCGTCGACCTGACCTTCGAAGAGGACGAGTCCCGCACCACCTGCACAGCATCGCTCAGCGGCTTCAGCGCGCCCGGCGCTCAGGGCAAGGGCATGGCTCGACGCAATCCCACCGACGACCCCGACACCGTCATCGGCGAGGAGCTGGCCGCCGCCCGCGCTTTCCACGACCTGGCCCACCAACTGGCCGGCCAGGCGGAGACCGGAATCGAGAGCCACACCCACAGCCCGGCGCACCTCCCGCTCTGACCGCCTCGCGCAGCTGAGCGGCTGAGCGTCTGGGCGTCTGGGCGTCTGGGCGTCTGAGCGGCGCCGAACTCCCTTACGGGGCGGGCCCGTCCACCGGCCGGTGATCTTTTCGGACCATCGAACCGGCAGGTAGAGTGCGGCGATCAGTCGTGCCCACGGGGGGCACCAGCGAGACGAATCACCGGTGACCGCATGACCGTCTGGACCCGCCCCGCCCTGTGGTGGCGCTGCGCCATCGCCCTGTCCGCGTTCCTGGGGATCTACCTCAGCAACAGCTCACTGGTGTACTTCACGCTCCAGAGCAACGTGCTGGTGCTGGGCTACTTCCTCGGCGCGGCCTACTGGATGGTCAAGCGGGGGACGCTCGACGCCCCCGCGCCGCGGCTGCGCGGCGCCGCCGTCCTGTACATCACCATCACCGGCATCGTCGCGCACGTGCTGCTCAACCACGGCGAGAACCCGCTGCCCGGCCTGGTCTCCGGCCCCGACCGCCTCCAGCACTGGTCCAGCTTCTTCCTGCACTACACCACCCCGCTGATGGTGCTCGCCGACTGGCTGCTGCTCTCCCCCCGCAACGCGTCCCGCTGGCGCGACCTGCCGCTCTGGCTCTCCTACCCCCTCGGCTACGCCTTCCTCACCGAGGCCCGCGCCATCGCCTTCCCGAACTTCCCCCTCCGCTACCCCTACTTCTTCCTCGACCCCACCGAGAAGGGCTACGGCTGGGTCGGCCTCCAAATGGTCCAGCTCACCCTGGAGTTCATCGTCCTCGGCGCCCTCGTCGTAGCCCTCGACCGCCTCGGCACCAAGCTCCGCCGCCAGCCTGCGGCGCCGGCGGAGGCCTGACGGCCGGTCGCCCCGGGGCTGATTCCCACTCCTTTGATAATCTGGCCTCATGACCGAGCGCACCTACAGCATCGGCGACGGACCGGCGACCAGGGTCAGCCTGTCCCTGCCCGAGGGCACCGCGGCCGCGATCCGGGAGCGGGTCGGCAAGCGCGAGTTCTCCGCGTTCATCACCACAGCCGTCGAACGCGAGCTCCGTGGCCGGATACTGGACGAATATCTGGCCGACTACGAGCGCCGCAACGGGCCGATCCCCGCCGCTGAACAGGACCGTGCCCGCCAGGTGTTCGACGAAGTGTTCGCCGGAGAGGGCGAATGGCCCGCCGCAAGCTGAACCACGAAGGAACGCTGGTCCTCGACTCCGAGGGGCTCTCCAAGCTGCTCTCGGACCACGCACCGGTGGTCGCCCTGGTCGCGGAAGCGCGTGCCCGCGGCATGGAAGTGGTGATCAGCGCCCTGACGATCATCGAAGCGGTGCACGACCGGACCGATCGGGTCCGACTGAGCTGGCTGCTGTCCGGCATGCGCATCGCCCCAGTCGGCGACGAGGAGGCCAAGGCGGCGTCAGCCCTCCTGCTCGCGGCCGGCCTGCATGGCCACAAGTACGCAATCGACGCTGTCGTGGCCGAACTCGCCCTGCGCCAGCAGCGGCCCGTGGTGGTGCTGACCTCTGACGTCGACGATCTCACCAAGCTCTGCGGCGGCCAGGTCCGGCTGGTCGCCGTATAGCCGTCAGCGGGTGGAGCCCATGGTTCTCGACACCCTTGCGGCCGTCGCGGCGACGACCGGGCCGAGGTCGCGGGCTCGGGCGGCGGTGATGCGGGAGGTGAGGGCGGAGGTGGAGATGGCGCCGATGACGGTGTTGTTGTGGTCGAAGACGGGGGCGGCGATGCAGCGGACCTCGGGTTCGTTCTCGCGGTCGTCGACGGCGTAGCCGCGGCTGCGGATGCGGGTGAGTTCGGTGCGCAGGGCGGCGGCCGAGGTCAGGGTGCGGGGGGTGATCGCGGGGAGGCCGTGGGTGACCACGGTGGCGAAGGCGTCCTCGGACATCCAGGCGAGCATGGCCTTGCCGACGGCGGTGCAGTACATGGGGGCCCGGCTGCCGATCCGGGAGGCCATCCGGACGGCGGTCTCGTTCTCGACCTTGTCGACGTAGACCACGTACGGCGCGTCGGGGACGCACAGGTGGACGGTGCCGCCGACCTCGCGCATCAGCTGGTGGGCCTCTTCGGAGGCGGCGGTGCGCAGGTCGAGGGTGGCGCGGTAGGCCTGGCCGAGCTGGAGGGCGCCGGGGCCGAGCCGGAAGTGTCCGGTGTCGCGGTCGCGGGCGAGCAGCTGGGCGTCGACCAGGGGTGCGGCGAGCCGCAGCACGGTGGATTTCGACATGCCGAGGCCCTCGGCGAGCGCGGTCAGGCTGAGGTCGGGTCCGGTCGCGGCGTGGTCGCGGACGTGTTCGAGCACGGCCAGGGCGCGGCGCAGCGACGCCGACTGGTTGCGTTCCGGCCGGTCGGCGGGCCGGCTTTCGGCGGCGGTGCTGGTCATGGGGTGTGACGCTACGACGCGGTGGGCCGCAGTTCCAGTTCCGCAGCACATCGTTTTGCAGTGCACAACTTTCGCGCTCTGCTCTTGTCGGCGTGCCCGGCGGCTTTCTAATGTCCCGCTCACACCGATCCCCCACTGCATGTCCCGGTTTCCTCCGGATCTTGCAGGTGCGTCCCGCTTTTCTGGCGAGGAGATGACGTTGAGCATGAAGAAGCTGGCCCGTGGTGCCGCCCTTGCCGTGCTGGCGGGCACCGTGGCGACGGCCTGCGCGCCAGGTACCGCCAAGACCGCTTCGTCCGCGGACAAGCAGACCGGCACCGTGAAGGTGTGGTTGTACGACGAGGCGAACCGGGCGCCGAAGGAGCAGGTGGTGGCGCAGGCCGTCGCCGACTTCAAGGCCAAGCACGCTGGCGTCGACGTGCAGGTGTCGTACATTCCGACGGACGCCGGGCCGCGCGCGGAGAAGATGAAGGGCGCGTTCAACGACCCGTCCTCCGCGCCGGACGTGGTGGAGTTCGGCAACACCGACCTGTTCGGCTACACCGCCTCGGGCGGCCTCGCCGACATCACCTCCGACCTGGCGAGCTGGGAGGAGGGCAAGGACCTGCCGCAGGACCTGAAGGACACCGCGGTGGTGGACGGCAAGACGTACGGCCTGCCGTGGTGGCTGGGTGTCCGCGCGCTGTACTACCGCACCGACGTTTTCACCGAGCTGGGCCTGGCCGCGCCGACCACGTACGCGGAGCTGAAGTCGGCGGCGGAGAAGGTCCGTTCGGCGCACGGCGACATGCTGGGCATCGCGGTCGGCGGCAAGTACACCTTCGGCGCGCTGCCGTTCGTCTGGGCGAACGGCGGCGACCTGGCGGCGCAGAACGGTTCGGCGTACGCCTCGGCGATCGACTCGGAGAAGTCGCAGGCGGGTGTGAAGGCGTACACCGACCTGTTCACCGACGCCATCTGTCCGGCGCAGCAGTGCGCCGACCTGACCGGCGGCAAGACGGTGGAGTCGTTCGCGGCCGGCAAGGCCGGCATGGCGATCCTGCCGAACTCCTCGCGCAGCGCGGTGGAGGCGGGCGCGGCGAAGGGCAAGTACGCGATCGTCCCGCTGCCGGGCGCGGCGGCCGGCCAGATCGCGCCGGCGTTCTCCGGCGGCAACGACCTGGGTGTCATGAAGTCCACCCAGCACCGCAGCCTGGCCGCCGACTTCATCAAGGAACTGGCGTCCAAGAAGAACCAGTTGGCGCTGTTCGACGCGATGGGCAACCTGCCGACGCTGTCCTCGGCGCGCGCCGAGGTGGTGCAGAAGCAGCCGTGGCTGAAGCCGTTCACGGACACCATCGAGGCGGGCACCAAGTTCGTCCCGAAGGACGCCGCCTGGGCGAAGATCGACGCCCAGGCCGTGGTGCCGACGATGCTGCAGAAGGTCATCACCGGCAAGTCCGACGTGGCTGCCGCGACCAAGGAGGCGGCGGCCGCGATGAACACCTCGTTCAGCGGCAAGTAGCCGTCGGAGCCTTCAACCTGTAGACGAGAAGCGGAAGTTGTCGATGCCTGCCACGACCGTCACCGCCCGGGCGGACCACGGGGACTCCCCGGTCCGCCCGGCGGGCGGCGCCCCCGCGAAGGGCCGCCGCCGATCCGGGCCGCTCGCCCGGATCCCCGTCCCGCTGTGGCTGCTGCTGCCGGCCGCGCTGGTGCTGATCCCGCTGTTCGGCTATCCGCTGTACCAGCTGGGCCTGCTGTCGGTGCTCAAGTTCGGCCAGCCGCAGGCCTCCGGCGGGGTGCCGACCGAATTCGTCGGACTGTCCAACTACACCGACGTCCTCGGCGATTCGCAGTTCTGGGAGGTGCTCGGCCAGACCCTGGCGTTCGCCGCGTTCTGCGTCGTCGCCACCCTGGTGGTCGGCGCGGTCTGCGCGGTGCTGCTGACCCGGGTCGGCAAGTGGCCGCGGCTGCTGCTGATGTTCGGCGCGCTCGGCGCCTGGGCCGCGCCCGCGATGACCGGCTCCACGGTGTGGATGTTCCTGCTGGACACCAACTCCGGCCTGGTCAACGAGATCCTCGGCACCCAGGGCCACAACTGGATGTACGACAAGTGGTCGGCGTTCGCGATGGTCGCCGTGGTCGTGGTCTGGCACAGCTTCCCGTTCGTGATGATCACCCTGTACGCGGGCATCCAGGCCATCCCCGACTCCGTCCTGGAGGCCGCCCGCCTCGACGGCGCCGGAACCGCCACCATCTTCCGCCGGATCATGCTGCCGATGCTGCGGCCGCTGCTGGTGATCGTGGTCATCCAGTCGATCATCTGGGACTTCAAGGTCTTCACCCAGATCTACGTGATGACCGGTGGCGGCGGCATCGCCGGCCAGAACCTCGTCCTCAACGTGTACGCCTACCAGAAGGCCTTCGTCGCGGAGAACTACAGCCTCGGCGCGGCCATCGGCGTCCTGATGACGCTGATCCTGCTGGCCGTCACCGCCGTGTACATCCGCAGCCTGCGCCGCTCCGGGGAGGAACTTTGAAGCGCGACAATCGCGTCCTGAGGCAGGGCGCGAACGTGGTGGCGATCGTGCTCGCCCTGCTGACCGTCTTCCCGCTGTACTGGATGGTGCTGTCGGCACTCAAGCCGAAGGGCGAGATCACCGGAGCGCACCCGCGGCCGTGGACCTTCGCGCCCACTTTGGACAACTTCCGCAACGCGCTGGGGGTTTCGGGCTTCGGGCGGTACTTCCTGAACAGCCTGGCCGTCGCCGTGGTCGTGGTGGTGGTCTCCGCCGCGATCGCCTTCCTGGCGGCCGTCGCGCTGTCCCGGTTCAAGTTCCGGTTCCGGACCACCATTCTGATCATGTTCCTGGTCGCCCAGATGGTGCCCGTCGAGGCGCTCACCATCCCGCTGTTCTTCCTGGTCCGCGACATCGGCACGGTCGCCCCCGGCTTCGGCCTCTCCTCGCTCGGCGCGCTGATGCTCGTCAACCTGGCGTTCTCGCTGCCGTTCGCGGTCTGGATGCTGCGCGGCTTCGTCGCCGCCGTCCCCGAATCACTCGAGGAGGCCGCCCGGATCGACGGTGCCAGCCGCTTCACCATCCTGTGGCGGATTCTGTTCCCGCTGGTCGCGCCCGGGCTGGCAGCGACCAGCGTGTTCTCCTTCATCACCGCCTGGAACGACTTCGTGTTCGCCAAGACGCTGATCCTGGACACCGACCACCAGACGCTGCCGGCAGCCCTGATGGTGTTCTTCAAGCCGGACGAGAACGACTGGGGCGGCATCATGGCCGCCTCCACCCTGATGACCGTCCCGGTGCTGATCTTCTTCGTCCTGGTGCAGCGGCACATGGTGTCCGGACTCGGCGGCGCCGTGAAGGACTGAACTCCCTTATCGGGCCCAGCCCTTGAACGCCTCGTGGAAGCCCGGGAAGGTCTTGCGCACGCACCCCGGATCGTCGAACGTGACCCCGGGCGTGCGCAGCCCCGTGACGGCGAACGACATCACGATCCGGTGGTCGCCGTGGCTGGCGATCTCCGCCGCCCGCGGCGCACCGGGCCGGATCTCGATCCAGTCCCGCCCCGTCCGCACGTCGATGCCCAGCCGCCGCAGGTTCTCCGCGCACGCGTCCAGCCGGTCGCACTCCTTGACCCGGGTGTTGTACACGTCCTCGATCCGCACCGGCCCCGACGCGAACGGCGCGATCGCGGCGAGCGTCGGCATGGTGTCGGAGATGTCCCGCATGTTGACGGTGCCGCCGGTCAGCGCGCCGCCCTTGACGGTGGTGGCGTCCGCTCCCACCTCCACCTTGGCGCCCAGCTGCTCCAGCACCTCGACGAACCTCAGATCCCCCTGCAACGCGTTCCGCCCCAGCCCCGGGACCGTCACCGCGCGTCCCGTCACAGCTGCCGCCGCGAAGAAGTACGACGCCGTGGACGCATCCGGCTCGATCGCGTACCTGGTCGCCGTGTAGCCGCCGGGCGGGACGCTGAAGATCTCGCCCTCTCGCTCGACCTCGACACCGAAGCTGCGCATCATCGCGAGCGTGATCTCGACGTACGGCGCGGACACCAGGTCGGTGACGCGTATCCGCAGCCCGTCCTCGGTGAGCGGGCCGAGCAGCAGCAGAGCGGTCAGGTACTGCGAGGACAGCCCGGCGTCCAGCGTCACCTCGCCGCCCCGCACCCCGTCCGTCCGCACACTCAACGGATGGTGGCCGTCCTGCCCGTGGCACTCCACCTCAACGCCCAACTCCCGCAACGCAGTTGTCAACGGCGCGAGCGGCCGCCGCCGCATCTGCGCCGACGCGTCGAAGTGGAACGTCCCCCGCCCCGCCGCCACCAACGCCGGCAGGAACCGCGCCGTCGTCGCCCCGTCCCGACAGAACACCCGCGCCCCATCCACCCCGGGCCCGCCCGGCCGCCCCCCGATCCGCCACTCGTTTTCTCCGCGCCCCACCGCATACCCCAGCGCGAGCAGCCCCTCCGCGAACCCCTCCGTGTCGTCCGACACCAACGGCCGCACCAACGTGGTAGTCCCCTCCGCAGCCGCCGCCAGGAACAGCGCACGCGCGGTGACCGACTTCGAACCGGGAATCTCGACGACAGCCACAGGAACTCCAACCGAACCGACAACAGGGCCGCCCCCGATCCTGCCCTGACGCGCACCGGACGAGACGGATCGTCTTACGCCTCGGACAACATCGGCACCATCCCTGCTCGGACGGCCGGGATTCCGGCGCGGAACTCCTCACTGTGCAGTGCGGTGCGCACCAGCGCCTCCGCTCCCGCAGAGCGAACGCGAGGTGGAACGGCGGGTCCGGATCTCCCGGAAGACAGCTGGGGCTGTGCACCCACCCCCGCGGCAGAACCAGCGTGTCGCCGGGCTCCAGCGCGAACTCCGCGAACGGCTCGGCGCCGTCCCAGCGCTCCTGCGTCCCGCCCTTCACCGCCGCCGTGAGCGCCGGGTCCGTCAGCCCGCGATCGATGCAGTCGCCGATCACGAGAGGGGGTGCGGGCAGGGAATGCCCGGGTGGAACCGGTTGGGGCAGACCACCACCGCCATGCTGAGCAGGCGTTCGCCGGGCAGGTAGTGAAACCACACGACGTCAGTACCGCTGGCCAAGGCCGTACTTGCGTGCTCCACCTTCGCCTGAAGCCCGCAGTCCACCGCGCCGCCATTCGCCCGGAGAGCCGGCGGATTCAACTCGTACGTGCCAGCCAGCCACTCGGCGGCTTCCTTGGATTCCGTCCACGTCTGTCGCGCCAGGTAGGACGGGCGGCGCAACAGGTAGTGACCCGTCTGCATGGGCGGGACCGTCCGCTGCTCGAACGGCAGATGGGCTTCCTGATCAGGGCCCTTCGTTGCGGAAACCATCGCGTGCCACGCCGAATCGAACGGCGAGGGCCGCCGCAGGTACTCGCTGAAGTACTGCTCCGGCCTGCCGACCCAGGGGCCGTAGCCGTGCCAGTGCCCGGAATTCATCACAGGTATCCTCCATGAAGCGGGGGTCGCCCAGTCTGACTGCGACTCGGACCGGACGTCCCTCGCGTGAATTCAGCGATACGTCAGCCCGCCAGGGCGCTGCCCTTCACCCACTTGGCGGCGAACGCGCTCAACTCGTCCCGGGTGAACCGCAGTTCACGGCCCACACCTCGTCCTTGGTGTCCCTCAGCACGAAGCCGTCCGCGACACCGGGGATGGCTGCGAGATCCACACAACTCTCGTCCTCGCTGGTCAGGTTGCCGCCGCACTGGCGCTCGAACGCCGCGCCCTCGATCGGCAGTTCGTACAGATTGATACCCGACTTCGACATAACCCCTCCCCGAAGATGGTGAACTACCAGCCGATCGAGTGACCGGCCGGATGGTGCACCCGCCCTGAACGCGGGAGTTGGCACGCGTTCGGGGCAAGAGCCGCAACTCCAGGTCATCCAGCCCATCTTCGATTGCTGCGGGCCGTCTGCCGCGCCGCCTCCGCGCGGGCCACGTCGTTCCGGGTCGCCGCGTGAACGTCACCGGGGTCCGCAGTCCACAGGTCACCACCGGCGGGCGGGGCGAGCACGAAGCGGCCCAACTCGTCGGTCGCGCGGTACTCGCCGACCCGATCGGCCCGCACATCCACCACCAGGGCTCCGACCTCGGGCGTGCGCAACACCTGCACCACGCTGCCGGAGTCGCGGCCGGCCCGAATGACGGAGAACCCCACGTCCAGCGCGAACGCAATCCCACTGACCACCGCCGGCGACGCTCCGCCGAGCTGCACCAGGGTCTCGCCGGTGAAGACCGACGAATCCTCAACTCCGAGTGACGGCAGGACGATGCCTTCGACCGCGAGCACCGCCCGCAGTTCCTCGCACGCGTCGCGCGCTTCGTCGCGTTGGGCCCGGTGAACGCGGGCCAGCGGGGAATCAGTCACGGCGGTGCCGCCCGTTTCATCTCGACGAGGTGGTGACTTTCTGTGCTTCAATCGTCGCTGCTCGACGCCGGCCTCGGGAAGCGGCGACACCACAACAACCGAACTGCTCAGAGGTGGCCGATGGTCAGCCCCAAGAAACTTGATCCCGCCAGCTCACCCGCAGCGTTCTACGGAAGCGAGCTGCGCCGCTTGAGGGAGAACGCCAACCTCTCCCAACAGGCCCTTGGGGAGCGCGTGTTCGTCTCCGGCGCCTACATCGGCCAGCTGGAGAACGCGACGCGACGGCCGCAGTTGGACCTGTCACGCCTGATCGACAAGGAGCTCGCCACCGGCGGGCACCTTGAGCGTCTTCATCCGCTGCTCCGGCCCGCGCGAGTGGCCGAGTACTTCGTGGAGGCAGCGGAGCACGAGGCCCGGGCGCGATCCATCTCGGAGTACGCGGCACTAGTGATTCCTGGGCTGATCCAGACCCGGGAGTACGCGGAAGCGATCTTCCTCGGCGCTCAACCCCTGCTGAAGGACGACGGGTTGGCGGATCGTGTGGCCGCCCGGCTGGAGCGTCAGAAGATCGTCGGTAACCCAACAGGCCCCGTGTTGTGGATGATCCTCGATGAGGCCGTACTTCACAGGGTGGTCGGTAGCAGAAACATCATGGCAAAGCAACTCCACCACATCATTCGGCTGATCATCGAGCGCCATATCATCGTCCAGGTAGTGGAGTTCGGGGCGGGCGCCCACGCCCTGCTCGAAGGGTTGATCAGCCTGATGACCTTCGACGATGCACCGCCCTTGGTGTACGTGGAAGGTCCACACGTCGGCCACCTGATCGACGAAACCGCTTTGGTCGGGAAATGCCGCCAGTCCTACGATTTGGTACGGGCCGCCGCATTGTCACCAGAGGCGTCCCTGGCTCGGATCAAGTCGGCTGTGGAGGAACACGAACATGCGAGCGACCCCCAATGAGTCCGTCTCGGCACGACGCTGGCGGAAGAGCAGCTACTCCGGCGGCAACGGCGGCACGTGCGTCGAGGTCGACGACGCCAACTTCGGCCACGTCCGGGACTCCAAGGACCCGGAAGGCGCCATGCTGAAGTTCACCCCCAAGGCGTGGGCGACCTTCGTCTCCGCAGTCGCCGACGGGGAGTTCGGCGCCGCCTGACCCGCGGATGGCAGTAGGCCCCACCGCCCCTCTTCCCGGGGTGGTGGGGCCTCGCCCATGCGCGACCCAACAGCGGCACGGCTGTCACTCAAGGATGCCTACGCCGTACGGGCGATCCCCTCACGTGTCATCGGGTTCGTCGGCAGCAGATCAAGGTCGAACCGTCCGACACAAGGGCGATGCGCTGGGCGCCCAACAGGCGTCTGGCCTCTGGAAATTCGGGCCTCATGTACGGTCAGCACATCGAAGCGGGCGCACAGTTCAAGCGGGCGCACAGTTCATCCATGAAGGCCGACCCCGCGCCAATGCAGCCTGAGTGCGAGGCAGCTGAATCCGCCACTGACCCACCCGTCCCACCGCACAGGAAGCAGGCCACCATGCAGCACCGCGTCCGCGCCGTCCTCCTCACCCCGAACAACACCACGCTGCTGATCAAACGCATCCGACCCGGCATCGACCCTTACTGGGTCATCGTCGGCGGCAAGATCGAGCCGACCGATGCCGGCCCCGAGGAGGCCCTGCTGCGCGAGGTCCGCGAGGAAATCGCGGGCGAGGCTGAGATCGTCAGCCTCCTCCACACCATCGAGACCGACGACGAGCGCCAGGACTTCTACCTCGCCACCGTCGAGAAGTGGAGCTTCGAGGACCGCACCGGCCCCGAGTTCGGCCAGGAAGGCCGGGGCGAGTACCTCCTCGAAGAGATCTCCCTGACCACCGACGCCCTCGACGCGGTCAACCTCCTTCCCCCGGACTTCGCGGCTGTCCTGCGCGGGGCCGTCGAGCGCGGGGAGATCCTCGCCGCCCGTTGACCGTCAAGGTGGCAAGGAGAACCGGCAACTGTCCGACCGGCGGCCGGCCGGGCGCCGGGCGGCGTCGGTGCCTTCCCGGACGGTGGGTACGGCATCGGCTAGTGCTGGAAGAGTACTTCCGGATTGTTCGGCGAGGGGCCGTCCAGCAGCGGACTGTGGGTCCCCTTCAGCGTCTGGTCGAAGAACGCCGTCACGTACTCGCGGGTGATCGCTGTCCCGCGTTCCGGGGAGAGGGGCGGCGTCGGGAACCCGGCCTGCTCCTGAAGCAGGTCCCCGTCGGAGAAGCTGAAGTGGTCGGCGCCGGTGACCGTCAGCCACTTCTTGTAGCCGCCGAGGGCGGCCCAGGGGTGCTCCCAATCGGTGTTGGCGGCCGTACCCAGCATGAGGAACGGCCGTGTGATCTGGCCGGGCATCGGCTCCGGGTGGAAGGTGCCGTCCATGTTCACCCCGGCCCGTACTCGCGGGTCGGCGATCATCGTGGCGGCGGCGGCCGCTCCGCCGATGGAGTGTCCGGCCATGCCGATCTCGTGTTTGTCGATGAGGTGTGCCAGGGGCCACGCGGTGTTGCCGTGCGTCAACTGGTCGATCACGTAGGACGCGTCCAGCGCACGGCCGGAGGCGACGGAGTCGAAATCGAGCCACGCCGGGTAGTCGCAGATCGCGCACGGCGATGTCTGGCCGTTCGCCAGCGTCTCGCCGCTGTCCTCGTAGGTGTGGCCGACGAGCGCGACGACGTAGCCGTGACTGGCCAGGTCGGTCGCGAGCGAGGTGAGCGTCATGCGCGGGTTCTCGAACGCGGGTGAGAGGACCACCAGCGGATACTTGCCCATCTGCGGCCGCGCGCCGTCGAAGGCGTGAGTGGTGACGCTGGAAAGGGTCTGTGGGGTGACGCCGGAGCTCGCCGGCAAATTCTTCCGCTGGACGATTCCGGCTGCCTCGCCGAGGGTCATGTAAGGAGCCGGAGTCCCGGTCCCAGGGACGGCCGGGTAGACCATCGTGACGGTCAGTTGGCGGGGGCCGGATGACGGCACCCACGGGTCGGGACGGCTCGCGTCGGTGAGGTGGATGACGTCCTCGCCGGCGGCGTAGGGGCCGGTCGGCGCGGGGAGCACGCCTTGGAAGGACCGCGTGGGCGCGGCGGCAGCCGTGGCGGCGGTCGCGTGCACGGTGGTCGCGTGCACGGTGGACGGCGGGGTCGTGGCGGCGAGTCCGGTGCCGGTCGCGGCCACTGATGCGGCGAGACCCAGGATTGCGACAGCGCTGATACGGCGCTTGCGGTTCGAAGTGGTGTTCACGGGCACGATCCTGCCCGGCCCCGCCCTGACGATCGATCATGCAGGCATCCGTCTTGAAGGTGGTACTGGCTACACCCTGAGATCCCCGGCGGCGCGGGGCTCCCGAAAGCAGAGGCGCCCGTCGACGGGACCGTGGCACCTGCCGATGACTGGCACAGGTTCGCGATCCGGCCGACGGGCGCCTCCGGGCGCTCCCGACGTGCTACGCGGTGCGGCCGATCTCCTCGCGCGTCACCGGGTGGGCGAACGGCAGGCCGTCGACGTAGCGGGCGAGTTCGTCGGCCGCGGCGGCGGCCATGCGGTGGAGTTCGCCGCCGAGGGAGCCGGCGATGTGGGGGGTGAGGAGGACGTTGGGGAGGTCGTAGAGGGGGGAGTCGGCGGGGAGGGTCTCGGGGACGGTGACGTCGAGGATGGCGTCGATGCGGCCGGTGATGAGCTCGGCGGTGAGGGCGTCCTGGTCGATCAGGGAGCCGCGGGAGGTGTTGATCAGGGTGGCGCCGGCGGGCATCAGGGCGAGGCGGCGGGCGTCCAGCAGGTGCCTGGTCTCGGGGAGTTCGGGCGCGTGCACGCTCAACACGTCGGAGCGGGTGCACAGTTCGTCCATGGAGACCAGCTCGGCGCCGAGGGCAGCGGCCTGGTCGGAGGTCACGTACGGGTCGTGCAGAAGCAGCTCGAACTCGTAGGGGGCGAGGAGTTCCAGCACTCGCCGCCCGATCCGGGAGGCGCCGACGATGCCGACGGTGCGCCGGTAGTTGCCGACGCCGGCGTATGCGGCCTGCCAGTCGTGGGGGGCCCGCCGGGAGCGGTAGTCGGCGGCGAGGCGGAGGACCGGCTTGTTGCTGAACAGGACGGCGGCGACGGTGAATTCGGCGACCGGGAGGGCGTTGGCCCAGGCGGCGGAGGTGATGCCGAGGCCGCGGTCCCAGCAGGCGTCGGTGATGTGGTGCTTGACCGAGCCGGCCGCGTGCAGGACGGCGCGGAGCTTGGGGGCGGCGGCCAGGACGGAGTCCGTGAGCGGCGGGCAGCCCCAGCTGCTGATGATGACTTCGGCGGAGGCGAGGGCGGCCGCACCCTCCGGGGAGGAGAAGTCGTCGATGACCAACTCCGGGTCGAGGTCGGCGAGTTCGACCATCCGGGCCATGGTGTCGGGGGCGATCAGCCGGGCGGCGAGGTCGCCGTGCATGGCGAGCAGGGCGCGCGGGCGGGCCCGGACGGTGGCGGCGGAGTTCGGTGCCTCGGCGGGCGCGGAGTTGGGCATGGCGGGGCTCCCCAGAAGGCGCAGTGGAAAAGGAGGTGGTTACTTGACGCTGCCGGCGGTCATTCCAGCCTTCCAGTGGCGCTGGAGCGCCACGAAGGCGATGACCAGCGGCAGGACGGCGAGCAGCGAGCCGGTGACCACCAGCGGGTAGTACTCGGGGAAGGCGTGGGTCTGGGCGTTCCAGGTGTACAGGCCGAGGCTGACCGGGAAGAGCCGGTTGTCGGAGAGCATCACCAGCGGCAGGAAGAAGTTGTTCCAGATGGCGGTGAACTGGAACAGGAAGATGGTGACGAAGCCGGGCATGACCATCTTCAGGCCGATCGACCAGAAGATCCGCAGTTCGCTCGCGCCGTCCATCCGGGCGGCCTCCAGGGTCTCGCCGGGCAGGTAGCCGGCGCAGAACACCCGGGCCAGGTACACCCCGAACGGGTTGACCAGGGAGGGCAGCAGCACCGCCCAGTAGGTGTTGACGATGTGCAGCTGGGAGGCCAGCAGGTACATCGGCAGGGCGAGCGCGGTGGTGGGCACCAGCACGCCGAGCAGCACCACGCCGAACAGCTTCTCCTTGCCGCGGAAGCTGTAGACGTGGAACGCGTAGCCGGCGCCGACGCAGATCAGCGCGCACAGCAGGGCCCCGATCCCGGCGTACAGCAGGGAGTTGAGGTACCAGCGGAAGTAGATGCCGTCGCCCTGGGTGGCCAGGTCCTGGAGGTTCTGGCCGAGGTGGAAGTTGCCCGCGCCGAGCGAGCGGCCGCCGATCAGGTCGGCGGTGTTCTTCGCGGAGGCGGTGAGCAGCCAGCCGAGCGGCAGCAGGGTGTACAGGGTGGCGAGGACCAGCGCCCCGTTGACGGCGGTCTTCGACATCGTCCAGGGGCGGCGCGGCTTCCCGGCGGCGGAACCGGTGTCGGCGGCGGGGCGGACGGGGGTGAGGGTGCTGCTCATCGGGCGGTCTCCGTCCGCTTCGAGGTCGCCTGCGATGTCCGCTTCGAGGTCGCCTGCGACGTCCGCTTCTCGTCGCGGCCGCGGGTGAAGCGGGTGACCACGAAGGACAGTGCGGCGGCGACCAGGGCGAGGATCACCGAGGACGCGGCGGCCAGGCCGTAGTCGTTGCGTTCGAACGCGGCGGAGTAGGCGTACATGTTGGGGGTCCAGGTGGAGACCACGCCGGGGGCGACGTCGTGCAGGATCACCGGTTCGGTGAACAGCTGGAGCGAGCCGATCACGGTGAACAGTCCGACCATCACCACGGACGCGCGGATCAGCGGGATCTTCACGCTGAACGCGGTGCGCAGCGGCCCGGCGCCGTCGACCACGGCGGCCTCCAGCACCTCGCGCGGGATGGCCTGCAGCGCGGCGTAGAAGATCACCATGTTGTAGCCGGTCCACTCCCAGATCGCGATGTTGACGATCGCGGGCAGCGGGTGGCCGAACACGTCGACCTGGGTGCCGGCCGAGCTGAGCGCGTCGATCACCGGGCTGATGCCGGGGGTGTACAGGTACGTCCACACCAGGGCGGCGATGATGCCGGGGACGGCGTGCGGCATGAACAGCGCGAGCTGGAAGAACCGCTTGGCGCGGGCCAGCGTGGAGTCCAGCAGGAGCGCGACGGCCAGCGACAGGCCGAGCATCAGCGGGATGTACAGCAGGCAGTACTGGGCGGTGTTCCAGAAGCCGTCGCGGAACGCGGCGTCGCCGAGCGCCCGGGTGTAGTTGCCGAGGCCGGTGAACACCTGCTTGGTGGTGCCGCCGAAGCCGAGGCCGGAGCGGCGCTCGCTGAACAGGCTGAGGTAGACCGCGTAGCCGATCGGGATCAGCGTGCACGCGGTGAACAGCACCATGAACGGGGCGAGCAGCACGGCCGGGGCGGCGAGCGGCGCCCGGCGCTTCCGGGGGCCTCGCGATCCGGCGGAACCGCCCCGGACGGACGTGCCCGGGGCGACCGCGGAACCGCCCCGGGCGGCGGCGGAGGTGCCGCCGCCCGGGACGGGAGTGCTGCCGGACATCAGCCGGCCACCTTCAGACCGCGGTTCTTCAGCTCGGCGAGGGTGGCCTGCTGGGCGGCGTCGACGGCGGACGGCACGGTGGTGCCCTGGCCGAGCTTGCCGAAGGCGTCCTTCATCGAGCTGTTGGTGGCGCCCATGGACGGGCCCCAGGCCCAGTTCGGCTTGATGGACTTCGCGGCGTCCTGGTAGATCGCGTAGATGTCCTGGCCGCCGTAGAACTCGGTCTTGAACGCGGCCTTGGCCACCGGGATCAGCTCCGGGTCGGCCGGGTAGGCGGAGGAGGAGCCGGAGGCGATGCGGGCCTGGATGCCCTCGGGGGTGGTGGTCGCCCAGGTGGCGAACTCGACCGCGGCCTTGGCCTTCTTGCTGTCCTTGGAGACCGCGAAGGTGGTGCCGCCGAGCATGCCGGAGGCGGGCTGGCCGTCCCAGCTCGGCATCGGGGCGACGGCCCACTTGCCGTTGGCGGCCGGGTCGGTGCCGAGGGTGGACTTCAGCACGCCGCCGCCCCACGCGGCGCCGAGGTACGCGGCGGTCTCGCCCTTCTGCAGCGAAGCCGTCCACTGCTGGCTGAACGAGGGCTGGACGCGGATCAGGTCATCGGTGATCATGCCCTGCCAGTAGTCGGCGACCTTCTTGGTGTCGGCGCCGGCCATGTCGACCTTCCAGCTGTCGCCGCTGGTGCCGAACCACTTGGCGCCGGCCTGCCAGACCATCGCCTCGAAGGTGCTCGGGTCGTCCGGGAAGAACGTGGCGATGCGGGTGTTGGCGTCGGCGGCCTTCAGCTTCGCCGCCGCGTCCTTGAACTCGTCCCAGGTCTTCGGGACGGCGACCCCGGCCTTCTCGAAGAGGTCCTTGCGGTAGTACAGCGCCTGCGGGGAGGCGTCCAGCGGCAGCGCCCAGGTGGAGCCGCCCAGCGTGGTCAGCTCCATCGACTGCGGCAGGTACTTGCCCTTCAGGTCGGCGGAGACCAGCTTGCTGATGTCCTGCACCGCGCCCTGGCTGACGAAGTCCGGCAGCTGCGGGTACTCGACGTTGAACACGTCGGGGGCGTTGCCGGCCTTCACCGCGTTGGAGATCTTGGCGTAGCCGCCGGCGTTGCCGGACGGGATCTCCTCGAAGGTGACCTGGATGTTCGGGTGGGAGGCGTTGAAGGCCTGCACCACGTCCTTGGTGCCCTTGGCCCAGCCCCAGAAGGTGATCGAGACCGGCTTGCCGTCGCTGCCCGCGTCGGAGGCCGACGCCGACTTGTCGCCGTCGCTGCCGCACGCGGCGAGCAGGGTCACGCCCAGGACGGTGGCGGTGGCGGCGGCGGCGAGACGGAGAGCTCTGCGGCGGTGGAGAGCGGGAGAGGGCATGGCACGGCTCCTGTGGGGGTCCTTGAAACGCCGGGTAGGTACCCGATCACCCGATTTGAGCAGGTCGGGCCGGGTTGATCGCTATCTTGGGACGGCCTCCGATCAGACGTCAAGAGAGCGGGATCAAATGATCGGGCTTGATCAATCACTCTTGGCCCGTCAAGCGCCGTTCACCTTGAGTTTTCGGCGTTTTCTCGGAGGTCACAATCGGATCAAGGAGATCATTCGATCATCGATTCTTGACGGGGTGATCGCCTCTTCCTAGGGTCGGCCGGTAGCCCCAGTGCCCAGCCGTGCCCACACAGGAACCGAGGCCGCCATGCCGCACCCGCTCCCCCTCCCGCCGGAAGACCGCGCACTCAGCCCGCACACCGGCTGGACCAGGGCCCACTGGGAAGGCGCCGCCGACCACCTGCTGGCCGCCGTCCGCCCCTACGCCGGGCCGGCCAACGCCCTGATCAACCTCCCCGGCACCCGCCCCAGCTGGTCCGGCCCCCGCTCGGACGGCCTGGAAGGCTACGCCCGCACCTTCCTGCTCGCCGCGATCCGAGTCGCCGGCGCCGGCGGCGACGACCCCACCAACCTGCTGGAGCGCTACGCCGAAGGCCTCGCCGCCGGCACCCGCACCCCCACCACCGAACGAAACCTCGGCGACGGCGACCTCACCTCCTGGGGCGCCATCACCGACCGCGGCCAGCCCATGGTGGAAGCCGCCTCCGTCGCCATCGGCCTGCGCCTCACCCGCCGCTGGCTCTGGGACCGCCTCGACCCCGCCGTCCAGGAACGCGCCGGCGCCTGGCTCGCCCAGGCCCTGCACCACCAGCCCGTCGACAACAACTGGTGGCTGTTCCCGTTCACCGTCGGCGGCTTCCTCGCCGAAACCGGCATCGACACCGACGCCGCCAACGCCGCCATCGACCGCGGCCTCGAACGCATCGACCGCTGGTACCTCGGCGACGGCTGGTACACCGACGGCCGCCCCCGCGCCATCGACCACTACAACGGCTGGGCCCTGCACCTCTACCCCGCCCTGCACGCCCACCTCGCCGCCGACCCCGCACTCACCGCCCGCTACGGGAGCCGCCTGCACGCCTACCTCGCCGACTACTCCCGGCTGTTCGACCGCAACGGCGCACCCATCCACCAGGGACGCTCACTCAGCTACCGATTCGCCGCCGCCGCCCCGCTCTGGGCCGGCGCCCTGCTCGGCACCACCCCCCTCGACCCCGGCACCACCCGCCGGCTCGCCTCCGGCGCCCTCCGCTACTTCCTCGACCGCGACGCCCTCGACGACCACGGCCTGCTCACCCTCGGCTGGCACGGCCCCTACCCACCGATCGTCCAGCCCTACTCCGGCCCCGCCTCCCCCTACTGGGCCTCCGGCGGCTTCCTCGGCCTGCTGCTCCCGCCCGACCACCCCGTCTGGACCGCCCCCGAAACCCCCTCCCCCGCCGAAACCGCCGACGCCGTCACCCCCCTGCCCGCCCCCGGCTGGCTGATCCAGTCCACCGCCGCCGACGGCCTCGTCCGCCTGCACAACCACGGCAGCGACGACCAGCCCGCCGACCAGCCCGTCGCCGACAACCCCCTCTACTCCCGCCTCGCCCACTCCACCCGCACCGGACCGGGCACCGCCGGCGACAACCACTTCGCGCTGCTGCTCGACGGCGAGCCGAGCGAACGCGGCCCCATCACCCCCCTCGGCGCGGGCCGCCTGGGCGCCTGCGGTTGGGCCGCGTCCTCGCACCGCCCCCGGCACCGCGGCACCGAACTGCCCGGCATCACCGTCACCTCACTCACCCTCGCCCACGGCGCCGACGAAGTCCGGGTGCACGTCGTACGCGGCGCGACGGCCGGCACGGCCGTCCGCGAGGGCGGCTGGGCGGTCACCGGCGCCCGTTCCCGCGTCACTGGGCGCCACGCGCAGATCACCGCCGACGACCACCTCCACACCGAACTCCTCGCCCTCCACGGCTGGACCACCGCCACCACCACCCCCACCCCCGACGGCACCGCCTTCGGCCCCACCGCCACCACCCCCCACCTGCACGGCACCATCACCACCGGCCTCTTCGCCACCGCGGCCCGCCTCACGGCCGCCGCCGGCTCCCTGCCCGCGCTCACGGCCCTCGCCTTCGCCCTCGCCGATGACGTCATCACCATCACCTGGCCGGACGGGACGACCACCAACTGCCCGCTCCCGCCTACCTCCTGACGCTTCTCCGCGCCACCCCTCCGCCGCCCGCTCTCCCTTCCCCTGATGGGTGCCGGGCGGGCGGGCGAAAACAGCGACCACCCACCCCGAGGAACCCATGCCCCTCGCCTTCTCCACTCTCGGCCTCCCCGCCCACCCCCTCCCCGCCGTCCTCGCTCTCGCCGCCGACCACGGCTACGACGGCCTCGAACTCCGCGCCGCCCCGGGCGAACCCGTCCACACCGGCCTGAGCTCCGCCGAACGTCGCGCCGCCGCCCGCCAGTTCACCGCCGCAGCCGTCACCCCACTCACCGTCGCCTCGTACGTCGGCATCGCCGAGCCCGGCCCGGACGCCCCCGTCCTCGCCGACCTGCTCGCCCACCTGCACCTCGCGGCCGACCTGGGCGCCCCGTACGTCCGCGTCTTCCCACGCGGCGGCGCCGACGCCACCGAAGGCACCCGCACCGCCGCCCACCGCCTGCTCGAACTCGCCGACACCGCAGTCGACTTGGGCGTCACCATCCTGGTCGAGACGCACGACTCCCACCGCTCCGGCGCCGCCCTCGCCGCCCTTCTCGCCGCCGCCCCGCACCCGGCCGTCGGCGCCCTCTGGGACGTCATGCACACCTGGCTCTCCGGCGAGACCCCCGCCGACTCCTACCGCCTGCTCGCCCCCCGTCTCGGCTACGTCCAGGTCAAGGACGTCGCCTCCGCCGAAGACCTCACCCCTCTCCCCCTCGGCACGGGCGTCCTCCCCCTCCCCGCCTGCCTGGCCCAACTCCCCGCCGACACCTGGATCTCCTGGGAGTACGAAGCCCCCTGGCACCCCACCGCCGCCTCCTTTGCCCCCCAACTCGCCGACGGCCAGGCCTACTTGACGTCCCACCTCACGGCCTGACGCCGAGCTCGCGCCTGGCGACGTACGCCGCTGGCCCGAACTACCCGCACCGATAGGCCCATTGACGCCGACCGTGGTCCGCGCCCGATCATTTCTTGTGCCAGTCCGGCTGGGAGGAAGGATGCGTATGTGGGGCAAGTGGATCGGTTGCACAGTGCCGGCGGCTGCGCGCGAGCAGTTCTTCACCGCGCAGGCCGCCTGGTCGGCGATCAGCGACCAGCCGGGCCTGGTCGGCCAGCTGGGCGGCTGGGACCCGGCCACCGGCCGAGCCCACCTACTGGGGCTTTGGGCCGACGCCGAAACCTACCGGTCGTTCATGCGCGAGCGACACGACGCCGTCGTCGCCGGCAACCAGCAGAGCACCACCTGCACCGAGATCGACGTCGCCACCGGCGAGACGGTCCTCGAAATGGCAGGAGACGCCGCCGACCTCCCGCACGCCCTCGAACGCGCCACTCTCCTACGGGTCGCCGACTGCCGGCTGCTGCCCGGCCGCGAGGAGCACTTCCTCGAAGTCCAACGCACCGTGTGGGCCCCGGGCATGGCCGCAGCCGGGGGCATGCTGGCCGGGACCGTCACCCGACTCGATGCGCACCGCCACCTGGTCACAACCCTCTGGTCCAACTCCGCCGCCCACCAGCACTACAGCACCCACCACCTCCCGACCCTGCGCTCCCGCGCCACCCTCGAGCACGACATCCGATCGATGACCGGCCATGTGCTGCCGCTGGAAGCGGCCTGGCGCGTCCTGCCGCAATCCCGCGCACACGACAGGTGATCTACTGGCGGACGCACACGGTGATCGTTGGAGAGTCATGGGAATCGAGCTCGAACTGCACTCGGAGAGACCGCGCAAGGGTCCGTCCCTGGCTACGTTGCTCCGCGGGTCCTACGAACACGGCGACGCGCTCGCGGATGCGCTGAGTGCGCTCGTCCGCCACGGGTCCGGCAAGTTGGGCTGGGTCGACCCGTACGGGGACACCCTGTTCAACGAGCAGGAGGCCGAAGTCGCTCGCCAGGAGGTCACCGCCCTGCTCCGCGGCTGCGCCGCCGAGCGGCAGCGGGCCGCTCTCCTCGACCTCGACGGGCTGCTGGAAGCGTGCGCGGCAACGCCGGGCAGCTACCTGTGCTTCGTGGGTGACTGAGCCCGAATCCACCGGTTGACCGTCGGTGCTGGAGCGGAGCGGAACGAAGAGATGCCTTGCGACCTGCGATGATGTGAGTTCTCTACGCTCCATCAGCACAATCGGCATGGCATCTCTGAAGTGCAATCCTCTCACGCCATGACGGCCGTCTCCGCCGTGTTCGACGAGCCGAACCTTGTCGCGGACGCGGGCCTGGCCCCGCT
>NZ_JBIUCB010000031.1:0-61542 GCF_044593455.1 Kitasatospora sp. NPDC051984
GTTCCCGCGCACAGCGCCAGGGTGGGCGCCGCGACCAGCACCGGGTCGATGCCCAGCTGCCCGGCGGCGTCCGCCGAGAGGCCGCCGGTGCGGGCGGCCAGCTGCTGGTAGGTGATCACGGCCAGCGCCAGCAGGGTCAGGTCGGCGCCGGAGCGGGCCACGGTGGAGACCACCGCCTGCCGGCGCGACACCACCCGGTCGGCGTCGCGCCGCAGCACGGGCGGCAGCGCGACCAGCACGACACAGGCCAGCGCGCACAGCGCGGCCACCGGCCAGCGGACGGTGGTGTCGGTGTGGTCCAGCGACATCCCGGCCAGTGGGCCCCAGGAGGTCAGCAGCCGCAGCAGCGGCCCGGTCAGCAGCGGGGCGAGTACCGCGGCGGGCAGCGCCAGCAGCAGTGCCTCGACGGCCGTCCAGGCGGCGAGTTGCCGCCGGGTCGCGCCGCGCGAGGTGAGCAGGGCGTTCTCCGGGCGCTGCCGTTCCGCCACCAGGTGCACCACCAGCAGCAGCGCGGCCCCGGCCAGCACCGCCAGTTGCAGCGCCCCGATCAGCAGGCTGGAACGGGCGACCAGCGTCGCCGAGTGCAGTTCGGCCAGCAGGGCGGGCAGTTCGGTGCGCGTCTGGAGGCCCGGGGAGTGCTGCTTGACGAGGTCGTTCAGCTTGTCGGCGCGGGAGCGGATCCGGTCGATCCGCTCCGGGTCGGCGGTGGAGAAGTCGGCGGTCAGCTGAAGGCTCCGGCTGCCCTGGGTCAGCAGGCCGGAGGTGAACACGCCGTCGTCCACCATCAGCGGACCGTACGTGGTGAAGCCCTTGACCTGGATCTCGCGGCCGCCGAGCGGGTCGAGCCGCCAGTAGGGGGCGTCCCGGTCGGCGACCTGGTAGACGCCGGTGACCTCGACGGTGAGCGGGCTGCCGCCGTACCGGTCGGCCAGCGTGACCTTGGCGGGCAGCGCGCTCTCGGTCAGGCCCAGCCGGAGCAGGGCGCTTCTCGGCACGACCGTCTGCACCGTGCCGCCGGCGGCCGGCCACTGACCGGCGGTCAGCTTCAGCCGGCTGCGGTCCAGCGCGGCCAGCACCGTCAGGTCCACCTCGCGGCCGGCGGCGCTCGACAGGGCGGGCAGCCCGTACGCGCGGCTGAGGGCGAGCGACTGCGTGGTGACCGGCAGCCCGTCGAACAGCTGCGTGCCGAGCGCGGCGGCCTTCGCGTCGTCCGCCGCCCTGGTGTCCGCCGCGTGGTCGGCGCCCAGCTGCAGGACGGCCCGGCTGCCGCCGTCCAGGTTCCGGCGCAGGCCGGCCTCGGCGACGGTGCGGTTGAAGGCCACCAGGGTGGTCAGCACCGTGGTGGTGATGAGCACCGTGAACAGCACGGCGGCAGCCAGCGGCAGCCGCCCGCGCAGTCGGCGCAGCACAAAGCCCAACATTGCTCCCCGTACCCCCGTTCCGGTTCAGCGTGTACCGGATGGCGGACGACTCTGTCAGATGGGATCAAGCAGCGGAAGGGCCTTGCGCGAACCGTTGTCAGAGTGAGCAGAATCGTGCACCTTCACACCCAACCGCCAACGGGGGAGACCGAGATGACCGAACCGCAGGAGCCCATGGTCGTGGTCGAGGAGCTGTGGCGCAGCTTCGGCACCGGGGCCCGCACCGTGCACGCGCTGCGCGGCGTCTCCTTCACCGCGGCCCGCGGTGAACTCACCGCCCTCAAGGGCCGCTCCGGCTCCGGCAAGACCACCCTGCTCAACCTGGTCGGCGGCCTCGACACCCCGACCAGCGGCCGGATCTCGCTCGACGGCACCGACCTGTCCGGCCTCGACGAGGCGGGGCGGCTGGCGCTGCGCCGGGACCGGATCGGCTTCGTCTTCCAGTCCTTCGGCCTGCTGCCGACGCTCACCGCCGCCGAGAACGTCGGCGTCCCGATGCGGCTGCGCCGGCTCCCCGCCGCCGAGCGCGAGGAGCGGGCGCGCACCCTGCTGGCCCTGGTCGGGCTGGCCGAGCACGCCGGGCAGCGGCCGACCGAACTGTCCGGCGGCCAGCAGCAGCGGGTGGCGATCGCCCGGGCGCTGGCCAACGACCCGGTGCTGATCATCGCGGACGAGCCGACCGGCCAGCTCGACTCCGAGACCGGCCTGGCCGTGATGGAGCTGCTGCGCGCGGTGGTCCACTCGCAGGGCGTCACCGCCCTGGTGGCCACCCACGACCCGGCCCTGATGGAGCAGGCCGACCGGGTCGTGGAGCTGCACGACGGCACCGTGACCCTGCCGGAGGCCACTGCCGCGTAATACGGGGAACGGTCAGGGGGAGGGGATGACCCTGGCGAAGTCGTGGTGGGTGCGGACCGCCTGATTCCATTCCAGGGTGCGGATCAGGCGGTGCACGACCAGCAGCGGAATGACGCCGAAGACACCGAACGACATGTCGACGAATTGCCAGAACAGCGGGATGCCGCGCAGCGGGCCGCAGATCAGCGCGAGCGGGATGACGGCGCCGCAGGCCAGCATCGCCCAGCGGATCACCCACAGGTTGCGGACCGGATCCCGCAGCGGCCCCCAGAACGCGGCCGCGATCACCAGGTGCGCGAACGCCAGCCAGTCGGTGCCGTAGGCGAGGAACGGGTGGTTGCCGTAGCCGTCGGCGACGCCGTCGCGGACCCGGTGCACCCAGGCGTCGAGGGCGGGGAGCGCGGAGTCGAGTCCGCTCGCGTCCAGGGCCCGGACCAGCAGGTCGGTCTCGATCTGCAGCGGGAACGCGGTCACTCCGCTGAGTACCAGGCAGACGATGAACAGCCACAGCCAGCGCCTGATCCGGCGTCGGACGAGTGCGGTGTCGGTGACGGTGGCGGGGCCGGGGCCGGCGGTGGTGGAACCGGTCGGGGCGGTGGCGATGTCGGACATGGGGATTCCCCCCTCCATGACGCGGGTGCCGGAAACGGCACGCGGTGTCGCGAGAGGGACTCTAGACCTGAAATTGAACGCGTTCAACATGCCGGAGCAGCCCGCCCAAAGGGGACGTTTCGGACCTGTCCACGGAAAGCCCTAATCTTGTCCCCCGTGACCGCCATCGCAGACCAGCCCACCAGGCCCGCCCCCGGACCGGCCGCCGACGAGGGACTCGCCCGCCGGCTCAAGGCGCTCGCCTGCACCGCGCCGCTGCACGACCTCGACAGCCGCAAGGTCAACCTGGCCGGCGAGTACGCCTCGTACACGATGGCCGAGATCGGCCTCGCCGCCATCGACCTGGTCACCCTCAACATGGACTTCGACACCGGCGCCGACCGCGACATAGTCCTCAGCCGGCTCCACCCCCGGATCGCCGCCCAGAACCCCGGCCGCGCCGCCACCGAGCACGAACGCGTCGCCCGCTGGGTCCTGGAGTCGCTGATCAACGTCGGCAGCGTCGACCGCGGCTTCCGCGCCGTCTACGGCACCTTCGGCCCCGACGGCGAATACACCCGCCGCGACTACGACTTCAAACTGATCGAGGAAGTCCCCGGCCAGGACGGCGGCGTCTACCTGCGCACCACCGACGAGGCCGTCAACGTCCTGGTCGGCGCGCTGGACACCGACGTGACGAGCGCTCAGATCGCCGCCGAGGTCAAACTCGAGGTGCTGATCCGCCGCGGCCGCCTCGCCGACGCCCAACTCGCCGCCGAACAGGCCCGCTACCGCACCGTCCAGTACGCCGAAACGCTGCGCCGCGCCCTCGAGGCCACCCGCCGCAACGTCCGCGCGGTCGACTGGATGGAGACCGTCCCCGACCTGATCGACGAGGCGCTCGACCACATCGCCGACCGGTACCGGCACGAGAACGCGATCCTCACCAACATCCGCAAGGCCCGCGACGAGAGCACCGACGCCGAACACAAGCGGCGCGCCGCCGAACTCGTCGACATCGTCAAGGACTGCATCCGCCGGCACACCCAGCTCCAGACCCGCCTGCTGGAAGCCGGCCCGCTGTTCCGCGCCGAACAGGACCGGCAGGCGTTCTCCGCACCCACCGCGCGCACCGGCATCGACCTCTACGGTCAACTCCTCGCCCCGGTTCTCACCCTCCCGCTCGCGGACGCCACCCGGCCCACCGACGCGTTCTTCGCCCGCGGCACCGGCCTGCGCACCCCCGTCTCGGTCCGGGTCAGCGACCTCGTCGACCTGCTGCTCACCCCGCCCGTCGAACGCGAACACCTCGGCGCCGAACTGCCCGAACCCGACCTGGTCGCCACCCCCGACGACAGCCGGTTCTCCGAGGCCCAGCTGGAAGCCGCCCTCGACCTGCTCGACCTGCCCGCCGACGCGCCCCGCCGCCTGTCCGGCCTGCTCGCCGACGCCCGCGCCCGCGGCACCGACGACGGCGAGGACGGCGAAGAACTCGCCTACCTGGTCGCCCTGCTGGCCGTGCACGCCGCCAGCCCGCCGGTCGGCACCGCGTACCGGCAGGGCGAGGAACGCCTGCTGTTCGCCGTGGACGACGGCACCCGCCTGGACGACCCGGGCTTCGGCGGCGCGGACCTGATCGTCGGCAGCGCCCTGCTGGACGCCGCCGGGATGGCCGCCGACCGCCGGGACGCGAAGTGACGAGCCGCTCTTCCAGCACCACTTGCACCGCCCGCACCGCCCGCACCGAAGGAGCACCCGCATGACCACCAGCACCGAGGCGTGGGCGCCGCAGGACGCCGAGCCGGCCGCTGCCGCCGCCCACCCGGCGATCAGCCCGGCGGACGTCGCCGAGGCCGCCCGCCTGGTGTCCTTCGGCCTGCAGGCCAAGCTGCTGCCGTCCCGGGACGCGGAGTACGCCGAACTGGTGCGCCGCTACCGCGACGACCCGCAGTTCGGGCGCCTCGCCGACGCCGTCGCCACCGGCATGGGCCTGGTGGTGCTGGAGGTCTCGCCGCGCGCCGGGATGGCCGTCGCCGCCGCCGAGGAGTCGGTGTTCGCCGTCCGGATGGGCGACTACTCGCGCCGCGCCGCCTCCGAGTCCACCGACCGCTTCCTGCACGGCCTCGCACACCTCGCGGTCGCCGCGCTCGCCTTCCCCCGCCCCGAGGACCTCGCCGACGACGGCTACCTCGGCCGGGTCAGCGTCAACGGCGTGGACGCGTTCGTCCGGCAGGCCTGCCGCCGCCTCGAGGAACGCGCCGCGGCCGAGGGCAGCAACACCGACCCGGCGAGCTCCGCCCCCGCCCTGGAGGCGGCCTGGCGGGTGTGGGCCCGCCGCTCCGCGACCGGCGCCACCAAGGACGCCCGCCGGCTGTCCGGCTCCACCACCGGCATCGTCTCCAAGGCGGTGTCCTTCCTGGTCGACTCCGGCTTCCTGCAGAAGACCTCCGACGACGCCGGCGGCACCTACCGCACCACCGCCCGCTACCAGTTGCAGGTCCGCGACCTGGCCGGCAGCGCCGCCATGGGCGAACTGCTCGACCTGGGCGTCGTCCCGGTCAGCGACGGCACGGCCACCCTGCTGCCGCCCGACGACAGCGACGAACTCGTCGCCGACGCGGGCCTGCCCTTCCACGCACTCTGACACTCCGTCAACTGTCCAGCGCCACCCTGCAACTGCCGCTCCAGGAGAACCACCGCACATGTACGAGCTGAACCGGGTCCGCCTGTACTCGATCGGACCGGCGGGCGCCCGC
Organism: Kitasatospora sp. NPDC051984; assembly: GCF_044593455.1. NCBI lineage: Bacteria > Bacillati > Actinomycetota > Actinomycetes > Kitasatosporales > Streptomycetaceae > Kitasatospora > Kitasatospora sp. NPDC051984. Next base: position 5,627 of record NZ_JBIUCB010000031.1, read on the forward strand.
TACGCCGACACGGTGCTCGACCTGCGCGGAGTCGGCGATCCGGTCCCCGAACCGCAGCCGCAGCAGATCGGCCTGTTCGGGGAGGAGCCGGAAGGCCCGCAGCGCCGCCCCGCGCCCGCCGGCGTGCTGTTCCTGGAGAACGGCGGTGGCAAGTCCGTCCTGCTCAAGCTGATCTTCTCGGTGATGCTGCCCGGCCACCGCAACACCCTGGGCGGCGCCTCCTCCGGCGTGCTGCGCAAGTTCCTGCTGGCCGACGACTGCGGCCACGTCGCCCTCGAGTGGCAGCACACCGTCACCGGCGAACTCGTCGTGGTCGGCAAGGTCAGCGAGTGGCGCGGCCGCCAGGTCTCCTCCGACCCGCGGAAGTTCGCCGAACTCTGGTACTCCTTCCGGCCCGGCCCCGGCCTCACCCTGGACGCGCTGCCGGTCGCCGAACGGCCCAGCCTGGCCGGCGACCAGAAGGCCCGCGGCCGCCGCCGCACCATGAAGGGCTTCCGAGACACCCTCACCGAGGCCGCCAAGGCCCACCCGCACCTCGACGTCACCTTCGAGGAGATCCACGACCGCTGGATCGAGCACCTCGGCGCACTCGGCCTCGACCCCGAACTCTTCCGCTACCAGCGCGAGATGAACGCCGACGAGGGCGAGGCCGCCGGCCTGTTCGCGGTCCGCAACGACGCCGACTTCACCGACCTGCTGCTGCGCGCCGTCACCGACACCCGCGACACCGACGGCCTCGCCGACCTGGTGCACGGCTTCGCCGCCAAGCTCGGCCGCCGCGCCGAACTCACCGCCGAACGCGACTTCACCGCCGGCTCCGTCGACCTGCTCCAGCGCATCGTCGACGCCACCGCCGGCCGGGAGACCGTCCGCGAGGGCCACCGCGCCGCCGAACGCCGCACCCGCAAGCTCGCGACCTCGCTGTCCGCGCGCTCCGCCGTCGAACGCGACCGGATGCACGACCTCTCCGTCGAGGTCGCCGCCGCCGCGAGCGCCGTCACCGCCGCCGAGACCGACCGCACCCGGCACGCCCTGATCGTCTCCGAACTCGGCTACCGGCACGCCACCCTCGGCCTGGAGGCCGCGACCGCCGAAGCCGGCCGCCTGCGCCGCGAACTCACCGACGCCCGCGCCCAGTTCACCGCCTGGCAGGCCGCCGAAGCGGTGCTGCGGCACCGCGCCGCCGCCGACCGCGCCAGCCGGGTCGCCGCCGCCATCCGGGAAGCCGAACTCGACGCCGCGCCCGCCCTCGCCGCCCGCGACCGCGCCGCCGGCGCCCTCGCCCGCGCCCTCGAATCCGCCGCGCTGAACGCCGAGACCCGCGCCGACCAGGAGGAGCTGCGCGCAGGCGAATTGCAGCAGGACGGCTCCGCCGCCCAGGCCGAAGCCACCGCCGCCGCCACCGCCGCGCAGAAGGCCCGCTCCGAGGCCGAACACCTGCGCCAGCGCCTCACCGAGGTCGAGCAGGAGACCGCCGCCGCCGTCGAAGCCGGCTGGATCGACGACTCCGGCGCCGAACCCGACCCCGCCCGCGCCGCCCTGCACGCCGCCGACGCCGAACGCGCCGCCACCGAAGAGCTCGAACTCGCGCGCACCGCCGCCGAATCCGCCGCCGTCCGGGCCCGCGAATCCGCCGCCGCCGAGGCCCGCGCCGAACTCGCCGCCGCCCGCGCCACCGACGCCCGCACCGCCGCCGAACGCACCCTCGCCGCCGAACAGCGCACCGCCGCCCAGCTCGCCGCCGAACCCCGGCTCGCCGAACTGCTCTCCCTGACGCCCTACCAGGACGGCGCCGAGGAGGCCGAAGGCTTCCTGACGCCCCGTCAACTCGACGCGTCCGCCGAGGACTTGCGCGAACTGCTCGACCAGTCCGTGGCGAACGCCGAACGCACCCTGTTCGACCTGCGCACCGCCGCCGCCGACGACTCCCGGATCCTCGCCGCCCTCGGCGACGGCGGCCTGCTGCCGCCCGGCCCCGACGTCCTCGCCACCGTCGAGTACCTCGGCGAACAGGGCATCCCCGCGCTGCCCGGCTGGCGCTACCTCGCCCAGTCCGTCGACCCCGCCGACCACGACGCCATCCTCGCCGCCCGCCCCGAACTCGTCGACGGCGTCGTCGTCACCGACCCCAGCTCGCTCGACCGGGCCCGCGAAGCGCTCGCCGCCGCCGCCCTGCTGCCCCGCTCCACCGTCGCCGTCGGCACCGCCGCCGCCCTCACCGCCCCGATCGAAGCCGAGCCCGCGTTCTTCCTGGTGCCGCCGAACCCGGCCATGCACAACGAGACCGCCGCCGACGACGAACGCCGCGAACTGCGCGCCCGCGCCACCGCCCGCGAGGAACACATCCGCGAACTCGCCGCCCGCCTCGGCGGCGACCGCGCCCTCGCCGCCCGCCTCGCCTCCTGGCACGCCAGCTGCCCGCCCGGCACCCTCGCCGAACTCGCCGAAGCCGCCGCAGCGGCAGCCGAACACGCCGAAGCCACCGCCGCCGAACTCGCCACCCTGCGCGCCGACCACACCGAAGCCGACGCCGACCACCAGGCCGCCGCCGCCCGCCACGAGGAATGCCGGGAAACCGCCCAGCGCACCCGCCGCCGCGCCGACGCCCTGGCCGGCCTCGCCTTCCGCCTCCGCGAACGCGCCAACTGGACCCGCCGCCAGCGCGAACTCGCCGACGACGCCACCGAATGCGAACGCCGCCAGGCCCTGTGCACCGAACGCGCCCGCACCTGCGACGAGGACCGCCGCGCCGCCCAGCGCGCCGCCGACGACGCCCGCCGCACCGCACGCACCCTGCGCGGCGAACGCGCCGAGATCGCCGCCGCCGACACCAGCACCGAACCCGACGAGACCGCCACCCCCACCTCGCTGCCCGCCCTCCGCGAGGCCTACCGCGCAGCAGCCCAGCTGTACGAAAAGGTCGGCGTCGGCGCCGACCTGCGCGCCGAACAGGCCCGCGCCGAAGGCGACGAAGCCGCCGCCGCAGCCGAACTCGACCGCCTCAGCAACAAGGTCAAGGCCCGCGCCGAGGAACTCCTCGCCAGCCCCGACGGCGCCGACGGCCCCGCCCGGCAGGCCGCCGCCGCCCGCGCCGAAGAGCTCGTCACCATCATCGAAGCCCGCTCCGGCGCCGCCGCCGAAGAAGTCGGGCGCCTGCGCGGCGACGCCGAACGCTCCGCCCCCGTCAACGGCGAAGCCCACACCGAACTCCCCGACGACCTCCTCCCCGCCGACCCCGAACACGCCCAGGCCCTGCTCCGCACCGCCACCGCGCTGCTCGCCGAACGCCGCGAACGAGTCGACACCGCGCGCACCGAACACGCCGACCTCCAGCGCACCCTGGACCAGGCACAGGCCGCCGCCACCGACTTCGAGGAACTCGCCGGCCAGCTCCGCGACTCGCTGCGCGACAACGGCGAGGAGACCGAGACCGCCGACGCCTACCTCGGCGGCCTCGCCGCGGCCCGCGCCGCCGTCGCCGACACCCGGCGCGCCATGCGCACCGCCGCCGGCGAACTCACCGGCGCCGAACTCGCCGTCCGGGACGCCTCCGACGCCCTCGTCCGGCACGCCAACGCCGCCCGCTACGAAGCCGTCCGCACCCCCGCCCGCCAGCAGATCCGCGAGCTGCCCGCCGCCGCCCTGCCCGACCACGCCGCCGCCTGGGCCGCCGCGTTCGCCCCCCGGCTGCGCGTGCTCACCGACGAACTCACCCAGCTGGAACGCAACCGCGCCTCCATCGTCGACCGCCTGCGCGGCCTGGTCGAATCCTCGCTCGCCACCCTGCGCGCCGCGCAGCGGCTCTCCCGCCTGCCCGAAGGCCTCGGCGAATGGTCGGGCCAGGAATTCCTGCGCATCCGCTTCGAGGACCCCGACCACGCCGTCCTGGTCGAACGGCTCGGCGAAGTCATCGACGACGCCACCCAGTCCGCCGTCAAGAAGAACTCCGACCTGCGCCGCGACGGCATGTCCCTGCTGCTGCGCGGCGTCGCCGCCGCGATCGGCCCCAAGGGCGTCTCGGTCGAAATCCTCAAGCCCGACGCCGTCCTGCGCGCCGAACGGGTCTCCGTCGGCCAGATGTCGGACGTCTTCTCCGGCGGCCAGCTGCTCACCGCCGCCATCGCCCTCTACTGCACGATGGCCGCCCTCCGCGCCAACGACCGCGGCCAGTCACAGCTCCGCCACGCCGGCACGCTGTTCCTCGACAACCCGATCGGCCGCGCCAACGCGACGTACCTGCTGGAACTCCAGCGCGCCGTCGCCGACGCGCTCGGCGTCCAACTCATCTACACCACCGGCCTGTTCGACACCACCGCGTTGGCCGAGTTCCCCCTCGTCATCCGCCTCCGCAACGACGCGGACCTCCGGGCCGGCCTGAAGTACATCTCGGTCGAGGAACACCTCCGCCCCGGCCTCCCGGCGGCGCAGGACCCTGACGGGCCGACGATTCACGGGGAGATCACGGCGACGAGGATGTTCCGCAAGCCTGAGTAAACGGTGGGAGCCCGCCTGCAAGGTCGCGAACACGTGCAAGTCATTGCCTGTGCCGCGATCCTGCTGACGGGCTCCTTCCGATTCGCGCAGTTCCCCGCGCCCCTGGTGGCCCTTACAGGTGGGTCGACACGGTGACCGACGCGACCTTCATCGGGTGGCCCGGTTCGGTCGCCGCCGTCGGTGAACTGCCGTAGGCGCTCGGCAGGTTGCCGCCGATGGCGACGTTCAGGATCAGGAAGATTCCGTGGTGCACCGCCTGGTCCCAGGCGGTCGGGTCGACCTGGTCGGAGGTGACCTTGAAGTACTCCTGGCCGTCGCGCAGCCAGCGGACCTTCTCGACCGGGGCGGTGCGGTCCACCTCGACCGTCCAGGTGTGGAACGTGCCCCAGCAGTCCGCGCAGGACTGTTCGCCGGAGCCCAGGCCGTTGGGCTCCTTGCAGGGGCCGCCCGGCGTGGTGCCGCAGTGCATGGTGCCGAAGACGCCCCGCCCGCCGACCGATTCGAGGACGTCGAGTTCGCCGACGCCGGGCCAACCGGTGTACCCGTCACGGAGCTTGCCGCCGAGCGCCCAGAACGCGGGCCAATAGCCGGAGGCCGCAGGCCCGTTGACGGCGGGCAGGGCCAACTTGGCTTCCACGCGCAGCACTCCGCCCGTAGGTGCGGTGAAGTCCGCGCGCTTGGACTCGATGCGGCCCGAGGACCAGTGGCCGCTCGCGTCCCGGGTGGGGACGATCTCCAGTGCGCCCTGGCCGTCCAGGCGGACGTTGGCGGTGGAGTCGGTCATGGTCTCTATCTCGCCGGTGCCCCACTGGGCGGCGGGGCAGCCGGGGTAGCAGGTGCCCAGGTCGTACTGCCAGTTCGCGGGGTCGGGCTTCGCGCCGGCGGGGCCGTCGAACTCGTCGTGCAGCAGGGTGGTCCAGCCGTTGCCGAACACGTCTGCCTCGATGAGGAGTTGGTCGAGCCGCGCGGTGAGGACGACGGCCGCCGCGTTGGTCAGGTGCGAGTCGTCGCGGTACAGCAGGACGTGCTCCAGGACGGCCGGGCACATCCGGCCCTCGCCGGGGCACAGCACCTGGTTGACGCCGATGGTGCGGACGCCGGGGACGCGGCCCGCGGCGATCTCCTCGGCCAGCGGGTCGGCCCACAGGCCCTCGCTGCGCGGGAAGTCGCAGGCGGAGGTGGTGTCGGGGTGCCCGGAGACGCAGGCAGGGACGTCCCGGCCGGGGTTCGGCGTGTCCTGCAGGTAGACGATCGGGACGCCCAGCTCCCGCAGCGGGGTGAGGGTCTGCTCCCAGCCGTGCAGCAGCGCGTCGCGGTCGGCGGTGTAGCGGTTCAGCGTGGAGACGACGATCAGTTTGGGTTTGGGCCCGTCCCCCAGCCGGCGCAGCGTGTTCGCCCGCCAGGTGTCGCACTCGTGGTAGGTGCGCCCCAACTGGGGGTTGGTGACCGTGAGTTCGGGCAGCGGGCAGCCCTGCTTGACGAGTTCCTCGACGGACAGGTGGTGCTGGGCGGCGATGCCGAGCAGCGCGGAGAACCACTGGCCGGCGTGCGAGTCGCCGAGCAGCACGATCCGGTCGTCGCCGGTGCCGAAGCGGCAGGGCGGGCTGGTGGTGTCGGCGGGGTTGACCTCGCAGGCGCCGTCCGGCGGGAAGTCCCCCCGGGCCTGGAGGGGGTTGGGTACGGTCGGGGCGTGTGCGGGCGGGGCGGCGGCGAGCAGGGTGCGGCCGTCGCGGGCGCCCGGCGGCAGGCCGGACGGGTCCGGGGGAGTGGCGGGGCCGAGCATCCGGATGGTGCCGGTGCCGACGACCAGCGCCAGCACCACCGGCAGCACCACCGCGGTGAGGCCCAACGACAGTCCGCGGCGCGGGATTTCGCCGAGCACCAGGCTGCGGCGCAGCGGCTGCTCCAGCCAGTTGAGGGCGGCGAGCGCTGGCAGCGCGGCGGCCGCCGTCAGCGCGACCTTGACGCCCCAGTGCAGGCTGCCCCACTGGGCTTCGGCGAGCACCAGCACCGGCCAGTGCCACAGGTACAGGTTGTAGGAGAGCCGGCCGATCGCGCGCGGCGCGCCGAGCGACAGCAGCCGTCCCACCAGGTGCGGCCCGGTGCCGGCCAGGATGATCGCGGCGGTGCCGACGGTCGGCACCAGCGCGGCGTAGCCGGGGTAGGGGGTGCGGGCGTCGAAGAGCAGGACGGCGGCGAGCACCGCGGCCATGCCGCCGAGGCCCAGCAACTCCCGTACCAGGCGCGGTATTCGGCGGATCGGCAGCAGCGCGATGACCGCGCCGGCCGCGAACTGCCAGGCCCGGGTGGGCGTGGAGAGGTACGCGCCGGCGCTCCAGTGCAGCGAGAGCCAGAACGAGCCGGCGCCGAGCAGCACGGTCAGGCCGAGCAGCGTGCGCCGCTTCCAGACCCAGCGGGCGGCGAGCGCCATCAGCGGGGCCCACAGCAGGTAGAACTGTTCCTCGACGGCGAGCGACCAGAAGTGCAGCAGCGCGCTCGGGTCGCGGCCGGCCGCCAGGTAGTCGGTCTGTTCGGCGATGAAGCGCCAGTTGGCGACGGACAGCGCGGAGGCGAGGACGTCGCGCTCCAGGTCGGCGCGGCGCAGCGGCGCGGTGAGCAGGGCGCCGAGGACGGCGACCACGGCGAGCACCACGGCGGCGGAGGGCAGCAGGCGGCGGGCGCGCCGGGAGTAGAACTCGGCGAGCCGGACCCTGCCGGTGGCGGCGCTCTCGCTGCGCAGCAGTCCGGTGATGAGGTAGCCGGAGATGACGAAGAACACGTCGACGCCGACGAAGCCGCCGGCCAGGCCGGGGACGGCCGCGTGGAAGGCGAGCACGGCGAGCACGGCGACGGCCCGCAGTCCTTCGATGTCCGGTCTGAACTTCGGTCGCTCGACGGGTGGTTGCCCGAGAACGACGGTGAGCGGGGCGGTGCTGGTGGACACGGGAGGTGGACCTTTCAGCCCAGCCAGGGCAGCATCGGCGCTACCCAGCCGGAGGCGAGCAGGGCGATCAGGGCGAGCGTGCTCGTGACGGCGAGGGCCTCGGGCCAGCGCCTGGGCCGCATCGCCGGGCGGGCCCCGGATTCGGTGTTCTGGGTGGGGTGCGGCCGCAGCTCGGCGTACAGGTCGCGGACCAGCGGGACGCCGGCGTGCAGCTGCACGGCGAGGTACAGGGCCAGGCCCCAGGTGTAGTGCCAGCCGTACATGGCGGTGGCGACGGTGACGCCGACGGCGGTGGCGACCAGCGTGCCGGCCGTCCACAGCAGCGAGACCAGCAGCACCTTGCGGGCCATGCCGCCGGAGGCGCCGGGCTTGGCGACGCCGGTGGGCACCCAGGCGGCGCTGCGGCCGCGCAGGGTGTGCCAGTAGGCGGTGGCGGCGGCGAAGCTCATCAGCACGTTGGCGCGCAGCACTTCGGTGCGCCAGCGGGTGCGGCTGACCCGGGGCAGCAGCACGTGCCACAGCCACAGCAGGGAGAGCATCGGCAGCACGTACCAGGCGCGGACCTCGCCGGGGAAGGCGAACAGCATGACCAGCGGCGGCAGCGGTGCGGTGAGCACGTTCACGGCGGCGGCCAGGTAGCCGACGATGCCCTCGTCGAAGCAGCGCCGCATCCGCCAGGTCATGGCCTTGCGGGCGGGCCGGTCGCCGATCAGGTGAAGGTTGCCCATCGCCCAGCGGTACTGCTGGTTGACGAAGCTGGTGGTGGACTCGGGCGAGGTGCCCTTGGCGACCAGCACCGGCACGTACCGGGTGCTGAATCCCTGCTGGTGCAGGGCGAGTCCGGTGTACATGTCCTCGCTGTGGTCGAGCCGGGCGAAGCCGCCGGCGGCGTCGATCGCGGAGCGCCGGTAGACGGCGTTGGAGCCGCAGCAGATGGCCGCGTCGGAGGCGTCCCGGCTGGGCTGCACCCAGCGGAAGAACCACTCCTGGGCGGCGCCGGCGGCGCGCTGCACCCAGCCCATCGAGGTGTCGGTGTCGAAGCACTGCGGGCTCTGCACGATGCCGACCTTCGGGTCGCCGAAGTACGGCAGCAGGTGCTGCAGCAGGTCGGCACGCGGCGCGAAGTCGGCGTCCAGGATGGCGATGTACTCGCCCTTGCTCAGGGTGAGCGCGTGGTTGAGGTTGCCGGCCTTCTTGAACTCGCCGCGGTTCGGCCGCACCACGTAGTGGTACCCGAACTCGGCTGCCAGCGAGGCGACTTCGGGCCGGTCGCCGTCGTCCAGCACCCACACGTCGAGCGTGCCGGGGTGGTCCATCCGGGCCACCGCGCGGTAGGCGTTGGCGAGGATGTCGAGCGGTTCGCCGCAGGTCGGCAGGTACAGGTCGACGGACGGCGGGTCGGCGGGCTGCCAGGCGGCGACCAGCAGTTCGTGGCCGGCCCGGGTGAAGCGGCGGCGGCGGAGCCCGTTGACGCAGGTCAGGGCGAGAGCCACCACGTTGATGCCGAGCACGGCCAGGAACGGCCAGAGCGCGGGATTGCGGAGCGAAAAGCTGAACATCGTGGCCGCGCTGAACACGAAGGCGAGCGCGGAGAGCAGCGGGACCCAGCGGCGCTGAGGTCCGAAGTACCAGTAGAGCTCCTGATCGGAGGGTGGCGACGGAAGGTGATTGACAGTCATAAGGCCCCCCACGGCCGGTCATTGACACCTGTCGACGGTCAGATTACCTGATTGGTATAGACCAAATGACCACGCTCGATGAACGCTGGGGCAACTTCGGTGAAGCCTGTGTGACAAGGCATGACCGCGCCAGAAATTACCCCTCGGCGGCGCCAGGAGGGGTTGCTGTGGCGGCTGACGTGCGGCGTTGTTCGAGTGGTTGCGAATGTGGTTGGCGAAGGGTCGCCGAAGTCCATGGCGGGGACTCGCCGCGAGAATTGACGCGCCGTCAGGCTCGTGGCCTGCGGTTCGGTCGAAAGGTCAGCGGGCAGCCGGCTTCGGGGTGTGGAGGCACGGCTCGGCGGCGGCCAGCACCGCGTCCAGCAGACCGGGAAAGCGCTCGCCGAGATCGGCCGAGCGCAGTGTGTTCATCTTAGAAGTGCCGCGCCGATGCTGACGAATCAGTCCCGCATCGCGGAGGACCCGAAAGTGATGTGTCAATGTCGACTTGGTGACTGGAAGCTCGAATGCGAGGCAATTCAGCTCGTCGCCACCCGCTTCCGCCAGTTCGGCGACGATCCGCAACCGGGTCGGATCGGAGAGTGCGTGCAGCACGGCTTCCAGCCGCAGCTCGGCGACGGCCGGCTCGGGCAGCAGCTTCTGGCACTCCGGGTCGCCGGCACAGTCCTGGTCGATGGTCACCCCGCCATAGTACGAGAGTCCTCGTAGTTTGACAGATCTCGTAGTACGGCAGCTATCGTACGAAGCGAAGAGACCGTCGCTGTCGGGACCACAGGAAGGACGGGCCGTCGTGAGCGCCCTGTTCGAGCCGATCACCCTCCGTACGCTGACCATCCCCAACCGGATCTGGCTCAGCCCGATGTGCATGTACTCGGCCGCCGCCGAAGGCCCCGAGACCGGCGTCGCCACCGACTTCCACCTCGCCCACCTCGGCGCCCGCGCCGCCGGCGGCGCCGGCCTGGTCATGGTCGAGGCCACCGGCGTCCGCCCCGACGCCCGGATCTCCCCCTGGGACCTCGGCCTGTGGAACGACCAGCAGCAGGACGCGCTGGCGCGGATCGCCGCGCTGATCCGTTCGCACGGCTCCGTGCCCGCCATCCAGCTCGCCCACGCCGGACGCAAGGCCTCGACGGCGAAGGCGAGTTCGGGCGGCGGGCCGCTCGCCGCGGAGGACGGCGGCTTCCCCGTCGTCGGCGCCTCGCCGATCCCGTTCAGCGACGGCTACCCGGCGCCCGCTGAACTGACGGAAACTCAGATCGCCGAACTGGTCGAGGACTTCGCGTCCGCCGCCCGCCGCGCCCTGGCCGCCGGCTTCCAGGTGGTCGAGGTGCACGGCGCCCACGGCTACCTGATCCACCAGTTCCTCTCCCCGCTCACCAACCACCGCACCGACGGCTACGGCGGCGACTTCGCCGGCCGCAGCCGCCTCGCCCGCGAAATCGCCACCGCGGTGCGGGCCGTCTGGCCCGCGGACCTCCCCGTCCTGTTCCGCGTCTCCGCCACGGACTGGGTCCCCGAGCAGCCCAGCTGGACGGTCGAGGAGAGCGTCCTGCTCGCCAAGGAACTCCAGGCCATCGGCATCGACCTGATCGACGTCTCCTCCGGCGGCCTCGTCCCGGACGCGAAGATCACCGTCGGGCCCGGCTACCAGGTCCCGTTCGCCTCCCAGATCCGCGAGCAGGCCGGCGTGGCGGTCGGCACGGTCGGAATGATCTCGGAGCCGGCCCAGGCGGAAGCCATCCTGACGGAAGGCCGCGCGGACGTCGTCATGCTCGGCCGCGAGCTGCTCCGCGACCCGTACTGGCCGCTGCACGCGGCGAAGACACTGGGCGCGGAGCGCAACTGGCCGGTGCAGTACGGCTACGCGATCGGCACGCGAGGTTGAGCAACTAGGGGCGCTGGGGGTACCCCCAGCGAAGCGAGGGGGCGGAACGGCGCGGCCAGCCGAGGACCGTCAGTCAGATCGCGATGCAGGGCAATGAGTTGCACTATCGCGCGACCTGGCTGTCGGGGTGCCTTCCGCTGCGCGCAGTTCCCAGCGCCCCTGTTTTCGCGCCCGTCAGCAATGTCGCGCGATAGTGCAACTCACCATCCTGCGCGGCGATCCGGCTGTTGGTGCAGGGCTGGCCGCGCCGTCCCCCGCGCCCCTGTATGCGCATCTGCACGCGAGCCCGTCATCGGACTCGCCGAGTGCGGAGCGCGCCTGCGGCTTGCCGCAACCTGGCGGGAGACCACGATGTCTATCAGGCACCACGCCAGGATGAAGACGCCCATCGCCATCGTCGCCAGCGCGGGCACGATCAGCGTGGTGTGCGACCAGGACGCCAGGACGGCGACGATCACCGTCACCACCGTGAACGCGAACGCCAGGCCCGCCCGGACCGCGGCTGCCCGCACTTCGTCCGGCAGTCGACTGCGCCGACGACGCGCCATCGCCACCCCCTGTCGGATGCGCACCCGTCCGGTGCTTCCCAGACTGCCCCAATAAGGGTGAAGGTATGCGGCCACCCGGTGGAATTCCACTCAAACCGGGCGTGTCGTGCCGACGGGCCGTCAACCCCCCGTCGGGAATCGTATTCAGGTCCGCAAGAGGGTCAGTCGGGCAGGGTGGCTTCCAGCTCTTCCACCGCGCCGACCACGATGGTGCGCATGGCCCGTTCGGCCAGTTCCGGTTCGCCGGCGCAGATCGCCTCGGCGACGTCCCGGTGGAGTTGCACCGCGTACTCGCGGGGGCGGTGCGGCATCAGCCGGTGTTCGGTGCGGCCGGTGAGGACGGCGCCGACGGTGTCCTTCAGGTGCGCGAACATCTCGTTGCCGGAGGCCCGCAGCACCGCCGCGTGGAAGGCGATGTCGTGCGCGAGGAAGGATTCGAGGTCCGCGGCCCGGGCGGTGACGGTCAGTTCGACGGCCAGCGCGCTGAGTTCCCGCCGGTCGTCGTCGCTGGCGTTCCGGGCGGCGAGGGCCGCCGCGGCAGGTTCGACCGCGACCCGCAGTGAGCCGAGCGAGCGCAGCTGCGCGGAGCGGCCCGCGCCGGCGAGGCGCCAGCGGATCACCAGCGGGTCGAACACGTCCCAGTCGCTCTGCGGCCGCACCGTGATCCCGACCCGGCGGCGCGGTTCGACCAGTCGCATCGACTCCAGGACGCGCACCGCCTCCCGCACCACCGTGCGGGACACCCCGTGCTGCTCCTCCAACTCCTCGGTGCGCAGCACGGTGCCCGCGGGCAGCTCGCCGGAGGCGATCGCCGGACCGAGGTGGGCAAGCAGGCGGCCGGGCAGGCCCTGGATCTCCATTCGGCCAGCCTATCGGCGAGGTCACGGGCGATCGGGGGGAGGGGGATTGGTGGAGGGCCTCCCACCTGCGGCGATGCATATACGTATGACGATTGGGTTTCGGTGGCTTGAATAAGTCATACCTTTGGGCTTACCTTGCCCGTGACCAGGCAAGGACAGGAGCACCACCCATGGCTCTCAGCGTCGAGAACCAGCAGCCGCCCGTCATCGTGGTGATGGGCGTCTCCGGAGTCGGGAAGACCACCGTCGCCCGACTGCTCGCCCACCGCCTCGGCCTCCCGTACGCCGAGGCCGACGACTTCCACCCCGCCGCCAACATCGCCAAGATGAGCGCCGGGATCCCGCTGGACGACCAGGACCGGCAACCCTGGCTGCGCGCCCTCGGCACGTGGCTCGGCGAACGGGCCGCGGCCGGTACCGGTGGCGTCGTCACCTGCTCCGCCCTCAAGCGCGCCTACCGCGACACCCTGCGGGCCGCCTGCCCCGAGGCGCAGTTCCTGCACCTGACCGGCAGCCACGCACTGGTCGGCGACCGACTGGCCCACCGCACGGGCCACTTCATGCCGACCTCGCTGCTGGACTCCCAGTACGCCACCCTCGAACCGCTCCAGGCGGACGAGCGCGGCACCGTGCTGGACGTCGACGCCGACCCCGACACCCTCGTCGAACGCGCCGTCGCCGCCCTGCCGGCCTGACCCCGGCTCGGAAACCCCCGCCCCACCCCGTCACACCCCGCCACCGCCCACCGGACCCCCGGGCGGTGCCGGCTCGTCAATGGAGACTCGCGTGACCCCCACCCTGCTGGCCGCCGCCGCGCCGGCGCTCCCCCACACGGACAGCAACGGACAGCTGCTGCTCGCGGTGCTGCTCAGCATCGGCACGATCGTGCTGCTGATCACCAAGTTCAAGCTGCACCCGTTCCTGGCGCTGACCCTCGGCTCGGGCCTGCTCGCGGCCGTCGCCGGCGCGCCGTTCGACAAGCTGCTCAGCAGCTTCTCCACCGGCTTCGGCTCCACCGTCGCCTCGGTCGGCCTGCTGATCGGCCTCGGCGCGATGCTCGGCAAGCTGCTCGCGGACTCCGGCGGCGCCAACATCATCGCGGACACGGTGCTGGCCCGGACCGGCCCGAAGATGCTGCCCTGGGCGATGGCGCTGATCGCCGCCGTGCTCGGCCTGCCGCTGTTCTTCGAGGTCGGCGTCGTCCTGCTGATCCCGATCGTGCTGCTGGTCGCCCGCCGCGGCAACGTCCCGCTGATGCGGATCGGCATCCCCGCGCTGGCCGGCCTGTCCGTGCTGCACGGCCTGGTCCCGCCGCACCCGGGCCCGCTGGTCGCCGTCGACGCCCTGAAGGCCGACCTCGGCGTCACCCTGGCGCTGGGCCTGCTGATCGCCGTCCCCACCCTGATCGTGGCCGGCCCGCTGTTCTCCCGGTTCGCCCAGCGCTGGGTCGGCCCGCTGGAGATACCCGCGGACACCACGCCCGCCGAGACCGTCAAGAACGAGAAGACCCCGCGGTTCGGCGCCGTCCTCGCGACCATCCTGCTGCCGGTCGGGCTGATGCTCGGCAAGGCCCTCGCCGACGTGGTGATCGACGACCCGAAGAACACCGTTCAGCGGTTCTTCGACTTCATCGGCTCCCCGCTGATCGCGCTGCTCGCCGCCACCCTGCTGGCCATGGTCACCCTCGGCAAGGCCGCCGGGTTCGACAAGACGAAGATCTCCGCGACGGTCGGCAACTCGCTCGGCCCGATCGCCGGCATCGTGTTCATCGTCGGCGCCGGCGGTGGCTTCAAGCAGACCCTGATCGACGTCGGCGTCGGCCAGGCCGTCAGCGAGTGGTCCGGCAAGTGGCACATCTCCGCGCTGCTGCTCGGCTGGCTGATCGCCGTGCTGATCCGCCTCGCCACCGGCTCCGCCACGGTCGCCACCATCACCGCCGCCGGCATCGTCGGCCCGCTGGCCGCCGACATGTCGACCACTCACGCCGCGCTCATGGTGCTCGCCATCGGCGCCGGGTCGCTGTTCCTGTCGCACGTCAACGACGCCGGCTTCTGGCTGGTGAAGGAGTACTTCGGGATGAGCGTCGGCCAGACGCTGAAGTCCTGGTCGGTGATGGAGACGGTGATCTCAGTGGTCGCGATCGCCCTGATCCTGCCGCTGAGCCTGATCATCTAGCGATCAGCACCCCACATACCGCGACGCCCTCCGGATCCCGCTTCTCTCTCCCGGAGGGCGTCGTCGCGTTCTTATCGGGCCAGCAGCTCCGCGGTCCGCTTGCGGACCTCCTCGGTGTCCAGCCCGCGCACCGTCAGCGTGGTGCGCCGCCGCAGCACGTCGTCCACCGTGTACGCCCACTCCTGCTCGGCCGCGTACACCACCTGCGCCCACACGTCCGGCCCGTCCGGGTGCACCCGCTCGCCCAGCTCGGGGCGTTCGGCGATCATGCGGGCGATCTCGAACGACAGCGTGCCGTAGTGGGTGGCCAGGTGGCGGGCCACCAGCGGGTCCATCCGGGAGCCCGGCTCGCGGTCCATCAGCAGGCGGTGCGCGACGGCCTGCGGGGCGCCGATGCCGGGCAGCGGCACGGTCGACGGGATGGGCGAAATGTCCTCGGCCAGGCCGACGCCGCGCGCGTTCTTCAGCTTCTCCAGCACCACCCGGCCGATGTGCCGGTAGGTGGTCCACTTGCCGCCCGCCACCGACAGCATCCCGGCGCGGCCCTCGGTGACCACCGTCTCCCGCTTGGCCGCCGCCGTCGCCCCCGGACCGCCCGGCAGCACCCGCAGGCCCGCGAACGCGTAGGTGATGTCCTCGCGCCGCAGGTGCTCGTCGCGCACCGCGTGGCCCGCCTCGGACAGGATCTGGTCGATGTCGGCGTCGGTGGCCTGCACGTCCAGCGGGTCGCCGGTGTACTCCTCGTCGGTGGTGCCCAGCAGGACGTGGTCCTCCCACGGGATGGCGAAGGACACCCGGTACTGGTCGATCGGAATGGTCAGCGCGGCCCGCCACGGCGCCTGCCGGCGCAGCACCACGTGCGCGCCCTTCGACAGCCGGATCGACGGCTCGGCGCCCGGGAACTCCATCCGCCGCAGGTGGTCAACCCACGGGCCGGTGGCGTTCAGCACCAGGCGCGCGTCGATGCCGAACTCGGTGCCGTCGAGGCGGTCGCGGACCTCCGCGCCGCTGACCCGGCCGCGGGTGAAGCGCAGCCCCGTCACCTCGGCGTGGTTGAGCACCACCGCGCCCGCGTCCACCGCCGCCCGCACCGTCATCACGGCCATCCGGGCATCGTTCATCTGGTGGTCGCCGTACACCGCGACCCGCCGCAGGCCCTCGGTGCGCAGCCCCGGCACCGCGCGGGCCGCCTGGGCGGGGGAGACCACCCGGCCCAGGCCGTCGCGGAACGCCGACAGCGCCGAGTACAGGAACACGCCCGCGCCCAGCTTGGGCGCCGAGTGCGGGCCGCCCTCGTAGACCGGGACGAAGAAGGTCAGCGGGTTGACCAGGTGCGGGGCCACGTCGGTGGCCAGCGCCCGGCGCTCCTTGTGGTTCTCCGCGACCAGTTTGACCGCGCCGGTCTGCAGGTAGCGCAGGCCGCCGTGGACCAGCTTCGAGGACGCGGAGGAGGTGGCGTTCGCGAAGTCCCCGGCGTCCACCATCGCCACCTTCAGCCCGGCCTGGGCGGCCGTCCAGGCGGTGGCGGTGCCGAGGATGCCGCCGCCGATGACCAGCAGGTCGTAGCGGGCCCGGCCGAGCAGGTCGCGGGTGGCGGCGCGGGAGGCGACGCGGCCGGCGGCGCGCTCGGCGCCCAGGGTCGGGATGCTTGCCATGGTGTGTGCGGCGGGCCCGGTTCGCGGCCGGTCCGCGTCTCCTTCCGATCGGTGATGCGGGCTCTGACGGAGGTGTCAGAGCTGCGGCTGCTCGTCGTCCTGCTCGATCCAGCCCATGGTGCGCTCCACCGCTTTCAGCCAGTTGCGGTGCTCGCTCTCGCGGGTCGCGCCGTCCATCCGGGGCGTCCACTCGGCGGCCCGGTGCCAGTTGGCGCGCAGCGTGTCCAGCCCGTCCCAGAAGCCGACCGCGAGGCCGGCCGCGTAGGCCGCGCCGAGAGCGGTGGTCTCGGCGACGTACGGGCGCTCCACCGGGACGTCCAGCACGTCCGCGATGTTCTGCATCAGCAGGTTGTTGGAGGTCATGCCGCCGTCGACCTTCAGCGCGGTCAGCGTGACGCCGGAGTCCTTCTGCATGGCGTCCACCACCTCGCGGGTCTGCCAGGCCGTCGCCTCCAGCACCGCCCGGGCCAGGTGGCCCTTGGTGACGTACCTGGTCAGGCCGGTGATCACACCGCGCGCGTCGGAACGCCAGTACGGGGCGAACAGGCCGGAGAACGCGGGCACGAAGTACGCGCCGCCGTTGTCCTCGACGGTGCCCGCCAGGGTCTCGATCTCCGCCGCCGTGGAGATGATGCCGAGCTGGTCGCGCAGCCACTGCACCAGCGAGCCGGTGACCGCGATCGACCCCTCCAGCGCGTACACCGGCGGCTGGTCGCCGATCCGGTAGCCGACCGTGGTGAGCAGCCCGTGGTAGGAGTTGACGATCCGCTCACCGGTGTTCAGCAGCAGGAACGTTCCGGTGCCGTACGTCGACTTCGCCTCGCCCACGTCGAAGCAGGTCTGGCCGAACAGCGCGGCCTGCTGGTCGCCCAGCGCCGCCGCCACCGGCACACCCGCCAGCACCCCGACCGCCTCGCCGTACACCTCGGCGGAGGAACGGATCTGCGGCAGCATCGCCATCGGCACGCCGATCGACTCGGCGATCCGCTCGTCCCACTCCAGCGTGTGCAGGTTCATCAGCAGCGTGCGGGACGCGTTGGTGACGTCCGTGACGTGCCGGCCGCCGTTCGCGCCGCCGGTCAGGTTCCAGATCACCCAGGTGTCCATGGTGCCGAACAGGATGTCCCCCGCCTCGGCGCGCTCACGCAGCCCCTCGACGTTGTCCAGCAGCCAGCGGATCTTCGGCCCCGCGAAGTAGCTCGCCAGCGGCAGCCCCGTCTCCCGGCGGAAACGGTCCTGCCCGACATTGCGGCCCAGCTCCCGGCAGAGCGCCTCGGTACGGGTGTCCTGCCAGACGATCGCGTTGTACACCGGCTCACCGGTGTGCCGGTCCCAAAGCACCGTGGTCTCACGCTGGTTGGTGATGCCGACCGCCCGGATGTCCTCCCGGGTCAGCCCCGCCTTCTCCAGCGCACCCCGCACCACCGCCTGCACCCGCGTCCAGATCTCTGCCGCGTCGTGCTCCACCCAGCCCGGCTGCGGGAACAGCTGCGCGTGCTCCTGCTGCTCGACGGCGACGATCCGGCCGTCCGCCCCGAACAGGATGCACCGGCTGGACGTGGTGCCCTGGTCGATCGCGGCGATGTAGCTGGCAGTCATGCGGTTCCTCGGCTCGGCTCGGGGACGTCAACGGGCTCGGGGTGACTCTTCGTCAGTCCCCGTGCGCGCGGGTCCGGCAAACCACGCGGGCGGCGCGGAACGCCCCGGACCCTCCAGCCGTCGTTCGACAATGTCGACCGACGTTTGGAAGCCAACAGCAGCCGGACGCCCGACGTCAAGGCGTTGTGACCCGCGACGCCCCGACGACCACGCGCCGCCGCCGAACGATCACCCACTGCCCACCGGACACCCTCAGAACCGGTGCGCCCACTCAGAAGCGGTGCGCCCCGAGATCGCGGGAGATCGCCCGTGCCGCCGTCCGCACCGACGCCACCAGCGACGGCCGCACCACCCCGTCCTCGCACACCGTCTCCACCGCACCGCTCACGCACACCGCGCCCACCGGGTTGCGCCGACGGTCCTGGATCAGCGCCGCCACCGACGCCACGCCCTCCCAGGTCTCCTCCACCGCGTCCGCCCAGCCCCGCTCCCGCACCAGCGCGCACTGCGCGTCCAGCGCCGCCGGCTCGGTCACCGTCCGCGGCGTGAACGCCTCCCACGGACCGTCGCCCAACTCGCCGCGCGCCACCGGGTCGTACGCCAGCAGCACCTTGCCCAGCGCCGTCGCGTGCAGCGGCTGCATCGAACCGACCTCCAGCACCTGCCGCGAATCGTCCGGCCGGAACACGTGATGCACCACCAGCACCCCCCGCTGGTGCAACACCCCCAGGTACACCGTCTCGCCCGCCGCCCGCGCCAGATCGTCCGCCCACACCAGGGCCCGGGCCCGCAACTCGTGCACGTCCAGGTAGCTCTGGCCGAGCCGCAACAGCTCCGCCCCCAACTGGTACTTGCCGCTGTCCGGGTCCTGCTCGACGAACCCCTCCTGCTGCAACGTCCGCAGAATGCCGTGCGCCGTACCCTTCGCCAGCCCCAGCCCCGTCGCCACCTCCGACAGGCCGAGCCGCCGCTCCCCACCCGCCAACAGGCGCAGGATCGCGGCCGCCCGCGACAGCGACTGGATCGCACCGGACACCGGCCCACCTCCACAGACCACCGGTCGGCCATGCCGACCCCACCTACCGTCGTCCGACCGTACTACCCCAACGACCACCCCCGGACGCCCGGCACCGAAACCCGCACCTCCGGCGCCCGGCCCGGACAGCGCCGAATCCGTGCGGGCCCGGGCTTCGCCACGTCCGGCGCGTGGCCGGGCTGCGTCGGGCCCCGTGCCGTTCCCCTCGCGGGAGCAGGCGCGCCGTCCTCAGGACTACGGTGCCGGCTGCGCCGCGCAGCCTGCCGTTCGCGTCGGCTTCGGCGTCTGTGGTGCGGCGGCGTCGAGGCCTTCCGCGAGCTCCGCCGCGGCCTCGGGTATGGGGTCCCGTCTGCGGCCCGCTGCCAGTGCCGTGCGGCGCGCCGTGCAGAGCCGGGCTGCGTCGGGCCGCGTGCCGTTCCCCTTACGGGAGCAGGCGCGCCGTCCTCAGGACTACGGTGCCGGCTGCGCCGCGCAGCCTGCCGTTCGCGCCAGCCCCGGCGTCTGTGGTGCGGCAGCGTCGAGGCCTTCCGCGAGCTCCGTCGCGGCTCCGAGTGCGGAGTCCCGTCTGTGGCTCGCTGCCAGTGCCGTGCAACGCGCGGCGCCGGGCCCCGTGCCGTCCCCCTGCGGGAGCGGGCTCGCGTCCTCAGGACAGTGGCGCCGGTTCCGTCACCCAGCCCGCCATCAGCACCAGGCCCGAGGTGCGGTGCACCGCCAGGAACGCGAACGGCCGGTCGAAGCGGGCCGTCGCGTGGCGGACCCGGAACCGGCGGAGCGGGGTCATCGCGGCGGACCTGACCATCGTCATCGCCGTCACCGCGCCCGCCTCGAAACCCTCTGCCGAGAATTCCGCCATCGCGACCTGCCGGGCCTGCGACACCTTCAGCGGGGTGCTCCGGCTGATGCCCCGGAACCAGTCGCCGTCCTGCGCGGCCGTCCGCAGGCCGAACAGGTCCGCGCTCCGCAGCAGGTCGTGCTCGGAGCGGACGAGGAAGCCGACGGTCTGCAGGGCGCCGACGTCGCCCGGCGACGCGGCCTCCACCGTGGTCAACTCCAGCCCCGGCCACGGCTCCCCGTCCGGGCGGTCGGCCAGCGGCAGCCGCCGCGACTCGCCCGACACCAGCTCGAACCCGGCCGCCACCACCGCACCCGGCGCGGCGCCGCTCCCGCCCAGCACCAGGTGAACGTCCACCTCGCCGTCCCCGGCCACCCGGACCTCCGTCACCCGGCCCGCCGAGGTCTCCGACACCGAGATCCGCTCGAACAGCTCGGGCCCGGTCCGCTCCAGCTTCTCGAACTCCCGCCCCGCCCAAGGGCCTTCGGTCACCGGGAACCAGCCCGGCTTGAACGGGACCACCCAGCTGGTCCGCACCGTCACCGCCGACGCCAGCACCAGTTCGGCCTCGGTCGGGTCCACCGGCATCCGCTTCAGCAGGCCGCCGGTCTGCTTCGCCGCCCACTGGTCCAGCACCTTTCGGTCCTTCGCCGGATCACCCGTCAACCGTCCCCACAGCGACGCACCCAGCTGCTTCACCCAGTCGGGCTCCACCTCGACGTGCTCCGCCGTCCACAGCCCGAGCGCCGCCGCACACCCCGGCACCCGCCCCACTCCCGCCAGCAACTCCCGCGCCGCCGCCGGAGCCTGCTCGGCCGGCACACCCATAGCCTCAGCCAGCTCCTCGCACACCGGTTCGCCCGCCCCGGCCACCAGCATCGCCAGTAGCGGCCACACCCCCACCGCCGTCCACACCTGCCCGGAGCCGAACGCCAACTCGTGCCCCCAGCGCGCCCCGAGACCGTTCACCACACCGACCGCCCGCACCGCGACCCCTCTCCGTCCACGGACATCCTCCCTCCCCGGGCCGGTCCGGCGCGCGGCAGCACAACGGGGGAGGCAGCGGACAGCCGCTGCCTCCCCCGACCGCGTTACGGTTACTGCGGGTTGTTGTCCGCGATGGCGTCGGCCGGCAGGGCGGGCGCGCAGTCCGGGCCCGGGATGTCGGTCAGGCCGCCCATGATGACGCTGGTGCCGTGGGCCGGGTCGGTCTTCGCCAGCGGGAAGACGATCTGCACCTGCTTGTCCGCGGGGATCCGAGCGGGGTTGAGGATCAGGACGAGCTTGCCGTTCTCCCGGCCGAGGGTCCAGCTCTGGTCACTGGGCTCGGACGCGGGGCTCGCGTTGGGGACCGGGGCGTCCGCGGAGGGGGCCGGGGCGCCCGCGGAGGCGGACGGCGAGCTCGAGGGCGCGGAGCTGGCCGAAGTGGACGGCAGAGGCGCCGGGGCCTGGCAGTTGGGATCGCCGGCGTAGACGCGGGCGCGGACGCCGAGCCGATCGAGTTCGCGCTGCACCTTGGCGAGGTCGATCTTCCCCGCCGGGTTGACGACGGTGAGCTTCACGGTGCCGTTGTCGGCGGTCTGCAGGGTGTACGCGGCCGCGGTCTGGGCCGGCAGCGCGGCCACGACGACACCGGCCGCGGCGGCCACCAGACCGGCCGGCAGCGCGATCCGCACGCCGAGACGCCGACGCTTCGTGTTCGCGTTCCGCCGCTCGTCGTCGTGACGGGACGTGGTCAGCAAGCTGCTCATCAGATGTTCCTCACGTTGGTGCCCACGGCCGGCGGGAAAGTCGCGTTCGGCAGGCACCGGCAGCATCCGACGCAGCGTCCGCAGGTCGTCGTCCTGGTACCCGGTCATCACGCGTTCCCCTTCTTCGGCCCGACCGCTTCGGTGCGGTCATCTGTTACCTGCCGTCCTGTGGCCGCCGGTTCCACCCGCAGGCCGAGATTTTTTTGTGCGAGCCGGTCCAAGCGGCGGCGGGCCCGGGACAGCCGGGAACGGACCGTGCCCACCGGCACCCCCAGCGCGTGCGCGGCCGCCGCATAGTCCAGCCCCGCCCACACGCACAGCGCCAGCACCTCGCGGTCGGAGCGGGAGAGACGTTCGAGAACCTCCTGCACCGACGCGATGCGCTCCTGGTCCTCCAGCCGCCCGACCAACTCGTCCGCGAAGTCGGGCAACAGCTCCGGCTCGGGCATCCGTTCCATCAGCGCACGGTGCCGGCGCGCCACCCTGCGACGGCGGTGCACCACGAACGTCGCGATTCCCAGCAACCACGGCAGCAGACTCCCGCCGGTCGGCTCGGCCTTCTCCCGCAGCCGCCACGCCTCCAGGAACACCAGCGAGGCGCAGTCCTCCGCCCCCGACCAGTCGCCGGTCAGCCGGAAGCAGTGGTTGTACACCGCCTTACCGTGCTCACGGAACAGCACCCCGAAGGCGCCCTCGTCACCCGCCCGTATCCGGGCCCGAAATCCTGGATCCATACCTTTCTCCGCCGACCACGGGCACACGGGTTCCACGTGAGCTGAACCACACCGCGACCGAGCGCTGCCCGCTACGGGGACCTCACCGCCGCCCGCGGTTGCGCACGGCGTCCGCCACCGCCGCGATCCGGTCCGGCCCGCGCCCACCTGTCGCGAGACGCTCCCGGGCCGTCCGGGCAGGCGTCACAGCGTTCCGGCGTCCGGCCAGTGGGACCAGTGGGTGTTCGCGGGGAGCGTCGGCCGGTACCGGGCCGGGTCGCCGGAATCCAGTACCTCGGCGATCATCCGGAAGGTCTCGTGCCCGCTCGGCATGACGGCCCCGAGGTCCTCCGGCTGGTGCCACTCGTCGAGGCGCAGCAGCTCGGGCAGGTCGGCGGGGATGCGGGCGCGCAGCTCCGTCCCGTCGGCCATCAGGAGGTCCCTGTTGGCCGGGGCCAGCAGGCGGAACACGTCCTGCAGCGGGGTGCCCGCCGGGGCGTCGACCGTCAGCGCGGTGCCGCGGACCACGACCGGGACTCCGCCCGCGTAAACCTCTTCGCCGTGGGGGTCGATCTCCGCCATGTTGTCCACCCGGTCCAGGAAGTCGCCGAACCCGGGCTCACCGCGCGTCAGGCAGTTGCCGAAGCAGTGCACGACGTCGATGAGGTTGCCGCCGCGCGGGGTGTAACCCAGCAGCTCGGCGACCACGGCCCAGCGGGTGTCGTCGCCGAACAGGTGGATCCGTGCATCGACCGGGTAGTAGTAGCCGTTGTCCTGGTCAGGGAACTCCGCCCGGTCCGCACAGAGATCGAACTGCCCGAGAATCGACGAGATTGTCATCACGGCCTCAGGCTACGGGCCGTCGCCGTCGCCGTCGCCGTCGCCGTCGCCTTCGCTGTCGCCGTCGGCCCGGAGTCGGCCGGCGGTCACCCGCCCAGTGCCGCCGCCACCGCCGCGATCCGATCCGCCCCCACCCGGCAGCAGCCGCCCACCAGTTGGGCCCCGGCCGCCACCCAGCCCGGTACCTCGCCCGGGTCGAACGCCGCTGCGCCCGCCCAGTCGTGGGCCGTCGCGTTCCAGCCCTCGCCGCTGTTCGGGTACGCCACCGCCGGCCGGCCCGTCACCTGCACCGCCAAACGCACGGCCGACGAAACCTCCTGCGGCGCACAGCAGTTGACGCCCACCGCCACCACCTCCGGCACGTCCGCCACCAGCGCGAACGCCTCCGCGAGCGGCTCCCCGCCCCGGGTCAGGCCGTCCGCCGCGCCGAACGAGAACCACACCGGCACGCCCAATCCCCGTACGCACTCCGCCAGAACGGACGCCTCCAGCAGATCCGGCACCGTCTCCACCGCCAGCACATCCGGCCCCGCCACCGCCAGCACCTCCAGGCGCGGACGGTGGAAGGCGGTCAACTCCCGGGCGGAGAGCCCGTGATGACCCCGGTACTCGGAGCCGTCCGCCAGTACCGCCCCGTACGGACCCACCGACGCCGCCACCCAGCGCGGTCGACCGTCCCCCAGCTGCGAAGACGTCTCCTCGGCCGCCAGCCGCGCCAACTCCACGCTCAACGCCAGCAGTCGGTCCGCCTTGGCCGCGCCCGCGCCCCGCCCCGCGAAACCCGCCCGGCTCGCCTGGTAGCTCGCGGTGGTGGCGACCTGCGCCCCCGCCTCGAAGAACGCCCGGTGCGCCGCCACCAGTTGGCCGGGATCGTCCAGCAGCAACCGTGCCGACCACAGCGCGCTGGACAAATCGCAGCCCTGTGCGGCCAGTTGGGCGGACAGCCCGCCGTCCAGCACCACCGGCCCCGCCGCCAGCGCCGCCGCGAACCCGCCGGGGTCCTTGCGCACCGTTGTCATCCCTCCAGCCTGCCGCACGACCCGGCACCGGGCTAACCGGTGCGCGCGGGCGGGACGGTCAGCCCTCGGTGGCCGGCACCGGCCGGGAGGTGACCGCGATCCGGTTGTACGCGTTCACCACCGTCGCCGCCCACGCCACGAACGCCGCCTCGGCGTCGGACAGCACCGCGCGCGCCGCACGCTGCGCCCGTGCGCCCTCCGCGTGGTCCGGAAGGCGGGTGACCGCCTCCGCGAGGGCCAGCGCGGCCCGCTCGCGGGGCGTGAACAGCGCGCCGGACTCGCGCCAGGCCGCCAGCCGGCCCAGCCGCTCGTCCGACTCGCTGGCCTTCCGGGCGGCTGCGGTGTGCAGGTCCACGCAGTACGTGCAGCCGTTCAGCTGCGAGCAGCGCAGCCGCACCAGTTCGAGCAGCAGCGGTTCCAGCCCGGCTGCCGCCGCGGCCTGCTCGACGGCGGCGTGCAGGGCGTGCACGGCGGCGAAGGCCTGCGGGGCGAGCTCGATCAGCGGGAGCGCGGGGAGCGCGGGGAGCGTCGCGGAGGTGTCGGTCGTGGAGGTCTCGGTCACGGAGCGAGGCTAGGGGCCCGGAGCGCGCCCTCCGCCAGCGAACCGGACGACGATCACCCGCTCGTGAGGCCGGTCGCGAAACCGTTGACGGAGTCCCCAAAACGTGGCTGGAGGCCTGGAGTTCAAGGGGTGTGGGCCTCGCGTTCGGTCAATGCGGGGGCGCCGTCACCCAGTTGGCGGTACGTCGGCGAACCGGAGTGCGTCACGCCGGTACTGTGACGTTCCGTGTCCGACCGCACCGATTGTGTGATGGCCGACTCACTCGAAATGATCCGCCCGCTCAGACTCAATCTGGAGACCCGAGATGACCAGTTCCGTGCAGGCCGACCGTACCCAGAAGCGCTTCGACCTCTGGGACGTGAACGGTGACGGCCAGATCGACCGGTCCGACTGGGACGCCGAGGCCAAGCGCATCCTGCAGGCCTTCGGCGAGGACCCGACCTCCCCGGCCGCTCGTCAGCTGACCGACGCCTACCTCGGCATGTGGAGCTTCTTCGCCGACAAGGTCGGCATCGACGAGCAGACCGGTGCGCTCACCCCCGAGCAGTTCAACCACGTCGCCGAGGAGCACGTCCTGGAGAACGGCGGCGCCGGCTTCGCCCGCGTCGTCAAGCCGACCATCCAGGCCATGGTCGAGCTGGTCGACGTGGACGGCGATGGCCAGGTCAACCCGGCCGAGTTCAAGACCTGGCTGGACGCCATCGGTGTCGAGGGCGTCGAGCCGGCCGAGGCGTTCCGCCAGATCGACGCCAACGGCGACGGCCAGCTGTCCGTCGAGGAGCTGGTCCAGGCCGTCCGCGCCTACCACATGGGCGAGTTGGACGTTCCGCTGCTGGGCCGCTGAGCCCCGCCGCGCGGCCGGCGACGGCCTGACGCACCCGGGCCCGGAACGGGGGGAGGCGCCTCCCGCTCCGGGCCTTCGTTCGTTGTTCGGGTCGCCTCGGGCTCCGACAGGCGTCAGGATTCGGTGGCCGCCGGGACGAACCGCACCGGCAACTCCGGTCGCAGGTCCAGCCTTTCGCCCGTCATCAGGTGATCGGCCGCGATCAGCACGTTGTAGTGGTTGGGGAAGTGGCAGGCGTCGAAGCCCAGCACCGTCCCCACTCGGTGCTCGCCGACGAACACCTCGTCGCCCCGGTCCAGCACCCCGGCCGCCGCGATCTCCGCGAAGCCGAGGAACCCCACCCGGTCGATCCGTGCGCCCGCTGCCGTGTCCCGCTGGTCGGTGGTCACCAACTCGTGCACCTCGCCGGCCCGGACGCACCGGCTGGCGAACGGCTCCAGGCTCATCCCGCGATCCGTCCGGCTGTGCAGCAGCACCTTCACCAGCGTGCCCGTCACCGTCCGCTTCGGCCCGTTCTCCCGTACCGGGGCCGCGAGTTGGGCCCGGTCCTCGCGCTGCCGGATCATCCGCGCACCCCCGCCCGCTCGGCCCGGTACGCCGGCTCGACCACCCGCAGCGCGTCCACGCCGTCCGGGCCCCGGAAGCCCCGGAGCCTGTTGCCGCCGCCCGCGCCGCCGCCCGCGCCGCCGCCGGCCAGGAGGTCGGCGAAGTCGGTGACGATGCCGACGTACTCGTGCCACAGTGACTGCTTGAACCCGTCGTGCCCGGCCAGCAGGTCGGCCCGCAGCACCGAGCCGTCCGCCAACTCCACGGCCACGTCCTTCAGTTCGCCGGGGTACGACCAGTCCAGCTCAATCCGACCGCGCACCCCGCGCGGACCCGACAGCTCCAGCAGCGCGTACCGGTCCACCCCGCCCTCGTCGCGCACCACCTTCGCGGCCTCCACCCGCATCGGGCCGGCCAGCAGGCGCAGCAGGTCGTACGCGTTCGGGCCGTTGTCGGCGATGCAGCCGCCGCCGCAGCGCTCCGGGTCCAAGTACCAGCGGTCCCGGCCGACATGCTCCTCGATCCGCTCGAAGTACCGCGCCGTCACCGACCGCACCGGCGCCGCGCCCTCCAGCGTTCGGCACAGCTCCCGCACCGCCGCGTTGTACCGCCGGTGGAACGCCGTGAACAGCGGCACCCGGCGTTCGACCGCCAGCGACGCCAACTCCGCACCCTCCGTTGCCCGCAGCGCCAGCGGCTTCTCCACGCACACCGGCAGGCCCGCCCACAGCGCGTCCCGGCAGATCGTCAGGTGCAGGTCGTTCGGGACGGTCACCACGACGGCGTCCAGGCCACCCGTGGCCAGCAGCTCCCGGTGGTCCGTGAAGCACCCCACCCGTCCCTCGAACTCGCGCAGCAGCTCCGCGTCCCGGTCGCACACCGCCGCCAGTCGCACCCCCGGGACCTGCTCCAGCGCGGCCAGGTAGAACCGCGAGATCACCCCGAGCCCGATCACGCCCACCCGCAGGCCGCTCACTCCGCCACCTCCACCGGCCGCACTCCGAACTCGGCTGCCACAGAGGCGAGTTCGGCCAGCAGCGGGGCGGCCAGTGGCACGCCGTCACGGTGCGCCGCAGCGGTCCGCCGGGCCTCGTGCCAGCCGGGGTAGACGACCGGACCGGCCTGCCCGGCGGCGGGCGGGCAGGCCAGCACCGTGGAGAACAACGTCCGTGCGTCCGCGGCGACTTGCTCCGGATCGCGGAGCGCCGCCGGGGCGATCGCCAGCGCGAACAGGCCGATGTCGTCGTCCCGGCCGGTCGGACCGCCGTCCCCGTCCAGCGCCGCCGGTTCCGGGCCGAGACCCGCACCGGGCAGCATCGCCGCCAGCACCTCCACCATCAGCCCGAGCCCGAACCCCTTGAACCCGGCGCCCGAACCCGAGCCCAGCCAGAGCAGATGCGCCTCGCCCCGGTCGAACGCCGCCGGATCCGTCACCGGCCGCCCGTCCTCGTCGGCCAGCCACCCCTCGGGGATGGTCCGCCCCGCCCGCGCCGCCGCCCGCACCCGTCCCGTCGGAACCGCCGTGGTGCTCATGTCCAGGACGTACGGGGGGAGTTCACCCGCCGGCGCGGCCACGCTCCACGGGTTGGTGCCGAGCAGCGCGACCGCGCCACCCGGCGGGCGGGCGATCCGCTGCCGTCCGCAGTTCGACGCCAGTAGCCCGATCATGCCGCGTCCGGTCACCCGCGCCGCATGGTGCCCCGCACACCCGAAGTGGGTCGCCCGCCGCACCGAGACCAGCCCGATGCCGAGCCGCTCCGCCCGGTCCGCCGCCAACTCCATCGCCGCGCCCGCCTGCCACAGCCCGAGCGCGTTCCGCGCGTCCACCAGCACCGCCGCCCCCCGGTCGGCCACCACCTCCGGTTCGGCCAGCGGATCGGCCCGGCCCTCCGCCAGCAGCGGCAGATACAGCCGGGACAGGTTCACCAACCCGTGCGAGTCCATCCCCGCCGCGTCCCCGTAGCACAACGCCTCGGCCGCCAACCTGGCTCGCCCGGGCGGCAGTTGGTTGGCGACGAAGACCTCGGTGGTGAACCGGACCAGCTCGGCGTACGGAACGTGAACGGTACGGGCGGCGGCGGACGTTGGCGAGGATGCCAAGGTGGTCATGGGAAACAGCCTCCGGACAGTGATGAAGTCTTGGACGGGGGAGCGGAGTTGGCGAACGCCCTGCCGGGCATCTCCCGGCGGGTTGGCGGTCGGCCCGGTCAGCGGCGGTGCGGTCGGTGACGGGCGAAGGCCACCAGCAGGCGGGCCACCGCCGCGGCGAAGCCGTCGAGTTGGGCGAGGTCGGCGAACTCGCCCTCCGCGTGCGCCCGGTTGGCGCCCAGGTCGCCGGGGCCGAGTACCACGGTGAACGCGTCCGGCAGGCCCGCCGTCCAGATCGCGTCGCAGGTGAACGCCGGTTCGCCGTCCGGGAGTCGGGGGATGCCGGCCTGCCGCGCCAGCAGTTCCTCGAACGCGGGATGCCGGTTGTCCAGGACGGGCAGGCCGCGCTTGAGCCAGTCCAGTCGGGTGATCCGCGCGCAGTCGGCGGCGGTCCGGGCGAACTCCGGCAGCCCGGCGAACTCCCGCCGGAACGCGACCAGTCCGGCCTCGACCGCCGCCAGCACCGACGCCTCCGCCCGGCGCCCCGAACTCGCGTCCCGGTAGGGGAGATTGAGCAGCAGATCGCCGGTTCCGTACACCCGGTTGTGCAGCGGACCGGTGCTCAGACCCGCCACGCACACCGGGTCGCGCGGAGCGGCCACGGTGCCCAACTCCCTCGCCAGGTACTGCGCGAGGAAGCCGAGCAGGACGGTCGCGTTGTGGCCCGCGCCCGGGCAGTCGTCGATCGCGTCCTCGCCGCGCACCCGCAGCCGGGCGGTGGCGGCGGCGGTGGCCCGGGGCAGATAGCGCAGGCCGGTCGGCTCGCAGAACACGTTCAGCGCGCCCACGTACCCGGCCTCCACCAGCGGACGAGTGCCGAACACGCCCATCGCGCCGCCCTCTTCACCCGACACGGCCTGCACCAGCACCCTGACCGAACTGCCCACGCCGGGCTCAGCCGCGACCGCCGCCCGGATCCCCGCCAGCAACGCCACCGCCGGGCCCTTGGCGTCGATCGAGCCCCGCCCCGTGAACCGCTTCCCGTCGAAGCCGACCGGCTCCGGGCCGGCCACCGTGTCCAGGTGCACGTTGAACATCACCGTCGCCGACCGGGGCAGCTCCGGGCCGAGCCGCAGCACCAGGCTCGGCTGGGACGCCAAGAAGCCTTCCTCGCAGGCCCGTTCGCGAACATTCAGCGGCACGTCCGGACGGTCGAGATCCGCCGCCCGGGGCGCGCCGCGATACACCTCGGCCAGGCCGATCGCCCCCGCCGCCCGGGCGTACACCCCGAGCGCCTCGGCAAGCAGCGGACGCGGCGCGCCCGGGCCGGTTTCCAACGGGCCGGCGGTCGGCAGCCGGAGCAGGTCGAGTAGCAACTCCTGGTCGCCAGGCCCGAGTCGGGCGTCCATCGGTGCTGGCGCTGGCGCTTCCGTCGGCGTTGGTGCTGCCGTCGGTGCTGGTGCTGGTGCTGGTGCTGGTGCTGGCGTCGGTGCTGGCGTCGGCGCTGGCGTTGGCGTCGGCGTTGGCGCTGGCGTTGGCGTCGGCGTTGGCGTCGGCGCTGGCTTTGGCGGGTGGGCGCCGTTTTCGGCACCGAGGGCTGTGGTGTCACCGCGCACGCGACACCCCCGCCTGCTCCAGCCCGCCGGGCTCTGGGCGCCAACCGGCCGCGGACGGCAGGATCTCGCGCTCCACCAGCGCGCTCAACGCCCGTCCGGCCGCGACGAACCCGCTCGCGGCAGTGCCGTCCGCCGCCAGGCCCTGGTGCGGGCGGGTGGCGAGATGGGGCTCCAGTGACCATCCGCCGCTCCAGCCCCGGTCCACCAGGAAGCGCAGGCTCTCCGCGAGCCGCGCCGCCCCGTCGCCCGGCAGCACGTACTCGGTACGGTCGCCGCCGCCCACCGCGTCCTTGATGTGCACGTGCGCGACGTGGTCGGCGATCTGACGGAGCATCAGGTACCCGTCGTAGCCGTGCGGGACTCCATTGCCGGCGTCGAACAGCAGGCGCAGCGCCGGGCTGTCGACGGTGGTCACCAGGTCGAGTTGGCGTTCGGCGGCGGTGCCGGCCCAGCCGCTGCAGTTCTCGTGCAGCAGGGTCAGGCCGTCCTGGCCGGCCAGCTCAGCCAAGCGGGCCAGCCGCTCCAGCACCCGCCGGCGCCAATCCGCCTCCGACAGGCCCGCGTTGGGGTAGGACATGACCCGGATCCGGTCGGTTCCCAGCAGCGCGGCGCGGGCGGCGAGTGCGGCGAGTTCCGTCAGGTCGCGGTCGAAGTCGGCGGTGATCCGGCTGTCCCAGTTGCCGATCCGGGAGGCGAGGCAGGTCACCCGGACACCCCGGGAGGCAAGCGTCTCGGCGATCCGCCCGACCCGGTCGAGCGGCAGCTCGGCGATCCAGCTGCCGTCCACGGTCCGCAACTCGAGGTCGCGCCAGCCGAGCTCGTCCAGCGCGTCGAGCTGGCCGGGCAGGTCCGGGGCGGCCTCGTCGCCGATGCCGCCGAAGCTGATCGTAGGGGCGGCTTCGCCCGACGTGGTGACGGCGGTGCCGGTGGCACGCGGGGCGGGGGCGGCGGTCATCGGGCCGCCGTCGCGCGGCGCTGCACGTCATGCGTCTGCGCGTCACGGACCTGGGCGTCACGGACCTGCGCGTCACGGACCTGGGCCTGGGCCTCACGCGCCTGCGTCTCACGTGCCTGCGCGGCGATCGTCTTGGCCTGGTCGAGCAGCCGCACCACCTGGGAGTTGACCGCCAGGTCGGGGTGCGGGTGATGAACGCCGCCCGCCGTGCCGCCCGCCGCGCCGCCCGCCGCGAAGTAGGCGTAGACGCGGTGCAGGAAGGTGCTCAGCGAGTCGTCGTGGAGCAGTTCGGTGCTCTCGCCGTCGTGGTCGATGACGGTCAGCCGGGCGTAGGCGTCGGCCTCGCTGCCGGGGAAGTGGCCGATCAGGGTGCCGTGGGCGAGTTCCAGGGTGACCCGGCGCTCCCGGACGGGGGAGGTGAGGTCGGAGCGGATCCGGGTCCACGCGCCGCTCTCGTGCTGGAGGTTGAGCCAGGCGGTGCCGAGCCGGGGCAGCACCCGCCCGCCGACCACCATGTCGGTGCCGCCCGCGCCGGTGACCCGGCCCGGCCCGGCGAGCGAGAGGCAGAGGCCGAGGGAGTGCGGCAGTTCGATGTCGAACGCGGTGGGGTGGCCGTCGCCGGCCAGCGAGCGGGAGAAGCGCGGCTTGCGCTGCACCACGTGGATGGTCCGCAGCGGGCCGTACGCCCCGCTCGTCAGTGCGGCGCGCAGCCGGTCGGTCAGCCGGCTGCCCAGCCACTGGGCGACCACCACCAGGTCCAGCCCGTGACGCTCGCGCAGCGCGAGCAGTTCGTCCAGCCCGGCCGCGTCGGCGGCGAACGGCTTCTCCAGCAGGATGCGCCGGTAGCCGAGGCGGCCCAGGGTGTCCAGGGCGGCGACCCGTTCGGTCGGCGGGGTGCAGAGATGGACGACGGTGTCGGCCGGGTCGGCCAGCCGGGGTGCCTCCGCGAGGCTGACCGGCCGCAGATCGGCGGCTGCCCCGGGACGGCGGTGCGGGTCGACCGCGAGTATCGGTGCGGGGGCGAACAGGTGCGCGGAATCGGCGGCGGTGCGCAACCGGCGCAGCACCGGCAGATGGAGTCCGCTGCCCGCCCGTCCCATTCCGACCAGTAAGGTCCCGAGTCCGTTCGACATGGCGAGCCGTCCTTCCGTCCGATTCGCGGGGATCGCTTCGCCGGGTATTCAACCAGCACTTCCGGCCATGCCCGCGTGGACGTCAACTCGCTTGTTCTGCAAGCCATTCGAAAGAGTGAAGTCGCCATTCTCGCGCGGTGGACGGCGGTGGTGGCGGCATAGATTCAGCGGGGTGTACCCGGCTGCCGTGCGGACGATTCACCTGCTCCGGAAGGCCGGTACCGAATCCAACCGGAAAGCGCTTTCCCGTTCCCTGTGGCGGTGTTCGGAAAGCGTTTTCCGGTTGCCTCCGAACCGGCGGCGCCGCCGCCTTCGCGCAACGTCGGCATGCCCCCCTACCGCCCCACCGTCCATCACCGCCCCACAACCGATGAGAGTTCCATGGGTGCCTCCTCCGGCGTCTCCTTCTTCAGCCAGGCCGAGACCTTCGAATCCCTCTGGCCCACCACCCGGCGCCACCTCGACGAACTGATGGACCGCGGCAAGTACTCGCACGGCCCCAAGGTCGCCGAACTCGAAGCCGCCCTCGCCGCCTGGACCGGCGCCCGCCACGTCGTCGGCGTCAACAGCGGCACGGACGCGCTGGTCCTGCTGCTGCGCGCGGCCGGCCTGCAACCGGGCGATGAGGTGATCGTCCCGACGTACAGCTTCGTCGCTTCCGCCACCGCCGTGGTGCTGGCCGGCGGCCGCCCGGTCTTCGCCGACATCGACCCGCTCAGCTACAGCATCGACCCGGCCGGTGCGGAAGCCGTCCGCACCGAGCGCACCCGCATGATCATGCCGGTCCACCTGTTCCACCAACTCGCCGACCTGCGCGCCCTGCTGGACTTCGCCGACCGCCACCGCCTGACCGTGGTCGAGGACAGCGCCGAGGCGTTCGGCATGCGCTGGGACGGCGTCCACGCCGGACTGCACGGCACCGGCGGCGTACTGTCCTTCTTCCCCACCAAGACACTCGGCGCGATCGGTGACGCCGGCGCCGTCCTCACCGACGACCCCGCCATCGCCGACGCCGTCGCCGCGATGCGCCACCACGGCCGCACCGGCCGCACCGTCGACGACTTCCCCACCATCAACCGGCCCACCGAACTCCTCGGCACCAACAGCAAGATGGACGACATCCAGGCCGCCGTCCTGCTCGCCAAGCTCACCCGCGCCGACCAGTGCATCGCGCGCCGCGCCGAGCTCGCCGCCCGCTACACCGAGCGCCTGTCCGGCACCCCCGGCCTGACCCTGCCCACCGTCGTCCCGCGCGAAGCCGCCACCAACCCCGTCTGGTACGTCTACCTGATCGAGTCCGACCACCGCGACGAGCTCGCCGCCCACCTCGCCCGGCACGGAGTCCAGACCGAGACCTACTACCCGACGCCGCTGCACCTCCAGCCCTGCTTCGCCCAACTCGGCCACCGGCGAGGCGAGTTCCCGCAGGCCGAGGCCGCCTGCGAACGCGCCCTCGCGCTGCCGCTCTACCCCGACCTCGCCGACCACGACCTGGACCTGGTCAGCGACCTGGTCCGCGGCTTCCAGCACGGAAAGCACGGGACTCACCGATGACCACCACCGCACCCCCGCCGATCCCGTTCTTCCCGCCCGACCTCTTCGAGGACGACCGCGACCTGCTGCTGGACCTCGTCCACGAGGTCGCCACCGACCCCGCCCAGCGCTTCATCCTCGGCGAACGAACCGCCCGCCTCGAGGAGTTGCTGCGCGCCGACCTCGGTGTCGCCGACGTCATCGCCTGCGGCAGCGGCACCACCGCACTCACCCTCATCCTGCGCGCCATGGGCATCACCACCGGAGACGAGGTGATCGTCCCCGCGTTCGGCTGCGCCCCGCTCGCCAACACCGTCCTCGGCGTCGGCGCCACCCCCGTGTTCGCCGACATCGACCCGCACACCCTGGTCATCGACCCGGACGCCGCCGAGGCCCTGATCACCGCCCGCACCAAGGCGTTGATGCCCGCCCACATGTTCTCCGTGATGGCCGACATGCCGCGCCTGCGCGCCCTCGCCACCCGCCACGGCCTCCGCCTGATCGAGGACTCCGCCGTCGCCCAGGGCGCCGTCCTGGACGGCCGGCCCGCCGGCACCTGGGGCGACGCCGGCCTGTTCTCGTTCGTCCAGGTGAAGTCCTTCGGCGGCCCCGGCGAGGGCGGCGTCGTGGTCACCGACGACCCCGAACTCGCCCGCGCCGTAAGGATGCTGCGCAACCACGGGCAGGACGGCGTGCACCGCTTCCGGCACCACCTGATCGGCATGAACAGCCGGTTCGACGAAATCCTCGCCGCGTTCCAGCTGCGCCGCCACCCCGGCCTGGCCCGCCGCCTGGCCCGCCGCGCCGAGATCGCCGCCCACTACACCGAACGGTTCACCCCGCTCGCCGACCACGGCATCACGCCGCCGCCGCCCGGCACCAACGGCCGCTGCTACTACGTCTATTCACTGCTCGCCGAGCACCGCGACCAGCTCAGGAAGCACCTCGCCACCCACGGCATCGACAGCCACGTCTACTACCCGAGCCCGCTGCCCCACCAGCCCGCGTTCGCCTCCGCCGTCCCCGACGGCGGCCACTGGCCGAACGCCGAACGCGCCGCCCGCCAGTGCCTCTCCATCCCGGTCTACCCCCACCTGACGGACACCCAGGTCGAGCGGATCACCGCCGCAGTGCTCTCCTTCGCCGACGCGCCCGCCCCCGTCGGCTGACCCGCCACGCATCGCCGCGGCCCACCCAGCAGCTGTGGTGGGCCCCGGCCGTCACGCGTCTCAACTCGCGGCAACCACCTGTCCCTGCCCACGGGTTGCCGCGGCCGCCAACTCCGTCAGCACCAAACGGTCCGGCTTCCCGGACGCGCCCAGCGGCAACCGCTCCAGCAGCACCAGCCGCTCCGGCCACTTGTACTTCTCCAGCCCGCACAACTGGCCCAGGTAGTCAGTCAGTTCAACGAGCGCCAACCCGCCCGCCGGCTCGCGCGGCACCGCGCAGACACACATCCGCTCGCCGAGATCCGGATCCGGCACCGGCACGCACACTGCCTCCACCAGCCCGGGATGGCCCTCCAGCAGACGCTCCACCTCCGACAGCCCGATCGACACCCCACCCCGGTTCACCATCTGCTTGATCCGCGCCACCACCCGCAGCGACCCGTCCGCCTCCAGCACCCCCCGATCGCCGGACCGCACCCACCCGCCGTCCACCCGCAGCCGGGCGTCCAACTCCGGTTCCCCGACGTGACACAGCGGACTCATCGGCCCCCGGGCCTGCACCTCACCCGCCATCCCCACCGGCACCGGAAGGCCGTCCGGCCCGCACACCCGGAACTCCGCCACCGCCGGATCCGGACGCCCCACCCGCAGCACATCGACGTCCGAACTCGTCCACCGCGCATGACAGTTCACCCCGTCACTGGACCCGTACACATTCACCACCGGACACCCGAACCGCCGAAGCGCCGCCCCCAGCACGGCTGACGACAGCATCGCCGAACTCGACACCACCGCCTGCAAGGACGACAAGTCCTCGCCCTCCACCGGAAGTTGATCCGCCAGACGGCGCAGCATCGTCGGCACCGCCGCCAGATGAGTCGGCCGCCAACGCCCCACCGCCGCCAGCGCATCCGCTGGATCGAACCGCTCCCGCAACACCACCGTCGCCCCGCACCGCACCAACGACACCACCGCCAACGAGCCGTACGCCGTCGCCGGATGCACCAACAGCAACACCCGCGGTGGCGCCCCGTCCACCGTCTCCAACACCCGCTCCACGTACCGCCCGCGGCCCCCCGCCAGCGCATTGTGCGAATACGCGATCAACTTCGGCGCGCCCTCCGACCCCGACGACACCAGAATCCGCGCCGGCGCCTCCGCATCCACCACCGCGGGCTCCCACCCCACCCGCTCCGGCCACGGCTCCGCCCCCAACACCACCACCTCGTGCAGCCAAGGCAGTTCGGGCCGCAACCCGTCCACCAGCGCCTTCCACTCCGGCACCGTCACCACCACATCCGCCCGCGACGTCCCCAACAACGCCAGCAGATCCCGCCGCCCATGCCCCGGCACACACGGCAACACCACCGCCCCCAGCGCCGCCACCGCCAGATCCACCGCCACCGCCCGCCAATCCGCCGGCACCTTCGTCGCCACCACCGACCCCGGCCCCACCCCCCGCGCCGCCAGCCCCGCCGCCAACCCCCGCACCCGCCCCGCCAGTTCCGCGAACGTCACCTCACCCCCGTCATCCACCACAGCCGCCCGCCCCCCATCAACCCCCACCCGCCCCACAAACAACTCGTACAACCCCCGCCCCGGACACCACCCCCGAGCCACCCACTCCTCCCGCAACCCCCGCCCCACCTGATCCGGAAACTCCACCCCAGCCACCGAGACCCACATACCGCCCACAACCACCACTCCCATCACTGATCGATCCCACACCGAAACCCCCACCAACACCCCTCGCTCAACACGCCAACTCCCCGCCCACCCCACGCCATTGCCGCCCACCCCCGCCCGCACCGCCGACACCCCTTGCCCCGACACGCCGCCGACGGCGGGGCCGACACGGGCGCCCCAGGCGCAACGCCGCAGTGCCGACACCCTTGCCCCGACACGTCGCCGACGGCGGGGCCGACACGGGCGCCCCAGGCGCAACGCCGCAGTGCCGACACCCTTGCCCCGACACGTCGCCGACGGCGGGGCTGACACGGGCGCCCCAGGCGCAACGCCGCAGTGCCGCCCGGCCGAACCCACCGGGCCGCGTAGCGTCCGGGCCGCCACCGACGCACCTGCGGTCCGGGCAGTCGGTATTTGTCGCCGCCGAAACGCCAGGTGCCACCGGCTCTGATTCGTTCTACAGCCGCAGTCGCGTCTGCCCGACGCCGATGCGTTCGCCGGGTTGCGCCGCCCGGCAACGCTGCCTGGCGGGCAGGCGGGGCGAGTTGGTCGTTGCTGAGTTGCGCGGCGTTCAGCGTCACCGGCCTTCCAGGGCCGAGCCGTCGGTGACCTGCGGTGCCGCCCGCCGGCACCCCGCGGCGGTTCCGCCAGTGCGCGTGTTCCCGGCGCGGCGGGGTGAGCCCGCAGCTGTGGACCCGTCCCATCGAGACAACGGCGTTCACCTGCCAGGCCTGCCGCAGCGCGGTAACGCCGCCCGGCCACGTTCGTCGAGACACCTTGCCGTCCCTTGACGTCCGCAGGCCGAGGGCGGCGCACCACCGAGCGCCCCCGCCTGCCGTCGACCGCCTTAGGCCAGGCAGTTGGTCGGCAGCGCATGAATGGTCGATCGCCAGATCCGCGCGACCGAACGCCGCCTCGCCGGCCTGCTTCGTCTGAGTGTGCAGCGCCGACTTCCAGAGCCTGGCCAGCTCCACAGCCCCAGTCGTTTCTGCCCGCCGCCGATACGTTCACGGCGTCGCGCCGCCCGGCGGCGGTGCCTGGCATGCAGGTGGGGCGAGTTGGTCGTAGCCGAGAGGCGCGACGTTCGGTGTCAATGCCCCTACAAGGCGCGGCCGTTGACGGTCTCCCAGCTCGCATACCGGCGCCCGGTGGCTGCCCTACCGGTCCAGGAACGGGGTGAGCCGGCAGCTGCGGACCCGTCCCACTGGGGCCACTGCGTCCACTTGCTGGGGTAGCTGCGGTGCCGCAGTGCCACCCGACAGCGTCTGCCGGGATGCGGCGCCGTCCCTTCGTTCCAGCAGGCAGAGGGCGGCACCTCGGCGAGCGCCCCAGCATGCCGTCGGCCGCTTGGATCGGGGTGGTTGTTCGGCAGCGTGCGTGTGGTCGATCGCCGGATTCGCGTGGCCGGGACCCGTTTCGCGGTTCCGCTTCGCCTGAGTGGGCAGGGCCGACTTCCGGAGCCTGGCCGGCTCCACAGCCCCAGCCGTGTCTGCCCGCCGCCGATGCGTTCACAGCGTCGCGCCGCCCGGCGGCGGTGCCTGGCATGCAGGCGGGGCGTGTCCGTCGAGGTGTGAGGCATTCAGCGCCACCGGGCCTCCAGGGCAGGGCCGTTGGTGACCTGTCGCACCGCGCACCGGCACCCTGCGGCGGTTCCACCGATGCAGAAGCTCCTGGTGCGCCGGAGTGAGCTCGCAGCTGCGGGCCTGTCCCACTGAGGCCACGACATCCACCTGCTGCGCCAGCCGCGGCGCCGCAACGACACCCAACCGCATCCGCCGCAACGCAGCACCATCCCTTCGCTCCGCCATACAGAGGGCGGCACCTTGGCGAGCGCCCCAACATGCCGTCGGCCGCCTGGATGGGGGTGGTTGTTCGGCAGCGCGCGTGTGGTCGATCGCCAGATCCGCGTGACCGGGCCCCATTCCGCGGGTCCGCGTCGCCTGCGGGGGCGCTACCGATCACTGGAGCCTGGGCAGCACCGAAGCCCCGGCCGCGCCTGCCTGTCACCGACGCCTTCGCCCTGCCGTGCCGCCGGTCTCCGGGGTCGGACGCGCAAGTACGGTGCTTCGGTCGCGGCCAGTGCCTGCGGCGTGACGAGTCGCGCCACCTGCAGATCTCCTGCGGAGTCCCGGCGGGGCTGGGCATGAGTGGCGTGACAGGAGTTCCACCGAGCCAGCGACCCCCACCCGCCAAGCCCGCCGCACCGCCGCAATGCCACCCGACCGTACCTGCCGGGACGCCGTTTCGCCCCTCCGCCGCAGCAGGCAGAGCGCGGCACCTTCGAGCGCACCCCCACCTGGTATCGGCCGCCCGGCGCAGGGTCGTTGCTGGGCAGCGGGAGTGTGGTCGGCTTCCAGGTGGACGTGACCAGTGCCTGCACCAGCGGACCATTCCAGCCGAGTGGGCGTCGCCGACCCCGGGGGCGTGCGCAGCTCCGCAGGCCCACTTGCCGCCGCGTGTCACGGCGTCGCGCCGCCCGGCCGCACCGCCGCGCGTACATACGCCGCGCTTCGATCGTGGCCGAAGCGTGTGGCCCGAACCGCCACCACCCGGGCAGGAAAAGGACGTTGGTGACGCGACCCGCTGTCCACAGCCAATCGGCAGAGTCCCGGCCGGACCGAAACAGCGGCCTTCACCCGCCGAGCCTGCCGCACCGCCGCGATGCCACCCGACCGCACCTGCCGGGACGCCGTTTCGCCCCTCCGCCGCAGCAGGCAGAGCGCGGCACCTTCGAGCGCACCCCCACCTGGTATCGGCCGCCCGGCGCAGGGTCGTTGCTGGGCAGCGGGAGTGTGGTCGGCTTCCAGGTGGACGTGACCAGTGCCTGCACCAGCGGACCATTCCAGCCGAGTGGGCGTCGCCGACCCCGGGGGCGTGCGCAGCTCCGCAGGCCCACTTGCCGCCGCGTGTCACCGAGGCGTGCACAGCGTCGTGTCGCCCGGCTGCAGCGCCGCTCGCACGTACGCCGCGCTTCGATTGCGGCCGAAGTGTGCGGCGTGAACCGCCACCGCCCGGGCAGGACAAGGACGTTGGTGACGCGACCCGCTGTCCACAGCCACCCCGCAGAGTCCCGGCCGGACCGAAACAGCGGCCTTCACCCGCCGAGCCTGCCGAGCCTGCCGAGCCCGCCGCACCGCCGCAACGCCACCCGACCGCGCCCGTCGAAGCCCCACGCCGCCCCTCCACCCCAACACCCGGAGCGTCGCACCTCCGCGAACCTCCCCACCCGCCGTCGGCCACCCGGAGCAGGGCCGTTGCTCGACAGCGCGCGGATGGCCGACCGCCGGGCGAACGCGTCCAGGGCCCGCAGCGTCGAACCGCGCCGCCACCGCCAGCCGTCGAACCGCGAACAACTCCCCGGCCGCGCCGCCCTCTGCCCGCCACCAACGCGCTTCCGGCGCCGCACCACCCCGCCCCCGCCCCGGGCGTCAGCGCACGACACACCCGCCGTCGCCGAAGCCCACCACAGGCCGCACGGTCACCCCGCCGCGAACCGGCACTTGCCGAGTCGCCCGCGGGCCCGCACCTGGTGCGCCGTAGACCCACAGGCGCAGCCGTGCCCGCCACACCACGACGAACGCCTCCGTGCCGGGCCACCCCAGCCGAGCCCACGCCGCTCCTCGCCGCCGACGCCGGGCCACCCGCCCGCCAACGCCGCCCCGGCGCGCACGCCCCCCGCCCGCCCGAACCACCAGACCCCAGCGCGCCACCCCGCCGCCCACCGCCGTCAGCCGTCCATCCACCCGTCGTCGCCGGCCACTCGTCACTGCGCCCAGGCCCGCACCCGCCCCCCTGCCCTCCGTCCGAAACGCCCTCGGACGGAGGGCAGCACCGACCCCACCGCCCGTACGCGCAGCGCCTGCGGCCCCGCCCGGCGAGGCCCCTGCGGCGTGACGCCCGTTGTCCTGAGCGTCCGCACAGCGGTCGCGGGCGCCGCTCGCGCCACCGCCACCCGCTCACGTCCGGAACTCCCAGGGCGCGCGGACGACGGCGCATCCCGAACTGTCCAGCGTCTCGGCGAACCGCGGATCCCGGGCCAGCGCCGCCAGATCCGTGCACACCCCGCTACTGCTCTCGCTCCCGCTCCCGCTACTGCTCTCGCTCCTGCTCCCGCTCCCGCTCCCGCTCTCGACCTCAACCCCACACCGACCGGGCGCACTTACCGCGCCACACAACAGCCGCGCCGCCGACAACAGCGACGACTCCACCCGCTGCGCCCGCCCCGTCCGCGCCTGCGCCGCCAGCCCGGCGACGGCCGCCGTCGCGCAGACCAGTCCGCCCAGCACGTCGCAGACCGTCAGTAGCGTCGGTTGCGGCGGCAACCCGGGCGGGACCAGGAGCGCGGCGAGACCGGAGTGCGCCTGCACGGGGAAGTCGGTGTTCAACCCGGGCGCGCCACCGGACGCCTGTGCGTAGACCAGGCCAGGCCGGACCGCGTCCAAGGTCTCGGCGTCCAGGCCCAGGCCGACCACCTTCGACGGCGCGAGACTGTGCAGGAGCACATCCGCAACCCGCACCAACTCCCTTACAGCAGACCGGCCTTCCGCCGACCGAAGGTCCGCCTCCAGCACCTCCTTGCCACGGTTGAGCGCAGCGAATCGCGCCGACACCGGCTCCCCGTCGATCCCGGTCATCGGCGGCACGCCCCGCAACGGGTCCCCGCCGGGCGGCTCGACCCGCACCACCCGCGCACCCAGCAGGCTCAACACCCGTCCAGCCATGGGGCCTTGTACGCGCCGCGCCACCTCGACGACCGTCACGCCGTCCAGCGGGCCGCGCCCACCCGCCGGAGCAACGCACCGCGAGGCCCCTGCCGACCCCTCCCGCAACTGCCACGGCACCCCACCTGCCGTCATCGGCCGCGCCTCCACCGGCGTCGCGGTGACGTCACACCGCTCCGCCGACGCGACCACCTCCGGGAACGTCAACCGACCAGCCGCAACGAAGAGTTCGTCCGGCAACGGACACGTCGCCGTCCCGTACCGCGCCTGGAACGGGAGCCACGAACGGCCCACCACCCGCCGCTCGACGCCGAGTTCGGTCCAGAACCGCAACCACCTGTCGGCGGCCAGGGCTTCCAGCTCGAACCGGACACCGTCCGACGATCGGAACGGCGGACCACCCGCCCCCGCCGGCTCCGGGCACGGCTCCTCCGCCGTCGCCGCCGCCAGGTACTGCGACACACCGAGCAGCGCGGCCTGCGCCACCGAGACCTCCACCTCCCGGTACGGCACGCCCAACTCCCGTGCTCGCAAGGCCGCGAGAGTGCCACCGGCGGCCAGCACCCCGGCCGCAACCGACGCGAAGTCCACCCCCAGCGGGCGCGGGCCACCGTACCTGCGCCCGTGGACGTGCATCACCCCGCACGCCGCCTGCACGTCCGCCTCGCTTCGCAACGGGAGCGCCACCGGCCCCGCCCACGTCAACCGGCAGGTCAAGGCCCCGCCGACCTCCAGCGCCCCGCCCGCCGCCGTCACCTTCGCCCCGGCCGCCCGTAGCAGGTCGGCTGCTACCCGAGAAGCGACCGACGGCAATGCGTCCTGCACCTCTCTGATCAACGCCCCTTCATCGCACAGCACTTGCTTGACAGCCATCCGAACCTCCCAGACACGTCACGGGCCAGCCGCACCACCCCGCCCCGCCCCACCGAGAGGCCGCCACGTCACACCCGACCGAACCGCTCGCCCGCCCCGACCGGTGAGCGAGAACCGACACCTCCACCACCGTCACGGCTTGCGGCCGTGCACCGCGTACACCACGTTCGAGCAGGCCCGAAACACCGGATCGGCGAACAAGGCCCGTAGCTCGGCGAGTTCGTCGTCCGTGAGGCCCTCACGCAGCAGGGCCTCACGAAGATGCCAGGTGTTGTGCACCTGCATCTCCAGCTGCGGCGTGCCGGGCGCGAGCGTGTCGAGGTGCGGCGACGCCTCCACCCCGACGAACCCGGCGCGCACCATGGCGGCGGCGCACTTCCGCCCCCAGCCCTGATCCGAACCGCGCGCGCGGAAGGCCCGCAACTTAGCCTGCTGGTAACGCTCGTAGAGATCACGGGCCCGCTCGCCCGGGACGGTCAGCACCGGCGCGTACTCGGCATCGAACTCCAACAGGTGCAGCACACCGCCCGGCCGTAACGCCGCGAACAGGCGCGCCAACACGGCCTCCCGCTCCGGCAGATGGGACAACACCAGCCGCACATGCACCAGATCGAACGACGCTTTCGGCAACGCGTCCCGCACCACATCGTGTCGCCGCACCGCCAACGCACGCCGGTCGGCCGTCGGCAGCGGCGCCACATCCGTGGCCAACACCGCGCCCTCGGGCCCGACTTGGTCCGCGAGCCAGACCGCGATACTCCCCGCCCCGGCCCCCACATCCAGACAACTCATCCCGGGCCGCACCCCGACCCGGCTCAGCGCCCCGATGCTGATTCGGTCCAACCACCCCGCCAGACACCGATGTTGACCACCAGCATGCGCACTGGCGTTGTCGAACAGATACGAACTCCCACCACTCCCGAACGCCAACTCCCGTACCACCCCACCCATCAGGCCACCTCGGCCGTCTCAGCCGCCCCACCGGCCTGCCCACCCGGAGCATCCGCCTCAGCACCCGACCGCACCGCACCCGGCTCCACACCATCCGGTTCAGCCGCACGAGGCGCCGGCACCGCCACCGCATCCTCGGGCGGCGCAACATCCGACCGCACCACACCCGGCTCCACACCATCCGGTTCAGCCACACGAGGCGCCGGCACCGCCACCGCCACCGCATCCTCGGGCGCCGCAACATCCGACCGCACCGCGTCCGTCTCCGCGACCTCCGCCTCCACGCCATCCGGCTCAGCAACGCGAGGCGCCGGCACCGCCACCGCCCCGCACGCCCCTACCCCGGACACCCCGGACGCCCCCACCACCCCGGACCGCTCCGCCGCGAAGGCAAGCACCCGCTCGGCCGCCAACTTGCCCGAACGGACGGCACCTTCACTGCTCGGCCGGAGCATCACCCAGTCACCGGCGTACTCCACCGCCCGGGCCGGCCGGGCCAGGAACGCGGCCCGTTCCCGCACCGCCGCCGGCGAACCCTGCGGCAGGCCCAGCCGGAAACGGTGCACCAGCGTGCGGGCGGTGGCGTCCCGCAGGCCCGGCAGGAAGCGTTCGGCCTCCGTGCAAACCGTATCCACCACCCGGTCGTCGGGCTCGTCCATCAACTCGGGGGAGATCCACGGCGACGCGAAGACACTCGCCAGCCCCTGCCCCTCGGGGGCCCGGCCCTCCGCCTTCAGATGGTCCAGGATCACGCCGGTACACACCCGGCTCTCACTCTCCGG
The DNA here is from genome assembly GCF_044593455.1 of Kitasatospora sp. NPDC051984. Taxonomy (NCBI): domain Bacteria; kingdom Bacillati; phylum Actinomycetota; class Actinomycetes; order Kitasatosporales; family Streptomycetaceae; genus Kitasatospora; species Kitasatospora sp. NPDC051984. The sequence goes on from NZ_JBIUCB010000031.1 coordinate 49,116, forward strand.
CACCGACATCGCATAACTGGGGGAGCGGGTCGGACTCGGCAGCGGACGGTCCAGCAGGCACGCCACCTTGAGCATCGGCGTGAACGTACTCGCCGCGAGGTACGGCCGCGCATCCTCCGCCGCTGTGCCGTGCAACTCCAGGGCCAACGGTGCAGGCACCGCCAGCACCACCTGCCGGGCCACCACCTCCGCACCGTCGGCGAACTCCAGCCGCACGCCGGCCCCACCGGGCTGCTCCTGGACTGCCGTGACCCGCGAGCCCAGCTCCACCCGGAGGCGCTCCGCAAGCCGTCGGGCCAGGGTGTCCATGCCGCCCCGGTACGTCATCCAGCGGGCACCGGCCCCACCGACCGACATCAGCGTCGCCACCATCGGTGCCACCGCGGAACTCTCCGGCCGCCAGCCGAAACAGTGACTGGACAGCGGTTGCAGCATCGCCGCCAGCAACTCCTCCCGCCCGGCCGAACCGGCGCAGAACTCGCTGAGCGTCAGATCCCGGCTGGGCGCGGTCTCCGGCCGGTCCGGGTCGAAACCGCGCCAGGACGTGGCCAGCTCCATCGCGAACCGCACCCACGCCGCCCGGCCCCGCCAGGACAGTCCCGCACCCGTCAACAGGCCCTTCGGGCGGCCCAGATGAGCATGCGCCCGACCGCCTCGCCACAGCGCGAAGCCCGGCTCGATCACCGGCACCTCCGACTCCGGGATGCCGACCGCGCGAATCAACTCCCAGGTCGCCTCGTACCCAGCCCCCGCGATGGTCTCCGCGCCCTCGTCCAGCAACCACCCGTCCACCCTGGTGGACGCCATCCGCCCACCCACCCGCTCCGCACCCTCGAAGACCCGCACCTCACGCCCGGCGGCCGCCAGGTGGTGAGCGGCAGACAGCCCCGCAATTCCCGCACCGACCACCGCAACATCGAGCTCGTCCATGCCCAACTCCTCCATCCGTTCCCACATCCGCCAGCCGACCCGTTGCAACCCCGCCCGTGACCCAACCGGCCCTACCGCCGGACTCGAAGGCCGTTTAGTCCCTGCGTAGACAATCTCCGACGCGTGATCGCTGCTGACCGAAAATGATCAGCACCCCCGGGCGAGTTGGTCTACGCGTAGACAATCTCCGACGTGCGCACGACCGCTGATCGAAAATGACCAGCGCCCCCGCGGCGAGTTGATCTATGCGTAGACAATCTCCAGCGCGTGACCACCCCGCCGAGAACCCACGGCCCCAGAGCTACCCGACCCGGCGCCCACTCACCGGCCGCCGGCCCACCTCCATCGGCCACCCCCGCCGGCCCAGGCTCACCGCCCACTCGCCACCAACTCACGTCCACCGCCCAGTCCCGATCGGTGAGCTCCCCGCCAGCACCTGCCCACGCAACTCGTGCCGCCGCACCTTCCCGGTGGCCGTGCGCGGCACCGCGTCCCAGGGAACGATCAACGGCTCGGCCAGTGGCGGCAGATCACGCACGGCGTCCTGCCAGCGCTGCGGGTCGAGTTCGCCGGCCGCGGTGACCAGCACCGGCTGCGGGTGTCCGTCCGCCACCGACAGAAGCACGGCCTCCTCGACGTCCGGCAGGCGCTCGTGCAGCACGTCCTCGATCTCGACGCAGCTCAGCCCGGGAACCATGTCCACTTCCCGGTCCAGCACGAAGACCCGACCGTCGCGGGTGTGCACCCCGAGGTCGCCGGTGTTGAACCACGGGCCGTCGACCTTCTGCGCCCACCGTTCCGGCTCGCCGAGGTAGCCGAGGCACAGCGCCCCGGTGCGGGCGTACAGCATGCCCGTCTCGCCACGCCGCACCGCCCGCCCGGGCCGCTCGGGATCGGCCACCTTCACCCGCACCCACCCGGGCACCGGGCGTCCCAGGTCGCGCGTGGTCGGATGCCGCCCAGTGGGTGCGGAAAGCGTTTTCCGAGTCAGGAACCGGAAGCTCAACGGACCGGTCTCGCTCTGCCCCCACCCCTGCATCCACAACGGCCGCCTCCGCCGGCTCGCCCCCAGGAAGGCCCGCACCGTCGGCGGATGCATCGCGTCGAACGTCGAGATGAACAGCCGCACGTCCCGGAACGGATTCGCCGCCGCCGCAGCCGCCGCTGCCGCCGCAGCCGCCCCGGCAGTCCCAAGAGACCCAGCAGCCCCCTCGGCACCCACCCCCGCACTCACCCCCGCACTCACCCCCGCACCCACCATCTCCCCTCCGCCTGCCAGTTGCTGCCACCGCACATAGCTGGACGGCATCGCCTCCAGCACGGTCGGTGGGTGGCTGCGCAGCAGCGCCGCAGCGGTCGAAACGTCGGAGTCCGGCAGCAGCGCGACAGTTCGCGGCGCACGCCAGAACGCGCTGACGGTCCAGGTCAGAGCCCGCCCGTGGGCGAACGAGATGGCGCTGGCAACGGTGTCATCGCCACGCACCGACAGCACCGGCCAGGGCCGCGCCTCGAACGCGGACAGCCGCCGGATCAGCGTCCGGGTGGAGTGCACCACCAGCTTGGGCACCCCGGTGGTGCCCGAGGTGTGAATGATCGCCAGCGGCTCGTCGTCCCCGCGCGTGTGCACCGCCGGAACCGCCCCGCCGCGCAGGTCGTCCGGCGTCAACGTGCCTTCCGCCGGCCCGTCCAGGCACACTGTCCGGACGGCCAGCCGGTCCAGGTCGTGCCCGGCCGCCCGGGCGCCGGCGAGGACGTCCCGCTGGGTGACCAGTACGTCCGGGCGCAGCCGGTGCAGCAGCGCGACCAGCCCGTCCGGCGCGACCCGGTCGGAGAGCAGTGCCGGTACTGCACCGAGCCGCGCCGCCGCGCACGCCAGCAGCACGTAGTCCCAGTGGTTGCGCTTCACGATCGCCACCGACGACCCCGGACGTGCACCCGCCGCCGCCAGCCACGCCGCCGTCTCCTGCACCAGCCGGGCCAGCCCGGCGGTGTCCCAGCAGGTGCCGCTGTCCGGCGCCAGGTCCAGCGGGCGCCCCAACCGGACGTCCACCGAAGGACGTTGGGACGCCAGCGTGTCGAAGAACGGGCCCAGGTCCAGCGGCAGCCGCCGCACCACGGACGCGAGGCCGCCGCGCCGGTTCGTCCGGCCCGGCGCCGTCACAGCCCGCCGCCGAACGCCGCCACCGCCAGGTCCACGCCCACCAGCAGCGCACAGCACAGCCGGTGCAGGTGGATGCCCAGCCGGCGCGCCAGCAGAATGTCGCCCCGGACGAATCCGAGCACCCACTGCCGGGCCCGCAGAGCCATCACGGGAGCCATCACCAGCGGGAACCACCACGGCGCGATCCCGGCGACCGCCGAACCCACCAGCAGCGCCGCCTCCAGCGCCGAACACCCGGCCACGAACGCGGCGTTGCCGCGCGGCGAGGCCAGTACCGCGACCGTCTTGCGGCCCACCGCCCGGTCGCCCGGAATGTCATTGGTGTTGGAGTACACGCCGAACAGCAGCGGCCCCAGGCCGAACACCAGCGCCTGCACCGCGACGAAGCCGTCGAACCGGCCGGTCAGCAGTCCGTACAGGGGCAGCACGAAGAGCCAGCCGAGTGCGGCGAGGAAGAACTCCTGGAAGCCGTTGTAGCTGATCCGCAGCCACCACGAGTACTGGAAGCCGCACACCGCCAGCGCGACCACCCCGGCCACCGCCCACCCTGGCCGGGCCGGTGCCAGCGCAACCGCGGCAAGCCAGCACACCACGCACGCCGCGACCGTCGCCCAGCCGAACCGGATCGCTTGCGGCTCGGTCAACGTGCCTGCCACCAAAGGCTTTCGGGCCAGCCGACGGGCCGGCGCGTCCGGCCCGTAGTTCACCGCGTCGCTGCCGTCCCGGTACCCGGTCACGTCGTCGAAGGTGCACATCGCCGCACTCATCGCGACCTCGCCGCCGAGGAACAGCACCAGCACCGCCAGCGCGCCGCCGACACTCGCCCCCGAGCCCGACCCGGTCGCCACCACCATCGCGCCCACCAGCGGGACGCTCAAGTAGTAGTCGTAGATGTCGAGTTTGGCCAGCCTGGCGTACGCCCGCCAGGAGGCCGGGGTCGCCTCGCGGGTGGAGACCGCCGCCTCCAATGCGGCTTGCTCTGGGGCGACGGACACAGCGACGTGCTCCACGGGACGCAGTCCTCTCAATGGCGGCCGCAACCCGGGTACGCCACTGCGCCGGGGGGCCTCAGGCAAGGAGCCGACCGCGCTGATGGTGCGCCAATTCGCCACGACGGGCGAGAAGTCGGCGATCACCATGATGACACAGAGCCACCGGTTGGATGCATTTCTGTGATAACCATAAAAAGCGGGCGGACGCCCATTTCTTCGTCCGCCCACCCGAATTCCCGAACCGTCGGGTCAGGCGGAGAAGCTCCCCGCGCCACCCGGCACGTGCGTCCCGTACCCGGGCTGCACCGTCACCGACGGGCCGAGGCAGAGCGGGTTGCCGTACACCCGCACGGGAGCGTCCGTCTGGTTGCTCAACACGTGTGCAACAGTGGGAAGTTGCTGGCAGCCGGACGGGTTGCTGTAAACATCCAGCGGCTGCAGCTCGGTGGAGAACACCACGACCTGGCCGTTGGCCGACCGCGTTGCCGCAGGCGCGGGAGCCGCCAGGCCGAGCACCGATGCCGCAGCCACCAGGGAAACCAGAATTTCTCGCACAATCATCCTTAAGCACATTCAAAGCCCATGTCTGTCACGGGCTCACTCATCGCTATCGCGCACGCACTCCCGAATTCCAACGGCAAACTCCGTATTCACCCGCCTGGCCGGTCCTCAACGCCGTCCGGCCGCCCCGCCCGCACCCCCCGTGCGCTCCCAACGCATGACGTCCGCGGCGGCCCGCCCGGCGCCACCACCCCCGCCGCCGGCTTCCCACTTCCCGCCCGGCCCGTCACCCGATCGAACTACCATCCATCCATGACGACCCAGCCGTCCGCCCGCCCCACCCTCTTCGGCCCCAACACGCACTGCCACTGGTGCGGGACGCCGTACCCGGCCGGCACCATGACCTGGCCACGCAGTTGCCCCGGCTGCCACGAGATCAGCTACCGCAACCCGCTCCCGGTCACCGTCAGCCTTCTCCCGGTCCACCACCCCGACGGCGACACCCGGCTCACCGTCATCCGTCGCACCATCGAACCCGGCAACGGCCAACTCGCCCTCCCCGGCGGCTACGTCGACTACGGCGAGAGCTGGGAGCAGGCCGCAGCCCGCGAACTGCGCGAGGAGACCGGCATCCTGGCGGACCCCTCCGAGGCCCGCCTGGTCTCCACCGACTCCGACACCCGCGGCGGCTTCCTCTGCCTGTTCGCCCTGTTCCCCGCCCGCAACCTCGCCGACCTCCCCCCGTCCGTCCCCACCGACGAGACCGAGGGCTGGCAACTCGCCACCGTCGACACCCCGTTGGCCTTCCCCTTCCACACCCGCGTCGCCCACTCCTGGTTCAGCGGCGAGTTCACCCGCCACTGACGTCGCGGCGACGGGGGAGCGGGCTGAGCGAGTGCCGGAAAGCGCTTACCGTGTACCGACCCCGGGATCGCCCAAACCAACGGGTAAGCGCTTTCCGGTTGCCGCACCCGGACTGCCGCCGCCCACTCGGTAAGCGCTTTCCCCCGCCCCGCCTCACCCCGCCCCGCCCCGCCGCCGCCGGCGCCACCCACCCCCGCTGCGCCCTACCTCCCCAGCACCGACATCGCCGCGTTGTGCCCCGGAATCCCGCTGACCCCACCACCCCGCACCGCCCCGGCCCCGCACAACAGGACCCGCGCTTCGGCAGTCTCCACACCCCACCGGCCGGACTCCACCACCGGAACCCCAACATCGCCGCTCCCGACGCCGCCCTCCTCCCGGAACGGGAACGCCAGGTCCCGGTGGAAGATGTTGCCGCCCGGCAGCCGAAGATCGGCCTCCAGGTCCAACGGGCTGCGCACCTCCATACAAGGCCGACCGTCACCATCAACCGCCAGGCACTCCGCGAGCGGCTCCGCCAGCACCCCGTCGAGCGCGGCCAGGACACCCGTCAGCGCGGCCTGCCGCACACCCTCCGGATCCCCGGACCCGGCGAACAGCCGCGCCGGCAACTGCAGACCGAACAAGGTGAGCGTGTGCCAACCGGCCGGCACCTCGGGGCCCAGGATCGAGCGATCCGCCAGCGAGTGGCAGTAGATCTCGGACGGCGCGGGCGAGGGGAGCCGACCCGCCGCAGCCGCCCGGTAAGCGCTCTCCAACTCCCGGTACGACTCCGCGATATGGAACGTGCCCCCGAACGCGTCCCGCACGTCCACCGCCCCGTCCCGCAGCCGGGGAAGCCGACGAAGCAGCATGTTGACTTTCAACTGCGCCCCCTCCGGCGCATCCTCACCACCCACCCCCTCATCACCACCCACCCCCTCATCACAAACCGCCCCAGCATCCGCCGCCCCCGCCCCGCCGCCCGCACCCAGCAGCCGCGCCAACTCCACCGGCGCCGCGTTGCACAACACCCACCGCGCCCCGACCCGCCGCTCCACCCCGTCCGCGTCCAGGTACCCGACCTCGGCCGGCCGCCCTCGCCCGCCCGGATCCACCGCGACGACCTCGCACCCCGTCAGGAACTCGGCCCCACCCGCCCTGGCCGCCTCCGCCAGCGCACCGGTCACCGCGCCCATGCCGCCCACCGGCACGTCCCAGTCACCTGTCCCGCCGCCGATCACGTGGTAGAGGAAGCACCGGTTCTGCCGCAGCGACGGATCGTGCGCATGCGTGAACGTCCCGATCAGGCCGTCCGTCAGTACGACACCCCGCACCACGTCGTCCGCGAACCGCCGCTCCAGCGACTCACCCAACGGCCGCTCGAACAACTCCGCCCAGGCCACCGGATCGTCCACCAGCGCCCGCAGCTCCGCCCGCGACGGCAGCGGCTCCGTCAACGACGGGAACACCCGCCGCGCCACCCGCCCGGTCATCCCGTAGAACTCCCGCCAGGCCGCGAACTCACCCTCCCCACCGGTCAGTTCACGGAACGATTCGGCCGTCCGCCGCTCGTCCGAGGCATCCACCAGCAGCCCGCCGGTCCGCCCGTCCCGCTCCCACGGTGTGTACGAGGAGATCCGCCGACGCCGCAGCTCCACCCGCACGCCCAGGTCCGTGAGGATCCGTCGCGGCAGCAGGCTCACCAGATACGAGTAGCGCGACAGCCGCGCGTCCACCCCGGGGAACGCCCGCTCCGAGACCGCAGCCCCGCCCACGTGCCCGAGCCGCTCCAGCACCAGCACCCGCAACCCGGCACGTCCCAAATACCCGGCCGCCACCAGCCCGTTGTGCCCGCCACCCACGATCACCACGTCATAAGCCGCTGTCATCCCGCCGTCCTACCACCCCCCACCACCGCCCACCACCCCCCGCGCACCCGCTGACCTCCGCGAAGCCGCACCCCACGCCGCCCACCACCCCCGCCCACACACCACGCACCGCCCACAACATGACCACTCCAACCCCCTTCCCGGGCCGCCCCAACCCCCACACTGTCCACCACCAGGACGAACCCTGGACCCCCGGACGATCACGTGGCATGGTCAGCACCGTCAGCACCCACGGACGGCCTGCCACAAGCCCATCCGTCCCCACCACGGCCTGGAGACCACCACGTGAGCACCCCTCCGACCCCCCAGGACCAGCAGCACCCGCACCCCGAGCCGCTCTGGCGCCCGGACCCCACCCGCGCCGCCGCCAGCCGCCTGGTCGCCTTCCAGCGCTGGGCCGCCGACCACCACGGAGCCCCGGCCGCCCCGCTCGCGCCGGTCACCACCGACAGCGAGGCCGCCACCCGCTACGCGGACCTCCACCGCTGGTCCACCGAGGACCTCCCGCGCTTCTGGACCGCCGTCACCGAGTACTTCGACGTGCGATTCCACACCCCGCCCACCGCAGTCCTCGCCGAGCCGGCCACCATGCCGGGCGCGAGCTGGTTCCCGGGCGCCACCCTCAACTACGCCGAGCACGCCCTGCGCGCCGCCGAGGACCCGGCCAACGCCGACCGCCCGGCGATCCTCCACCTCGACGAGCGCACGGCCGAGCCGGTCGCCACCAGCTGGTCCGAACTGCGCCGCCAGGTCGGCTCGTTGGCCGCCGCGCTGCGCGCCAACGGGGTCCGCCCGGGCGACCGGGTAAGCGCTTACCTGCCGAACATCCCGCAGGCCGCCGTCGCCCTCCTCGCCACCGCCGCCGTCGGCGCGATCTGGACCAGCTGCGCCCCCGACTTCGGCGCCCGCAGCGTCCTCGACCGCCTCCAGCAGATCGAGCCGACCGTCCTGTTCGCCGTCGACGGCTACCACTACGGCGGCAAGAACCACGACCGCACCGAGGTGGTCGCCGAACTCCGTCGCGAACTCCCCACCCTCCGCACGGTCATCCACGTCCCGCTGCTCGACACCCCCGCCCCCGAGGGCACCGTGCCCTACGACGACCTGGTCGCCGACGCCACCGAGCCGGTCTTCGAGCCCGTCCCCTTCGACCACCCGCTCTGGGTGCTCTACTCCTCCGGCACCACCGGCCTCCCCAAGGCCATCGTGCAGAGCCAGGGCGGCATCCTCGTCGAGCACCTCAAGCAGGCGGCCCTCCACCTCGACCTCGGCCCGGACGACCGCTTCCTCTGGTACACCTCCACCGGCTGGATGATGTGGAACTTCCTCCTCGCCGGCCTGCTCACCGGAACCACGATCGTCACCTACGACGGCAGCCCGGGACACCCCGACACCGGCGCCCTCTGGTCGGTCGCCGCCCGCACCCGCGCCACCGTCCTCGGCACCTCCGCCGCCTACGTGATCGCCAGCCGCAAGGCCGAGCTGCACCCCGGCCGCGACCTCGACCTGTCCGCCGTCCGCTGCCTCGGCACCACCGGCTCCCCGCTCCCGCCCGACGGCTTCCAGTGGATCTACGACGAGGTCAAGCCGGACGTCTGGCTCGCCTCCGTCAGCGGCGGCACCGACGTCTGCTCCTGCTTCGTCGGCGGCGTCCCCACCCTCCCCGTGTACCTCGGCGAGATCCAGGCCCCCTGCCTCGGCGCCGCCGTCGAATCCTGGGACCCCAGCGGCCACCCGCTCACCGACGCGGTCGGCGAACTCGTCGTCACCAAGCCGCTCCCGTCCATGCCCACCGGCTTCTGGAACGACCCGGACGGCGTCCGCTACCACGACAGCTACTTCGACACCTACCCCGGCATCTGGCGACACGGCGACTGGATCACCGCCACCAGCCGCGGCACCGTCGTCATCCACGGCCGCTCCGACTCCACCCTCAACCGCCAGGGCGTCCGAATGGGCTCCGCCGACATCTACGAGGTCGTCGAACGCCTCCCCGAGATCGCCGAATCCCTGGTCATCGGCCTGGAAGAACCCGACGGCGGCTACTGGATGCCGCTGTTCGTGGTCCTTGCCCCGGGCGCCGTCCTGGACGACGACCTCACCGGCCGGATCCGTACCTCGCTGCGCACCGAACTCTCCCCGCGCCACGTCCCCGACGAGGTGATCACCGTCCAGGGCCTCCCGCACACTCTCACCGGCAAGCGCCTCGAAGTCCCCGTCAAGCGCCTGCTGTCCGGCACCCCCCTCACCAAGGCGGTCAACCCGGGCTCCGTCGACAACCTCGACCACCTGCGCTTCTTCGAGCAGCTCGCCACCACCCGCAAGCACTGACCGACCCCCGGCACGCCCCAGGGCCCCCAAAGGCCCCGAGGGGTCGCCGCCAACCCCCACGGTGGCAGCGACCCCTCGGGAGTCGAAGGTCCGGACGCCTACGCCCCGGACAACACCTGCCGCGCCGCCGCCCTGGCCTCCGCCGCGGACTCCGCCGCCCGCGCCGCCTCCGCGGCCTGCTGACACTGCGCCAACGTCGCCTGCGCCAACGCCGACCGCACGTACGGGATCGCCGCCGCCCCCATCGACAGACTGGTCACCCCGAGGCCCGTCAGCACGCACGCCAGCAACGGATCCGACGCCGCCTCCCCGCACACCCCGCAGCTCTTCCCGGCCGCCTTCGCCGCCCCCGCGGCCGACGCGATCAGATCCAGCAGCGCCGGCTGCCACGGATCCTGCAGCCGCGCCAGCGAACCCACCTGCCGGTCAGCCGCGAACGTGTACTGCGCCAGGTCGTTCGTCCCCAAGGACAGGAACTCCACCTCACGCAGCAGCGACCCGGCCCGCAGAGCGGCCGACGGAATCTCCACCATCGCCCCGTACTTGGCGTCCAGCCCCGCCTCCCGACACGCCTCCGCGAACGCCCGCGCATCCTCGCGGTCCGCCACCATCGGGGCCATCACCTCGAGCCGCGCCGACACCCCCTCGGCCGCCCGCGCCAACGCCCGCAACTGCGACCGCAACACCTCCGGGTGCTCCAACAGCGACCGCAGCCCCCGCACCCCGAGCGCCGGATTCGGCTCGTCCACCGGCGTCAGGAACTCCAGCGGCTTGTCCGCCCCCGCATCCAGCACCCGCACCACCACCCGGCCGTCCGGGAACGCTTCCAACACCTGCCGGTACGCCCGCACCTGCTTGTCCTCGGTCGGCGCCTTCGCCGAGTCGTCCAGGAACAGGAACTCCGTCCGGAACAGCCCGACGCCCTCCGCCCCGTGCTCCAACGCCGCCGGCAGATCCGTCGGACCACCCACGTTCGCCAGCAACGGCACCATGAACCCGTCCGACGTCCGCCCCGGCCCCGAGGACGCCGCCAGCGCCGCCTCCTGCTCCGCCGCCGCTCGGCGCAACTCCTCCTGCCGCTCCGCAGACGGCTCCACCAGCACCTCACCGGTCGTCCCGTCGACCGCGACCACCGCCCCCTCCACCACCTCCGTCGCCCGCGGCAGCGCCACCACCGCCGGCACCCCCATCGCCCGCGCCAGAATCGCGCTGTGCGAGGTCGGCCCACCCTCCTCGGTCACGAACCCCAGCACCAGCGACGGGTCCAGCAACGCCGTGTCCGCCGGCGCCAGGTCCCGCGCCAACAGGACATACGGCTCGTCACTGTCCGGCACCCCCGGCATCGGCACCCCCAACAGCCGCGCCACGATCCGGTTCCGCACGTCGTCCAGGTCCGCGACCCGCCCCGCCAGATACTCGCCCGCCGCAGCCAACAGAGCCCGGTACGCCGCGAACGCGTCGTACACCCCCCGCTCCGCGCTGTTTCCCTCTGCGATCCGCCGATTCACGTCCGCCAGCAGCTCCGGGTCCTGCGCCATCAGCGCCTGCGCCTCCAGCACCGCCTGCGCCTCACCGCCGGCCAGATTCCCGCGCGCGATCAGATCCGCCGCCACCGCCTCCACCGCAGCCTGCGCCCGGGCCTGCTCACGCGGCGCCTCCGCAGCCGAGACCTGAGCCGACGGTGGCTCCAGCACCGCCGTCCCCATGTGACGCACCGGCCCAATGGCAACCCCGTGACTCACGCCCACACCGCGCAGCGTCCGCTCCATGGTCCGAACCCCTTCGCCCGTCGTCGCTGTCAGTTCCAGACGAACAGCTCGCCGCCGGCCGTGACCTCACCGGACTCCGCAACCCCACTCAGCTGCTCCGCCGACGCCTCCAGCGCCACGATCGGCGAGATCGGCGACTTCCCCGCGGCCTCCACCGCCGCCGGATTCCACTTGATCACCGGCTGCCCCCGCTTCACCCTGTCCCCTTTATGTACGAGCAGCTCGAACCCCTCCCCATTGAGCTGCACGGTGTCGATCCCCAGATGCGTCAGCACCCCACGCCCGTTCTCGTCCATCACCACAAACGCGTGCGGGTGCATCGACACCACCTGCCCATCCACCGGCGACACCGCCTCGATCGGCTCCCGCACCGGATCGATCGCCGTCCCAGGCCCGACCATCGCTCCCGCGAACACCGGGTCGGGCACATTGGCAAGGCCGACGGCCCGCCCGGCGAGCGGCGAGGTGACAGTGGTCATGCTGGAGCCTCCCAGGTACGGAGTACATCGCGTGCGGCCGCAGGGCAGCGGCCCGCTGATCGACTGGACCCAAATTACGTCAACTCGGACATTCCGTGACGTAACGCTCACGAGTCGCCCGAGTGAAGATCGATCCCAACGTCCACCCCGCCGCGCACGAACCGACCTCCGCGCACCCTCTCCTCCGAACCCGCCACGCTCAAGTGGTCTAGTCCTCTTGGCCGACGCGCCGCACTCTACGGCATCCCGCCATACCCCCCTCGGCCCTGCCCGTACGGGTCGAACGCCGCCGTCCGAGTGATCCATCCGGCATCGATTAGGTGCTCGGCCGCCAACCCGCTATCGTTGCTCAGGTCGCCGCGCAACGGCGGTAAACAGAGCAAGTCGAGAACGTAAACCCTCGGTCAACACCGAGAAAACGATCTGATAAGCTCGAAACACGAAAGAACGAAGCGCCCGGAGGGCCCGCAGGAATGCGGCTCGAAGGAAGTGTCCGTTCCTTGAGAACTCAACAGCGTGCCAAAAGTCA
>NZ_JBIUCB010000032.1:0-55070 GCF_044593455.1 Kitasatospora sp. NPDC051984
GGTACCTCGGGCCTTCGGCCCTCGTTCGCGCCGGCCTTCGGCCGGCTGGCGGAGGCCCTTCGGGCCTCCTGGTACCCGCTTCGCGGGTACCACTCCACCTTCGGTGGAGTGGGTTCGCGCCTTCGGCGCTCACGGTGCCGCTGCGCGGCACCGTCGGGTGGCTCAGGTCTCATCACGCGTTTGGGCTGGGTTTTTGGCTGATGCGGCGTTGGCTGACTGGGTGAGGGGCGGGGCGCATGGGAGGTGTGCGGGTCTGCTCCGGTGCTTCTTAATTGGTCTAGACCGTGGTCTGAACCGGTATGGTCGGCAATCCGGAGCAGAGTGGTTGACGGGCCGTCCGGTGACTGCCTGTCAGAAGTGTATCAGTTGTTGCCTGTCTGGGAACCCTGCCGGATGCCGGGTGTGGGCTGGGCTTCCGGCCGGTTGTCCCGAGCACCGGAAAATGGTCCGCGCTTCGGCACCTATTCTACCGTCCGGCAGTGCATGGCTCGGCGTGTTTTTGACTCCCCGGGGGCGTGGAGTCCGTGTTTCAGAATTCGACTGTCGGGGGTTCCTGCCGTTTCGGGGGTGCGGGTTCGTGAGGGCAGCGGGTGGGGTGGTCTTTTCGCCGTTAGATTTCACCTCGTGAGTTCTCGGATTCCGCTGATTGTCGACCACTGGTTCCGTGAGAGCCCTGACCCGTTGTCCGGCTACTGGATCTGCGCGGCGCCGGGTGCGGGCAGCACCGGTCCGACCACGCCCAGGCGGAGGGTCAGTGGCTGGCTTCAGCGCACCCCTTCACCCCGCAGCGCATCGCGCCGTCACGGTGCCGGATGTGCGGCTACCTCCACGGCACACCCGGCATGTGCCGTGGAAGTGAGACCAGTACCCCGTCCCAGGCCGCGACGGCGCAGCGGTGCCGGCCGGGGGCTGAGCGGCGGGTCCTGGTGGCGGTGGCTGGCGCCGGGTTCCTGGCTGGGGAATGGAGCCGGGTGCAACACGGGATCGGCCGCGCTCTCTCGCGTGCTTTTGCCCAGGTCAGGGGTGCAACACGGGTTGTGTGGCACCTCGGTTTGGGCTTCGTGTTGCGCTCGGTCGGTTTTCCGTGTTGCAGTCCGGAAGGGGCTGGCAGCTTTCTTCGTGCGCTTTCGGGAGCGGGCCCAGAACTGTTTCAGTTGGCCGCAGAGTGAGGCGTCCGCCTGCCGGTGGAAATCCGCTGACAGGCGGACTCTGGTCTGCCGCTTCGGTTGGGGATGCGGGTTGTGAATGCATCCTCTTGCGGTCTGCGCGTTCAGCGCCTTTCTGGGATTGACCGGCCGTGCGGAATCTGGGTGATGCTGTGCGGCGTTTCTCCGTTGCTTCTGGCGTACTTGTCCCAGCGCTTGGCGTGGAGCAGGCGCACCTGCCACCAGGGGTCGTCGGCGGGTGGGCCACTCTTCTCGGCACGGCGCAGGGCGCGGGCGGTGGGCAGCTCCAGGATGATGGGCCGGCCCTTGGCGGCGTCGCGGCGCTGGCGCTCGCAGGAGGGGCATTCCAGGCGGTCCGGGTGGGCGTTCTCGTCCAGCTCGTCCCGGGAGTCGTGGGCACCGCCGAGCGGGCCGTGGCAGGTGTAGCAGGGGTGCAGGGCGTCGTTGTGGGCGCGGGCGGCGAGCAGCTTGGCGCGCTGCTGGGCGTCCCGGGCGTCCTGGGCGGCCTGGGCCGCTGCTGCGGCGTCGGCCTTCTCCTGTTCTTCGCGGGCCTTGCGGCGCTTGCGGATCAGGGCCCGGTCGGGCTTGGGGTCGAGGGCGTGGGCGAGGTCGGTCCAGGTGCCCAGGCCGTAGCGCCACCAGGTGTGGGGGCCGAGGAAGCCGTGCTCCAGGAGGCGGTCGGTGGTGGTGGCCAGGACGGGGATCTTGCCCCGGTAGGTCTGGTACTCGACGCCTTCCTCGCTGTGGTGCTGGCCTTGCCAGTGGTGGCGGGTGGCGGCGCCGAACGCGTCGAGGCGGGCGTAGAGCCCCTCTTCGGTGAAGCGGGGTCGGCCGCCCTTGAGGCCGCGGTCGAAGACGAACAGCACGGGCGGGCGCGGCACGTCGCTGTGGTGGTAGCCGTAGCCGGGGGCGGTCCGGGCGCCGTAGAGGGTCTCGAACTCCGGGCGCTCGTGGTGGCCTTCCTTGACCAGCTTGTTGAACCAGCGGGTGTAGTTGTCGAGCTTGCCGGCGACCTTGTTGATGTCGGTCATGGTGCCCCGGTCGACTTCCAGGAACAGCACGGGGAAGCCGAACTCCGGCAGCCGGACCACGGCGTCGGGGATGACGGTCTGCTTGCCGACGATGGTGTGGGCGACCTCGGTGGCCCAGGCGTCCAGGCCGCCGGGCAGCAAGCCCTCGGGCAGGGCTCGGCGGGGCGGGGCCTGCCGGTCGTCGGTCCGGGGCGGGGCGCCCACAGTGGTGGTGCCGGTGACGGCAGTGATGATGAACTCGTTGACGAGCATGGCGTGGGGTGCGCCGCTCTGACCGGCTCCGCGAGCGTGGCCGCCCATCTGCCGATCGTCGCCCAGGGCCTCGGCGGCGGCCTCCAGGCCGTCTCGGGTGAGACCGAAGATCTTCTCCCCGGGACCGGCGGAGCGGCCTCCGAGGGCGGAGTGCGTGGCGAGCTGCGGCCTGTCGTCGGGCTTGTCGCTGGTGCCGATGGTGCTGGTGCGCCCGCGTTCCTCGACCAGCTTGTGCTTGATCAGGTCGCGGACGGCTTCGGCCACGTGCTCGGTGCGGTGGTGGTCGCGGAACTCGTCGTTGGCGATCAGGGCGTGCAGCTGCTTGTAGGTGACGACCTTGAGCACGCCCAGCACCGCGAGGACGTCGGCGCGCAGCGAGGCGGTCGAGCCGGCCGGGTTGCGGGCCGAGCGGCGGAAGTGCACCCGGCCGGGCCGGCCGCCCTCGGCCTGGTCCTCGTGCTCCTGGTCCTCGTGCTCGCTCATGTGCTGCTCCCCGTGCTCGCCCTGCTGATCTTCTGTTCTCGATATCCCACACCACCGACACCCGGCCGCCGCCGACCGCCCGCCACCCCCGCCGCCAGCGCCGACCACCGGGAGGCGCGCGGCCGCCCGGCCGGGAGGGAAAGGGGCCAAGCGGCCCGGGAGCGTCGTGGACCCGCGACCGTACCGCCCACCGCCACACCCACCAACACCACAACAGCAAAGGACAAGGGCAGGGAGAGGGTTGTCGGCAATGGTCCGGACGGTGATTTGTGGCCGCTGAGCTGGGGAAATGTCGTAACTCCCGGCGCCCATTCCCCCCGGGGCACCACCCGGGGATGTCCCCGGGGAAACACCCGGGGCATCACGGCGGCACCTTTCGCCCCGCCCGGCCCGCGCACACGCTCTGACGGCGGTTCAGCGGGCCCAGGGGAACGCTACCCGCTCCGGTGTCCGCGCACGCCGTACACGGCCGCTCTGGGCCGGTCTCAGGCCCGCAGGATGCCGAGGGTGGAGACTGTCGCCTCCGGTGCCGGACGCAGCCGGACCGGCGGCGCGACCGGAGCAGCCGGGGGTGTTGGGGCGGCGGGTCGGCGGGCGGTGGCGAGGCAGCCCGGAATCACTGCGGCCAGGCCGGCGGCGGCCTCCAGGAGGAGCGGGTCCTCACCGGGCCGGTCCAGCAGGGCCTGGGCGAGGTGGAGCGCGGACTCCAGGACGGCCACCGGCGCCTTCACCATGCGCAGCGCGGCGATGGCGTCCACGGCCGCCCGCTCGGCGGGCTGGGGCCGGTCCGGCTGGACGGGTGCCGGCGGATCCGGGACCGGCGCGGGGCGGGCCCAGGCCGGTGGCTGACGGCTGCTCGGGCGCTGGGCGCCGGTGGGTTTGGGGCCGGGGCCGGGGCCGAGACCGCGCCGGGCGGCCGGGGTGCTGCTCACCTCCAGCTCAACGAGCGCCGGTCGGCTCCGGTGCGGCACTGTCGGCCAGGCCCTGCTGTGCGGCGCGGCGCACGAGGATGGCGGCGTGGTCGACGGTGGCGCACAGCAGCGGGCGCTCGGGGCCGTCGATGTTCTCGAGGAAGCCGCCGTCGACGAGCGGGGCCCAGGCGTCGGTGCCGCCCAGGCCGTGCTCGACCCAGCCGAGCGCGCGGCCGCCGTGGCGGACCTCGACCACGCCCGGGTGCCGGCTCCAGCCGGCCAGGTCCCAGCTCGGTCCGAGCAGCTCGGCGGCGTCGCGGACCAGGTCGTGCTCGCCCAGGCCGCGCAGGCCGGGGTGCAGTGGCGGTTGCAGCAGCTGGTCGCCGTCGTAGGGCCAGAACGGAGCGGCCGGCCGCCCGGCCCGCCCGGTGGTTTCGCCCTGCGGGGCGGATCCCGGCCGGGGCTGGCCGGGGCCGGACAGACCGGATTCGCCTCGCGGGGCGGATTCGGCCGGCTCTTCGTCGTCGAAGTCGTCGTCGATGCCGGGGACGGGGGCGTTCGGGTCGAACACCGGGATCGTCCACAGGTCGACGCGCTCCAGCGCCCGCCGGTGCACGCGCTCATCGGTGGTCAGGTCGGGCCAGCGGGCCTTGTCCCGCAGCTCCTGGGCGTGGGAGTAGATCCGGTACTTGTAGCCAGGCAGCAGGTGGGCCAGCTCGTCGAAGGCCTCGATCGGGTCGCCGGTCTCGGTCTGCTCCAGGAAGAGCACGAGGCGGCGGCGCAGTGCCTCGGCCAGGCCGAGCAGGTAGCGGCCGTCCTCGCCGAAGCGCTCCTCGTCCGCGGCCGGGCCGGCTGCCGCCGCCGGGTCCGGCTCGACAGCGACAGCAGCAGCTGCGGCCGCAGCTTCAGCTTCGCGGGCCGCCGTCTTGGCGCGGTCCACCTTGCTGCGGCACGAGCGCGAGCAGTAGAGGCGCGGCCGGGTGGGCGAGGCCGGCACCGGCTCGCCGCACCCGGGCCGAGCGCAGATCCGGACCTCGGCCGCACCGTCGGCCGGCGGGGTTGGTGTGCTGACCGTCGAGGCGCTGTCCATCCCCGGATCGTAACCAGCGCCGCCGACGGCAGCCCCTGGTTTCGCCCCGCGAGGCGCAACCCGCGGGATGGTCAGCGGGTAGGTGCGGCGGCCCGGCCGGCGGCGACCGCGTCGTCCATCACCTGGGCCAAGACCGGCAGCTCGCGGTCGTAGTAGTTGAGCACCGTCCCCGGCATCGAGGCGGTCAGCGCGAGCACCGCGGCCAGGGCGATCCGCTCGCCACAGGTCAGCTCCGGCACGCTCTCCAGCACCATCGCGCCGGTCAGCACGCCGGCGTCCAGCGCGTAGCGCAGCTCGGAGTTCAGCTCGCCCTCGCCGTCCGGGAGGATCTCGTGCGCGGTGGTCTGCTCGATCGCCGCGGCGGCGTTCTCCAGGACCAGGGCGTGCTGCTCGACCTGGCGGCCGGCCAGCTCCCGCACCCAGACCGCGGCCCGCTGCCCGGCCTCAGCCGCCAGCTGCACGGCACGCTGCAGCTCCTCCTCGGTGGGGTTCCACCGCGACCAGGCGCTGCTGGCTGGCTCCAGCTCCTCCGGCTCCGGGTCGGCGGCGGTGGGTGTCCGGGGCAGCTCAGTTGTCGTCACACCCCGGTCAACCACCGGACGGCCCGCGAGGACACGCGGCGCCCGCAGCCCGTCGGCTGACCAACCGAACGGTCGTTGCTGCACTCTGCTGCTACAGCAGCACGCCGCTGCTACATGCTGCTACCCGTGCTGCTGCTACCTGCTGCTCGGGGCAGCAGCAGGTAGCAGCAGGCCGCGATCGGCTGCGCAGCAGAGTGCAGCAGCGCTGCGCATGCGCAGCCGGCCCCGCTGCGCAGTGCGCAATGATCGGCTGCGCAGTGCTGCGCCGACCGTTGCGCAGCGGCAGCGGGCGGGCCGGGCGCCGACGGGTTGCGCCCCGGGGCGCAACCCTCTGACCTGCACTGGTGAGTTTCAGCGAGGCCAAACTAACCGGCCCCGGGGCGAAACTCACCACCGCTTCCCGGGCGGTTGCGCAGCCGATCGCAGTGCGGGGCCGGCTGCGCAGCGGCGGGTGCTGCGACTGCGACCCGCTGCGCAGTACCGGAGCGGTGGCCAGTGCCCGACAGATCAAGAGGCGGTGACTTCTGGGCAGCCGGCGAAGGCGCGGTCCGCCTCGGCCGGGTCGCGTCCTGTCCACGCCACCGATGCGTCCAGGACCCGGCCGAGCGCGCCCTTCGGGAAGCTGGCCACAGGGCGGGGCATCTTGTCGCTCCACTCGTCCACCCAGCTGAGCGTGCGGGCGGTGTCGCGGGGCTTGAGGCCGCTGGGCCTGCGGGCAAGCTCGGCCGTAACCCTGCCCTCCCACCTCGCCTGGACCGCGTCCACGTCGGACTCTCCAAGGCCGCGGGCAATGTCGGCCCAGGATGCTCCGCGGATCCGCTCCGCCACGATCGCGGCGCCTTGGAGGTAGCTCACCGTGTGAGCGAGGTCGATGGCCAGCTTGGCGTAGTCGCCAGCCGAGGCCGCGTCCATGGCCACGAAGCGGACCAGTTCGACCGCCGCATCCCCCACCCACTTCGCCTTCTGGCAGAACTCGACACGTGCCCAGTCGGATGGGCTGAAAGCCCCGTCAGGGAGCGCGTACACCGCCCTCCAGGTTTCCGACGATTCATCACCACGTGTAGCCGATCCGTTACTCATGAAACGGGAGAGTAGCCGACCGTGCGGATACAGCCCTCGGCAACGCTCTCCACCAGGAGAAACGCCCCGCTCGGGATATAGATGACACACCTTGACACAGGGCAAAAGGGGACAAATTAAGCTCTCCCGGTCGTCGAAGCACAGCTCGAACACAGGGATAAATAGGGCGAACAGGGCGCCGAACACAGGCCGACACAGCCTCGAACACAGCCCTGCCAGACCATCAGGTGTCCGGCTCCGCGCTCCAGCCGCGGACGAACCGGGCCAGCAGGTGGCGCTGGCGCCGTTCCTCGGCGAGCACCGCGGCCAGGGCGTCGCGGTCGATGTACGGGTCGATGGCGCCCTCCAGGAGCCGGCGCAGCTCAGCCGGGTCCAGGGCTTCGACCTCCCACTGCACCGGGTGGTCGGGGTCGAAGCCGTGGCGGGCGGCGAAGGCGGGCCAGCGCGGGTCGCCCTTCTTGCCCTCGGTGGGCGGCAGGGCGTAGGCGAGGCGCTGCTCGTCGGTGAGCAGGACCCGTTCGACGTGGGACCAGCAGGCGGTGCGGGCCACGAAGTCCGCCTCGATTCCCTCGCCCGAGCAGTCGAAGTCGCCGAAGTAGAGCAGCACGGCCGGCCTCTGGTCGCGGGCGGCGCGCTCGCGGACCACTTGGACGTAGGACTGGCTGCTGTAGCCGCGCACCACGACCACCGGGACGCCGAGGTCGGCGAGCCAGCCGGTGAACATCTGCCGCAGGCTGTCCTTCTCCGCGCCGATGTAGAGCGCGGTCTGCTGGCCGAGGGTGCGGTCCAGGCGGAAGAGGGCGGGGGTCTGGGCGAGCAGCACTCCCGCGTCCGGCCAGGCCGGCGGGACGTGGACCTCGCGCACGGTGTCGACCAGGTCCGGGAAACGGTTGGCGCGGCGGGCGGCGGCCAGATGCGCGGACAGGTGTCGGTAGGCGGAGGGCGTGTTCGGGATGGCGCCGGCCGCCACCAGCCGGTAGTGCACCTGCCGGAGGGTGACGTCGCTGTCGTAGCCGAGCACGATCCGGCGCGCCTGCTCCACGACCGTCGGCCAACTGGTCCGTCCCACACCGGTACTTGTACCCGTCCGGGGTGCTCCGGCGGGTCCGGTTCTACTTTTCGGCCCTCATTTGAGGGCCGGAATCTGAAACTTCCGCAGGTCAGGGGCATGGGGTGGTGCGGGCGGCGGCCGCGGCCCGGCTATCGGTGGGGGCCGATCTGCAGCACGGTGACCTGCGCCTGGTCGTCGCCGTCGGGGTGCTCGTAGGTCCAGAACAGGCGCCAGCAGCCGGCGCCCTGGTCGA
Source organism: Kitasatospora sp. NPDC051984 (assembly GCF_044593455.1). Taxonomy (NCBI): domain Bacteria; kingdom Bacillati; phylum Actinomycetota; class Actinomycetes; order Kitasatosporales; family Streptomycetaceae; genus Kitasatospora; species Kitasatospora sp. NPDC051984. The sequence goes on from NZ_JBIUCB010000032.1 coordinate 7,899, forward strand.
CGTAGGAGGTCCAGGCCGCGGTGTGCTCGTGTCCGGGCAGCACGGCGTAGCGGTGGGAGTGCAGGCCGGGGTGGTGAGGGTCGGCGGCGAGGTGGTCCAGGGCGCGGCGGATGCGGCGCAGCCGGCACGGGTCGGCGCGGTGGCCGCGCTCCAGGCGGGCCAGGGTGCGGGCGGCGGCGGGGGTGTAGCTCAGCGTCGGCATCGGCGTCTCCTTCGTCCGGGCACGGGAAGGGCCCGGCCCCGCAGCTGCTGCTGGGGTCCGGGCCCTTGGGTGGGTTCGGCGGCGCGGGGTGGTCAGTCGGTGGGGCTGGCGAACTGCTCGGCGGCCGCGATGCACTCAAGGTCGAGGTGGTCGGCGACGCCGGCGAGGAAGGCGGCGTACGGCGGCGCGCTCTTCTGGCAGGCCGGGCACGGGCTGGCGGTCCAGCTGGTGGCGATGGCGCGCAGCAGGCCGGTGACGGCGGTGGCCGGGATCATCAGGGTGTCGCTGAGCAGCTCGTGGACGAGGGGCAGCATCACGCCGGGCTGACCGCTGGCGTCGGCGTGGTGGGAGTGGTCGCTCATTCTGGTTCTCCGAATTCCGTCGGTGAATTCACGTTGCGGGTTGCGCAAAAGAGAAAGTCCCGGCCGCTGTCCGCGGCCGGGACTTTCTCTTTCGGCGACACGGAGGGTCCGCGGGGGCGTCTACAGCTCCAGGTCCATCCAGGAGATGTCGTTCAGCTCGACGTCGAGGCCGTCCGCGCGGCGCCCGTTGTCCTTGAAGTAGTGGTCGCGCAGCGCTTCGGCGAGCAGGGCCTCCTGCTGAGCCTGGCTGGCTCCGGCGTCGCGGGCCTCGTAGAGGCGCTTGGCGACGTCGCCGGGCATCTTCTGGGTAATCATGCGGGGGCGGGGGTCGTCGGTGGAGCCGCCGGCTGAGCTGAAGCCGAAGCTGCCCTGGATGTGGAGCATGAAGCCGGACTTCTCGGCCTGGCGGCGGACCCGGTTCTTCACCCGCGGCTGCCAGGCCGTGCGCACCGCCTGCTCGACCTTCTTGGCGTTGGCCTTGGTCATGGGGATGTCGCCGGTCAGCTGCCCTTCGGCCAGGGCCTTGAGGGCGTGGGCCCAACGCTGCGCGGTGCGCTGGGAGACGCCGGCGGCCTGGGCGAGCTTGGCGGTGTCCTCCTTGGCGACCTTCTCCCACAGGAACTTGATCCGGGTGTTGAGGTGCACCGGGATCGGGCGGGTGCGCTCGGCGCGCTCCAGGCCCTCGTCGATCTCCCCCACGGGGCATCAATCCCTTCCTGCCGTCCCGGCCGGGACGGCGTTGCTCGAGGTGTTCGTGTTCGGGTGGGGCGGCCCGCCGGCCGGGTGCTGGCGGGCCGCTGGTGCTACTCGTCGTCGGAGACCGCTCCGCCGGTCTTGATGTGGCGGGCCGGGTTCGCGCCGTCGGCCATCAGCTCCGCCGCCTCCGGCAGCGGCCGGGAGCCCTCGAACTTCACCAGGCCGGGGCTCACTCCCAGGCGCAGCGAGGTGGTCAGCGTGCCGTCCGGGCGGGTGAGGGCGTCCAGGGCGGTGGGGCCGGGGGCGGCGAAGACCGCGCAGTCGGACAGCACAGCGAAGGCGGCGAGGCCGGTCTCGGCCGCCATCTTGCGCAGCTTGCGGTGGAGGTTGACGGTGGCGGTGTCGATGACCAGGGCGCGCATCAGCGGGTCCCAGGTCGGGCGCTCCAGGGCGGCCCAGCGCTGGCCGTCCTTGTAGCCGTGGCCGCGGGGGCGCTCGCGCAGCTTGCCGATCGTGCCCTTGGCGGTGGCCTTGATCGCGGTCAGCACCGCCAGCTCGGCCGGGTCGCCCTCGTGCTGCTTGATGCGGGCCATGCGGTCCAGGAACGCCACCGGGTCGGTGTCGGCCAGGTCGGCCGGGACGCCGAGGGCGGCCATGGTGTCCAGGTAGGCCTGGCGCAGGTGCTTGTGCCAGGGATCGAGGTAGGGGCCGTGCTCGTGGCGCAGGTACGCCTCGATGGGCTGGACCTGGGCGCCGAGTTCGATCGCGTAGGCGACCTTCACCGTGGAGTACCAGGCCGGGCCGGTCGGCGCGGTGCCGTCAGGGGTGAACGGGTTGGGCAGCAGCGGATCGACGGGAACGCGGGACAGGTCGACCAGCCACGAGCCCAGCACCCGCTTGTCGAAGGCCGGCTGCAGCTCGTGGACCGGCTCCGACAGCGGCAGCGACAGACGGCCGGCGGCGGCCAGGAACGCCATGTTGATGTCGAGGCCGACCGCGAACGGCGCGGCCAGCTCGGCGTCGGTGAGCGGCCGGTACCAGTCCCACGCCTCGGTGACCAGCGCGCCGCCCTCCTTGCGGCCCTGGGCGAGCGGGTGCATGTCCGGGACCTCCGGGGGCGCCGGGTCGAACGCGACCTTGGGCCGGGAGCCCTCCACCGGCGCCGAGGCCCAGCCGGACTCGGTGCGCTGCGCGCGGGTCGGCGGGCGCAGCGCGGTGACCAGCTCCAGGCCGGAGACGGCGGTGGAGCCGCGCGGGGTGAGCACCCGGGTGGCGTAGGTTCCGAGCAGGCGGGCCAGCTCGGGGGCGGTCAGGCCGGCCGGGATGTCCCAGCCGCCGGAGTTCAGGGCGCCCCAGCCGGGGATGCACAGCTGCACGCACACCCGCTTGCCGCCCTCCGGGTCCTGGTAGACCCGGGCCCAGGGGCCCAGGCCGCGCAGGGTGAGCTGCCAGCCGGCCTTCGTGAGGGCCTTCACCGCCCGGTGGGTCTTCGCCAGCTGCCCCAGGCGCGGCACGAAGTCCTTCTTCTCGTCCTTGCCCATCGGCGGCAGGCCCAGCTCGGCGAGCACGGCGTCGGTCAGCACCACCAGGGCGTCGCCGTCCTTGCCGTGCTCGTGCAGCCGGGGCGAGCCGAGCTTGCTCTCCAGCGCCCACTCCACCACGTCGGCCGGGGTGCGCCCGGTGGGCGCGGTCGGCGCCACGGTGCCGTCGGCCAGGTAGGCCACCAGCTGCCTGCCGTCCGCGGCGACGTCCAGCACCGCCAGCGGGCCGACCGGGAAGCGCGCGGCGGCCGCCGCCTTCCAGTCCGCCGGCCCCGCCTTGGCCGAGGTCTTCTTCGTCGTCTTGCGCGCCCGGGACGGCGCCGGCCGGGAGGACGACGTGCGGCGCGGCGCGGCGGCGGGAGCCGTAGCCGCGCGGGGCGGCTGCGCTGCCGTGGGCGACTCGGCCTGGACGACCGGGGCGGGCACCGGCTGCTGCTCGACGGCCGGCGCCACGGTGGCGGCGGCCGGGCCGGGGCGGCAGAACCCGCCCAGATGCATCGGCACCCCCTGCGAGCGGTAGACCGACGGGTTGCCGCACTGCACGCACGGCTCGGCCGGACCCATCACCAGCGACCCGTCCGGGTGCTGATCGAGCATCACCAGCTGCGGCGCGGCCGGAGCCGGTGCCGGCTGCTCGGACACCAGCGCGGCGAAGGCCTCCGGCACCGGGTCCTCAGCCGCGGCGACCGGAGCCGACCCGGGCAGCGGCTGGGACGCGGGGAACCGCTCGGCCAGGCCGCGCAGCAGCCGGGCGTACTGCTCGCGCTGCGGCGGCCGCGGCTCGGACCGCCCGGTCTCCCAGGTCCACACCGTCTCCTCCCGCACGCCGACCGTGCCGGCCAGCTTGGCGCGGGTCAGCCTCGCGGCCCGGCGCAGCCGCTTGCGCTCCGCCGGCGGCGGCAGCTCCTCCTCGTCGACCTGCGCGAGCAGCGCGTCGACCGGGTCGATCCCCTCGGGCATGACGTACCTCCTACCCCCATCGTAGTGCAGTTTCTAATCCTGGATCTAATGTTTTGCATCGCTCGTCCGGGTGGTCCCGGGCCGGTCCGACCGGGCCTGGGGTCTGGTCACCAGCCGGACGGGGGTGGCGACACCACGCGGACCCCATAAAGAGAAGTAGTGAGAGAAGTGACGCGAGCCCTCCCGGACGCCGTAGGCATCTGCAGGTGGCTTCGCGCGCGAGCGCTCCGGGCCCGGTTTCGGCCGCCAGCGCCGATCGCGGGAGGGGGTAGCAGCACCCGTGCTGCCAGGGTGGCAGCACGGGTGCTGCCCAATATCCAGAGCCCGTCTCCAGAACCGGTCGCTGCGCTTCTCCCGGACGGCCGTAGGCCCCTGACAGGTGGTCTGCGCGCGCACCCGCGCGAGGCCGACCCGCGGCGCCCAGGTCGAGCCGATCGAACGCCCGGCCGGGCGAGGCTCTAGATCGTCTTCTGCCGGGCGATCTTGGCTCCGGACGCAGCGGCGGAGCCCGGAAGGGGGCTCCGGCCGCCTGAGGGGCCTTCAGGGCCCTTCTCGGGCCCATCCGGTGATCTCGGTCAGTCGCGTGTCATGTCGGCGAACTGGCTGTAATGCAGCATCGCGGCCAACGTGATCGTCGCCGTCGGCCCGTTCCTGTGCTTGCCGACGATCACGTCCACCTCGCCCGAGCGGGGGTGCTCCTTCTCGTAGGCGTCGGGGCGGTGCAGCAGGATGACGATGTCCGCGTCCTGCTCCAGCGAGCCGGACTCGCGCAGGTCGGCGACCATCGGGACCTTGTCGGTGCGCATCTCGGGCCCGCGGTTGAGCTGGGCCAGGATGATGATCGGGATGCCGAGTTCCTTGGCCAGCAGCTTGATCGAGCGGCTGATGTCGGAGACCTCCTGCTGGCGGCCGTCGTCGCCGCGCCGCTTGCTGCCGCCGGTGATCAGCTGGACGTAGTCGATGATGATCATCGCCAGGTCCGGGACGCGGTGCTTGAGCCGGCGGCACTTAGCCTGGATCTCGGGCAGCGACTGCGCGCTCTCGTTGATGTAGAGCGGCGCCTCGGAGTAGCGCGGGGCGGCCACCGCCAGGCGCTCCCAGGCCGGATCGTCCAGCGTTCCGGCCCGCAGGTGGTGCAGGCCGACCTTGGCCTCGGCCGACAGCGCCCGCATGTTGAGCTCGTCGATCGACATCTCCAGCGTGATGAACGCCGCCGGCCTCCCTGCGCCCTCCAGCAGCTGGCCGGACTTCGGGTTGCGCGGCATCGTGCAGGCCCGCGCGAAGTCCATGGCGATCGTGCTTTTGCCGTGTCCCGGCCTCGCCGCGACGATGATCACCTGGCCGGGCTGCCAGCCCTGGGTCAGCGCGTCCAGGTCCGCGAACCCGGTCGGCACACCGGTGATCCCCGTCCGGGTGCCGGCGGCCTCGATGGTGTCCAGGGTGTGGCCGACGGTGTCGCGCGGCAGCACGAAGTCGTCCTCGCGGCCGCCCCGGGTCTCCACCACGGCCGCGATCTCGGCAGCAGCGGCGGCGACGATCTCGTCGACCTCGCCCTCGCCGGCGTAGCCCATGCCCACGATCCGGGTGCCGGCCTCCACCATGCGACGCAGCACGGCCTGCTCGCGGACGAGTTCGGCGTAGTACTCGGCGTTCGCCGCGGTGGGCACCGAGTTGACCAGGGTGTGCAGGTAGGTCGGGCCACCGACGCGTTCCAGCTCGCCGCGCTTGGTGAGCTCGGCACCCACGGTGATCGGGTCGGCCGGCTCCTTGCGCTTGTGCAGGTCGAGGATCACGCGGTGGATCGTCTCGTGGGCCGGGCGGTAGTAGTCGTCCGCGTTGAGCGCGTTGGTGACCTCGATGATCGCGGTCTTCGACAGCATCATGCCGCCCAGCACGGACTGCTCGGCCACCAGGTCCTCGGGCTTGCCGCCGGGCGGCACCCGCTCGAACCCGGCCCCGGCGGGCTCGGCCTTCCGGCCACGGCTGCGCCGGGGCTGCGGGACCTGGTCCTCGGTGTCGGACCAGTCGATCTCGTCGCTCTGGGCCTGGGTGGGTACGCTCACGGGGAGTTCCTTCACGGGGATTCGAACGCGGCTGCCGGGCCTGGCGAGGTTTTCCGGCAGCCGCGTCGTGCTGTCTGGGGTCGGACGGTGGGTCAGATGTTCGGTTTGCGCAGCCCGGCCAGCAGGTCGGCGACCTTGGCCGGGGCCGGCACCGGCTTGAAGTCCGGGTCCTGCGGGATCACGGGCTGCCGCGCGGGCGGCACCGCAGGCTCCGAGTCGCGCAGCACGACCTGACGGCGGCGCAGGTCCGCGATCCGCTTGCCGATCGCGCTGGACGGGTCCTTCAGGCCCGCAGCCGTCTTGCCGGTCAGCTCCTTCGCGAGGTCCGGACCCAGCTCCCAGCCGAGCAGGGCGGTCGCCTCCAGCAGCTTCGGAGCGAACCGCTTGGCGTTGCGCAGGCCGCAGGCGAAGGGCGCGGGCAGCTCCAGCAGGAACGAGACGGCTGCTTCCAGCGCCTCGCTGTCCACCGCGGGGTTGTCGTTCTTCGCGGAGCGAACCCCCCTCCCCCTCCCCGTCTCGGCATCAGCCGCGACGGACGGGTCCGCTGTGACTGGGGGGCTAGGGGGGGTAGTTCCCACCACCGGGGGGTGTGGGGGGGACGGGACCGACGTGTTGGAAACCGCGCCATCGGTCTGACCTGCATAGATGTTGGTTTCCGACGTGTCGGAAACCACACCATCGGTTTCCGACACGTCGGAAACCGCACCGTCGGTCTGACCTGCATAGATGTTGGAAATCGCACCGTCGGAACCGGTCTGTGCGCCCCGACGTGTTGGATTTCGCACCATCGGGCTGACCTGCGACGCAGCCGCAGCACCCCGGTTGACGTAGGCGCTGTTGTTGGCGGGGTTCCGGTAAACCCGGAACCGCCACTTCGGGCGACCGGTCTCCTTGTCGTAGCCGTCCCGCTCGTGGCTGACGTGGCCGGCCTTCTGCAGGCGGCCGAGCACGCCGCGCAGGCGGCTGGCGCCCATCTTCCAGCCGGACGCTTGGAACTCCTCAGCCAGTGCGAGGATGCCGGACGGCTGGTCCGGGTCCCGGAGCAGCAGGCGGATCAGCACTCCGTAGTCCTCGGGCTGGAGACCCGGCGAGTACGCGAGGGCGTACGGGACGACTACTTCCTCAGGGGGCTCCCACGCTCGCTCGATCGAGGAGCCGCTGAACTCGGCGTCGGTCATTTTCTTCACTGGATCACCTCCGATCCGGCGCTGAAGGCCATGAGCAGTCCGGCCTGGATGGTCGGACGGTTGTTGGGGGCGGGCTGGGTATGGGCGTGATGCTGCACGCCCATACAGGCGTGAGATCCGGCGGCCGTGTGACCCGAGGGGCTGTGGTATGGGCCACACTTCGGCGAGTAGTTGTTGATCACGAGCTCAGTGATCGCACCACTTGCCTGTGGATAGAGGTCGCCGGTTGCGGCGCAGGGCGGGGACATGCCGATAGAGGTGTCGCGAGCGCCTGCGGTGTGACTTGTGCTGATGACCTGCCGGACGCGGCTGGTCTGAAGGGGGGTCACACCGGGGGAAAGTGCGGTGGGGCGGGCCGGAGTGATCCGGCAGAGCCGCAGAGTGACGGCGGGGAGCAATGGGGGCGCTACCTCTCTCGGGTTCAGCGCCGCCTCCGGCGGTGGAGGTAGCCCGACCAGGCGAGAGATGGGTGTCTCTCGCCTCGACCGGGGTACGCCTGGTACCGTCGGGAGCGACAACATGCAGCGAGAGCGGCCCAAGTTTGGCGACTGGGGGCCGCTTTCGCATTTTCGGACTCGGTCCGCCTGGCGGCGGACCGGCTCAGCTTATTCCTCCTCCTGAGCCCTCGGGTCGTTCGGGTTCTACGTGTCGGCTGGGCAGACCAACCCGCGTGCGGACTGGCTCTGATCTACGCGGCCGTCCGCTTCTTGAGCTCTTCCCGGAGGTCGTCGAGCGTCCGCCCGTCCGGGGTGTGCCACAGCGTCCAGCCGTTGATCAGATTTTTTGTCACGGCGCCGGCGGCCTTCGACGGTGACGGGAATGGCTTTGGGTGTCCGTCAACGATCAGTTCTCCGTCGGGGGTGACGGTGGCCCGCCCTTCGCGGTTGGCCCGCGGCTGGCGGAAGGTCAGGACGGTGCCTGCGGTGAGCAGTCCCGCCTTCATGATCTCGGCGAGCGGCCCTTTCGGGGCGACCGTGGCAACCTGCGTCGGAGACAACTCCCCGCCCCCAAGGCTCAGGGTTACGTGGACCGTGTCGCCGGTGGTGGCCTTGGCCAGGTGCGCCAGGATCTCCGGATCGAAGTGGATGGAGAGCGTCGGCACGAGCAAATACCCCCGGTGTCGTGATGATCAAGGCGACCAAGCTAGCACAAGGTTGCCCAAGGAATCGAGTAGTTTAGTAGAACTCGACAGCTGGCGTGTCGGCATCGGCATCACGGCTATTCGCCAGCAGGCCCAAGGCATGACCAACCGTCAGTGTCGTGTCGTCCTTCGCCTCGTCCCAGCGCCGGAGTGTGGTGGCGACTGCGTGCAGAACGTCGCCGGGCAGACCTGCGGCGCGCAGCGTCTCCGCCGCCTCATCCATTTCCGGCGCCCACCGCCAGGCCCGTGCTGCGACTTTGGGGATGTAGTCCGTCTCGACCAGGTAGCTGCCGGAACGGCCGCCCGCGATCTCGAGCAAATCCTGGCCGACGCCGTGATGCTGAGCGAGGCCGTAGGAGAGCGCGGCGAGAACCCGGCTCGCCTTCTGGTAGGCGGTGTAGGCCATCTTCAACGCGCTGGCCTGACCGATCTCCGGGCCAAGGACCGGAGTGGACACCGCGGTGCCGGCGAACAGCGCCTCCACCGTGCTGGTCTCCTGCTGCGGGCCCGACAGGAACAGGCGCGTTCGCTTGGAACTGCTTGGTGGCGAGCCGATGACCGCGCCGTCGACCACGGCCCGTGCCGATCCAGCCAGCAGCTCGGAGATGCGCTGCGCCCGCTCCGGGCTGATGGCGTTCGCTTCCACGTACAGCCCGTTGAACCCGTGACTCGCCACCTCGGTGGCGACGTTTTCCGCTGCGGCCGGCGGGCACAGGCTCAACAGCACCTCGGCCCGCTCCAGCAGCTCGGACAGCCCGGCCACCGGCTCCAGTCCGAAGTGCTCGGCTCGCGCCGCAGTGGCGACGCCGCGTCCCGTCGGGCACCAGAGCACCTGGGCGCCGGCGGACACTGCGCAGCCGGCGACCGCGGCGCCCATGCTGCCCGGGTGCAGGATCCCGACCACGATCTGGTCGTCCGTCATCGGGCGCCGCCGACGATGTGGTCCAAGGCGTCCAGGACGTCGTGCGCGATGTGGTCCGGCGCTGCGCCACCCGGCCAGGGCCGGCCGTGAGAGATCCAGACGGTGCGCAGCCCTGCCTCGCGGCCGCCGGTCACGTCCAGCGCGGCGTTGTCCCCGACCATCCAGCCGCCTTGGGCGAGGGTGCACCCCACGCTCGCGGCTGCCTTCTCGAAGATCAGCCGGTCTGGCTTGCGGGCGCCGGCCTCCTCGGAGATGCAGACCGCGGCGACGTGGTCGGCGATGCCGCTCGACTTCAACTTGGCGTGCTGGATCTGGGCGCCCCCGTTGGTGACGACGACGAGACGCCGAGTACCTCGGAGCGCCGCGAGAGCGTCCAGCACACCCGGGTAGGGCCGGACCATCGCCGGGAGCTCGGCGTTGTAGCGGGCCCAGAGCTGGCCCGGCGACTCGGGCAGCTGCAGTTCGGCGCACAGGTTCTCGAAGGTCTGCACGTCGGCGCGGATCCGCATGGCGTCGAGCATCCGCTGCTCGACCTCAGCTGCCAGGCCGTGAGCGCCGCAGTAGCCGGAGATCCAGGCCGTCACCGCGCTGAGGCGGTCGAGCAAGGTGTCGTCGAAGTCCAGCATCACCAGCTGCTGCTCGCGCTCGGCGAGCGCCCGGCGGATCTGATCGGCGGCCTGTTCGGCCGGGACGGCATCAGTGCGGACCACCAGGTCGAACCTGAAGCTCCGGTTCGCCTCCAAGTCCTCCTGCGTGGCGTCCCAGGCGGCCAGGCGCGCTGGGGTGTCCGCGTCGCCGCGGCCTGCCGAGCGGCTGGCGGTCGCTTCCTTCGGGCACCACAGCAGCACGGTGAGCCAGCCTGCGGGGTAGCCGTCCAGCACCGCACGCACACCATCGACCTGCCCCAGGTGCATTACCGGCACCCCGACCTCGAAGGCGGAGTCCAGTCCCGCGCGGTCCGTCACGTAGGTGCTGTCGTACCTCGAGTTCTCGTAGACCACCGCGCCCGGGGTGGCGCGCAGCCTGGCCAGTTGCTCGGGGGTGCCCATCCGGTAGCCGGCCGACCTGCCGAGACCGACCTTCACCCTGGAGAACAGAGCGAAGGTCGGGTCGAGCGCGGCCAAGGCGCGCGTAACGGTGTCTTTCCCGGATGCCGGCGGCCCGTAGAGGATCACCCCGCGCTGGCGGCTCATGCGCGCACCGCCGCGAGAGCCTGCCGTGCCTGGTCGGCCAGCGAGATTGCCGAGCCCATGCGGTTGTCCACCAGCAGGTGCGGCACCACCGGGCGCAGCCCGACGTCGACCGTAGCCATGTAGTCGTCCCACCGGGAGAGCTTCCAGGCGTCGCGCGCTGCGGACCGGAAGCTGATGTACTCGCGCATCGACTCCGGATCGCACTGGACCCAGATCGGGAAGACGTCCACCCCCTGGGCTCGGCACCGGTTGCTGAGCCGGGTCATCCACTCCTCGGAGGTCATCTCGGCGATGAAGGGGGCGGACAGCACCGTGGAGATCCCGCAGTTGATGTTGGCGTAGGCCGCCTGCATCAGGCAGTCGTACTCGACGGCCCGGACCTGCTCGCGGTACAGCGGCGTGTGGCGATCGTTTCGATCTCCGCCGAGCGCGACCAGGAGCTGCTCGACGAGCGGTCGGGTGAGCGGATCCTTGTCCAGCAAGGGCCAGCCGGTCAGTTGGGTCAGGAAGCGGGCAAACTCTGTCTTGCCGCTGCCCGCGAATCCCCCGACGAGGATGACGACCGGGCGGTGCGGGTCCCCTCCCGTGTGCCGGCGCTTCCACGCATCCATGATCCGCCGTTGCAGCCCATAGCTGTCCGCTTCGGCGGACCCCGCCGAAATCTGGAGAAGTGCCCGTTCGACGGCCAGGACGTGGCTACCGGTGAGCTTGTCGTCCAAGGGCGTCAGCTCGAACCGGCTGTCCTCACCCGGCAGGGCGCTGCGGAAACCCAACTGGGGCTCGGTCGCCCGGTACAGCAGGCAGTACGCCCGCCGGTAGTGCGGGCCCGGGTACACGTCGCCTTGCTCGTGCTGGCTGAGTGTCTGCGGGTATGCAGCCGGGATCCCCTTCAGGCCGGCCTTCTCTGCGACATCGCGCAGTCGCTCGCCGGCCTGTTCCAGCGTCAGGCCGTGGGCCTCACGCTGCTCCCTCAACTTCTCGGGGCGCCACCCGAGCCGGTTCTTCGCCATGTCCCCCGCCTGTGTATTCGCCATGCTCGGAGCCTATGAGCTGAGCCCCGAATCCCATGTTGATGCGGATGTTGAAAACGCGTTGAGCTGCACGTTCATGGATCTCATGATGCGGATGCGATGTTGATCTGACGCTCCACCAGCTGTGATTAGTCACGTCAGGACGGACTCGACACAGGAGGTGGGAGCAGTGGTGAATCGGACGGCGCCCGAGTCAGCCCCGCTGCGACCTGTGTTGCTCCAGCATCTCGACGCGGCTCGTCAGCTCGGCGAGTTGCTGGGCCAACGACTCGATGGTGACCGGGGCCGAGGCGGCGTCGGCTTCCAGCTTCCGAACGAAACTCCCGCGCCCTTGCTGGGAGTAGATCGCCTTGCTGGCCCGGAGCTCGGTGAGCGCGCGCTGCACCGTGCCGGGCGCTACCTGGTAGTGATCGGCGAGCTCCCGGGTGCTGGGCAGTTTGTCTCCAGCCTTGAGCCGCCCTAGACGGATCTGGTCCAGCACGTCCTGAACGATCTGCTGGTAGGGCTGGGCGAACTGATCTGTCATGAGCCACATCGTAGGGCCGCCTTCCTGACATGAATAGCTTCATCGACCTAGTTGACACAGCGAAACTGTACCAGCTAAGTTAGCTAAGCCGACAAGGTCCGAAGGGGCCGAGAACGCAAAAGGGCCCCAGGCCGGTGCTCGCTACACCGGTCTGGGACCACTTCGAATCGACTCTCGTGGGAGTGATCCGCATGTTCATCATGACCGATTCGGCCGGGGCGGGACGCACTGTCCTCGGCGTCAAGCAGTACGCCGGCGTCATCGATCTGCAGTCGCAGTTCGAGGGCAAGGTCCTCGCCCTCGTTATCCACGACCTGGCCGCCGTGGCCCCGACCGCTGGCGAGAGCGCCGTGAACGCGCTCGTCGCCGAGGTCTGGAAGCAAGCCGAGAAGCACTTCCAGAAGGCCAACACCACCTGGACCCACCTCAGCTGGTTCGTCCAGAACGCCATCGCCCAGTTCATCGACGGCCTGCGGCCGCAGACGGCGGGGTGCTGACGATGACCGCGACCACGAACACGCCGGCGCCGCAGCCCGCGCAGCCCTCCAGCACGATGCCCAGCCACGACCTCTACCGCGCGGTTGAGACCACCGTGTCGCAGGTCGACACCCTCAACGCCCAGGTGACCGAGCACCTCGGGAGTCTCCGTGGCTGACCACTCGTTCAACGGCGGCTACGGCCACACCCCGATCACCCAGCCGCTTCCGCAGCCCCAGCCCTCGCCCGCCCCGGCGCCGCAGCCGCAGGCCCCGGCGGGAGGTGCGTCCTGATGTTGGGACGAGTCGCTGAGTTCTTCGGCTTCGGCTCCAGCGCCGGTAGCGCCTCCGGCTCCGGTACCTCCGGCGGTACGAGCACCCGCACCACCGGGATCTCCACCACCGGCTGGCACACCTACGACCCGGCCACGGCGCAGCGCCACCACCGCGAGGCGCAGGTCTCGCTCCCGGCCGCGGAGTACAACCCGGACGGCACCCGCAAGCTCAGCCCGAAGCCCGACCCGCAGCACGTCAACCGCTCGTTCTGGAGGAGCTGACCATGACGATCACCATCCAGCTCGCCAACCAGGCCGACGAGGCGCTGCGCCGGGTCCGTGAGGACCAGGCCCGCCGTGACGAGGCGAAGGCCGGCGGTTCCGGCACCGGCTCCGGCAAGTAGCCAGCTCCCTCCCCTTTCTCCCCCCAGCAGTTCGGCAGTCTCCCGCCGCCTGTCTCTCGGAACCGTCCTGGCATGCCCATGCCGGGACGGGTGCCGGGAGTGGTGCGGCGGGCCCGCCAAGGGCCCCACCACCAGCCACGTTCTCCCTCGCCACGACCCGGAGGTCTTCATGTCCAGCACCATCACCGGCCGCCGCCGCGCCGAGCAGGTCGCCCGGCTCACCGCGACGTCCACCTGGGCCTGGGTCGCCAAGGCAGAGGGCAAGGAGCGCACCCGCCGCGCCACCGTCCGGCGGATCGCCCGACTGACCGGCACCGAGCCGATCCGTTGGGAGGGCGAGATCAGCGACGCGGACTGGAACACGGTCCTAGTGGCCGGCGCCGACGCGCTGCTCGCCCAGGTCGGCGCCGACCCGCAGCACCCCGTCGCGTTCGACCTGGTGCTCGCCGCCGAGGAGATCACCGCCCGCGCCGTCGAGGCGGACACGGTCCTGGAGCGCACCGCGGTGCTGACCTCCGCGCCGGTGCCCGGCCGGGCCGTCGCCGTGGCCGCCGACAACCCGGAGCGCACCCCGGCCGAGCAAGCGCTGGTGGAGAAGTGGTCGCCGTTCTCGACCACCCGCTGCGCGGCCGCCCGGTACGTCGTGCGCTGCGCCGACGGGACCCGCCGCTACGGCAACGGGGACCAGGCCGACCCGCACTAGCCGCCCGCCGCACGGCCAGCTCCACTCCGTTGCCCGACCCGGGCCCCGCCCCGAACCCGCCGCCAGTGCAGATCTGACGGCCCGACCAGCCGCCGCACCTTCAGCGGCTCGTGCCCGTGCCTGCCCTGGCCGACCGGAACCCGCCTTCTGCGGCGGTCTCTGGCGGCCTGGGGAGCCACGGGACCCGCCCGGGTCCCCTCCACCACCGTGAAGGGAACACCCCATGCACAAGATCAACAGCACCGCCGTCCGCGCCACGGTCGCCTCCATCGCCCTGGCCGGCACCATCGCGCTGGCCACCGCCGTCCCGGCCGACGCCGCGGCGCCGGGCCTGCTCTACACCGGCAGCCACTCCCCGGCCGTCGCCGACCTGCAGCGCCAGCTGTCCGCCGAGCTGACGCAGGAGCAGGTCGACCCCGACGGGAAGTTCGGCACCGACACCGAGCAGGCCGTCGAGCTCTTCCAGACCTGCACCGGGATCACGGTCGACGGCGTGGTCGGCCCGCAGACCCGTGCCGCCCTGGCCGCCCACGCCGGCCAGCACGTCGACGCCCCCTGCCTGCGCCTGGGCTGAGCGCCCGCACGGCGTAGCGAACCGCACCACCCACTACGTGCCGCCGCCGGCCTTCCCGGCCGGTGGCGGCACGGGCCCCGCCCCGGTCCTGCGCATCCGTCGACTCCCAAAGGGGGGAGCACCATGCACCACCAGTACTTGATCCTCGGTTTCTTCGTCGGTGCCACGGCCATCCCGGCCCTGGTGCTGCTGGTCTGGGCCCTCAAGCAGCACCGCCGGCGGGCCAGGGCCAGGGCGCTGGCCGAGGAGGCCGGCGCCACGCTCGGCCGCTGGAGCGCGACCCGTACGGACCCGGCCGCGTTCATGGCCGAGCGGATCCGGAAGGCGGCCAGCAGCGATGTCTGACACCAGGGCCAGCACGGGCGCGTTCTCGGGCCTGTTCAACACCGCCACCGCGACCGCCGGTCCGGGAAGCCTGGACGGGATCGAGATCGTCGACGCCGAGATCGTCGAGGACACCGTCCCGACCGCCGGGGCCGACGGTCGGACACCGCACTGGTGGGAGACCCAGCGGATCTACCCCCCGTCCCCGCCTCCGCCGCCCGCGCCCCCGTCCCCGCCCGTGCCGCCGGTGGCACCGCCGTCCGCGGACTGGGCGGCGCAGGGCTGGACGGCGGATGCGGCGATGGCCGCCCCGGCGTACTACGCCCCGCCCCCGCCCCCGCCGCCGTTCGTCCCGGCGGAGCCGCAGTTCGGCTACCCGGACCCGGGCGCGGTGACGCCGGTTGAGGTCGTGGCCCCGCAGCCGATTCCGGTGATGGTGGTCGCTCCGCCGGAGCCGCCGCAGCCGTTCTGGGACTTCTCCTGGATGCAGCTGGGCGCCAACGCCACCGCCGCCGCCATCGCGGCCGTCCCGGCCTGGCTGCTCCACCACTACCGGCCGGGTCTGACCGGCAGCTACGGCGCCGACGCGGCGGCCGCCATCGCGATCCTGTGGGGCGGCAAGTCCGCCCTGCGCTCCCTGGCCGTGGGCTGCGCCGCCTACTACGGCTGCCACTTCTTCCACGCCAACACCGCCACCACCGCCGCCGTCGAACTGGTCGCCATCGCCCTGCCGCTGGCCGGCGCCAAGCGGGCCGAGGTCACCCCGCTGCGCCGCGTCGCGGTGTGGTTCCCCATCCTGGCCGGCTGCCTGTCGCTGCCGGCCATCTCCCAGGCCATCACCTGGCTCACCACCGCCTTCACCGGAGGAAACTGATCATGGACGTCACCCTCGGCACCTACGCCACCGTCTTCGGCCTGACCGGCTTCCAGCTCGCCCGGACCTACGGGATCCCGCTGCCGAAGATCGGGGGCCGCAGCCTCGGCAACTTCCGCGGCAGCGGCGCCGACCACGCCAGTCTGATCCCGTACGCCATCGGCACCGGGTTCGGCACCCTGTGCGGGCTGTGCGCCGGCGGCATCCTCGGCGGCATCGGCTGGCTCGGCTACAAGGCCGGCAGCTGGGGCGGCGAACTGTCGCTGTGGAGCAGCACCGGTGCGGCCTCCACCGCCCAGTTCCACGGCGCCGACCCCGTGGCGGTCGGCGGCGGCGGCGCGCTGCTGCTGTTCGTCATCGCCGTGATCCTGCTCGGGGCCCGCAAGTCGGTCCGCGGCTCGGGCCCCCGGGGCGCCGGGGGCGGCGGCGAGGGCCTGGACAAGTGGAAGGTGCGGCTCGGCTTCGTCAACGGCACCGCCCTGGCCGCGATCCCGCTGGTCACCTACTACGCCAACGAGGCCCTCTCCAAGGGCGGCCAGGCCGTCCTGGACGCCCTGAACCACGTCGCCTCCACCCGCTGAGACCAGACCCGAGAAGGGGGACCCGCCCGTGAGCATCGACCTGCACCTGGAGCCGATCGAGGACGAGATCCTCGAAGGCGAGCTCCTGGACGACGACGACCCGGGACCGCGCCCGGCCGAACGCGACCCGTGGTGGCGGCGCCAGCTCGACCACCTCCCGGTCGGCCTGCGCGTGCTGGCCACCGAACGCGGCGCCTGGCTGTTCGTCACCGAGGACCACCTGACGGACCGGGCGGTCGCCCTGCACATCCTCAACGAGCGGCACCGGGTGTGGGAGCAGACCCGCACCGCGGAGCACAGCACGTTGGCCGGGCGCGCCAAGCAGCAGCTGGCCGCCGCCAACACCTCGGGCGCCGCGGCCCAGGCCCAGGGCATCACCCCGGCCGGCCACACCGCGGCCAAGCGCGCCGAGCTGGCCGCCCGCACCGCCGCCGCCCAGTGGGAGCAGAAGGCGGCGGCGGTGCTGGCCCTCACCTACACCGGGCACGCGCCGGTGACCCCGAACGAGATCGGTGACCACCGCCTGCGCATGTCGCACCGGCGCCGGATCCGCCTGGCGCTCCTGGTGCTGGGCACCTACGGGCTTCCCGGCCTGCTCGGCGGCCTGCCCGTGCTCACGGTGGAGGGCGTCGCCACCGGCGCGGCCGTGGCCCTGGCCGCCTGGGGCAAGAGCGCCCTTCCCCAGTGGCGCTCCGGCCGTCGTGCCGAACCCGACCTGGCCTACCCGCTGCCCGACGACGGCCTGCTGATCGCCCCGGCCGACGAGTCGGCCACCGGGAACCAGGCGGCCGCCCCGGGCGATGCCGGCTCCGCTTCGGCGGCGGTGCCGGCGCCGAGCGGCGACCCGTACCCGATCCGGCAGGTGCAGAGCGTGCAGCAGGCCGCCGAGTGCATCCACCTGGCGCTGCTCGCCGAGGGCCTGGCGGTCGGTCAGGTCACCGACGTGACCCAGGAGCGGTGGGGCTGGCGCGCCATCGCCCACCTCACCAAGGGCAAGCCCGCCGACCTGGTCGCCAAGATCGCCAACCTGGACGTGCTGCTCGGGGTGCGCCAGGGCGGGGTGATGCCCCAACCGCAGAAGGCAGCGGCCGGGTCCGTGGTGCTGCGGATCGTCACCGGTGACCCGTTCGACCCGATGCCGCCCCACCCGGTCTACCCGCCGCGCTCCAACAGCATCCTGCGCCCCATGGTGCTCGGCCCCTCGATGGACGGCGAGCCCACCAGGATCACCCTGGCCGGGCAGAACGTGATGGTGATCGCGGTGCCCGGCGGCGGGAAGTCCCAGATCGTCCGAAGCATGGCCGACTACATCACCAGCTGCACCGACGCCATCGTCATCGACATCGACCCCACCGGCCGGGGCCTGGGCCCGTTGCGCCGCCTGGCCGCGCAGCGCGCCTACGACGAGGAGCGGATCGACGACGTCCTGGACTGGGCGATCCGCGAGGCGGAGCTGCGCACCGAGCGGATGGGCGACGACGTCGACAACTGGCAGGTGGACGACGAGAACCCGGCCGTGTTCGTCCTCGTCGACGAGCACCCGCAGCTGACGAAGGAGCAGAAGCAGAAGGTCATCAAGCTCGGGCGGATCGGCCGCAAGGCCCGGGTCACGGTGATCCTGCTGTCCCAGGACGCCACCAGTGAGGTCGTCGGCGACGCGATCGCCGACGTCTTCGGCATCCGGATCATGCTGCCCGCCCGCAAGGCCGACGTCCCGCTGGTCGTCGGCAGTGACACCGCGATCTCCGAGGGCTGGATGCCACACCGGCTCACCCCCTCCCCCGGCGACTGGGACCCCGCCGATGCTGGCGTCTTCTACATCATCGCGCCCGGCATGCGGGACCCCATCCTGCGCAAGGCCACCCACCTGGACGCCGCCACCGCCACGCGGCGCTGCGAGGAACGCCTGGCCGCAGCCGCCCAGGCCCGCCCCGAGGAGCCCACCGAGAACGACCCGGTCGACCTCACCAAGCCGGCCACCGAGGAGCTGACCGAGGAGGACTGGGAGATCCTCACCGCCACGGTGGACGGGTTCGGCAAGCAGCTCAACGTGCTGTGCCGCCAGGTCGCCGAGGCCCTGCAGACCCAGGACGCCGAGCGCTGGGCCGACGCCAACGCCACTACGGTCGGTGAGGTGTTCCGGCGCGCCGGGGTCTTCCGCAAGACCGTGCGCGTCAGCGGCCTCCAGCCCTCGACGGGCGCTGCCCTGGAGGACGTCCGTGCCCTCCTCGCGGACCGGACGGCCTGACCAGGGCCAGCTACAACCCCGACTACCCCGGCGACTACGGGGTGACTACCAGCAGGTGAAGTCGCCGGTAGTCACCCCGTAGTTCGCCCGTAGTCAGCCCTGTAGTCGGCGTCTGACCTGCGATGTTGTCGCGTAGTCGGCGAAACGGCCCACCCCCGCCCCTGGCCCGGAAATCGGCTCCCAGCGGCCTTGGGGGCCCCGGGGCGCCCTCGCCGACTACACCCCGGCACCGCGCCCCGCCCCGGCCCCGCCGCGAGCGCGCTCCCGGGCCCAGCACCCGGCTCCGCGTCCAGCCGACGGCCCGCCACCGAGCGGCTCGGCCCGACTCGCCTTCCCCCCCGCCGTGTGACGCACAGTCACGCTCTCGTAAGGAGAACAGCTCCGATGAGCCCGACCAGGACCGCCCGCCCCCAGCCGCCGGCGGCCTCTCGAAAGTCGGCCGCCAAGCCCGCCGCGACCCGCAAGAGGGCCGCGGCCAAGCCCCCGGCCACGCCCGAGGACCACGTCCCGCCGGTCCTTCAGCACCCCGAGGCCGACCCGGTGACGGCTGACGCGGCCGACCGCGCGGCCGACATCATCGCCCTCGCCGAGGCCCGCGCCACCCTCCTCCTGGAGAGCACTGCCGCCGATGCCGAGCAGCTGCGCGCCGAGGCCGCCGAGCTCGCCGACGACGCCCTGGCTGATGCCGAGCGCAGCGCCGAGCAGATCCACAGCGGCGCCCGCCAGGCCCTGGCCGACGCCGAGCAGCTGCGCGCCGCAGCCGCCGAGGAGGCCGCCGGTCTCACCCGGGCCGCCGACGAGCAGGCGCAGGCGATCCGGGTCCAGGCCCAGCAGGACGCCGACGCGCTCCTCGCCCAGGCCGAGCAGGACGCTTCGGCGTTGCGCGAGCAGGCCACCACACAGGCCGGCGCCGACGCGGACCGGCTGACCGAGGAGGCCGCAACCCGGGCCGAGCAGCTGCTCACCGAGGCCGAGCAGCGCGCTGGCGAGATCCGGGACCAGGCGGAGGAGGAGGCCGCCCGGATCGTCGCCGACGCCGAGGAGCAGGCCCGGCTCCTGGCGGCCGGCATCACCGCCGCGGCCGAGGAGGAGGCCGCCGCCGTCACCCAGGCCGCCACCGACTCGGCGACCCGGATCACCACCGACGCCCAGGAGAAGGCTGGCGCGCTGACCGCCGAGGCCGAGCAGCGCGCGCAGACGATCCTCGCCGACGCCCAGCACCAGGCGGACAGCTTGCTCGCGGACGCCGAGACCACCGCGGCCGCGCTGCGCCAGGCGGCCCAGGAGCAGGCCGAGGCGGTGCGCGGCGAAGCGGCCGAGCAGGCCCGCCACAGCCAGACCCGGGCCGAGCAGCTGCTCACCGACGCCGAGCAGAAGGCCGGCGCCCTGACCCGGGCCGCCCGCCAGCAGGCCGATCAGATCCAGGAGACGGCCCAGCGGGCCGCCACCGAGGCGCGCACCCAGGCCGAGCAGCACGCGGCCCAGGTGCGTGAGGACGCCGCCGCGCAGGCCGACACCCTGCTCGGCGACGCCCGCACCCGCACGGCCGGCCTGCTCGCCGACGCGCGCACCCAGGCCGAGGAGCTGCGCCGCGCCGCCCAGGCCGATGCCGACCGTGTCCGCGGTGAGGTCCGCCGGCTGCGCGAGGACGCGGATCGGGAGATCGACCAGGCCACCGACGCGGCCCGCGAAGTGCGCGCGAAGGCGGCGGCCGAGGCCGAGCAGTTCCGCGCCCAGGTCGCGAAGGACGTGCGGCAGCAGCGCACCCAGGCCGGGGCCGAGGCGGCCGGGCTGCTGGAGGAGGCGTCGAAGGACGCCGGCCGGATCCTCCAGGAGGCCGAGCAGGCGGCCGACGCGGTCAAGACCGAGGCCGCCGAGACGCTGGAGAAGGCGCAGCAGCTGGAGGCCGCGGCACAGAAGGCCAAGGACCGGGCGGAAGTGGCCCGCCTCGCCGCGCAGCGGACCCTCCAGCAGGCGGTCAGCCGCACCGCGCGCAACCTGGAGAAGCGGCGCCTCAAGAAGGAAGCCGGGGTGGTGACGGTGACCGCCCGGTTCAAGGCGTTCGTCGCGGCCAACTCGCGGCGGCTGCTGGCGATCGTGCCGATCACCGCACCGATGGCCGTCGCGTGGACCGGCCAGGCCGGCTTCGCCCGCGACATCCTCGGCTGGATCGCCCCGTTCACCATCCTGTTCGCCGCCGCGTGGGAGCTGAGCACGGCGTTCGTCGCGTGGATGTACCACGAGGCCCGCAAGAGCGGCGACGCCGGCACCCTGTACCGGGTCGCGACCTGGGTGTTCGCGAGCGGCGCGGCCGTCATGAACTTCTGGCACGCCTCCGGGGTCGTCACCGGCCAGAAGTGGGACCCGGTCACCATGAAGATGGTCGACCAGGTCAGCTACTGGCACGTCACCCCGAAGGCCGTGAGCTTCGCGGTGATGAGCATCACCGGCATGGTGCTGTGGGAGCTCTACGCCCGGCTGATCCATCGCCAGAAGCTGCGCGCCGACGGCAAGGTCGCCGCCTCCCGGCCGACGATCGGCGCGATCCGCTGGCTGCGCTACCCGGCGCACTCCTTCAGCGCGTGGTCGCTGGCGATCACGGATGAGTCGCTGTCCACGGTCGAGCTCGCGTGGACGGCGGCGGCGAACCACCGCGCGCTGGTTCGGCGAACCGGCCTCGGAACGGTTCGCCGGTTCGTCGCCAGGGTGATCGGGGTGGGCGACTGGGTACCAGTTCGCGCCCTGCCCCGCGTCTCGAACTCGAGCCTGGTCGTCGCGCTGACCGGTTCGGCGAACCCCGCCGCGGTTCCGCAGTTCGCGGTTCGCCTGGACCGCGTCGGTTCGCCGAACCGCCCCGCGAACCAGCACGCCGCCTCGGCGAACCCGGCGCTGCCCGCAGCGCGCTCGGGTGAGGCGTCCGGGCGCCGCGAACTGGAGGCCGCGAACCACGGCGCGCCGTCCGGCGAACCGGCCCCGGCCGATCCCGAGCCGCGAACCGCCGCCGACCAGGCGCGCAGCGCCAGCGCTGAGGGCGGTTCGAACCGGCGCACCGCCGCGCAGATCCTCGCCGAGCAGCAGGTTCGCCAGGTTCTCGAACTGATCGAGACCCGCGGCTACGACACGGTCGACCTCGACTACGTCATGACGAACCTCGACATGAAGAAGACCACCGCGCACCACCGCCTCGCCGCCGCCCGCGAGGAGTTCGCGAAGCGCGTCACGACCTGACCGCGAACCGCGAACCGCACTGCGCGAACCGCGAACCGGTTCACGGCCTCGAACCGCGAACCACGCGACACGGCCCCGGGATGAACGAACCACCCCGGGGCCGGTTCGGGCAGCCAGTGCCCGGCGGGCCGGTCTCGTCCCCGGCCCGCCCCCATCGTCGCGCACCACGAACCGCCCGCCGACCCGTTCCCTGAAAGGACCGCCCCTTGTTCGCCATCGAGCGCGACACCCGGATCGCCGCCCACCGCACGGTCCTCCACGAGCGCAGCGAGACCCTCGCCAACGTCCCCGCCGGCTCCCGCTCCTACGCCCGGCTGCTGAAGGAGTGCGAGGCCATCAGCGACGAGATCGAGCGGCTCAAGGGCTGCACCAACATCCCGCGCTCCGTCGCCATGGCCGCCCCCGTCCTGCTCGCCGTCCTGGTCCTCGCCCTCATCAGCTGATCGAACCGTCATGAAAGGAACCCGGTGCACCACTTCGTCACCCTGACCGGCGTCGCCGCCGTCGTCCTGGCCCTGTGGGCCGTCCAGCTGACCGTGCTGGTCCTCCACGTCCGCTACACCATCCGCTACGGCGTCAACGACCCCGCCACCGAGAACTCCGAGTTCGCCCTGCTGGCCGCCTCCGTCATCGCCACGCTGCTCAGCGCCGGCTGCGGAGGGGGCGCCATCGGCACCAGCCTCCAGGCCACCGCCTGGGGATGGGCCGACGCGATCCTTGCCCTCGGCACCACGACGGCCTACCTGCTCCTGGCCTACGCCACCGACTGGCAGGCGCGGACCTGGTGGGAGAAGCGGAAGGCACGCAAGACCGGCAGCGCTGGAGAGGCCGCCGAGACCACGGCCTGACAGCCCCTCACCGGGCCCCGGCTCCACCCGGAGCCGGGGCCCTTTCCCTGCCCAGGAAGACCGGCACCACGAACCGACCGACCACAACCCGGAAAGGGTCCCACCGTCATGACCGACATCCAGATCACCAGCTTCGGCTACCTGCACGGCCAGGCCCCCGCCGCGCACCTCACCGCCGACCTGCGCCAGCACTTCCGCGACCCCCACCACGACCCGGCGCTGCGCGCCAAGACCGGCGCGGACCCGCAGGTGATGGAAGCGGTGCTCAGCACCGACGGGATCGCTGACCTGATCGACGGCCTGGTCGCCTGCGTGCGCGCCTACTGGGACGGCCCGTCGGCCGCCAGCCGCACCATCACCGTCGCCGTGGGCTGCGCCGGCGGAAAGCACAGGGCCCACGTCGTTGCCGACGAGCTCGCCCGGCTGCTCCTGGCCGACGGATTCGACGTCGAGACCGTCCACCGCGACTCCCACCGGCCGGTCGTCGAACGCGACGCCTGCGGCCGTGCCGCCCAGGCCGGCCCGCACAGCGGCGCCGTCCAGGCCCGCGGCTGAGCGGAGCCCGCCCGTGCCGACCAAGCGCGCCAAGCGCGCCAAGGAGCCGCGCGTCCCGGCCTGGGACCCCTCCGGGGAGCACCACAACGGGACACCCACCTACCCCTGGCGCAAAGGCCCGGCCAAGGCCGAGTACGCCACCCGCCGCCAGCTGCGCGCGATGGGGCTGCGCCCCAACGCCCAGCCGGTCGCCGCGCAGATCGTCAGCCGCGGCGGCACCAGGACCGGCTACCTCTACCCGGTGGCCGGCGCCGCCCCCGTGCGGCCGATGACCCCCGCCCGCGCCAAGGCCCTCGCGGCCGCCATGCGCGCCCGCTCCACCTGCCCGCTCTGCCACACCGTCTACGACTACTGCCTGCCGCTGAAGAGCCTCGGCTGCTGCCTGGCATGCCACGACGGGCTCGGCGACCAGGAGCGCGAGCAACTGCTCCGCCTCACCGCCGCGGCCTGACCCGCGCACCGATCGGACCGCCGACGCCGGCCCCGGACGCCGACCGCACCCAGCGGCCGGCCCCCGGGACACGGCGCCCCTGCCCGATCACCCGATCCCGCAGACCACGACCGCCACCGAAAGGCGCTGCCCGTGAACGTCGACAACCCCCGCATCCCCGCCTCCACCGAGGCCCTGGAGAAGCTGATCGCCGACCTCGCCCCCGACCCGTTCGACGGCCTGCTGCGCCGCGACGACGCCTACACCGTCGTCCTGGCCGCCCTCGCCCACCTGGAGGCGCTCGGCCAGCGCCGCACCACGGTGGGCGAGCTGCACATCTGGTCGCGCGTCATCCCCGGCGGCCAGGTGCTCGGCGGCCACGACCGCCTGATGGCCCTGCTCCAGCAGGCCGAAGAGCACGGGCAGGTCCGGCTCGACCACGGCCAGGTCCACATCGGCGACGCGCCGACCGGCGGCGGCCTCGGCCACGTCTGGATGCGCCAGCTCTCCAAGGGCGGCGCCCAGGTCGAGCTGATCGGCGCCGAGCCGTGGCCGATCGGCACCCACGTCCACGACGAGACGAAGGCGTGGTGGTACTGCACCGGCTGCCGCGAGGGTCTGGGCCGGGACGGCGCCATGTACGTCTACGCCACCCGCCAGCAGGTCGCCAACCACGCGGCCAAGTGCGCCTTCCTGCCCCCGCTGCCCGACCCCAGCTGACCGCCCTCCCGACCCCGGGCACCACCGCCCGGGGCCGGCCCCGGGCGCAACGACACGAACCCGAAGGAGAAACCGCGTCATGACCGACAACCTGCCCCGCCTCACCGCCGCCCCCGACCTCAGCCTGGTCACCGTGGACGGCATCATCACCGAGATCAACGGCCGCTACCCCCGCCAGCTCGTCCTCACCGACGACACCGGCTCCATCGACATCACCGTTCACGGCGACTGCATCGGCAGCAAGGCCGTCAACGACGGCAGCTACCTCGTCGGCACCTACGCCGTCGTGGCCGGCCGCCGCGAGGACACCGGCAGCGTCCTGGCCGCCATCGTCCGCCTCGCCGAGCGCACCGCCGCCCGCGACCTGCTCATCCCCGCCACCCTCGCCGGCCTCTCCGAGAACGTCGTCCAGCTGCTCGCCACCACCACCGGCACCACGCCCCGGGCCCTACCCCCGGGCCCCCGCCAGGGCAAGTGAGGGCCCAGCAGACCATGACCGGCGAACCCGCACCCGCCTACCCGCGGCGCAGCCTCATCGGCGCCCTGCTCGACCTGCTCACCGGGGCCAAGCCCACCCCGGTCGAGCCGGCCGCCCCGCTGCGGCCCAGCACGGAGGACTTCAGCGACGACCCCACCGGCGCCTGGGCGCCGCCGGGCCCCGCGCCCTGGACCACCTCCCCCGCCGACCCGGCCACCGAGGACCGTCGGCCGACCGCTTAACCGCGCTACCGGCCCCACCGTGCCCGCCCGGCCCCATGCCGGGCGGGCCCAGCCATCAGCTGCCTTCCCCGGCACCGACCACCGCACCGTGCGAGAAGGGAATCCCCATGAAGCTGACCATCGTCGTCCAGAACCTGGGCCGCGGAGGCCTGCGCGACAGCGACGGCGCCCACCAGGACCGCTGGCCGTTTCTCGCCAAACGGATCGACGCCACCAGCCCGGACCTGGTGCTGCTTCAGGAAGCCGAACAGTGGGCCGAGGCCGGCCACCGCCAGCTCGTCCGCGCCGAACACGACCTCGGCTTGGACGGGCTTCTCGCGCCGACGCGCAGCGGCCGCGGCACCGCACTGCTCTACCGCCGCGAGACCCTGGGCCGGCGCATCTGCTGGAACACCGACTTCGCGGCCGACGAGACCCACCACGGCTTCGGGGTCGCCGGCTTTGCCATCCCCGGCCTGCCCGCCCCGCTTGCGGTGACCAGCGTGCACTTCACCCCGTACAGCGCCGACCGGGCCATCTCCGAGGCCGACTTCGCCGCGAGCCGCAGCTACCGGCTCGGCCCCTACTGCATCCTCGGCGGCGACATCAACTATCCGCCCGCCGCCGGCCCCGACCCGGCCTGGCACCGAATGCTCCCCTATAACAACGGCTCCCGCACCCTGCTGGCCGACCCCGCCGCCGACCAGCCCGCCACGCCGGACCGCCGAGTGGCCTGGAAGCTCGCCGCCAACAAACTCGTCGACGCCGCCTGGCACCTCCACCAGCAGACCGGCGACGACACCCTGCTGCGCCGCACTGGCAGCGACGACCGGATCGACCAGCTCTGGGTCTCCGCGCCGCTCGCCCCCGCCATCACCTCCTACACCCTGCTCGACACCCCGGCCGACGCCAGCGACCACCACGGCCTGGCCATCACCCTCGACACCACCCAGATCGACACCACCCAGCCGTGGACGTACCGGTGACCTCCGCAACCTGCCGCCGAGCAGCCCGAGGCCCCGGCTGTTGGCGCGCCGCCGACGGCGCGGGTCCCGACGGCCAGGACGACGCCAGCGTCTGAACCGCCCGCCCCTGGCCCCCACCCGTACCCGCCCACCCCGGCGCAGCCGCCGCCCGGCACCGCCTGGTGGCACGCCTGCCATCGCCCCGACCCGGGCGACCGGCGTATCCCGATCACCATCCGACTCGACCACTGAGGAGACCCAACCCGCGTGACCGTCATCCCCCTCAACCCCGACTCCCCCGCCTCCCACGCCGTCGGCGTGGACTTCGACCTCACCGTCGTGCGCCACGACAAGGGCTGGCAGGACGGGCGCATCTACGGCGACCCGATCCCCGGAGCCCTGGACGCCCTGCGCACCCTCCAGGCCGTCAGGTCGGTCTTCATCGTCACCGCCCGCCACCGCCGCTACCACCCCGCCATCGCGGCCTGGCTGATCAGCCACGGATTCGACGCCATCGTGGACGAGGACCCGGACCGCGCCTACTGGCTCGGCGACGCCGTGCTGGTGACGAACAAGAAGCTCGGCGGGGCGGTCTACATCGACGACCGCGCCATGTGCTTCGAAGGCGACTGGGGCACCGCCCTCCCCGAGGCGCTGCGCCGCATCGGCGAGCTGCCCGGCCCGGCGGCGCAGCCTCCCGCCGACGTCCCCGCGCTGACGATCCGCCAGCCCTGGCTGGCCGCGATCCTCGCCGGAGACAAGCGCGTCGAGAACCGCAGCTGGCCGACCAAGCACCGCGGCCCGGTCGTCCTGCACGCCGCCCGCGCCCTGGCCCGCGACGGCCAGGCCGACCCGCTCGTCCGGGCCGCCCTCGCCCGACCCGGCGCCCCCGCCCTGACGACCGGCGCCCTCGTCGCCACCGCCCGCGTCGCCGACTGCCACCGCGACACCGGCTGCTGCCGCCCCTGGGGCCTGCCCGGCCTGTGGCACTGGACCCTCACCGACGTCCAGACCCTCGCCGACCCCATCCCCGCCGCCGGCCGCCTCGGCCTGTGGCGCCTCGACCCCGGCCAGCACGCCCTGCTCCACCGCCGCCAGGCCGCCGCCCTGCCCGCCCTCGCACGCCACTGAGCGCCCGCTCCGAGCCCATCACGAGACCAGGAGAGATCCATGGGTGAGTACACGCCTACCGACATCACGCCGCCCGAGCTGCGGCCGACCGCGCTGGCACGCCACGTGCCCGACTGGGCCGAGGCCGCGCCCACCCCGGACGACGTGCACGACTGGCCCCAGCGCCAGGCCGCCGCCCTCATCCCGTTCGAGCTCGATGAGCGCGGCTGGCCGCAGCACCCTCTCGGCCGCACCGGCCGCACCGGCCGCAACCTCCCCCGGTGGGGAGAGAACCAGGCCGCGGACCCGATCGTCGTGGCCGGCACCGGCCCGGACCGGCGGGTGCTGCTGATCACCCGCAGCGACAACGGGGGGGAGGCCGTCCCGGGAGGCATGGCCGACCCGGGCGAGCCCGCGCCGACCACCCTGCTGCGCGAGCTGCGCGAGGAAACCGGGGTGGACCTCTCGGACCACCGCCCGATCATCCTCGGCCAGCACGTCGTCGACGACTGGCGCCAGTCGGATAACGCCTGGGTCGTATCCACCAGCGCGCTTTACCTGCTGCCCGCCACGGTGCCCGCCATCGGCAGCGATGACGCCCTCGAAGCGACCTGGTGGCCGTTCGCCGACCTCGACCAGCTCGACGCCGCGATCACCGCCGCCGGACGCACCCTCTACACCGCACACCGGACTCTCCTGCAGCGCGCCCTGGACCACCTCGCCGAGCCCACGCCCGTGACCACCACTCAGAACCCCGCCCCCGTCCCGGCCGCCGACCGCACCGAACAGAACCTCACCGAAGCCCTCGCCCACGTGATCGGGGACGTAGCGCGAACCGACAGCAAGGCCGGCTTACTCCTCGGCCTTGATGGGGTCCTCGCGGCCGCCGTCGCCATCCTGGCCCAGGCCAAGGGAGCCCAGCCCCTTGCCATCGCCCCCGTGGTTGCGATCCTGCTCGCCGCCACCGTCCTCGCCGTCCTAGTCGTCCGTCCCCGGATCGCTCCGCATGACCGCAGCTCCTACGCCCACTGGGCCACCTGCACCCGCCCCCAGCTGCGCGCCGAACTCGTCCCCGACCGACGCCTGGACCGCCTCAGCGTCCTGTCCGCCCTCTGCCACCGCAAGATGCTGCTGCTCCGATGGTCGGCCGACATCACGATCCTCGCCCTGGCCGCCCTCGCCGCAGCCGCCCTCCTCACCGCGGCCTGACGGCCGGCCCCGGCAGCCACGAAGGCCCACACCCCGACGCCTTGGGGTGTGGGCCTTTGTCGTTTACTCCTACGCGGACGCGCTCGCGTCGTCAGGGGTTGCCGGTGAGCTGATGTCTTCGATCAGCAGCGTGGCCAGCGCCGCCCGACCGTCGGCCGTCATCTTCTCCAGCAGCAGGGCGTACACGGCGGCCGGGTCGTCCCACGCGACTGCCGACTCCACGTGAGGGGCTGCGGGCTGCTGCTCCTGGCGGGGCCGGGGCGGGCGGGCGGCCGGAGTGGTGGCCGGCTTCGCCAGTTCCTCCCGGATGACCGCCTTCGCCGTCTTCGGGTCGAACTTTTCACCGCCGGGAAGCGCTCGGACGGCCCGCTTCACCACGGCCGCGGTCGGCTTGCTGTTCGCCTCGACCACCATCCCGAGGACACCCGCTGCGATCTCGGGGCTGTGCTTCTCGGCGACGGCGACCAGCTCCCAGACGGTCGCCTGGTTGAGCTCCCGTCGAATGGTTGCCAGCTGCTGCTCGTGCTTCTCGCGCTGGGCCGCCGTGGTTCCAATTGGAACCAGAGCGTTCGATTTTGGATCGAACACGGCCTCGGCGATGCGCCAGGTGCGGATCAACTTGTTCGCGTAGTTCCGCTGCATGCCCCAGCGGGCGAGCGTGTAGTCCTCGAACGACTCGTACTTCTCCCGGTAGAGGCGGCCGTCCCGGACGATCTGGAGCGCCTTCCCAGCCAGCCAGAACGACAACGAGAGCGCATCGACCGCGGCTTCGCACCTGGCGAGCATCTCCTTCTCGGTCTCGATCAGCACCGGGGTGGTGGCGACCGGTGCCGACGGCTCCGGCAGGCGCAGCGCCAGCTCGGCCACCGAGCCCGGGCGGCCCGCGCCGTCCCCGCTGTTCATCCGCCGCCCCATCAGAGGGCCTGCTCGACACAGAGAGCCAGAGTCATGAAATCCTCCCGAGCGCGCAACGCGGTGCCGCTCTCCTTGTACTCGGTCACGACCTGGCCTTCTTCGGCAGCATGCGAGTGGATCTTGTACTTGCGGACGGGATCGGCCATACGCGGGTAACCACGGTCGTCCACCCACTTCTTCACCTTGTCGAGCTGCGCCTCGCCGTCGCGCGGGTCATGAAGGTTGATCACCACCAGGAACTTGATTCCGCGCGGCTTGAGGATTCGCTCGATCGTGAACTCGACCGGTTCCCAGCTCAGCCACTCCGGGGTGATCGGGACGATCGCCAGGTCTGCGATGTCGAGCACCTCCCGCAGAGCGTCGGCTACCCGGCCGTCGCCGAGAGGGTCCTCACCCCACGCGGCGTCAGGGTCAACCTCCATGAAGCCGGGGGTGTCGACCAGGATGCGGCGACGCGCGGGGTCGGCCTTGAGCTTCGGCAGCTCACCCAGCCGCCCACGAGTCACCAGGTAGTCGAACGGGAGCTTCTCCTCCGGCACCCGGTCAGCCCACTTCTCCAGCGAGCCCTGCGGGTCGATGCCGGCCGCCACCACCGGCGAGTCCTGATCCGCAGTGACCGGACCGCTCAGCTTCGCAGCGCTACGGCCCATGCAAGCGGCGAGGTTGACCGTTATGGTCGACTTTCCCGAGCCGCCCTTCTGCTGAATGACGATGATGACGGAAGCCGAATCGGCTGCTACGTCAATGGCGGATTGCAAGGCAGGGGACATCTCATCCTCCGTTGGCTTCCCCGTACGGGTACTCGGACGGCACTACCATGCCAGACACCCCGCCCTGACTTCGCAGGCGGGGCCGAATGTGACAAAACGTCAGTCAGACCGAGGCATCACCAGGCCGCAGCCAGGACATACTTGGCGCAAGTCGAGCAGGCGGCGAGCCCGGGGGAGCAGCACGGTGTCGTGGAGGAACGCAGTTCAGCCAGCCCTTCGGATGTTGCTCCAGCCGGACGCCCACGTCGATCCGTACCTGGAGATCCTGCGCCTGGGCGTGGAGCACGAGGACCTCGAGGCCCGGGAGGTCGTGGTGACGCTGGCCCTGGACGGCGCGCTGGTGACCGGCGTCGTGATCTCCACCGCGGCCTGGGAATGGCTGCACCTGCGCCAACTGGAGGGGTACCACGACCCGTTGCGCCGGGTGCTGAGGGACGCGGCCGGGCACCTGGACGATGCCGCGGTCAAGGGCCGACGCCGTCGCCAGGTGGACTCCCGCTTCCTGCACCTGCGGGACGTGACCCACACGGTCGGCCGGACCACCTACACCCTGCCGACCTGGCGCGGCCCGATTACTGCGGTCAGCGGCTGGAGCCTTGGCGAGCCGGCCAAGGTGTGAGGGGCCGGTCTCAGGCTCGCAGCTCCAGCAGCAGGACGTGGTGCGGCGCAGCGCCCTCCCACGGGATCGCGGTGCCGGCGTACTGGTAGCCCCAGGCGCGGTAGGCGGCCTGCGCCGCAGTGGCCTCCGGCCGCGAGTTGAGCATCACCCGCTCGTTGGCGTTGGTGACCGCCTCGGTCAGCGCGGTGTGCAGCCGGGTCGCGACGTGCTGGCGCCGCCAGGCCGGCCGGACCGCCAGCTCGAACAACCCGAAGGTCCGCTTCCCGTCCTCGCGGCGCAGCTCGTCCGGCACCGGGGTGGTGAGGGTGTCCCACCACCTGGTGCTCGCGGCGAGCGGGTAGCCGTACGCCATCCCCACCACCTGGCCGTCCGGTGCGGTGGCGATGGCGGCGAGGAAGCCGGCCTTGCGGGTCTGGGAGCGGAAGCGCTTGAAGGCGCGGTCGACGTCGGCCGGGGTGGTCTCGCCGTACGGCGGCTCGGCGAACGCCTCGCGGAAGACCTGCCGCAGCCCGTCCTCCAGCCGCGCGGTCTGCTCGCCGTCCAGTACCCGCACCTCCACCCCGCCCGCCCCGGCCTGCTCGCTCACCGCGTCCTCCCGCTGCTCCTGGTCGTGGTCGTGAAGCCGAGGGCGCGCAGCTGCTCCACGCAGTCCCGCGCCGCCGCCGTGTCGATCCGGCCCGCCGCCGAGGCGACGGCGCGCAGCCGGTCGGTGAGCCGGGCGGAGGTCATACCGCGGGCGGAGGTGGCGGCGGCCAGCGCCTGGGCAGCTGCTTCCTCCATGTCCCCGGCGGCCAGCAGCACCTCCGCGAGGCGGGCCCGGTAGAGCGCGCGGTTGCGCGAGTAGCCGTCGCCGAGTTGGGAGAGGGCGGAGCGCAGGAACGGCACGGCGTGCAGCGGGTGCCCGGTGGCGGTGTGCCAGGCGGCGGTCGCGTAGTCGACCTCGACCTGCCCGGCGAAGGCGGTCCACGCCGGCGCGTCGGTGTCCGTGTCGGAGCGGTCGTGCCAGGACAGCGACTGCGAAAGCGCGCGGCGCGCGGCGGTGTGGTCGCCGGCCGCCGAGAACGCGCGGGCCTGGCGCAGCGCGACCACCGAGCGCACCCTCGGCCCGCCGTGGTGCTGGGCGAGGTCGCCGGCGGCGGTGGCGGCCGCCACCGCTTCCCAGGGGCGCTTCTGCTCGACGGCGAGGAGGGAGAGGCTGTCGAGCGCGCGGACCTCCAGGAGTGGATCGCCGACCAGGCGGGCGGAGGTCAGCGCCTCGGCGCAGGCGGTTCGCGCCTTGCCTGGCCGCCCGGCGTCGAACTCGATCCACCCGAGGTGGGAGTGCACGGTGCCGGTCAGCGCGTGCAGGTCCCGGCCGACGCGCTCCAGGTAGGTGCCGCCGACCAGGACGGCGTCCAGCTTCTTCAGGACCCGCGCGGCGGCCTTCTGCGCGGCCCGCCCGCCCTGGCGGTGGTCCACGGCGTAGAGGCCAGCGACATCGGCGGCCAGGCGCTGGACGTCGCCGGCACCGATCCGCCGGCCCGCTCGGGCGGCGGGCAGGACCGTGGCGCCGAGCACGGCGCCGACGTCCACCACGAACCGCCTGCGTTCCACACGGTCAGTGTGCCCGCCCACGGCCGACGCACTACGGCGCTCGGCGGGCACGGTGAAGCCCATCTCCTCCAGCGGGACGCCGAGCAGCGCCTCCAGCACGGCCTGCTGCCCGGGGTGGGGCAGCGGCGGCTCGGGCGACTCCCAGCGGCGCAGCTGACGCACGCTCACCGCGGCCGCGACGTCAAGCTGCTTGGCCATCGCGGCGAACGCCACGACGAAGGTCTCCTGGGTGTGGCCGGCGGCCTTGCGCAGCCCGGCCAGCGTCCGCGTGCTCAACGTGTCCCCTCTCCTGCCTGACACCTTGTCACCAGCGGCCGGGCGCCGGGGTGGAAACGTCCGGTGAAACGTCCGGTCGAGCGGATCCACGCGGTGCCCGCCGGGCGGTGAACTGGATTCGTGCCCGCGGTGAGGGGCCGGGATTCCCGGTTCTTCACCGCGCAGGCCAAGCGGCGCATCCGGTACGTACCCATGCCGACGGCGGCCGCAGTCATCGATGTGTCGTCACCTTCCGGGAGTCCTTGATGCCGTCCAACGCGCCCGCACCCATCGGCCCCGGCCCGGCCGCCACCAGACCGCCCCGGCAGGACCGAGCCGTCGCGTACGTGTGCGCCGAGCCCGATCCGGTCTCCGTGGCGATGTTCACCGCCTGGTGCGAGCAGCGGGCCGCCGGTGACGGCTGGACGGTGGTGGAGACCGTCGTCGACCCGGACGACCTGGTGCCGCTGGCCGAACGGCCGGGCTGGCAGCGCGTCACCCAGCTGGTCACCGAGGGCCAGGTGGGCGTGGTCGTCACCATCAACCGCCGGATGGTCGCCAACTGCGCGACCGCCTGGGCCCGCCTGTCGGACCTTCTGCAGGGGCTCGGCGTCGTGCTGACCATCAGCGGCGCCCGCACCTGTCCTCCGCCGGGACAGCCGCGGTGAGCCGGCCCCGGCGGCGCCCCCTGGAGTACCGCCTGACGGTCACCGCCATCGACATCGACCCGGCCGAACGCGCGGCCTGCGTCGGCTTCGCCCGCAGCGCGCTGCGCTCCACCGCGACCGGCTGGGGCATCACTCACGCCGCGCTGGACGACCTGCTCACCGTGGCCTCCGAACTCATCGCCAACGCCGCCACCCACAACGGCCCTGGCCGTATCGCCGTCACGCTGCGCCTGGCCCCGCCCGGCGATCGGCTGCGCATCGAAGTCGCCGACGGCGGCAGCGGCCTGCCCCGCCCGCAGGCCCGGTTCGGTGACGACGAGGAGGTGACGGGCCGCGGGCTGCTGATGGTCGCCGCCCTCACCGACGAGTGGGGAACCAGGCAGGCCGCGACCGGGAAGACGGTGTGGGCCGAGCTGATCCTGCCGACCCCCATCGACATCCCCGCCGTCGCCCGCCAGACCCGCCGCGCCGCCGACCTCGCCGACGTCGTCACCGCCTCCCGGCTGCGCACCCTGCCGCTCCCGGTACCGGCCGTCCCCGTGGCGTAGCAGTCAGCCCCGGGTCGCCCCACAGAGCCCCTGGCGGGCTTGACGACGACACCAGGCCCGCCAGGCAGCACCACAGCACCACCTCAGCTCCACCCGCGCCGGAAGCCGTCCGGCCCGGAACCGCGAGACCCGAGGAGTTGTTCCGCATGACCGAAACCGCCCTGCCCCAGGCCGACCTGGTCGGCCGCCGCGCCGCCGAGATCCTCACCCGGATCGAGGCCGACCCCGAGTTCCCGGCCTTCGAGGCCGCCACCCTCGAGTACTCCAGCGACTGGCAGTGCTTCACCGGCTTCCCCACCATCGAGCGCTGGAACCTGGACGCGGACAAGGGCCCGCTGCTCGCCGAGGGCCTGTGCGCCCTGGCGCTCAAGGCCGCGGTGTTCGAGCTCACCGGGGACGAGCGGGCCGCCGAGGTGGCGCTGCCCGTGCCGGTGGACGAGATGACGCACGCGATGATCGCCCAGCCGCAGCTGCTCGCCCGCATCGCCGAGCGCACCGGCTTCACCCTGATCCACCAGACCGACCAGGAGCACACCGACTACACCAGCGGCGGCTACACCCACGCCGCCTACCGCGCCGCCTGGAACGCCGAGCCGCCCACCCGCTACTGGCTCGACAAGGCCGAGGTGGACCGGCGCCTGGCGATCCTCGCCGCGAAGTACGACTCGATCGGGATGGGCCGCTCCGGCCGCGAGCACTCGATCGACTTCGCGGCGGCCTAACCCCCCGACAGCGCGCGGCGCATCACCGCGAGCACCTGGTCCTCCGGGAACCGGGTCAACGCGGCGGCCTCGGCGCCGGCCAGCACCTCGGCCAGATCCTCCGAGGCCGCGCCGCGCGCCAACTCCCCCACCCACCCCGCCAGGTCCGCCAGCTCTTCGGGCAGGCCCGGCGGCAGCGCTCCCGCGTACGGCGCGGGAGACCTGCGCTCCCGGCTCTGCCCGCTCGGCGCCCCGCTTCCCCCGGCGGGCCGCCGAGTGACTGCAGGGCCGGGCCCGCTGCCCAGGACGCCGGCAGCGGCAGCGGCTACGGCCCGTCCAGGCCCCACCTGGCGGGCCGTAGCCGCGTCCCCAGCCGC
Source organism: Kitasatospora sp. NPDC051984 (assembly GCF_044593455.1). Taxonomy (NCBI): domain Bacteria; kingdom Bacillati; phylum Actinomycetota; class Actinomycetes; order Kitasatosporales; family Streptomycetaceae; genus Kitasatospora; species Kitasatospora sp. NPDC051984. Next base: position 42,392 of record NZ_JBIUCB010000032.1, read on the forward strand.
CGCGGGTGATGTCGCCGGCCGCGGTGCGCGGGCGGGCACCGGCACGCCGTCGGAGGCGTACCGGCCCGGCGGCAGGCCCACCTTGTACGGGTGCACACAGACCGGCACCCCGGCAGCCGTGTACCGAAAGCCGTCCGACGGATCGAACGGGCACTCCCTGGTCGGCCGCTCGAAGACATCGAACCCGCCGGCCGGGAACCTCACCGACGGGCAGATCCAGCACACATCGTGGTCGCTGTCCTCATCCACGAACGGCTCGGTATCCACCCTCCGAACCCTACCGACGGACCACCACCCGCCGTGGCCGCTCTGCAACACCAAGTAAGAAGGCCGTGGAGCTCGTTTAGTTTGTTGCGGCGGCGTCGCGCAGGTGCTGCTGGCGGGTGGTGACGAGGGTGCGCCAGCGAGTGCGGACCATGTCCGCGCTGTCGAGCCAGGCGGTGCCGGACCAGGTGGCGGGCTCCCGGTCGGCCATGAACGCCATGATGTCGCGGTAGTAGGCGTAGTCGCCGCCGGCGGTGAGGTCGCGCAGGCGCTCTTCGACTGCCGCGAGCGCAGTGTGGTCGCCAGTGACGGCGTGGTGGAAGGCGGCCGCGAGTTCGATGGTCGGTGCGACCGCGGTCAGGCCGGCCATGGCGGCTGCGGCGCGCAGCGCTTGGGCGCGTTCGGCGACCCCAGAGGTGCCGGCATCGCGGAGCAGGGCGGCGGTGCGCACGGTGAGAGTGGTGGCCTGCTGGTTGAGGCCGGTGAGCAGCTGCTCGGCCAGGGCGATCTCGGCGTCGCCGGCGGCCGGGTCGGCGAGGGCGGTGACCAGGGCGAGCTGGGCCTGGCAGATGGCCTGTTCGCCGGCGACGGCGTGCTGCTCGGCTTCGGCGCGGCCAGCCCGGTAGGCGGCCGCAGCCTGATCCATGTCGCCCTGGAGCCACCACAGGTCCCCGTAGATGCGCTGCTGGCGGCCCTCCCAGCCGACCTGCTGGGCGATCGTCAGTGCGGCGGGCAGGTCGCCGGCGATCCGGGCCAGGTGGGCGAGCCCGCGCCGGGCGCGAGGGGCGAGCGCGGTGGTGCCATCGGCGACCTGCCGCATGCCCTGGTAGGAGTCGCGGCCGTGTCCGAGATCCCGCTGGGCCTTGGCCCGGTAGTAGCGGGCCAGGTCCGCCAGGTCCTCTGGCAGCAGGCCGGTGTCGAGGACCGCGGTGAGGCGCTCGACGGTGTGGTCGCGGTGCTCGCGTTGGCGGCCAGCGACGGCGGAGAGCACCTCCACCAGTGCCTCGGCGGCCGTGTCCAGCGGCACCGCCGCCGTCCCGTCGGCGCCGGCGCTCGTTGCTGACGGTCCGCCGGCCGCAGGGGCGGGCGGGTCGAGCGGCTCCCAGACGGAGTCGGCGATGTAGGCCCAGGCGCCGTCGGCGAGCCAGCCGAGCGGCAGGGCATGGTCGCGGGCGAGGCGCAGGCCCTGGCGCAGGCAAGCGACCAGGACCCGGCGGCCTTCGTCGGCGCGGGTGCTCCACTGGTCGCCGAGTGCGGCCAGGGCGCGGGCGGCGGCCTGGTGCCAGTCGGCTTCGGCCCAGGCGTCGTCGGTGCGGTCGGTGGCGGTGCGCAGGGTGGAGGCAACCAGGGCGTGCAGGTGGTAGGGCCAGATCCCGAGGGGGTCGTGGCGGACCAGCGGCCGCTCGGCCAGGCGGTGGGCTGCGGCCTGGCGGGTCAGGCCGGCGGTGCGGGTCGCCAGGTCCAGATCGAAGGCGTCCAGGAGGGAGGCGGCGCGCAGCACCTGCCGCTCCTCGCCGGTCAGGTCCTGGAGGGTGCGGGCGACCAGCACCGCGAAGTCGGTCTCGAAGTCGGCCGGTCCGGGGGTGCGGCCGGCGCGCTGCAGGGCGAGGTAGCGCTGGACGGCCAGGTCGAGGTGGAGCGGCAGCCCGTGGGAGCGCTGGGCGATGGTCTCGCGGACTGCGGCCGGGATCGTCGGCGCACCGGAGGTGTCGGTGAGCCGACGCTTCAGGTAGTCCTCGGCGTCCTCCATCGAGAAGTCCCCGATCAGGACCTGCCGCGGCCCCGACCCGGTGCCCGGCGCGCCAGTGCGGGCGGCGGGCACCGCGCGGGCTGCCAGGCCGGGCCAGGCGGTTGGGCCGGTGTAGTCGAGCTGGCCGGCGAGCGCTTCGTCGGCCCACTGCAGCCGGTTGCGCCCGCAGATGACGAACAGGGCGTTGGGCATCAGCCACACCAGATGCTGCAGCAGGCGTTCGGCTTCGCGGTAGGTGCGGTCACCGACGGCCTCGAAGGTGTCCAGCACCACCACCAAGGTGGTGGCCTTCCCAGTGGGCAGGCGGGTCAGCTCCCAAGCGAGCAGGTGCGGGTAGTAGGAGAGCGACTCCAGGCCCGGCTCGGCCTCCAACAGGTCCGCCAGCCGGTGGCAGCCGGCCAGCGCGGCCAGCTTGCGGTGCCGCTCGCGCAGCGCCCGGGCGAGCGCCACCGTCACGCGCCCGGCCGCGGTGCCAACCACGCCGGGCAGCGACAGCAGCGAGGCGGCCTCGGAGATCGCGGACTTCACCTGTCCGGGCAGCGCCCGCCCGAACTTGCCGGCCAGGCCGGAGCGCTGCAGATACTCCTCCAGAGGCTCGCCCGGGTGCACCGTCGACCAGTAGCGGTGCAGCGCGAGGTCGAAGGCGGGCATCGGTCGGCCGACGTGCCGGGCCAGCGCCAGGCGCAGGGTCAGCACGATCTGCTCTAGGTCAGCACCGGCCGAGCTGGCCAGGTCGATGCGCACCGGCAGGATCCGCCGGCCGGCCAGCCAGGACGGCTGCGGCCATTGCGTCGGGCGCTGCTCGGGGTCGGCGAGCGAGGCATCGATGGTGCGCGCCAAGGTGCTTTTGCCGATGCCGCCGACTCCGAAGAAGGCGATGACATTGCGCCGCGGCGCTTCCAGGTCCTGGACGTCGAAGTCAGGCCGGGCGGTGTGCTCCAGGTGCTCTCCGAGTGCGGCGGAGAATGCCTGCCACTGCCCCTCGCGGTTGGTGACCGGCTCGGCGGCCACCGTGCTGGTGTCGTTGGTGCTGAACAACGACCTCAGGTCCCGCCCCGCCACTCGAACCCCCGCGCCGTTGTCCCTGTGCTGACCGATGGTCAAACGCTACGCGTACCTGCGGCTCTCCATCCGGGGTTCGGCCGAACCCCACCCTGGCTCCTACTTCGGAGCGGCACAGCACCGCGGATCCAGTGCGGGGCGCCGGGCGGTCGGGCACGGAGAATGGGTGGGTTGCCCACATGGACCCCGAGGCGGTTGACCATGCACGATCCCGAGAGCCCTGCCGACGCGAACGGCGCCGACGAATCCGCTGACAGCCCGTCAGGGGCGAGCTACGAGAGCGCGCGGGAGGTGCTGCGCCAAGTGCTGGCCGCGTACAGCGAGCGGATTGTGGCCGAGCGGGGCAGGACGCCTGTCGACGCAGCGCTGCTGCACCGGCTACTGACCGAGCGCCGCCAGGCCCGCTCGGACCAGCAGAACCTGCTGGAGGCGGGTGCGGTCGAGGTGGCGCGGGTGCAGGAGTTCTACGAGGCCAGGCTCAGCGAGCTGCTCGGCCCGTAGGACGGGGTGCGCCGGGCGGGCAGAGCGAGCACGGTGGGCTGCCCGAGCCGGTGGGGCTGCAGGCGGGCGGGCAGCAGCGGCCAGGCCAGGCGGGTGATGGCGTCCACGTCGTCGCGGTATTGCGGCAGCGCCGCGCGCAGCTCGCGCTGCAGGTTCAGGAACCGCAGAGCCTCCTGCTCGTCGTAGGGCCGCACCCGGCCGGCGGCCAGCACCAGCGCCGCCCGGGCTGGCTGGGCCCAGCGCCCGTCGGCGTCGAGGTCGTTGCGGTAGACGGCGGTTCCGTCGCGGCGCACCACGGTGACCTGGTCGACCGCGGCCTGCGCCTCGGTGGCCCGCACGGCGTCCAGGACGGCGGCCGCGCACCGGTCGTGGCCGGCGGCGGTGGTGTACCGGGCGGTCGGGACGCCGCTGCGGCTCGCCTGGGCGTAGCGCAGCGCGGTGCCCTGGCGGCTGTCAGCCTCCCGCACGTCCAGGACCACCAGCTCGACCCGGTAGCCGGACCGGCGCCAGGCCGAGGCGCTGGCCAGGACGTCGCGGGCGCTGCCGGGGGCGACCTCGAGCACGGCGTCGCCGCGCTGGGCTTGGACGTGCGCCTCGGCCCTGGCCTGCCACGCCTTGTAGTCCGCCCGGATCCGCTCGCTCGCGGTGCGCGGCTGCTCGCGCAGCAGCCGCAGGTAGTCGGGGTGGTATGCCTTGTAGTCGTCGCCGCAGACCAGTGTCGGGCGCCGCTCGCGCAGCGCGCGCATCACCATCCGGGACGCCCGGCTCTTGCCCGCGCCCGGCGGGCCCATGACGACCACGCAGATCGGCTGCTGGTGCGGCGTGATCTCCCCGAGGTCCTCCAGGACCAGGTTCTCCCAGATCCAGTGGTGCTCCTCCTGGGAGAGCCGGTGGTAGTCGACACCGGGGGGCTGGAGGGTGGGCTGGGCGATGCGGCGCACTGGCTCGGCCAGAGCCGCGGCCCGCTCCGCGTCGCGCAGCGCCACCAGGCGGTGCGCCTGGCCGATCTGCTCGTGGTGGAGCTCGCGTTCGGCCCGGGCCAGGCAGCGTCGGAACGTGGCGGTCTCCCGGTCGCTCCAGGGGCGGACCAGCTCGTCGGTGACTGCCTGCCCGGCTCTGGCCGGGCGCAGCCAGTGCCCGGCGGAGAGCTCGTTGGCGTACACCGGAACCAGGTCGCGCCGCACTACGGCGATGCGGTCCACCAGCTGTTCAGCCTCGATGCGGGCCACGGCCTGCGGCAGCGACCTGCCGGCCCGGTCGGCGTTCTCCCAGGACACGAAGCGCCCGCCGTCCCCGGGGCAGGTGCGCAGCGCGGCTGTGTAGCGCTCCAGCCGGCCCAGCGCGCTCTCGGCTGCCGGGGCGACCACGACCAGCAGCTCAGTGCGGTAGCCCGCAGCCCGGTACGCGCCGGCCTCGTCCAGGCCGTCCAGCACCGTCTCCACCACCACGTCCAGGCGCAGGCGAAGAGCCTGCTCCTCGACCGCGGCCCGCCAGCGCCGGGTATCGCAGCGCACTCGCGCCCCGGCGGTGCGCGGGTCGGCGGCCAGGTACTGCCGGTAGCGGGGATGGGCGTCCTTGTAGAGGTCGCTGCAGACCCTCACCGCACCGCCGCGGCGCGCCAGCACTGCCATGACCAGGTCGGCGGCGGTGCTCTTGCCCGCCCCGGGTGCCCCGGCCACCAGCACGACCACCGGCCGCTCCTGGGGCACGGCCCCGGCGAGCGCGGCGGGCAGGATCACTCGCTCGAAGACCGCGCCGCTCTCGGCGTCGGACAACACGTCTGCGACCGCACCTTCCTCTCCCACCAGTGCTCCTCACTCACGCGTATCCGGACAGACCGGCCGGTCAAGGGCAGCAGGTCGCCGAGTGCCCTTCCCGCAGCATAGCGGGTACGTACCCGTACCCGTACCCGTACCCATATGGTCGTGGCGTGTACGGGTACGTACCCGTATGCTGTTCGGGATGAGAAAGGAGCCCCTGATGGCCGACGCCAACCTGCGCGTGCCGGCGGAGACCCGCGACCGCCTGGCCGCTCTCGCCGAAGGCGAGCACCTGTCGCTGCGCGCCTACCTCGCCCGCCTCGCCGACACCATGCTGACCCCGGCCGAGCGCGCCGAGCGCGCCGAGCAGGCCCGCCAGAAACTGGCCGCCTGGACCGGCTACAGCCCCACCGAGGCTGACACCCGCCAGCTGGACGCCGAGCTCGACCGCCGCCTGGCCCAGGCGGGCGGCCTGTGACCGCGCTGCACGTCGTCCTCGACAACACCGCCATGGTCGCCGCCGGCCGCGGCAACCAACTGGCCTCCCGCCTGATCCACCGCGCCCACGCCGAGGCCGGCTGGTATCTCTACGCCCCCGCCTGCGCCCTCGTGGAGGCCGACCGGGAACGCCCCGGCACTGCCGAGCACCTCGCCGCCCTGCCGGCGGTCGTCGTCCTCGACCTCGACCTGCCCGCGGCCCTGGCGGTCGCTGCGGACGACACCTGGGCCCAGGCCCACACCCGCTACGCCGCCGCCCCGACCCCGGAGCGCCCGGACGGCGCGGTGGTCGCCACCGTCGACCCGCATCGCTGGAAGGGCCAGCCGGTGCGGATCATCGACCTGACTCCCTGAGCTGCGCCCCGCGCGGACGACAGCAGCGGGCCCGGGTTCAGGAGTGAGCAGCACTCCTGAACCCGGGCCCGCGCGCTTCAGGCAGTTCGGTCTGCAGCGGTGTCAGACGCCCCAGCCGCTCTCGGCCTGGACGCCCCAGTTCCTGGGCGCAGCTGCCAGGTTCCGGGTCGGGGCCCAGGCTCATGGGCGAACACATTTTCGATTAATCTGGAGGTGTGACGACCGCCGTTCCGTTCTCGACACCGCGCCACGCGAACCCCTTGCCCGGGGACGCGGTGGAGGCGCCCGCCTCGCTGATGTCCGGACCTGGGCGCAGCTGGCAGACCGAGCCGCGCTGGCGGTGGGTCGAGATCCGCCTCGGTGGCCAGTGGCTTCCGGGCCGGGTCGAACGCTGGCGGCTGCACCAGGGCTCCCCGCAGTGGGTGGCGCTGGTGCGCTGGGGACCTGACCTGCTCGCCTGGGCCTGGTACCTGTACGACCCGGAGACCATCCGTCAGGTCCCGGAGCCGGCGCCCGGGTCCGGCCCGACCACGTGGTGAGCTCGGACGACGCCGCAGCCGCCGGCGACCTCGCCGACGCTCTGCAGGGGTTCGCCGACCGGGCCGCCGGCCCCGGCGCCACGGGCGAGGTCTGGGTCACCATCGGCACCCCGCACGACGTGGAGCAGCGCACCGTCCAGCTCCCGCTCAACATCGCAGACTGGATCACCGAGCTGATTCGCGAGGAGGCCCAGGCCCTGGAGGCCGGCATCTCCGGCCAGGGCCCGTTCGACGGGTTCAGCACCGCCGAGGACTGGTGAGCCCACGCACGGGCCGCCGTGCGAAAACTATGCCCGCCCCTGGGTCCCGCAGGTGTTCAATCGGTGCTCACGAGGAGGTTCACGGTGAACACTGATCTGGGATTCATGGACGGCACCCGGCTCTGGCTCAAGGAGCCGACGAGCCACACAGTGGTGACCCTGCTGCCTGGGGTCGGCTGCCACCGCCTCGTGCTGCGCCTGGAGGTCGACCCGGCCAAGCTCGCCGGCGGGTGCACCCTGGTGCAACTGGGTGGCGAGCTGTACGCGGAGCACGGCGGCGGCATGCGCTGGCTGGGCTCGCTGGTCCCTGCGGCCGTGGGCCTGGCCGACAACGGGGTGGCCCGCAGTGCCGACCTGTCGGTGCCGCTGACCAACGAGCAGGTCCTCGCGCTGGAGAAGGAGCGCAACGGCCAGGACCTGCAGCTGCGGATCGATATCACCGCGGTCCTCCCGCAGAGCACCACCTACCCGACGGCGACCACCCAGGACACCGTGCGGGTGCCGGCCAGCACCTGGGAGAGGCAGATCGAGGCGGTCAGCCGCGGCATCTTCTTCACCGTCACCGTGCCGCTGCCGCTGGACGAGGGCCCGCTCGCCAAGGCCGCCGCCCACCTGCGCGCGGCCGACCGGCAGATCACCGCCGGCGAGTACGCCGACGCCATCCGCGAGACCCGCCTGGCCATCGGCGACATGCGCGACATGAAGGTCTGGCCTAAGGACGTCACCAAGAAGAGCAAGGAACAGGACCAGGCCGAGCGGTACGGGGTGCTGCTCGACCAGCTCAAAGGGATGGCCGACGGCTACGCCGAGCTGATCCAGGGCGTGTTCAACCAGGCCAGCGGAGTCCAGCACCAGGACGGCGCGCTCGCCCGAGCAACCTGGGTGCGGGCGGACGCGGTCGCGCTCAACGGCATGGCCGTCTCCCTCCTGCACCGCCTTGCCGAAGAACTCCAGGTCCGCTGACAGCCCGGAGGCCCCCACCCGCTCCTTGGGTTCCAGGGGTCGTCGCAACACCAGTTGGTTTTAGGTAGTGAGTAGATCACGTAGACGCTCGGCTGGGGTATCCCAGTCGAGCGTCTTGCGTGGGCGGCCGTTGAGTTCCTGGGCGACGTGTTCGAGGTCTTCGGGGCTGTGGACGCTCAGGTCGGTGCCCTTCGGGAAGTACTGCCGCAGGAGCCCGTTGGTGTTCTCGTTGGAGCCGCGTTGCCAGGGTGAGGCGGGGTCGCAGAAGTAGACGGGCATGCCGGTGGCCATGCTGAACTGCTTGTGGCGTGCCATCTCGGCGCCCTGGTCCCAGGTGAGGGAGCCGCGCAGGTGAGCGGGCAGGGTCTGGATGGTGCGGACGAGGCCGTCGCGGACGGTCTCGGCGTCGTGGGCTCCGTCGGGCAGGTGGACCAGCATGGTGTAACGGGTGGTCCGCTCGACCAGGGTGGCGATCGCGGAGCGCCCGGCCGCGCCGATGATCAGATCGCCTTCCCAGTGGCCGGGCACGGCCCGGTCCTCGATCTCGGCGGGGCGGTCGCTGATCATCACCATCGGGTCGACGAACCGCGGCGTGCGCCGCTCGGGGTCGCGGCGGGGTTTGCGGCGGGTCCGGCCGGAGCGGACCGCTGCCTGCACCTCCCGCTTCAGGCCGCCACGGGCCTGGAAGTACAGCGCCTGGTAGATCGTCTCCACGCTCACCCGCATGCTCTCGTCGTCGGGGTACTCCTTGAGCAAAGCGTGGCAGATCTGCTCCGGTGACCACCGCCTGCGCAGCCCGTCCTGGACGAAGCCGCGCAGCCGTCCCTCATGCAGCAGCTTGCGGTCCTTGGGCCGGAGCCTGCGCGTCGCCGCCGCCCGGTGGGCGGCGTAGGGCTGGTAGCCCCCAGTACCGGAGTTGGCGTCGATCTCCCGCTTGACCGTGCTCGCCGGCCGTCCCAGGGCCCGCCCGATCGCCCGCAGCGACTGCCCCGCCGCGTGAAGATCGCGGATCCGTTCGCGCTCGGCCAGCGTCAAAAACCGCGGGTGAAGCTGCTTCTCCAAGGCCGTCAGGCCCACCGGTGCCGTGGTCACACGGCACATCGTGACGGTCCCCGCCGCGTAGTCGACACGGCGCCCGTCGGCATAGGTGCGCGTGGTGCGGGTCTTCTTGACGCCCCAGTCCCAGTCCTTGGCCGTGCGCTCGTTCACGCCGACCTGCCGGGCCGCTACTCGACGCGCGACACCCTCGGCCCGAAGCCGCTCATACTCGTCCCGCCCGGGATGCCGCCGCGCCAGCCGCTCCGAACGCCGTCCGGTCTTCCGAGCCCAACCGAACGCGGTGTTCCGGTTCACCCCCAGCTCACGCGCCACCACGGTCACGTTCCCCACGGCATCCAGCCGCGCAAGGAAACGCTCCCTCAACCCCGCAAGATCATCACGCTCAACGGCCACGGTCCTCGCAACTCCCACAGATCGCGGGTGTTGCGAGGACCGTTAGAACCCAAGCTCGGGTGAGGGCCTCCAGCGCTTTCTCAGGGCGGCAGCAGCGTAGCGTCCGGCCCCGGACACCGGCCCCGCCCGGTGCGGGCCTACCAGGCCACTCCCAGGGCCTCCAGCTGCCCGAGCTGCTCGGCGGTGAGCTTGTCCCGCCTCGCCTTCTGGTTGTTCAGCCAGGTACCCAGCGACGTCCCGTCCTCCTTGTGCGCGCGCGGCACCTTCGCGTGGCCCTCCCGCTCGACGAACGCGGCCAGCGCCGCCAGGCCGAGCTGGAACCGGTCGGTGCGCGACACCTTCGGCTTCGCCGCGGCCACCGCCCGTGCGGCCGCCAGCTCCTGGTCCTCCTCGATGCCGATCGCGGCCAGCAGGTCCTGCTGCTCCTGGTGGAGCTCAGCCCAGCCGGCCCGCTGCGCCCGCACCCACCGGCCGAGCTGCTCGCCTTCGAACGTCGTCTCCAGCGGCAGTTGCGCCCAGTCGACCCGGCCGTCGGACTCCAGCCACCACTGCCGCGCCACGGCGTAGCTGCGCTGCCAGGTGATCGGCCAGGCCGGGCACCACCACGGGTCGATCTCCTCCAGCGCGGCCCGCCGCTCCGGATCCAGCGCGCCCGGCTCGCCCCCGGGCACCTCGGCCGCCGCCCGCAGCCCGGCCAGCCACCCGCCGATCGCGTATCCGCCGATCGCCGCCCGCGCCGGCGCCGCCAGCGAGCCGCCGTGCTCCTTCGCCCAGACCCGCGCCCAGTCCAGGCCGGCCTCGAACCGGGCGTCCGAGACCGACCAGATCATGCCGAGCTGCTCCAGCATCTCCACCCGGTGTCGCGGCAATTCACCATTCGCGAACTCCACCCGGCGCTGGGTGAGCCATTCCCCGAGCCGGTAATTCCCCTGCTCACCGACCCGCGCGGAATACGGAACATCCAATCCTCCGGTCTCCTCGAACCATTTCCGGCAGTGCCCGATCCCCTCCCGCCACAGCTGGTTTTCCCCGGTCAGCACGCGCGTGGCGATGAACAGCGCCAGCACGTCCTCGCCGACCTTGCTCTGGAACCGCACCGGCAGCGAGAACGCCGGCGTCCCCGCCCCCTCACCCTCACCAGGCGCGAACTCGGCCTCAGCGCTGCGCCCGGTGGTGCGCCTCCCCGACTTCTGCGGCACAGCCAGGGCCTCGACCACACGCGCGTCGTGCGACCGGATCGCACTGAGGATCTTGACCAGCGGACCATAGGAGTCCGACTTCAGAATGTCCCCTGGCTCCTCTCCCGGCTGAAGGAAAACCGGCACGATCAGGCTCGCGGTCTTACCCTCCCCGGGCTTCATCCGAAGGGCACGCCCAATGGCCTGGACGATATCCACCATGCTGCCCCGCCCCTGGAGCAGCACCGCATCCGCATTCGGAATATCGACACCCTCACCGAGCACCTTGCAGTTCGACAGCACGGCATGCGTCAGCCCCTCGTCCTCCTCGGCCGTTCCGAAGTCTCCGATGATCTCCTTTCGGAAATCCACCTCATGCTCACCGGACAGCCACTGCGCCCAGAACTCCGGCGGATACTTCTCGGGATTCTCGTTGTGCAGCTTCTCCACGGCCTGGTTCAGCGTCTCCGAGAAATACCGGGCCTCGATCGTGCGGTTGTGGAACGTGATGGTGCGCCGCAGACCGCGCTCCACACAGGTCTTCACCAGCCCGGCCTGGATCGCGGCGATCCGCTCGGCCGGCACCTGGTCCTCCTCGCCGTCCTCGGCCTCACCCACCCCGGGCCCCCACGGCACCGGCTGCTTCTCGGCCGCCTTGCGGTCCGCGCCCGGGTCGCGCAGCTCCAGCACCACCACCTCAAAGGGGGCCAAAAGTTTCCGGTCGATCGCCTCTGCCAGGCCTAGCGATACGACCTGCGGGCCGTAGACGCGCTGATCGTCCATCGATACCGCCAGCTCCTCCGGCAGCGGCTGCACCGCCCCCTCCCGCTGCCGCACCCGCGACTTCGGCGGCGCCCAGATCCGCGGAGTCGCCGTCATGTACAGCCGCCGCAGCGCCGGGATCTCCGCGTGGTTGTTGACGACCGTCCAGGTCTTCTCCACGTGGCCCGAGGACCGGTGCGCCTCGTCACAGACCATCAGGCCCAGCGGGGGCAGGGGCTCCTGCCGCTCGTCGTAGTAGCGGTAGGTGTCCTTCAGCGCCCCGGCCGAGGTGTAGGTCGCGAACAGGGTCAGCGGCCGCCGGCGCTTGGCTGCCTCCTGGATCCACCAGCCGATCCGTAGCGGCCTGGTGCTCGCCCCCACCCCCAGCGGCAGTTCGCCGTCGACCAGCGAGCAGACCGCGTGCATCTCCCCGGAGCGGCCGGCCTTTCGCCACTCACCGATCATCTGCACCAGCAGGTCCAGCGTGGGCACCACGACCAGCACCGTGCCCCGCGGCGCCAGCGCCTGGGCGGCCCGCGCCCCCACGAAGCTCTTGCCCGACCCCGTGGCCATCTGCGCCGTCACCCGCAGACCCTGCGGCGGAGCGATGCGCCCCGGACGCGGCGTCAGGCCCCGCACGATCGCCTCCAGCGCCTCCATCTGGTGCGGGCGCAGGGTGATTTCCTCGGACTCCTGAGCGTCCGTCAGGACCGGCTCCACGATGCTCACAGAAAGGTCTCCCCTCGAATGCCCCGGACCGCACCCGGGATCTGACAGGAACTGCTGACGGTGCGTTTCTGATACATCCACCGGCCGGGCCGAAAGGCCAGAGCGGACCGGAATTCACGCCCAATGCGAGCGGCATCACGAAGCCTATCAGCCCTGCCGACGGAAAACCGGAGAATCCCGAAACGGGCGAGTCCACTCACCCGATCCGGCAGGGTTCCCCGACAGGCAGCAACTGATACACTAGGTCCGTGACTCACCCTGCCAGGGTAGCGCACCCCGCCCGCCGACCGCAGGAAAACAGTGGCCTGGACCACGGTCTAGACCAACCCGAGAGGAGTGAAGCCGACCCGCACGCGCCCCCTCGCGCCACCCCTCCCCCAGTCAGCCTGTAGTGAGATTAGCCAATTTCCCAGGTCAGTGATGTGATCCGGCATCAGCCGGTGGGGCCGGCGGAGCGAAGCGGAGCGGCCCGAGCCCCGAAGGGGCGAGAGGCTGACCGAAGGTCAGCCAGACCCGCGCAGCGGGTCCACGGGTGCGCGAAGCGCACCCGCCATCGCCCGAAGGGCGATGCGAACGAGGGCCGAAGGCCCGAGGGACCCGCTGCGCG
>NZ_JBIUCB010000033.1:0-50505 GCF_044593455.1 Kitasatospora sp. NPDC051984
GACCACACCACCGAGCCGGCCCGGGTCGTCCACGCTGCCCGATCCGACCGAGAACCTGACCCAGTACGCGCCCAGCGCATCGGCGGCGGCACCCTGCTGCCCGTCGAGAGCACGCCGAACCGCCGAATCCGCGCCCTGCGCGGCCTCCTTGAGCCCCTCGGCCGCCCGGCGGCAGTGCTCGGCCATCTCCCGCAACCGGTCCTCGTCCGCCTCCGGCCAACGGCAACCCGCCAGCAGGAGCAGGACCCACTGAAGCGGCTCGGGGAGCTCAACGGCCACGGACTGGTACCTCCGACTGCGAACGCTCTACGACGGGGCCCGAAGCCGGACAACCGCGCCGAACGTATCCGGCCCGATGACCCGCGTCCCGGCGGAACGACCGGCAGAAATGCGGGTTCCCGATTCCTGCCGGTGCGCGCCGCGCTGGTATGTTCCTGACGAATCATCCGCTGACCCGCCTGCAGTGTTGCCGCCGCGATCCGAGCAGGTGGCCGACACCGTGGTGACGCGAGCGGACCGGGCGCAGTCCTCCGAACCGTGCCGGTGGGCCCGCCGCACCGTAAGGAGCCCGCTGTGCCGCTCACCCGCGTCGTGCCCGCTGTCCGGCCGTGACCGGCCCCGGCGAGTTCGGCGCACTGCTGCGCCGGCTGCGACTGCGCGCGGGCCACAGCCAGGAGCACCTCCCCCACGCCGCCGGGCTCGGCGCGCGCACCGTCGCCGACCTGGAACGCGGTAGGGCCCGCGGGCCGCAGCGCCGCACCGTCGAGGCACTGGCCCTGGGCGCCGACGACGCCCCTGCGCTGGAGGCCACCGCCGCCCTGGGCCGCCCACGCGCCGTGCGCGCGGCGCCGCTCGCCGGTACGCTCGCCCTTCCCCGGGACCTGCGGGACTTCACCACGCGTACCGAAGCACTGGATAGCGTGCGGGAGTTGGCCTCCCACACGGACCGCGGCCCGGCACCCGTCGCACTGATCACCGGTCAACCGGGCCTGGGCAAGAGCGCGTTCGCCGTCCACGCGGCGCACCTGCTCGCACCCGACTACCCGGACGGCCAACTCGCCCTCGACCTGCGCGGCACGGACGAGCGGCCGACCGACCCGCGCGAGGCACTGGCCCGGCTCCTGCGCGCCCTCGCGGTGGACGAGAGCGCCGTCCCCCGCAGCACCGAGGAACGCTCGGGCCTCTTCCGTACCCTCACGGCGGACCGCCGGCTGCTCATCCTCCTCGACAACGCCGCGGACGAGGACCAGGTACGCCCGATGCTGCCCGACCGGGGCAGCTCACTGACCCTGGTGACCAGCCGGCACTCGCTGGCCGGCCTGGAGTCGGCCTGCCGGACGGACCTCGGCCTGCTGCGCCGGGAGGAGGCCGTCCACCTGCTGACCCGCATCCTCGGCGCCGACCGGGTCGCCGCCGAGGAACAGGCCGCCCGCGATCTCGCCGACCTGTGCGGCCGGCTGCCACTGGCCATCCGGGTGGCCGGCCAACGGCTGGCCGCGCGACCGGCCGAACGCATCGGCACCCTCGTGTCGCACCTCACCGACGAGGAAAGACGGCTGGACGCCCTTCGCGCCGGCAGCCTGGAAGTCCGCGCGGCGTTCGCCCTCTCCTACCGCCGCCTCACGCCCCCCGCACGCACACTGCTGCGCCGCGCCGCCCTCGCGCAAGGACCGGACTTCAGCGCCCACACCCTCGCCCTGCTCGCCGACCTGCCCCTGCGCCAAGCACGGCAACGGTCCTGCCAGGTGCGAGTCGCGACAGGCGGCTCGCACCTGGCAGTTGCGGTCACTCCTGGGCCTGGGCCTGGGCCTGGTCCTGGGCCTCGTCCTCGTCCTCGGCTTCAGCAGCATGGTCGGGGGACCAGCGGAGCGTCACATCGAAGTGGACGCCGGCGGAGCCGCCCGCCAGGATCACGCCGACGCTGCCGTCCAGTTTGACGCCGAACTTGACCTCGATCTCGTCGGGTCGGCGTGGCAGGGCGCGGAACGCGTCGATCACGTCGGACGCCGTGTTGACCACGGTGTGCAGCGAGTCCCGCACCGTGGCGCTGGCTCGCTCCAGACTTCCCCGGCCGGCCGGCGCCACCCCGGTGCCGGTGCCCTCGCTCTCGACCACCAGCGTGCCGCCGGACGCGAGGGTGAATTCGGTACGTGTTGTCACTTGGCCTCCTGGCCTGAGGATGGGGGCGGGCAGACGGAGCTCTGTATCGGCTGCGGGTAGGCGTCGACCCGGACCTTTTCCAGATCGGCGAGAATCGCGTCCAGTCGGGTCGGGTCGTTCAGGTACTCGAGCACCGCGTGGTTGAACGCGGCCGACATGGCGCTGGGCATGGTGTCCGAGGCGTCGAAGCACAGGGTGGCGCCCGAGTCCAGCAGCTGGTTGATCCGGCGGGCGATGAGGTTGGTCGCGCCCTGGGCCAGCGTCTTCGTGACGGTGCGGTTGGCGGAGAAGGCCGCCTCCGGCTGGCGTTCCGGCCAGATCTGCTGGGCCTTCCGGCTCGCGAGGAAGACCATGAACCTCTCCGCCTCGGGCGAGTCGCGGAACATCGCAACGAGATCTCCCGACACCTCGTACGTCGACGTCGACTGGGAGTTGGGGAACGCGAGGAAGTCGTAGTCCTTTCCCGAGACGAGTGTGGTCGGTGTCTCGGGGTCCGGGGTGACGAGGGCGCCGTGCTCGAGGTAGCAGCCGGGCGTCGCGGTGAAGAACGGATAGGCCCCTTCGCCGTAGCTGGTCAGCAGCGCGGTCAGCGGGCCGCCACGAATCGCGTCCGGGGCAGCGACGGTCTGGCCCCAGGTCTGCCAGGCCGCGACGACCTCTGGAGATTTCCATTCGAGCTTGCCGTCGACCCAGTCCGTGTAGGTGCCGACACCCGACTGGTGCAGCAGGATGTCCTCGATCCAGTCGGTGCCGGGCCACCCCGAGTTGGGGGGGTCGGCCATGGCCAAGCACCAGGGCGTCCTGCCCTGGTGGGCTTTCGACCGGCCGGCGGCGACCACGTCGGCCCAGCTGCTGTCCGGTCGGATGGCGAGCTCGCGGTTGTACCAGATCAGGCTCTTGACGGAGGCTTTGACGACGACCGCGTACTGATGCTTCGTCCCGGCCTCCCCGAGCCGGTACCACAGGGGGTCGTAGTCGGACTTCAACTGCGCGACGAGTTCATCGCCGAGTGCCTTGTTCTGAAAGCCGTCCAGCGGAACCAGGGCGTTCTGCTGCGCGTAGGAGCGCAGCGCCCCGGGGTTCGCGACCACGGCCAGGTCCGGCTCCTCGCCCTTCTGCACACCGGCCCGCAGCACCTGGTCGAGCGCCCGGGTGGGCGAGGCGTGGACGGTGATGTCGTGGTTGTCGGCCTCGAAGGCATCGATCACCGCCTGGAAGGAGTCCTTCTCGTCGCCGCCGGTCCAGGGCGTCAGGATGGTCAGGACTCGCCGGTCGGACGTGGACGAGCCGCCGAGGCAGGAGGCGGACCCGGCCAGCAGGGTGAGGACCAGTAGGAGCCGGAGGGCTGCCTGGCGCTTGTGCCGCATCATCGGCCTCCGAACCGGTACTCGTCGATGCGCGGATTCAGCGCGCGGGCGGCCGCCCCGGCCGCGGTCAGGGTCAGCAGCAGGACGACTGTCAGGCGTTCGGTGGAGGAGGCGTCCGCTTTGCCGACCCCGTTCGTGAACTCGGCCTCGGCCCGGCCCAGTTGGTGACCGTCTTCGCTCGTCCCGCCGGTCGCGGGCGCCGGCGGTGTCAGGCCGGTCCCGCAGTACCCGGGAGCGTCCGGGCAGGCCTTCTCGTCGGTGACGATGGCGAACAGGTCCTCGCCGGCCTCGGCGGCGGACCGGCTCGCCTGCTGCTGCGTCAGGGTGACCGCTTCGCCGAACGGACCGTCCAGGGCCGAGCGCAGGTGTCCCTCCGAGGCACCGAGCGACTGACCGCACCACAGCACCGCCGCGGTGAGGGCGAGCGCAGCGGTCGTCAGCCAGATGCTCAGCCGGCGCCGGAACCGGCGGCGCAGCACGAACTGGGTCCGCGCGAACAGCGCCAGTACCAGGGCGAACGGCAGCAGGAACAGCAGCTCTGTGGTGCCCGCCAGCCATGCCGAGCTGCGCCGGTCGGCCAGTGCCGTGCGGCCGTCCGTCCGCAGCCGGTCCAGCGTGGCCGAGATCTCCCGGTACTGCAGGGTGGCGTACCAGAGGGCCGGCAGGGCGCGGTTGATGTCGTGGGTCCGCTGGTAGTCGGCGGCGGCCTGCTCGATCTCGGCGTTGTAGGCGACGACGAGGCCCTCGACGAGTTGCAGATCGCTGGTGCTCTCCGGGCCCGCCACGTTGTATCTGGCCAGTTCCGCGAGGTTCTGGCTGATCGCGGCGATGTCGTTCTGGTACTGGTCGCCGAGGCCGCCGAGGCCCACGGTGCCTTGCAGGAAGCCGTGCACCGCCACCCGGTGGGCGTCCGCGAGCGCGCTGTTCGCGGCCTCGGCCCGGAGCAGCGCGGGGGCGGCCCGTCCGCCGGCGGCGTCGGTTCCGGTGTGGGCCTGGCTGGACACCAGCAGGCACAGCGCGCCGGTCAGCAGGCTGCCGGCCACCAGGGCCGCGCGGAGCCGGCGCAGGGTGCGTGCGGTGGTGGAGGGTGCCGCCGGTTCGTCCGTCGCCGGTTCGTCCGTCGCGGGTTCGGGCGTCACCGTGCCGGGGGCCGTCATCCGCCCACCGCCGGTGCGTGGTCGGTGAATTCGTGGTCGCATGCGAGGTTCTCGCAGTACCGTGCGCCGGCCACGGCGATCCGGTGGCATCTCGGGCAGACGGGCCCGGGGCCGGACGGGTGCGCGGGCGCGGGGTCGGCGCGTGGCGCCGGGTTGCGCAAGTGGCTGTAGAAGCTGCTGGTGACCGTGCCCATCATGGCCTGCAGGACGTAGTCGGGATCCAGTTCCGGCAGCAGGCTGACCACGCCGCGTACGGCGTCCTCGACCTGGACGACCTGGCCCAGTCGCCGGAGCGCGTCCTCGTTGCGCAGTTCGGTGGCCAGTGCCACGGCCCGGCCCCAGGCGTCGCACGCGCCTTGGCGATCCCCCTGGCGGAACAGCGCGCCGCCGCGCCATCTGAGCGCGTACAGCTCCTTCTCCTGCTCGTGGCGGTGCCGGTCGGCCCCGAGGACGGTTTCCGGGGCCGGCTGGTCGAGCCAGCGCGCGGTGACCACCTCGACCGGGCTGACGGGTGTGGCCCGCTCGGTGCCGATCGCGCCGATGACCACCTCGATGGAGGCCAGGGTCTCCGCGCCGGCGCCGGCCGTCCGGTCGCCGGTCACGGTGAAGGTCGCGACGAACCCGCGGGTCTCGCTGCTCCAGGGGCCGGTCGGGTAGTCGGTCACCGCTGTTCCGGCCAGTGGCAGGCGGTGGCGGAGCAGGTCGGCCACCGCCGGGTGGGCCTGTTCGAGGACCGACACGGACACTCCCGGTGCGCAGCGCACCCGCAGCGCCAGGTCGGACAGTGTGCGGCCCATGGCGGTGCGGACCAGTGTGCGGAAGTCGGTTGCCAGGTCGGCCAGGTCGGGTACCGCGTCCGCCGTTCCCCGGAGTTCCTCGGCGATCCGTCTCAGCTCGGCGGGCTCCCAGTCCGCGCCGATGCCGCGGGCGTCGCAGGTGAAAACGGAACGGCAGTCGGCGAGTACGGTCTCCATCGACCGTGCCGAGCGGTCCTGGTGTTCGTTGCGTCCGTCGGTGAGCAGGAGTGCGTGGCAGATCCGGTCGTGATGCGGTTCGAGCAGTTCGCGGGCCTTGTCGAGCCAGGCGCCGATGACGGTGCCCTGGGCGCCGGGGGCGATCCGGTTGACGGCCTGCTTGGCCTCCGCGCGGGTGGTGGCGTTCGCCGGGGCGAGGAAGGACTCCCGGGGGTAGATCATGGTGGCCTCGTGGGTGCCGGCGACCACGGCGAAGCGGGTTCCCTCGCGCAGGGTGTCGATGGCGGCGCAGCTCGCTTCCTTGGCCCGTTGGAGCTTGGTGCGCGGATGACTCATCGACCCCGATTGGTCCAGCAGGACGACCTCGGCGAACTGCGCCTGGCTCCGCGGGCCCGCCGACCGGCCGTCCGGGGTGCTCGCGGCCACGCTGAGGTAGACGTGCACCTCACGTTCGGCCAGGGAGCGGTACCTGTCGTAGTTGGCCTCGAGGGTGACTCTCGGCGCTTCGCTCATGTGCCAATTCCCCGTCCGTAGAGAAAGATTGACGATCCGTCGGAGCGTGCGGGTTCACTGCGTGGTGACCGGTCTTACGGCGTTGGCCAGGTCGACGAGCACGGTGTGGCGCATCTCGTCCGGTGCCCACTGGGCGAACGCCCGGTATTCCTTCTCCAGCCACGACCGGAGTTCGTGCTCGGTGGCTTCGTCCTCGGACGCGGTGCGGTCCGGTCGCGCGCTGCGCCGGCGGTCGAGCCTGGCCTCCATGATCAGGGCGGCGAGCCGGCGCCGTTCGGGTTCGTCCAACGGCAATGTGGCCAGCGCCTGTTCGGCTTCGGCGAGGTCCGTGCGGCCGGGCAGGCCCTCGGGGCCGGCGCCGAGCCGCCCGGTGTGGATCCGCAGCGCGGCGATCCGGGCCGCCCGGTGGTGCGGCGAGGTGTCGGGTATCTCCCGCAGCGCCGAGACCGCGCCGGCCCGGTCGCCGCGGCGGAGCCTGGTCCGGGCGTGGCCGAAGGCGGCGCTCTCGTGCCAGCTGTCGGTCCGCCACACCGACAGGTAGGCGGCCGCTGCGGCGTCGAGTTCCTCGTCGGTCGCCGCCCGGTACTCGGCGCACAGGGCCAGCGCGAGCTTCGGCGCGAGCTCACCCGGCAGCATCCGGTGGCAGGCGGTGAACATCTTCTCCGCGCCGCCGAACTGCCGCTCGGCCAGGGCTGTCAGCCCCTCGTGCCAGTTGAGCCGCCAGCCGGGCCGCAGCAGGCCCCTCGCCCGGTCCAGCGCGGCGCGGGCCGCTTCGAGGTCGTCGAGCCGCAGGTGGAGCCGGCAGCGCAGCAACTCGACCTCGGGCGAGGGGACGCGGGCGGCGGCCGGGTCCGCGCCGGTGTAGGAGGCGAGCTGGGAGAGGGCGACGGCCGGATCGGTGCTGACCGAGGCCCGGAGGAACCCGGCGGCGGGATCCCGGGCGTCGACCAGCGGCTCGGGCAGCCCGGCCGCCGCCATGACCGGCGCGGGCGGGGCGGTGACGAGCGTACGGCAGCTGCCCTCGGCGGCCGCCCGCAGCGCCGCGGTGCTCGTCCACCGGTCGAGCGGCGGCACCGTCCCGAGTCCGGGGTCGAGCAGAGTGGTGGAGCGGGCGAAGAGCAGCGACGGCGCGGTGTACTGGGTGCCGTCGCGCCTGGAGACCAACTCGCGCAGCACGCCGCTCAGTTGGCCCGCCATCTCGGCCGCCGAACCGAACCGCAGCTGTGGATCGGCGTTGGTGGCGCGGCTGATGAGCTGACGCAGTGAGGTGAAGCGGGCATGGTCCGGGTCGGCGGTGTACCACCCGAGGAGCGACTCCAGGGTCCGGCCCACCGTGTGGAGGTCGGTGGCGACGGTGGGCCCGGTGTCCAGCAGCTCCGGGGCCCGGTAGTCCTCCGAGTACGCCCACCTGCCCGGCTTCCCGGCCTCGCGCACCGCGCCGAGGTCGATCAGCTTGATCCGGGAGCCGTACACCATCAGGTTGCTCGGCTTCAGGTCGCAGAACAGGTACTGGCGGTCGTGCAGGTACTGGAACGCCCGGAGCACGCACAGGACGTAGCCGATGATCTGCTCGGTCTCCAGCTTGCCGAACAGGTCCGGGCGCTCCAGGGAGTAGCCGGGCAGGTACTCCATCACCAGGTAGCCGTGGTAGCCGTGCCGGGACCCGCCCGTCGGCTCGTGCGTGACGAAGTCGTAGATGTCGACGATGTCGGCGTGCCTGAGCTCGATCAGGAACCGCTTCTCCTCGGCGGCGTCCTCGACATGTACGGGGTCCTCCGCGTCGATCAGGCCTTTGAGCGCCACCGGACGGTTGTTCAGGCGCTCGTCGTGGGCGAGGTAGACCCAGCCGAAGCCGCCGTGCCCGATGCAGCCCGCGACCCGGTAGCGGTCCGACAGCAGCTCGCCAGGGCTGAGTCTCGGCACGAACGAGTAGGCCGTTCCGTCGTACGGGCAGCGCCCCTCCAACAGGCTCGGCTGGCCGTCGAGGCCGGTGCCCACCGGGCGGCCGCAGGCGGGGTTGGGGCAGACCCTCCGCTCCTCCGGGATCTGCGGCATGGCCTTGACCGCCTGGCCCGGCTCCGGTCCGTCGATGGTCGGCAGCGTGACGAGGCCCAGCCCCCACCAGGGGTCGTCGCCGAACTGGCGCGGCGGCTGGACGAGTTCTGCGCGGCGCCCGGACGGCACCACGCCGCGCTCCGTGCCCACCGGCACCGACCGCACCGACCGCACGGGGGCCACGCCGCGCTCCGTGCCCACCGGCACCACGCCGCGACCTGTGCCCACCGGCGCCGAGCGCACCGACCGCACCGGGGCCTGTTCCCCGGCCGGCGGCCGGCCGGCGCCCGCCGGCGGGGCCACCAGTGGCGGGAGCAGGCAGCGTCGGCAGTAGCCGGTCGCGTCGAGTTCGCCACCGCAGCCAGGACGGTTGCACCGGTTCATGCCTGTCTCCCGTCGATCACGCGTCGAACGGCCTGGTGGTACTCCTCAACCCGGAGCTCGGCGAGGGGCAGATCGCATTCACCGCTGTAGAGCAGCCGCCGGGCCGCCTCGTACGGCTCGCCCAGTTCCTCGATCAGGCCGCGCCCCGCGGCCTCCGAGCGGTAGGCGTCCAGCCGCCCCCGGGCCCGGTCGCGCCGGGCGAGCAAAGCCGTGCACGCGGCGTGCAGGCGCCGGGCCCGCGCCAGCAACCGGGCGGCCGCCTCCTCGCAGGCATGGAGTTCGCCCAGCAGCCGTCCCCGGAGGGCGGATCCGGCGTTGGCCGGGCCGGCACCATCGTGGTGCTGGGTGTCCCGCAGCACCCGAAGGCGGACCGCGAGCGCGGCGGCGCCGGCGACCTGCGGCGGCGGCGTGCCGAGGATCCGCGGTGCGACGTGGTCGCGGCACGCCCGGGCATCGCGCTCGGCCGCCTCGACCTCCTCCACCAACCGGTCGAGCCGCTCGAGTCGCCGGCCGAACCGCGTCGCCCCGCCGTGCCCACCGCCCCGCTGACCGCCCGGCGGAGCGGTCGCGGCAGGCCGCCCGAGGCTCGCCGCGACCGCGCTGCGGACGTAACGCGGAGGGTCGCCGTGGTAGGCGAGCAGCAGGCGCACGCCGATGCTCGGCGCCCGCGCGGCGATCGGTTCGAGCAGCCGGTAGTACAGCTCACCGGGGTCGGCCGCCAGGTCGACCGCGTTCACCACGACGACGATCGGTGAGCCCAACTCCTCCAGCTGGTGGAAGAGTTCATCGGTGACGCGGTCGGTCAGCAGGCTCAGACTCTCCGCGAGCTGCTCGGCGACCTGCTCCGTCGTCCGCCCGGTCGCGTCGACGGCGGCGTCCACCTCACCCAGCTGGGGAACGGTGCCGGGCGGGGCGCCGGTGACGGTTTCGTCAGGGGCCGCCCGACGGTAGCCCCGCACCGTCAGGCCCACCAGACGGGACGTCAGCGCGACCGCGCCGCCACCGCCGATCGCACAGACCCCGCCCGGCCCACCGGACGCCAGCCAGCCGACCAGGTGCCGGGTCAGCGCGAGCTGCACCGGGTCGTCCAGGACCTCCGGGACCCGCGGCGACGACCAGTCGCTCGGCGCCACCTGCGAGGGCCGGCTCGCCAGGTGCCCGTCGAGCACCGCGCTCGCGTACTTGTACAGCGTCCGGACCGCGATCATCCAGCTGCTCTCGGCGAGCGGCGCCCGGACCACCGCGATCACGCCGAGGATCTCACCACTCGCGGCGAGCGCCGCCGCACCGCTGAACCCGCGATCGACGCGCTGCTCCAGCACCGCGTCGAGCTGCACCCGCTCCCCCGTGAAGTCGTACGAGGCGATCTTCGCCCGGGCCAGCTGGCCGTTGTCGGTACCCGCCGGAAAGCCGAAGATCCGCACGATCTCGTCGTGCTGCCAGGTCCGCCGGATCCTCGCCCGCGGCGCGCCCGGCACCACGGACCGAAGGGCGAGGATCGCCACATCCCCGCGCTGGTCCGGCAGCGGCGGCTGCCAGCAACTCTCGACAACGGTCGCCGGATGGGCCTCGTCGGGACGTCCGGCAATACGGACCCGGACCTCGCGATCGGCCCCGCGCACAGCGCCGATCGCCTCCTCGACCACATGCGCACACGTCAGCACATACTCGCCGTCGAGCATCGTCCCGGCACCATGCACGCGCCCCTGGGTGTCCTCGATGCGCGCGAGCCAAGGATCCTCCCGCCCCATGGCGAAAGACGTTACCGTCTAAGTGATCTGACGAACACTCACTTCACATGATCACATCATTTGTGGACACACCGAAGGATTCGGCTGCGGCTCCGGATACTCGATTCGGGCCTGCATGCCAGGTCAGTGCGGCAGTTCGATCGAGAGAGCATGCCGGAAGACGTCGCGCGGGTCCCAGCGGGCCTTGACGCGTTGCAGGCGCGGGTAGTTCTGCTTGTTATCACGAGATCGACGCCTCTCCCCAGCTCAGGGGCGTGATCCAACATCCGGGGTCAGCAAAAGGTCAGCAAGATTCCGGAGGTTCCACTGGGCGGCCGAATGGCCTCCCGCCCAACACCTCGCGGGCGGGGCACCCCGCGGATCGACCAACCCGGTCGTCGACCACCACATGGTCTATGCCCTCCTGTCGATCGTCCTCGCGGCCGCGCAGGCCGGTGACCGCTGGGGCCTGGGCCGCTGGTGGGCCACCCTGCCGGTGGTCAGGTCCCGCCGCCGGCTGCGCTGAGCAGCCCGCCGACGCCACCCGGCCCCATGCCAAGTCCTGCTGCGAAGAAGGACCTTGGGTCCGCGCGAAGGACCGTCGGGTCCTGTCGGGGCGGTCGCCGCGAGCAGCAGCATGGATCCCGGAGGCGGGACACCGGGTCACCGCCCGACAGAAGGGAACGGCCATGGCCCACGGAATCGTCACCGGGTTCGACGGATCGGCGCGGTCCGAAACCGCAGTCGGCTGGGCCGCCGCCGAGGCGGCCCGGCAGGGCGAACCGCTGCGGATCGTACACGCCTGGCCCTGGCTCGGCTCGGCCTGGAGCGACGGGCCCGCGGCGGCTCCCCACCGCGGCGCCCTGCTGGAGTTGGAAGAGGTCGCTGACCGGCTGCGCGGCGTTCACCCCGCGCTGGACGTCGTCACCGAGGCGGTGGCCGACGACCCCGCCGACGCCCTGCTCGCCCGTGCCGCGGAGCACCGGCTCGTCGTGCTGGGCTCACGCGGCCTCGGCGGTTTCGCCGGCCTGGTGGTGGGCTCCGTCGGCCTGGCCGTGGCCGCCCGCAGCACCACCCCGGTGGTGCTGGTCCGCGACGGCGCGCCCGCAGCTCCTGCCGACGCCGCCGACCGCCCCGAGATCGTCGTGGGCGTGGGCGGTGAGTCCTCCGCGGCGGTGCTGGAGTTCGCGTTCGCCGAGGCCGAGCGCCGGGGGGCGCGAGTGCGGGCAGTGCACGGATGGGAGGCGGTCCCGTTCTGGACCGCGGCAGGCTGGATGCCGCCGCAGGAGGACGTGGAACTCCGGGGCGCCGAGCTCATGGACGTGCTGGCCAAGGCGCTCGCGCCGGTCCGGGCGGCACATCCCGGCGTCGAGGCCGTCGCCGAGACCAGGACCGGCGGTGCCGCGCACGCGCTGGTCGCCGCCTCGGCCCAGGCCGACCTGGTCGTGGTGGGCCGCCGGCAGCACCGCCTCGGCACCCGGCTCGGCGCTGTCGCCCACGCGGCGATCCACCACTGCACCGCCCCGGTCGCCGTCGTCCCGCACGACTGAGATCGCCGCCTTCCCGTGGGCGCAGCCTTCGTCCTCTCCGGCCGACATGCCGGCAACCCGGCAGCCGCTGACTGACTCGGGCCGGACGCGGGTGGCGGCCCGGCCGCCGGGGGCGCAGGACGCGGAAGGCCTCCGCGGTGAAGACAGTAAGGTCGCGATTCTGATCGACTCCAACGATCGGCGTCGGGATACATCAAGCCATGCCCAGCCATGTGCTGGTGAACCTGCTCGCCGGGGCGTGGCGCACAGGCTCTCGCAGGCACCGATCCGTCGCAGCGGGAGCTCGACATGGCTCGCCGGCCCCGCCATGGCCAGTGCCGACCCGCATGTGACCCGCGTGCAGCAACCCCTTTCCCAGAGGCTCGTGCGATGCCGTCGTGTCGCGCATGGCACTGATGCTGATGTCCGACGTGGAGCACGTCGCCGCCGAGGCCGGCCCGGGGCAATCCCGCTCGGCGTCGGGACGACGTCGAGCCGCCGTTCGGACGGTTGACGTCTTCGGGGAACGGGGGGCGTGGCGTCGTGGGAACGGATGGGGTTCCGGGCGCTTCGGTGTCCGGGCCCTTGTCCCTGCCGGCGTACTCCTTGAAGCGCTCAGCCAGGTACGGACGAACGTGCTCAGTTGTCGGAAGCTCCGTCTGACGTCCTGTTTGAGCTGATCAAGTCCTTTGCAGGGCCGAGCTCGTTCCGCCTATCGTTCGTTTTGGCGTCACCGTGGACACTCAGCAGAAGGTGCCCGGGACACGAAGGAGCGATTGTCGTGGGTGTCTTTGTCCGCATCAGGGGCTGGCTGGAGTGCGACGACCAGCAGCTTGTCCGAGTCAAGGAGATCGTCGGCTCCGAGGACCCCGATCGGACCTATAGCGGCGGCTGGGGCTTCCCCGAGCGGCAGTACAACTTCACCAACTGGGTCTTCTTCGGTGCTGACATGCGCGAGCAGTCCGTCGACTGGTTCCGGGAACAACTACGTCTCGTAGCGCAGATCCCTGCCTCCGACGATGACAACGACCTGGTCACCGGCCTCTTCCTCGTCAGCCATGAGACCGAGGGCATGAGTGAGTGGCAGGTCCGCGATGGGGGTGTGGTGATCGGAGGCGCAAGCGGGGAGTATCAGTACCTCGACGAATAGAGCCGCCCTTGCTGGCTGCAGAGGCTCAGATGATCAGGCCGCGTCGCTGTCCCGCTCGATGGCGGCGAGCCGGTTCTTCAGCCGGTAGCTGGGGCCGTTGATGGAGATTACGTCGCAGTGGTGCAGGAGCCGTTCGAGGATCGCGGTCGCGAGGACGTCGTCGCCGAAGACCTGGCCCCACTCACTGAAGGTCTTGTTCGAGGTCAGGATGATCGAGCCCTTCTCGTAGCGCTTGGAGATCACCTGGAAGACCAGGTTCGCCTCGGCGCGTTCCAGGGGCTCGTAGCCCACCTCGTCGACCACGAGAACGCTGGGCCGCAGGTAGGTGCGGAGTTTGCCGGCCAGGCGTCCGGAGGCTTCGGCGGCCTTGAGGTGGCGGACCATGTCGTCGACGGTGGTGAAGTAGATCGAGTACCCGGCCCCGCAGACCCGTGGTCCCGGGTCACGGACGCGCATGCGGCCGGCTGGTTCCGCCAGGTCTCCCGCAGAACCGGTGGTTGTCGCCCCGCAGCAGGCTCTCGTACCGCGGATCCCCCGGCCGCACCGCCGCCGGCCCGAACGTCTCCGGATCCCGCCCGGACGCCGCACCGTCGGCGCCGGCGGGTGGCGCACCGTCGGCGCCGGCGGGTGGCGCACCGTCGGCGCCGGCGGGTGGCGCACCGTCGGCGCCGGCGGGTGGCGTGACGACCGCGGCTGCGGGTGGCGCGACGGCCGCGGCCGCCAGGGTTCCGGCGGCGGCGGTCAGCAGGGCGCGACGGTTCGGTGGCGCGCCGGACGATTCTCGCTGGTTCATCGTCATTCCCCGTACGCCGAGGGCCGGTTGCGTCGATGGGCAAAAGCATTCCCGCCGGTTCGGCCCGCGCCCGGCGTTCGGCCGGACGTGTCGGCTGGCTGCGGGGTCCGTCGGTGTGCGGCGGCGCCCTGGCAGGCTACTGACCAGCCACCAGTCCGTCCGCCCCGGAGGAGCCGTGCCCGCGTCCGCCGCACCCCCGTCACCGTCCCGGCCGATCGGCGCGGCCACCGAGGACGGCGACCCGCTGGCCCTCGCACTGTTCGGGCTCACGGCGGTGAGCGGACTGATCGACGCCGTCAGCTACCTCGGGCTCGACCACGTGTTCGCCGCCAACATGACGGGCAACGTGGTCGTCATCGGCTTCGCCCTGGCCGGCGCGCCCGGGTTCTCGACCCTCGGCTCACTCACCTCGCTCGGCGCGTTCCTGCTCGGCGCGGCCCTCGGCGGACGCCTCACCACCGGCCGTCTCTGACCGGCCCTCGCCGCCGAAACCCTGCTCCACCTCGCCGCCGCCGTCGTGGCCTTCGCCGTAGGCACCGGTGGCGCCGTCCAGTACGGCGTGATCGCCCTGCTCGCCGTCGCCATGGGCCTGCGCAACGCCACCGTCCGCAGCCTCGGCGTCCCCGACCTCACCACCACCGTCCTGACCATGACCCTCACCGGCCTCGCCGCCGACACCCGCCTGGCCGGCCGCCACTCCCCCCACCAGCGCCGCCGCGTCCTCGCCGCCCTCACCATGACCGCCGGCACCGCCCCGGGCGCCCTCCTCGTCCTGCACCACCACCTCCCCTGGGCGCTTCTCCTCGCGGCCGGCATCACGGCGGCGACGGCCGTCCTCTACCGCCAAGCGCCCTGACAACGGAGGTCCCAACGGACTGTCCCCGCAACGCCGTTCGAACCTGCCCCGGCTGCCATGAGATTCCGCTGACTACCAGACGAGGACCCCGCCGCCCACCGCCTTGGCGCGGCGCGCGGCAACGACGATGTTGTCGAACCGCTCGGCGACGTAGTCGGCGTCGTAACCGCCCTGCGCGGCCAGCTGGTCGAGATACGGGCGGACGAGGTCGCACTCGGCGAGGAACTCGTCGATCTCCTCCGGCTCCGCGTAGAGGTCGTAGCCGTCGAGCCGCGGGAAGAACCGGGCGCCCAGGTCCCGCATCGCCTCGGATCCCCAGAGCCGCTTCCGGGTGCTCTCGAAACCGGCCAGGGTCTTGCCGTACGCGGGGTCCTCCAGGAAATCGCATCCGCCGTCGGCGGCGCGGACGAAGGTGTGCACGAGGAGACTCACGGGTCGGTTCCTGTCGTTCGGGGTGCGGGGGACGTGCGCGTCAGCTCACGGGCCAGTGCGGGTTGGGCCTGCCATCATCGCCCATGTGCGCCCGCCGCCAGATCGCGGGCCAGCTGTTCGTGACGGTGGGCTCGAGCGGGTGCCACCGCCCGCACGGGCATGGTGCCGTCACCCACGAGCAGCGGGCGCACAGCTCGATCCAGCCGTGCCCGGTCGCGTGCGATGTCGGCGCGCCCTCGTCCCCGCAGGCCGGGCAGCCGGGGAGTTCGGCGCCGTCGAGGAGCGCGTTCTGGCGCCGGACGTACGCGGCCAGGTGCAGCGACGGGTGGCGGAACGGGTCGTCGCACCAGACGCGCTCCGGCCAACTATCCGACCCGTTCCACAGCCACCACGGCCGGGGGTTCGGTACGGCCCGCCGCCCGGCCCGCTTCTCCGCGCGGCGTTGCGCCGCGAAGTGCTCCGCCCGCTCGCGCCACAGCAGCCTGGCCTCGTGCAGTTCCTCCACTGCCCGCAGCAGCGCGTCCGGGTCCGTCTCCAGGCGCCGGGGGATTCGGGCGCTGAGGGTGAGGTGGTGGTAGGTCGCCCGAAAGCCGTAGGGGGCGAACTCGGTGGCGCAGGTGCGCAGCGCGCTGTGCCGCCGGTGGACGGGGAGCCGGTCGTCGTGGACGCGTGCCCGGTGGGTCAGGAAGCTGGTCATGCTGCGAGAAACTTCGGAACGGGCGGCAAGATGATCACACGGGGATGATGCCGGACCCTCCACCGTCCTCGCCACGGAGTTCCGCGCTCGCGGCTGGTCGGGGGCGGCGCCAGATCACCGCCTCGGCGCTCGGCAGTCGGACGGCGAAGCAGCCCGACGGGGAGGCCTCGCGGCGCAGGTCGGCCTCGAAGGGCGGGCAGCCTGGGGCCGAACAGGTGCGGGGCGGAGGAGCATGCCGGGGTCGGGGTCGACGCCGACCGTCCCGCCTAACAGGTCGGCCAGCCCGAGCGTGAGTGTTCCGGGGTCGCAGCCGAGGTCCAACAGCCGTCCGATGCCGTCGAGTTGGAGGGCCTTGCCGAGCGCCTCGGCCAGGCCGGGCGGGTACGGGAGCCGCCCGCGCGCGTAGAGCTCGGCCGTGCCCGCGAACAGTGTCTCGTCCCACTCCCAGCCGTCCACCGTGTCCGCCCCCCCCCCCCCCCCACTTCGCCCCCCAGGGGCACGCCACCGCGCCGCGAGTCCGATTCCGGCCATCCTCCGGCGCCAATTGGTACATACCATTGACGCGCTCAACTCAACCCCGGCAGGATCCCTCCCGGCCCACCCACGGCCGCCCCGAACCTCGCTACCCAGAGGAGCCCCCGTGCCCATCCGCCGCGCCGCCAAGGCCATGTCCGTTCTCGCCCTCGGGGGTGCGCTGGTGGTCGGAATGACCGGCACCGCCTCCGCCGCGGGGATCGCCGACCTGACGGGCATGGGCTGCCCGGACTACTACACCAACTACTACGGCAACGGCGGGTTCGTGCAGACCCTGGCGTACACGTTCACCGGCGGCAACGGGGCCCGGTACGGCCACTACAA
The DNA here is from genome assembly GCF_044593455.1 of Kitasatospora sp. NPDC051984. Classification (NCBI taxonomy): domain Bacteria; kingdom Bacillati; phylum Actinomycetota; class Actinomycetes; order Kitasatosporales; family Streptomycetaceae; genus Kitasatospora; species Kitasatospora sp. NPDC051984. Next base: position 16,656 of record NZ_JBIUCB010000033.1, read on the forward strand.
CGTGGTGTTCCGCAACAACTACGGCGAGACCAACGAGGGCTACCGCGAGTACCGCTGCTACTGAGCGGCGCCGGCCCGGCGCATCGTCAACGCGCTCGCGGGGCCGGCCGGCGGGATCGATGGTGTCCGCACCAACGGCGCAGTTCCTGCATAATTATCGCCGCCGCCACACCGATATCCGAACGATTCTGGCCGTTTTCGATCGGTTCGCCCCATTCCGTGAGCGGCTCCGGCGCGTCCAGGAGGTGGCCCGGACGAGCCTGCCCCTAGCCGGGGGACGTAGTCTGCGGGCATGACAGACGCCGCGAACCTCACTCCCCGGGAAGCCTTCGAGATGCTGCTGGCGGGCAATGGCAGGTTCGTCGCCGGTAGCCCCTACCACCCGAACCAGGATGCGGCCCGCCGCACCCAGACGGCGCCGGCGCAGGCACCGTTCGCGGTGCTGTTCGGCTGCTCCGACTCCCGACTCGCCGCCGAGATCATCTTCGACCAGGGCCTCGGTGACCTGTTCGTGGTCCGCACCGCCGGCCACGTGCTCGGTCCCGAGGTGCTCGGCAGCATCGAATACGGCGTGAGCCTGCTGGGCACCCCGCTGGTCGTGGTCCTCGGGCACGACTCCTGCGGCGCCGTCGCCGCCACCCGCGAGGCGGTCGCCGCCGGCGCCACCGGCGAGGGCTTCGTCCGCGACGTGATCGAACGGGTCACCCCGAGCGTGCTCGCCGCGAACGCCGCCGGACACACCGACAACTCCCACTTCATCAACGAGCACATAAGGCACACCGTCGCCCTGCTGATGGAGCGCTCGCGCATCCTCTCCGACGCGGTCGACGCCGGACGCACCGCCGTCGTCGGCCTCTCCTACCGCCTGGTGGACGGCACCGCCCACCTGGTCACCACCCGCGGCCTCGACCTCCCGGCCCCCGCCGCCGCCTGACCACCCCGGCACCCACCCGCAGCCCCGGCCCGACCAGGCCGGGGCTGCGGCGTGTCAGACCGGCCGCAGCACCGCGCCGAACTGCATCAGGGCGAGCAGCAGCAGCGTCGTGCCCGCCTCGATCCAGCGGTACTTCGAACGGATGATCGCACTGGTCCCGATCAGCGAGGACAGCAATGCCCGCCCCGGATCCCGCCCGGACGCTTCGAACTCGCCGCCCAGTCGCTCGGCGCCGTCCGCCGCGGTGATGTGCTCGAAGTAGCCAGGCGCGCCGGTCGCCCTGGACCGCCCACGGCGGCGGCGCGGCACGATCGCGGCGACAAAGCACGCGACGGCCAGCAACGCACTCATCGCCGTCGTCCACCACAGCAGGTGCGCGGGCCAGGACCCGCCACCGCCGTCGCGGCTCAGCGGGAGGAACGCCCCGAACGCCGCACCCGTGAAGCCCAGCAGCACCGCGGCCTTCGCGTCGGCCCGGCCGAGCTCGGCGCTGTTGGCCGCCGCCAGCCGTTCCATGGCCGCCACCGCCCGTGCGCTGCGCGACGCCGGCCCCACGTGCGCGCCATCCCGCCGCCGACGCAACGCCGCCGCGGTCGTGCGATGCCGGACGGGTAACCGCATCACCGCGCCACCCCGTTCAGCCGGTCGCCGACCACTCGGCCGTTCAGGCCGCCGCCGGTCCAGTCGTGGCCGGGTGGCGGCGTCTGCGGAGCGGGCGGCGGCGTCGGGCCGGGGACGCGGCGGCCGAGTGCGGACAGCCGGTCGTGCAGCAGCAGGGAGAGCTCGTCCTGCTCCTGCTGCGGCAGTTTGCCGAGCAGGCCCGCCAGTTGGTCCTGCCAGGTCGTCTCGCCGCGAATCAGGTCGGCGTGGCCGACCGCCCAGTCCAGCACCTGACTGACCTGCTCCGGATGGCGCACCAGCCAGAGCGCGGCGAGCGAGACGGGGCCCTCCTGGACGGCCTGCTTGCAGAACTCGTACTCCTCCCGGCTGTCGGTCCACGGGTACGGCGCACCCGCCTCCACCGGTTCGCCGAGCCGCAGTTCCTCCGCGTCCTCACGGGTGGAGACGTCCGTGACGCGGTACACCAGGCCGTGATCGGGCAGGCGGCGCGGCCCGCCCAGGTACTGCAGCAGGACATCGGCGGTCACCCGCCTGCCGAGGGCGGCATACTCGTCACCGATGTGGCCCAGGCACCGTTCCAGCTCCTTGCGCACCGGATGCCAGCCGTACAGCGTGCCACTGCGCACCACCTGCGCGGCATCGTCCGCCCACCACAGCACCCGGACCTCGGTCGACTTGGTGCCGCGACCGGTCGGCAGACCGACGGTGCGGGAGCCGATGCGCTGGTCGAGGTCGACGTGGAACGCCTGGTCGTAGTCGCGCAGGCGCAGCCGGGCGGCCGGGAACTTGCCGAGGGCCGGGCCGCTCGGGTCGGCCCCGGCCCGGTGGAAGCCGCCGCTGCGGTCGCGCAGGACCAGCGCCCGGTTGCGCGGCGCGGACCAGCGGTGGCGCAGCACCTCCCGCCACAGGGCGCGCGGGGCCCGGACGTACAGCGGTGCGTCGTTCTCAGTGGACATCGGATCCTCCGTCCGGTGATGCGGGATAACTGCCGTTGGCCGCTTGGCGGTTGGTGCGCGGAGTTCCGTGGCGCCAGTCCTCCAGGGCCTGGCGGGCGATGTGACGGCCGGCCAGGTCGCCGTCGTAGCGGTCGATCTCGACGAACAGGGCGAAGACGCCGTGCCGCATGTCCTGGGCCAGGGCGTTCAGCAGGGCCTCGACCGCCGGCCGGAACTCGTCGTTCCAGACAGCGATGCTGCACCAGTGGAGCAGGGCCCGGCAGATGCTGCGGAAGTGACGCTCGTCGTCGAGGAGTTGACGGACGAGGGCGAGGATGGTGGCGCGGTGCTCGGTGACAGTGGTCAGTTGCTGCCGGAACCAGGAGTCGCTGTGGTACATCAGGCTGGGAAACACCCACAGGACGAAGTCCGGGTCGCCGCCGGGCCGTTCGGCCCAGGTGGTGATGGCGCTGAACACGAGTTCCTTGTTGCCACCCGCGAAGAGCGCGGACAGCGCCCTGCCCACTTCGCCCGCCACACCGGCCTCGTCGCCGTCCCGGCCCCGGTAGCAGCGGTGCAGTAGGGTGAGCGCCACCTCCGGCCGGGCGAGACCGAAGTCCGTTCCGCAGGCGCGGGCGACCGTCCAGCGCAGATACTTGCCGTCCCGCCGACTCCACTGGCCCAGACGGAACTTGACCTCACTGGCGAGCACCGGCTCCTGCGCGGCGATGCCGAGCGCGTAGGCGGCGGCGCTCCGACTGCGGGCCCGGTCCGAGCCGGCCAGTGTCTCGATGTGGCGCAGCGCCTGCCGGCCGCCGCCCCAGCTGGCGGCCAGGCCCATCACCCGGCCGACCCGCTCGGCGAGATCGCTGTCTCTCCCGGGGATGGTGTCCATCCACTCGGTGAGCAGTTCGGACGACCCGCCGTACTGCCGCCACAGGTGACGCAGCACGGTCTCGCTCTGCCGGTGCCGGGTGAAGTGCACTGGTTCTACCGTGTAGTTGAAGCCGGAGGTGTTGCGGATCTCCGGCGGCCTGCACTCGGCGCGCACCATCCTGAGGAGCTCTTCGAGCGGGCGGCGGAGGACGAACTTCGGGTTGGGCCGGGTGCTGCGCTTGGCGCCTTCGTCCTCGCCGGTCAGGACGGCGTCGAGTCGCCCGTCGGCCAGGGCGACGAGCCGCCTGGCCTCGTCCTGGACGATCCGGTGGTCGAGCCCTTCGAAGACGCTGATGGCCAGCAGGAATGCCAGGCCGTCGGGGTCGCCCCGGAGCCGGTCGAGCAGTTCCGGCACCTCGTCCTCGGCGAGGTAGCTGAGGCGCTCGCGCAGCGCCTCGGGGTCGGGGCCGTCGTCCCCGCCGGCGGCCACTTCGGCGACCAGTTCGGCGACCTGACCGGGCGTCAGATCACTGGTCAGTAGCGGCCCGAATCGGTCCTCCAACCGGTTGCGGCGCTGCTCGGACGGGACGGTGGCGGCCAGGCGGGCGTCGAAGACCGCGCGGGGTGCGGGCGGGGTGCAGCGGATCGGCTCGACGTGCAGGTCGCGGGTGAGGCCGCGGAGCCTGCTCGGCTCGTTGGGCAGGACGATCACCATGCAGGCGCCGGCGTCCTTGAGCTTGGCGCGCAGGTTCGCCAACACCGCGGGCCCGAAGGCCTGTTGAGGCAGTAGGCCGTTCACCAGGTAGCCCCGCACCTTGGTGTGGGTGGGCCGCCAGGAGGACAGGTCCACGCCGCTGTCGAGAGCGCGCAGGTCCAGGCTGCGGCCACTGTGCCGGTACAGCAGGTTGAGCGCGGCGGTGCGGCGTCCGCTGCCGGGCTCGCCGGTCAGGAACAGGATCCGGGTGGAGAGTTCGGACAGCGCCTGCCGGAACCAGTGGGGTTCGGCGAATCCGAACCGCGCGTCGAGGATCTCCGCCTCCGTGATCGGCCCTTCGAAGGCCTCGACGCGGCGCGGCCCGGGGCCGCCGACCGATGCGCCGACGTTCTTCACCCGCTGGCCGCCGTACACGGAGCCGGTGTTGATGCTGCCGTTGGGGGCGTAGATGAAAGGCTGCCCGCCCGCGAGGTGCTCCGCGAACCGGTCGGCGAACTCGTCGTCGTACATCTCCTCGTCGGGGTCGTCCGCGAAGGATTCCGCCGCTTGTTCGGGGGGTCCGGCGTCGGGCGCGGTCACCGGCGCTTCTCCTTCTTGTTGCCGCGCACGGTGTCACCCTGGTTGCCGTGGACCGTACCGGCCTGGTTGCCGTTCACGGTGCCGGACTTGTTACCGCCGACGTAGTCACCGGCGATGCCGAGGCGGTCGCCGCCGATCTTGTCCCCGCCGAACCGGTCCCCGCCGATGCTGTCGCGGCCGGTGTTGGTGACGCTCTGACCGCCGTGCACGGTACCGGAGTTGATGATGCCCCGGTCGGCCCGCTGGGTGACGTAGGACCGCGCGGGCCGACCGACGCCCCGCTCGTCGGTGTCCGCGGCGGACTTCGCGGATTCGTGTTCGTCGACGACGCGGTCGCCGAGGATGCGGCGGTCGTAGAGGTTGCCGGAGGGCATCGGGACGTACAGCCAGGCGCGCTGGTCGAAGCGCTTGCCCTCGACGGTGGCGGGGACCTCGACGAAGTGGTCGGGGTGGCGGCCGGTGTAGCCGGAGGCGACGGCGTCCTGGTAGCAGCGGTCGGAGAGGATCGCGGCGACGTGGGTGATGCTTTCGCTGGACGCGGCCAGCATCGCCTTGACGGGGCGGGAGTCGAGCAGCCGGTGGGTGTCGTTGCGCGGGGTGCCGTTGCCGTCGAACTCGTCGCCGGTGTCGGGCAGCGGGCCGATGTGCAGGCTGACCCGGAGCCGGGTGCGGACGGCGCCGGCCGAGTGGACGTTGAACTCGGTCAGCACGTCCTGCAGGGTGTGCAGCCAGGGGTGGATCAGGAACGGCATCCAGGCCGGGTCGAAGCCGAAGATGTAGCCGTCGCCGGTGGACGCGGGGAACCGCCGGTCGTCCCAGACGTGGGCCAGGCCGGCCCGCTCGAAGGAGCGCTCCAGCAGTTCCGGCACGGCCCGGCTGATCACCCCGTGCTCGATCGCGGGGTACCCGGTGAAGTCCTTGGCGTCGACGGCCACGAGCCCCCGGTAGGGCGGCAGTTGGCGGCTACGACTGTGCGGCAGGGCACTGGCCTGCGGCAGCGGCCGGTCGTACGGGCGGCGCATCGGCTCGTGCTCGTCGTACTGGTCGTACTGGTTGCACTGGTCGTACTGGGTCATGGCGGCACCTCGGAATCTTCTTGTGCGGACGAAGTGCCTCCAGCTTCCCGAGTTCGCGCGAGGCGGTGTGCTCGCGCAGTGCGAAAGGAGAGTGACGGGCGTCACAGCACGGCTGACGGCTGGTCAATGCCGTGGAGCCGCACGGCGCAGCGCGGACAGGTCGGTGAGCAGGACGCGCTTCCGGGCGCTCTGCACGCCGAGCGGGGCGAGTTCACCCAGGCCGGTGCTGACGGTGTTCCGGGAGACGCCGAGGTGCTGGGCCAACTCCTCGCGGGTGAGGGCGAGTTCGACGGGTCCGCCGGGCGGTGCGGCGGAGAGGTCGGCGAGGGTGAGCAGGGCGGCGGCGAGGCGGGGCAGTATGTCGCCGCCGGCCCGGGCGAGGTCGGACTCGCGCAGGCGGGCGAGGGCGTAGCGCACCAGGACGGGGTACAGGTTCTGTGCGGCGACGATGCGCAGGAACGCCGGCTTGGCGAGGACGGCGACCGTGCAATCGGTGATCGAGAGCACGTTCGCCGACCGGGTACCGCCGTCGAGGACGGCCACTTCGCCGAGCAGTTCGCCGGGCCCGCGGAACGCCAGCAGGGTGAGTTCGCCGCTGTGTTCGCGCCGCAGCACCTTCGCGACGCCGCCGAGCAGCGCCAGGACGTGCTGCCCCGTTTCGCCCTGCCTGAGCAGCGTGGAGCCGATGGGGTGGCGGCGCACCAGTGCGCCGTCGAGCATCGCCGCCCAGGCGGGTTCGCCCACCAGCTGGCGGAGCGTCTGGCTCTGGGTGTCGGGCGGGGGTGGCACGGCGATCTCGGTCACGGGAACGACCTTATGGCCGGGCGCACACTCGGCGTGGGCGTTCTCCCCCCGGCGGGTGAGGTCCTGCACGCGGTCCGACGGTGAGGGCACGCAGCACCATCACGGTGTGGTCGTCCTGTCCTCCAGTGCGGTGCGACCGCCGCCCGCCGCCCGCCGCCCTCCGCCCTCCGCCCTCCGCAGCAGGTCCTCCCCGGGCCTCGGCCCGCTCAGCACCCGAGCCACTAGGGTTGACGCCTCGGCCGCCGACAGCGGCGGCGATCGGTCAAGGGGGAGACATGACAAGTTACTCGATCTCGGTTCGCCTGCAGCGCACGACGGTGGAGGAGGCGTACGTCTCCGTTCCGGTCACCGACGCGGTGATGCAGGACGAACCGGACGCAGACGGGTCACAGCACCTCGACGCGGCGAAGGTCTACGCCGTCGCGCTCGAACTCGGCGCTGCGGCCGAGTGGTTGCCGGAGGACGGGAGCGTCGTGGTGCACCCGATCCAGAAGGCGCCCGACCACATCCAGCCGCTGCTCGACGCCCAGCGGTAGTCCCCGGGCTCACCGCCCGCCCGGGACGTCCAGGCAGGCGAGAGCGGCGGTTTCCGCCCCGGAGTGGCCGCAGGGTCAACTGGCCGCTGCCCGCCCGCCCTCGCGGCCGCTCAGCAGCGCCACGACGAGCACGAGCAGCACCAGGCAGATGCCGCCGAGCACCCACAGGACGGTGTGGAAGGCGCCGTCATAGGCGTGGACCAGGAGGTCGGTGAAGTCGGCGCGCTGCGTCTCGGCGACCTGTCCGGCGGGGCCGGAGATGTTGCCGCTCGCGACGGTCCCGGCGACGGTGGCCGGGTCACCGGCGCCGGGGTAGCCGGCGATGCCGTCCCGGGTCCTGCCGTTGATGACGGTCGCGAGCAGCGAGCCGTAGACGGCCACGGCGACGGCCTCGCTGCCGAGGCGCATGGTGTTGAGGAAGCCCGCGGCCATGCCGGCCCGTTCCGGGGCGACGAGTGCCAGGGCCTGGCCGTCGACGAGACCGGCCGCGAGGGCGTAGCCGGTACCGGTGATCACCATGGGCAGGGCGACCAGGCCGAGGTTGATGTCTGGTTCGAAGAGTTCGAGGCCGACGGCGCCGACCACCAGGAGGGCCAGGCTCAGGTGGATGATGCCGATCGCGGAAACGCCCTTGGCGACGAGCTTGGCGGTGACCAGCGGGAGGACCAGCATCGGGGCGGTCAGCATCAGCATGATCGCACCGGCCGCGCCGCTGGGGTAGCCGCCGGCGGCGGTGAGGTAACTGGGCAGATAGGTCAGCATGGTGACGAAGCCGAAGGATCCGGCCACCGGGACCAGGCAGATCGCCATGAACCGGCGGTTGGTCACGATGCTCAGGTCGAGCATCGGGTGCTCCTTGCGCTTCTCCACGGCCGCGAAGATCGCGAGCACGACGACCGTGCCCGCGAACAGGCCGAGCACGCCCGGGCCGGTCCAGCCCCACTGCGGGCCCTGCGCGATGCCGGTGGTGAGCAGCAGCATGGCGAGAACGAACAGGGCGGAGCCGAGGATGTCGATGCGCGCGCCCTGGGTACGGGTCTCCTGAACGGCGCGGCGCATGGTCGGGACGGCGAGCAGGACCACGGCGAGCACGATCACGTGCACGGCGAACACCCAGCGCCAGCCGGCGCTCTCGATCAGCGCGCCGGACAGCGACGGGCCGAAGGAGACGCCGATGCCGGCGACGGTGCCGAAGAGCGCGAACACCCGGCCGCGGGCGGGACCTTCGAAGACAGTGGAGAGCAGCGCCGTACCGCCGGAGAAGATCGCGGCGCCGCCGATGCCGGCCAGGGCACGGGCGACGTCCAGCAGGATCACGTTGCCGGCGAGGACGCTGACCAGCGAGGCGGCCGCGTAGATCGTGGCGCCGAGGGCGAAGGCGCGGACCCGGCCGATGATGTCGGCGATGGACCCCCAGGCGAGGGTGGAGCACGCGAACGCCACGTTGAAGGCGTTGACGACCCATTGCAGGGGCACCAGGCCGGCGTCGAGGTCGGAGCCGATGTACGGCAGCGCCACGCCGGTGCCGGAGATGGACGTGGGGACGACGAAGACGGCCAGCAGGACGGCGACCAGGATCAGTGTCCGCCGCTGGTGCCCCGGGGCCCGGGGGCCGGCGTCTTCCCCGACGAGGGGGGATTCGGTCTGTGCAGCCATGGCTGGGGAAGCTCCCGTTCCGGAGGACTCCGAACCCAAGGTTCGGTTTCTATCGAACCTGAGGCTTTCAGGGAGCAGAGGTACTATGCAAATCGAACCTGCCCCACGGCGATGTCCGGCTAGCGACGGAGAGACAGAGAGATGGTCGACGCGGAAGGCCACCCGAGCCGCGACGAGATGGAGCTCGCGGCGATCCTGAACGCCCTGTCGGATCCCTTGCGGTACCGGGTCGTCCAGGAGTTCTCGGAACTGCCGGAGGGCACCGAGCGGACCTGCCTGTCCTTCGGGCTCGGGGTCTCGAAGTCCACGCTCAGCCACCACTTCCGCGTCCTGCGCGAATCCGGGCTGGTCCAGCAGATCGACCGGGGGAACAGCAGGAAGGCACAGCTGCGCCGGGAGGACCTGGAGGCACGCTTCCCCGGGCTGCTCACCCTGATCGGCCAGAACCCGCCGCCCGGGGCGGACCCCGGCGACCGCCACCGCGGCTGACGCAGCTACCGAAGGGGCTGACCAGGCCACTTCGGCCTCCCCCTGCCGGCTCACCCTCCCCTAAGCTTGCCGTTTAACCTCGCACGTCACCCGACCTGCTGATCTGCGGGCCTTCTGGGGACAGCGGATGCGGCCGTTCTTCACGCTTCGAGATGTCGAGTAACGAAGTGCGAGAGAACGGCCGCTACTTGTGAGTCTCCCGGTCGGTACGCCCGCTGGTGGGGTGTTGGACGTGTTGTCCCGCTTTCGGGTCGAGTTCTACGTGTGTCTGTACGCCGTGCTGACGCGCTGTTCGAGCTCGCCGATGCGGTGCTGTGTGCGGACGGGCCGGTGAGGACGCTGGTCGAGTTGTCGCTGGCGGCCGAGCACCGGCGCGGGCACGGAGCGATGTACGCGGCCCTGGACCGGGGCTGGTGCGAGCCGGCCCGCCTGCGCCGCACCCTGGCGGGCCTGCCGCTGCCGAAGGCGGCGGACGGGCGGATCGTGCTCGCTGTCGATGTGTCCCACTGGCTCCACCCCAATGCTCCGACCAGCGACGAGAGGCTGTTCTGTCACGCCTACGGGCGCGGTGACCGCAGCAGGGACCAGCTCGTGCCCGGCTGGCCGTACTCGTTCGTGGCGGCGCTGGAGACGGGCCGGACCTCCTGGACCGCGCTGCTGGACGCCGTGCGTCTCGGGCCGGCGAACGACGCCACGCTTGCCACCACCGCCCAACTGCGCGACGTTGCCGTCTGGTTGATCGATGCCGGGCACTGGAGCGAGGGCGACCCAGAGATCCTGATCGTCATGGACTCCGGCCACGACACCGCCTACCTCGCCCACGCCCTCGCGGACCTGCCCGTCGTGCTCGTCGGACGCCTGCGCTCGGACCGCGTCATGCTCCGCGACCCGGGCCCCGCCCGCACCCGTCCGGGCCGGCCCCGCAAGCACGGCGGCGTCCTCGCCCTCTCCCGGCCCGACACCTGGCACACGCCCGACATCGCCACCACCACGGCCACCACCCGCTACGGGACCGCCGAAACGGTCGCCTGGGACCGCATGCACCCCAGACTCTCCCAGCGCAGCCCTGGCTGGAACACGCACAGGACGAACTCCCCGTCCTGGACGACACGTTGATCCGTCTGAACGTCGATCGCCTGCCCGGCGACCGCAGCCCGAAGCCCGTCTGGCTGTGGTGCTCGGCCACCGGAGCGACACCCGCCGACGTGAACCGCTGGTGGCAGTCGTTCCTCCGCCGCTTCGACCTGGAGCACACCTTCCGCTTCATGAAGCAGACCCTCGGCTGGACCTGCCCCAGGTTCCGCCACGCCGACACCGCCGACCTCTGGACCTGACTGATCATCGCCGCCCACACCCAGCTCCGCCTCGCCCGCTCACTCGCCGAAGACCTCCGCCGCCCCTGGGAGAAGCCCGCCGAACCCCGCCGCCTCACCCCCGCCCGCGTCCGACGGGGATTTCGCAACCTCCACCCGACAGCGGTCCGTCCGGCAGCCGCACCAAAACCCTCCCGGCCCGGCCCCGGACGACCGCCCGGCTCGAAGAACAAGCAACGCGCTACACGCCACGACGTCGGCAAAACCGTCAAACGCGCCAAGACGATCCAGAAACACCAAGCCCACCAACGTTAAACGGCAAGCTCAGAGCCTCCCCACCGGGTAGATCCACGAGTCGTCGCCCAGCGGCCGAGCCAGGTCGACCGCCAGCCGGCGATGCCAGGGCAGGTGAACGGCATAGGCGCGGGCCGCCGCCGGCAGCGAGGTGGCCTCCACCAGGTCGCCTAACCGCCGAGGGCGTTCGCCGACCAGCTCCATCAACTCGCTTTGCAGCCCGAGTTGGTCGGTCATCTGGCGCCGCCGGGCGGAGAGCGCATCAAGCCCGGTCAGCACCCGGCGCTGCCAGCCCGCCACCACCGTGTAACGCCATCCGGCCGCAGATGCCGCCCTCTCTGCGGCGGCGAACTGACCGGGTCCTTCTCCTTGACCAGATGAGCGGGCCGGACGTCCATCAGCACGGCCGTCCCAGGCAGGAGCACCAGGAAGTCCGGTGTATGGTCATCAGCGCCGTCCGCCGTGGTGAACCGCAGCCTGAACGGCTGAGACAGCACCTCTTCGACGCCGCCCGTGAAGTCCAAGGCCAGCAGCAGGCGACGCTCAGCCAGGCTCTCGAAACCGTGCATCCGGCCCGTGGCCAGCAGATACTGCAGCCCAGCGCGGTGCCGCTGCCGCGCTCGCCAGGTGAACCCGCGCACCGGCACCGACGCGAGCGCCGGAACGCCGGAGAGATCCTGAACCGGGCAGATCACATCCTCCCGGCCGTCTGCCACGTCGCCGTCCACCGCCGGGCCCGCCCCGCACCCGTCTTCAGCCGTTCCCTCGCGGCCGGATCGATGCCGTACGGCGTGACGAGATCATCCAAGGTGCAACTCTGTGCGACCAGACCGGCCGGGACTCGACCCCCGCCGTACAGATTGATGCCTCCATGCCCCCAGCACAGCCCGCCCGTACGGCCTCCCACACGACTTCTCGGGAAAGCCCGGCAGGTAGGAGGTGGGGCCGCTATCCTGCGGGCCAACTGCGACGCCCAGGCGGGCCAACCGCCGCGCTCACGGTCGGCCTGGCCGTCCAGCCTCAATCATATTCGCCGATGCCTCGATATTTTGTTCATCGCGCTCTTGACATGATATTCCTCACATAGCCATCATTATATGTGAACAGCTGAAACAATCTGTGAGGAGCGTGCCAAGGAAGATGGCTTCGAAGGAAGGCGACAGCGCCAGCATCGGGGAACGGTGCCGCCAGGAGGGTGGGCTCGTCGAGGTCACCCTGGGGGATCTTCGTGAAGAGCTCGGATACAAGAAGCTGGGGAAGTGGGTCCTTGTCGAGGTAGCGGAGGCGCTCAGCAAGGCCAAGCTCGGGCACTTCCCACCCAACATGCTCGATCCCCAGCTCAACATCGAGCCCCGACAGTGGCAGACGGTGTGGATCTACGACAGGGATAGTAGTCCGCGTGCACAAGTGATCGACGCTGTTCTCCATCCGGACCAGCATGACGTCCGAGCCGTCCTGGACGGGCTTGCTGGTGGGCGCAACGAGGCGTTGACGCCTGAGCAGAAGCTCGCGCGAATCCGCGATCTGGTGCGGGAGTAGACGCGTCACGGAACCGGCGAGCGCATACCGGGCCAAGGTATCCAGCGTCCACGTGACCTTAATCGGTCCGAGTATCACTTCACCAGCATCTCCGTTGCGAAGGGCTGATAGCCATCGTGAGCCTCACCAGCAACCCGCTTGCGCACAGAACGGTCCTCACTGTTCCGCATGCTGAAAGCCCCTTCCAGACTGTCCGTCGGATCAGTGCGCGTTGGCTGACTGGCAAGTTCGGCACGGCACCCCTCGCCTCCGGCCATCACCACCTCGACGATGTGTCGGTCCTGACCAACCAGGCGGCCTATCTCGCCGACGGTGCAGAACATGCAATACGCCTCCAACTGCGCGAGGACAAGCCCGAGGCAACGTGGCGAACCACCATTACCGCCGTTGCGGTCGATAGCTCCTCATCGGTGCTATCGGTCAGTCTGGAGGCGTTTCCCAGTGGCGAAGCGCCACTGTCTCCTGGCCGGCCGGGTCTGGTACGCGACCTCGTCCGCGAGTTGAAGCCCGCAGATGGGCCAGCGGCGTTGACCCTCGGCGCCCAGGTGGTGGGGGTCGGCGGTGTCGACCGCCTGATCGACGTGCTCTGCGACCCTGCGCGGTGCCTGCCGGCGATTGTGGCGGCCCGGCCACTCCGATCCGATCCGCTTTGGTCGCAGCGCATGAGCCAGGCGATGCCGCAATGTGCTGGCGCGGCCTCGCTGTACCTGCTTGAGGACACCAATGCCGTCGATGCGTTCCGTGCGGCGATCGGCGAGCACCACCGCGTCGCCCCTGGCTCGATACGGACATTCCTGACCGAGGTCGATCCAGCATGGCCGAAGGACGCATCGCGCCACCGGTTCTTGACCATAGCCCGGATGAGTGACCCTCAGGACCGCGCCTGGTTCGGTCTTGCCCGTACTGTTCAGCGGCTCTCGACCGAAGCCCCGCTGCCGGATGCTCTGCGGAGCTTGTCCTTCATGGACGGTGTAGGCCAGCGCCACCGAGAGGAGCGGCAGGCCGCTCTGACGACCGTGCGTCGCTCCGACGAACTGACGGGGATACGCAAGGATGTCGAGGATCTCAAGGCGCTCCTGGCCCAGGCAGACGAGGAGTTGAAGGAGGCTGAGCGCACCGCAGAGCTGTCGGCGCGAACGGCGGCCTCTCTGGAGCAGCAACTCCACGAGGCCACTACTCGGGCGGACGGGGACATGGAGGAGGCGCTCCGTGCGCTGGACGATGTGGAGCGGGCGCGAGCTGAGGCAGACGTCCTGCGACGTCGGCTTCGTGACGCCGGGCGTTACGAAGACACAGTTGTCGTTGAACAGCCCTTGGGTGTGCCGGACTCCTTTGAAGAGTTGTGGGAGAGGCTCAGCGCATTCGAGGGGATCCGCGTCACGGCCGACAAGAGTAGGGCGCTCGAACTGGACGAATCCGATAGGGCGCGCGTATGGGCAGCGAAGGCGTGGAACGCGCTTCGAGCGTTGGAGTCCTATGTGCAAGCGGCCCAGGAGGGTTTCAACGGCAGCTTCTACCAGCATTGCACATCGGATCGCCCGGGGACGGTGAACTGGCCGCACAAGCAATACGCTCCGGCCGAGTCCGAGACAACCATGAACAAGTGGGGTGCAGAACGCGTCTTCGCCGTCCCCAAGGAGGTTGATCCCTCCGGGCGCAAGGAGATGCAGGCCCACCTGAAAATCGATTCAAAGGGAAGCACCTCTCCGAGGGTCTACTTCCTGGACGACACAAAGGGCGCCACCGGCCAGGTGATCGTGGGCTACATCGGGTCACACCTCACCAATACGAAGACCTGATCTGGTTCGTGCCCGGCGGCCAGCTGTCGGCTGCCGGGCAGATGGCGGAATGAACTTGGCCAAGACACCCGCACTGAGGCGGCGCTGCACGGCCTCGGTCTGGCCCTGTGGCCGCTCTGGTCCATCAGGTGCGGTGCGATTCGCCGTATGGCCGGGAACACGGCCCGCCGAGGGCTGAGCCAGGCCAACTGCGACACTCAGGCGGGCCAACCCCGACGCTCACAGGCCAACTCGGCCGCTCAAACAACTGCTCGCATTCCGGTCGTCCCACACATCACCGCGACCGTCCCCACCGCCCGCTCGATCAACCCGGTCACCGGCGCCAACTGGGAAGGCGTCGGCGTCGCCCCCGACCTGCCCGTCGCCGCCGAGGACGCGCTGGAGGCGGCACTGGCGCACCTGCGCACACATCTCGGCTGAGGCGGGCAGGCCGACAACGCGCGCCCGGGCCCTTAGGGGCTCGGAGCCCGTGTCCTCGCGCCATCTCAGTGGATTCCCCTAGCCTCTGACGGAACGTCAACTCCCTGACCGGCCAACTACGGTACGGCCCATGATCCGAATCCGTCGCACCGCCGCCGCAGCCGCGCTCCTGCTCGCCATGCCGCTCCCCGTCGTCGCCGCCGCACCCGCGCCGGCCGCACCCGCGGCGGACGTGCATGTCGAACTCCCGCGCCCCACAGGAGAATTCGCGGTCGGGCGGCAGATCCTGCACCTGACCGACCAGAGCCGGACCGACCCGTGGGTGCCGTCGACCGGCCCGCGCCAACTCATGGTCTCGATGTACTACCCCGCCAAGCCGGGCATCGGCGGTCCGGCCCCGTACATGACTCCCGAGGCCGCCCGGCTCCTGCTGGACGGGAGGCTGCACGGCACCACCATCCCCACCGAGGTCGTCACCGACGCCCGCACCTGGTCCAGGAGCGACGCCCTCCCCCGGCACGGACGACACCCACTCGTCGTCCTCTCTCCCGGTTTCACCATGCCGCGCAGCGAACTGACGGCGCTCGCCGAGGACTTGACCAGCCACGGCTACGTCGTCGCACTGGTCGACCACACCTACGAGAACACCGGCACCACCTTTCCCGACGGCCACACCACCACCTCCGTCGCCTGCGAGATACCGCTCACCGATGCCGTCCGGGAAGCCATCGAGAACGGCCGGGCGAAGGATGTCTCCTTCGTCATCGACCAACTCACCACGCACCCCCGCTACGCCCACCTGATCGACCGCACCCGGATCGGCATGGCCGGTCACTCCGCAGGCGGCGCCGCGGCCGTGCCCGCCCTGCTGTCCGACGACCGGATCCGGGCCGGCGTCGACCTCGACGGCAGCATGGACGTCCCTGTCCCGGCGACCGGCCTCAAGGGCAAGCCGTTCCTGATGGTCGGCCGCGCGAACGCAGCCGGGGACGACTCCACCTGGACCAACACCTGGGCCCATCTCGACGGCTGGAAGCGCTGGTTGACGGTCACCGGCGCCATTCACATGACCTTCACCGACAACCCGCTGTTCTTCGAAGAGCTCGGCATCCCCCAGCCTCCCGGCACCGCCATGACGGCGGCGCGCGGCATCCAGCTCACCCGGCAGTACGTCGCAGCGTTCTTCGACCTCCAGCTGAAGGGCATCCCCCAACCGGCCCTCGACGGCCCGGCCACCGCCGCCCCGGAGGTCACCTTCCACCTGTAACGGCAAGAGCTCAGCGCCTCGTCCCGTACCTGGTCAGGACCACGCCGCCGGGAAACGTCCGTGTCTCCAGCAGGTTCAGGTCCACCCAGCTGTCCAGCGCGGTGAAGAACGGCGTGCCGCCGCCCACCAGGACCGGGTGGGTGGCGATCACGTACTCGTCGATCAGGCCGGCGCGCATGGCCGCGCCGGCGAGCGTGGCGCCGCCGATGTTCATGGGGCGGCCGTCCTCGGCCTTGAGGCGGGTGATCTCGGCGATCGCGTCGCCGGTGACCAGGCGGGTATTCCAGTCGACCTCGTGGATGGTCGAGGAGAACACCACCTTCGGCGTGTCCCGCCAGTTCCGCGCGAACTCGATCTCCGCCGGGGTGGCGCCCGGCCGCTGGTCGCCGGTCGGCCAGAAGGAGCTCATCGTCTGCCACAGTTTGCGGCCGTACAGCGTCAGGCCGCTCGCCCGCTCATGGTCGAGCCACCACTCGAACAGTTCGCGGCTCGGCGGTCCGCTCCAGCCGATGTCGTCGTGCGCCGCGGCGATGTAGCCGTCCAGGGTCAGGTTCATGGCGTAGATCAGTTTCCGCACAGCCCGGCCTTCCGTCCGTACTCGTACTCGTACTCGTGTGCAGGGTCTCGCGCCGACGGGCACACCACCACCTGCGTCGCGCGGGCCCGGAGGTCAGCTTCCACCGGTGAGTTCCGCGAGCCTGCGGGCGAGCGTGGCCCGCTCCGGTTCGTTGCCGGCGTCGGCGAGGGCGAGGGCGGCCCGGTAGGCGGCGGCTGCTTCGGTGGTGCGGCCGAGCCTGCGCAGGAGGTCGGCGCGGGCGGCGGGGAGCAGGTGGTAGCCGGGGAGTTGACCGCTCTCGGTGAGGTCGTCCAGCAGGGTGAGTCCGGCCTCGTAGCCGTCGCACATGGCGATGGCGACGGCCCGGTTGAGTGCGACCAGAGGCGACGGTTCGAGCTCGAGCAGCACGTCGTAGAGCGCGACGATCTGCGGCCAGTCGGTGGTCTCGAAGTCGCCCGCCTCGTCGTGCAGCGCCGCGATCGCCGCCTGCACGGCGTACGGTCCGACGCCCGGTCCGGTCAGGGCGGGGACGAGGAGCCGCTGTCCCTCGGCAATCAGGCCGGTGTCCCACAGGGCACGGTCCTGCTCGTCGAGGAGTACCTGGTTGCCCGCCGCGTCGGTGCGGGCCGCGCGGCGGGCGTCGGTGAGCAGGAGCAGCGCGAGCAGGCCGGTCACTTCGCGTTCGCGGGGCAGCAGTTGGTGCAGGATGCGGGCGAGTCGGATGGCTTCGTCGGCGAGGTCGGGGCGGAGCAGGTCGGTGCCGGAGCTGGCGGCGTAGCCCTCGGTGAAGACGAGGTAGACGACCCGCAGGACGCTGGGGAGCCGGGCGGGCAGTTCGTCCGGGCCGGGGACGCGGAACGGGATGCGGGTGCTGCGGATCTTGCTCTTCGCGCGGACGATGCGCTGGGCCATGGTCGCGGTGGGGACCAGGAAGGCGCGGGCGACCTCGGCGGTGGTGAGGCCCGCGAGGAAGCGCAGTGTGAGCGCGGTGCGGGCCTCCGGCGAGAGCGCGGGGTGGCAGCAGGTGAAGAACAGTTGCAGCCGCTCGTCGGGGATGTCGTCGAACCCCGGCCCGGCAGGGGGAACGGCCGCCCGGTCGCTCTCCACCTGGAGTTCCGCCAGCCGCTGCGCGTACGTGCGGTCGCGCCGGATCCGGTCGATGGCCTTGCGGCGTGCGGTGGTGAGCAGCCAGGCCAGTGGCTTGTCCGGCACGCCGTCGATCGGCCACCGCTGGAGTGCGGCCTCGATGGCCTCGGAGGCGGTCTCCTCGGCCAGGTCGAGGTCGCCGAATCTGGCGGCGAGCAGAGCGAGCAGCCTGCTCCGGTCTTCGCGGAACACCGCCTCCACGGAGCGGGCCGCTCGCTGCTCGTTCACGACTGGTGGTGCTCCCAGACGGTGCGGACCTCGACGTTGCCGTACTTGGACCCGGGGCAGCGGGCGGCCCAGTCGAGCGCGGCGTCGAGGTCGGGGACGTCGATCAGCAGGTAGCCGCCGACGATCTCCCGGGTTTCGGCGAACGGCCCGTCGGTGACGACGCGTTCGCCGTTCACGCGGACGTGCACGCTGGTCGCGTTCGAGGTGTCGAGCGCGTTGCCGTCGAGCTTGACGCCGGCGTCGCAAATGGCTTTGTCGAACGCCATGAACTCCTCGACGGTCGGCCCGTCGGCCGGCTGCTCCTCGGTGGAGTCGGGTGCGACGGTGTTGATCAGCAGCAGGTACTTCAAGGGTGCGCTCCTCGTGCGTCGGATCGGGCTGGTTGCGCAGGTATGACGAACGACCGTAGCGAGAATCGACACCACGTCCGGGGAAATCTTGCCGCGAATCCCGGACGCCTTCGAAACACGGCCCTTAGGGGCCCCGGCCCGCACCCCGCCGCGTTCTCAGTGGGATCCCTTACGCCTCCGACGTGACGCCAACTCGCCCACCACCGACCTACGTTGAGGTCCATGACCCGAATCCGTCGCGCCGCCGCGGCAACCGCTCTCCTGCTCGCTCTCCCGCTGGCAGTCGCTACCGCCGCGCCCGCGCTGGCCGCACCCGCACCTGCCTCCGCCACCATCGAGGCCAGCGTCCAGCTCGAACTCCCGCGCCCCACGGGGCCGTTCGCGGTCGGCCGGCAGATCCTGCACCTGACCGACCAGGACCGGACCGACCCCTGGGTCCCGTCCGCCGGCCCCCGCCAACTCATGGTCTCCATGTACTACCCCGCGAAGCCGGACACCGGCGGGCCGGCGCCGTACATGACGCCCGAGGCGGCGCGGCTGCTGCTGGACGCGAAGGTGCCCGGCAACACCATCCCCGCCGAGCTGGTCGCGGACACCCGGACGTGGTCCAGGACGGACGCGCTGCCGCAGCACGGCCGGTTCCCGCTGGTCGTGCTCTCCCCCGGCTTCACCATGCCGCGCACCGAACTGACCGCGCTCGCCGAGGACTTGAGCAGCCGCGGCTACGTCGTCGCGCTGATCGACCACACCTACGAGAACAGCGGGACGACGTTCCCCGACGGGCACACCACCACCTGCGTCATGTGCGGCAAGTTCGGTCCCAGGGAGGAGTGGGCGAACCTGGACGCGAGCCGGGCGAAGGACGTCGCCTTCGTCCTCGACCAGCTCACCACCCGCCCGCACCCGGCCTGGCGCTACGCCCGCCTGATCGACCGCGACCGGATCGGCATGGCCGGGCACTCGGTCGGCGGCGCGGCGACCGTCCCGACCCTGCTGAGCGACGACCGGGTCCGGGCCGGGGTCAACCTCGACGGCAGCATGGACTACGGCGTGCCCGCCACCGGCCTCAAGGGCAAGCCGTTCCTGATGATCGAGCACCAGATGGACGGCGGGAAGGACGCCAGCTGGACGGATGCCTGGAGGAACCTCGACGGCTGGAAGCGCTGGCTGACCCTGGCCGGCGCCGAGCACCACTCCTTCACCGACATCCCGCTGCTCGCCGGCCAGCTCGGCCTCCCGCACCCGCCCACCACCACGATCGCCCCCGAGCGCGGCATCCAGCTGACCCGGCAGTACGTCGCGGCGTTCTTCGACCTCCAGCTGAAGGGCATCCCGCAGCCGCTGCTCGACGGCCCGACCCCCGGCAACCCGGAGATCAGCTTTCACTCGTAGCCGGTGGCAGCCGGAAGCCGACCTCGGCGCCGCCGCCGGGGGCCGCGGTGGCGAAGACGGTGCCGGCCGGGGGCCGCGGTGGCGAAGACGGTGCCGGCCGGGGGCCGCGGTGGCGAAGACGGTGCCGCCGTCGGCGGCGACCAGGTCGTGGACGATGGCCAGGCCCAGCCCGGAGCCGGGGGTGGCCTGGGTGCCGGCGGCGCGGAAGAAGCGTTCGAAGACGGCCTGCCGTTCGCCGGGGGCGATGCCGGGTCCGTGGTCGCGCACGGACAGCCGGGTGCCGGTGATCCGGATCTCCACCGGGCTGCCGTCGGGGCTGAACTTGACGGCGTTGCCCACCAGGTTGTCCACGCAGCGTCGCAGGGCGCGCGGGCAGGCCAGCACCGGCACGGGGGCCTCGGCGGTGACGGCGATCTCGCGGCCGGTGCGGCGCTGGAACCGCCGAGCGCTGTCCTCGGCGGCGGCCGGCAGGTCGAGCGGCTCGGGGTCCTCGGCGGCCGGCAGGTCGAGCGGCTCGGGGCCCTCCGCGGTCTGCCGGTCGGTGGCCAACTCGGCCAGCTCGCGCATGATTTCGTCGAGTGCGACGGTCTCGTTGACCAGGGTGGCGAGGATCTGTTCCTCGTCCTCGGGGGCGAGCCGGCCGCGGGCGCGCTGGAGGAGTTCGGCGCAGCCGCGCACCGAGGTCAGCGGGGTGCGGAGTTCGTGGCCGGCGTCCTGGACCAGGCGCTGCTGCTGCTCGCGGGAGCGGCGCAGCGCGCCGACCATCGATTCGAAGGCCCGGGTGAGGCCGCCGACCTCGTCGCGTCCGGCGGCGGGCAGCGGGGTGGCGAGGCGTTCGCGGGCGGCGTCGCTGTCGTCGGCGGTGGCGGCGCTGGTGTAGCCGCGGGCGCGCGGGCCTAGCTCCTCCGCGCACTCGGCGACGGCCTCGCGCCGGCCGGCGCGCGGGGCCAGCGGTACTCGGCCTCGGTGACGTCGCAGGGCAGCCGGCCGGAGCGGCCGGTGCCGCGCGGGTCCAGCAGCAGCACGTCGTAGTCGTCCAGCACTCCCTGCAGCACGCCGGCCACCTGCTCGGCCCGGTCGGTCAGGGTCTCGCCGGGGCCGCCGGGGTTGACCGCAACGGTGCCCAGTGCCGGGCCGGGGTTGCCGAGGCGCACCACGGCGTAGCTCACGTCGATGCCGCCGAGGCGAGGCTCGCCCGTGACCAGCGGGCGGCGCATGGTCGTGCAGTCGACCTGGTGCCCCGGGACGTCCGGGCACCACGCGGGCCGGCCCTGGGTGGCGGCGGAGGTCTGCGAGGCGGGCACGGCCTGCGCGGCCGGGACGGCGGTGAGCGGCAGCGCGGCCGCCAGTACGGCCGGCGCCGCGGCCGCCGGGGTGCCGCGCCTCGCCGCTCCGTTCGTGCTGGTGCTCACGTTCGTGCTGATCGTCATCGCCGTGCCCTCCGTACGTCCTGCGGTCGGTGGGGGCACGACTCTGCCGAGTGCCTGTCAGCCGCCCGGCAGAGCGACGGCAAAGGAATGCAAGAAGCCTTCGTTGCGTCCGGAAGCCGACGTTCGGTTGGCAGGACTCTCCACACGGCAGCTACGTTGAGTGCTGACCCGATCGCGCTGTGCGATCAGTCCTGCCTGCACTCGAGGAGCCCGACCGTGACCACCACCTCCGCCCGTCCCGCCGGCGTGCCCGCTATCGAGCAGTTGCCCCAGCCGCCGCTGCGGACGAGCACCGACATTCAGGGCAACATCCTGGCGGCGTTCAACAAGGACTTCATGGACTTCCGCTACCTGCACTTCCCGGACGCCGCCAGAGGTCGCGGCTGGCTCTCCGCGATCCTCAACACCGTCTCGACGACCAGTGAGACCGAGGACTTCAACGAGCAGTTCTCGCTGGCCCGCCGGGCGTTCGGCCGCGACCCCAACCTGGTCACCGTCCGCTGCGGGGTGTCGCTCACCTTCGACGGCCTGATGGCGGTCGCCAACAAGCCCGATCAGGTCCGGAAGGACCTCGAGGACAACAAAATGCAGTCCTTCCTCGCGGGCGCGGCCGCCCGGGCCGCCGATCTCGGCGACACCGACGAGAGCGACCCCAAGCAGTGGCTGTTCGGCGCCGGGGCCGGCAACCAGGTCGTGCACGCGGTGCTGATCGTCGCCGCGGACACCGACGAGATGCTGCAGGAGAAGCTGAAGAACCTCGACGCGGTCGAGAACGCCAATCAGATCGTCCGCGTCCACGTGGACGAGGGCCGCACCCTGACGGGCCCGTTGAAGGGCCACGAGCACTTCGGTTACAAGGACGGCATCTCCCAGCCCGGTGTGAAGGACTTCCACCCGGAGAGCCCGGACCAGCCCGGCGTCCGCGACATGCACGCCGGCACCGAGCTGATCGAACCCGGCGAGTTCGTCTTCGGCCAGAAGAGCGAGAACGGCGACCGGCCGGCTCCGCAGTGGATGGCGAACGGCTCCTTCCAGGTGGTGCGCCGCCTGCGCCAGGACGTCGCGGGCTGGAACGCGGCCGTGATCGACGGTGCCACCAAGTTCACCGGGACGATGGACCCGACCCGCCTCGGCGCCTGCCTGGTCGGCCGGTTCAAGGACGGCACGCCGCTCGCCCCGCCGAACGGCAGCGTGACCGGCGTCGGCTCCGACCGCAACGACTTCGACTACAGCAACGACCCGGCCGGCGAGCACACCCCGTGGGTCGCGCACATCCGCCGCACCCACCCGCGGGTCTTCGCGGGCAACGGCGACGGCCACCCGAAGAGCCACCGCCTGATGCGCCGGGGCATCCCGTACGGCGTGCAGTTCCCGGGCGGAGCCAACGACGACGGCGTGGACCGCGGGCTGATGTTCGTCTGCTACGGCACCTCGCTGGAGGAGCAGTTCGAGGTGGTGCAGCGGTTCTGGGCCAACAGCGACACCTTCCCGCCCGGAAAGCCGAACGGCTCCACACCCGCCCCCAACGGCTTCGACAAGGTCGTCGGCCTGGCCGGCAAGGCCGAGATCGGGCTCGCGGACGGCACCCACGGCACCGTCGACATGAAGCGTTTCGTCCACACCACGGGCGCGCTGTACGCCTTCACGCCCTCGATCACCACGCTGCGGCTGCTCGCCGGGGGCCAGGACCTCCCCAACAAGCCCGTCGGTTCCTGACCGCCCCACCCACCGAGGAGACACCCGTGAAGAACCCCTCCGACGAGAGCGCCCGCCGGCACACCGCCCAGCAGTTGGCCCGCGAACTGCTGCTGGTCGGCCCGGACGGTGAGGACCTGAAGCTGCGCTACCTCGACGTCCTGATCAAGGACGGCATTCCGCCGAACGGCGCCCGTAAGGACGTGCTGATCATCGGCGCGGGCATCGCGGGCCTGGTCGCCGGCAAGCTGCTCAAGGACGCCGGGCACAACGTCACCATCCTGGAGGCCAACGCCAGCCGGGTGGGCGGCCGGATCAAGACCTTCCACGCCGGCGACAACGCGGGCGAGGGCGACGGCCCGTTCCACGACCCGAAGCAGTACGCGGAGGCCGGGGCGATGCGGCTGCCCAGCTTCCACCCGCTCACCCTCGCGCTGATCGACAGCCTCGGCCTGAAACGGCGGCTGTTCTTCAACGTCGACATCGACCCCGACACCGGCAACCAGAACGCGCCCGTCCCGCCGGTGGTCTACGAGTCCTTCGACGGCACGGTCTGGAAGTACGGCTCCGACAGCCCCGAGTTCCGCGAGCCGGTCAAGCGCAACAACTCCTGGATCCGCACCAACCGGATCCAGACCCGCCGCAAGGAGTACGCCGACGACCCGACCAGCATCAACGAGGGCTTCCACCTCACCGGCGAGGAGGCGCGGATCACCACCTCCACGATGATCAGCCAGGCGCTGGACCCGGTGCGCGACTACTACTCGGACCTCAAGGACGGCCAGCGGGTGAACAAGCCGTTCGCCGAGTGGCTGGACGGCTGGGCCCGGGTGATCCACGACTTCGACGGCTACTCGATGGGCCGCTTCCTGCGCGAGTACGCGGGCTTCAGCGACGAGGCGATCGAGGCGATCGGCACCATCGAGAACATGACCTCCCGGCTGCACCTGGCCTTCTTCCACTCCTTCCTGGGCCGCAGCGACATCAACCCGAACGTCACCTACTGGGAGATCGAGGGCGGCACCCGGATGCTGCCCGAGACCCTCGCCGAGCAGCTGCGGGACGAACTCCGGATGGGCCGGCGGATGATCCGCATGGAGTACTGGGACCCGCGCCGGGACGGCGGCGGCGCCCGGGACGTCGGCCCGGTCGGTCCGCAGGTCGCCGTCCACACCGTCCCCGAGGACCAGCCGGATGCCGAACCCACCGTCTGGAAGGGCGACTTGGCGATCGTCACCGTGCCGTTCTCGGCGCTGACCTTCGTCCAGGTGACGCCGCCGTTCTCGTACAAGAAGCGCCGGGCGATCATCGAGACCCACTACGACCAGGCCACCAAGGTGCTGCTCGAGTTCTCCCGCCGCTGGTGGGAGTTCACCGAGGCGGACTGGCAGGCCGAACTCGACTCCATCGCACCGGGTCTGTACGAGTACTACCAACGGGCGGGCGAGGACGACGCCGAGGCTGCCGTGGCCGCCGCCCACAACGGCCACCGGCCGCCGCGCAACCTGCCGGAGACGCTGCTCGGCGCGCACCGCAGCGTGGACGAACGCCGGATCAGCGAAGGCCAGTTGGAGGTCTACCGGCACACCCCGCTGCTGCGGGCCAGCGTCCGTCCCGCCACCGACTGCTTCGGCGGCGGCTCGACCACCGACAACCCGAACCGCTTCATGTACTACCCGTCCCACCCGGTGGCTGAGGGCGACGGCGGCGGCGTGGTGCTGGCCAGTTACAGCTGGTCGGACGACGCGGCGCGCTGGGACTCCATGGAGGACGACGAGCGCTACGTCTACGCGCTGCGCAACCTCCAGTCGGTGCACGGCCGCCGGATCGAGGTGTTCTACACCGGCTACGGCAAGACCCAGAGCTGGCTGCGCGACCCGTACGCCTTCGGTGAGGCGGCGGTGTACACCCCGCACCAGATGACCAGCTTCCACCTCGACGCGGGCAAGGCGGAAGGCCCCGTCCACTTCGCCGGCGAGCACATCTCGCTCAAGCACGCCTGGATCGAGGGCGCCGTGGAGACCGCCGTCCGCGCGGCGCTCGCCGTGCACGAGGCGGCGGCGCCGGCCGCGACGCGCCGGGCACTGCGGCCCGAAGTCCAGCTCCGTCAGGAGAACCAAGAGGAGGCACTGCAGCGATGAGCAACAAGACCGAGTGGACCGTGGGTCGCTACCTGGCCACCAGGCTCGAACAGTTGGGCATCCGGTACCTGTTCGGTGTGCCGGGCGACCTGCTCGGCCCGTTCCTGTCGATCATGCAGGACACCACGTCGGTGCGCTGGGTCGGCACCCCGACCGAGATGGGCGCCGGCTACGCCGCCGACGGCTACGCCCGGGTGCGGCTCGCCGACGCCGCCCCCGACCAGCCCGAACAGGGCGTCGCCGCCGTCGCGGTGACGTACGGCGTGGGCGCGTTCAGCCTGCTCAACACCATCGGCGGCGCGTACGTCGAGGACGTGCCGCTGATCGCGATCAACGGTGCGCCGTCCTACGAACAGTGGCTCAACTTCCAGGCGGTGGGCCTGCTCACCTCGCACATGAGCCCGCGCCGGGAGGCCAACCTGGAGGTCTACCGGCAGGTCACGGTGGACGCGCAGGTGCTCTCCAACCCCGGTCTTGCGCCCTCGCAGATCGACAGCGCCATCACCGCCTGCCTGACCGAGCGCAAGCCCGTCTACCTGGAGGTCATGGACGACCTCTGGCACGCGCCCTGCGACCCCCCGCAGGGTCAACTCCGAGCGCACGAGCGGCCGTTCACCAAGCGGAACCAGGACATCCTGGCCAAGGCCGTGGCGGCGGCCGTGGAGCTGATCACGAAGTTCAAGACGCCGATCGTGTGGGCCGGCGAGGAACTCATGCACCAGCGGCTGGAGAACGAACTGGTGGAGTTCGTCGAGGCCACCAAGATGCAGTTCTGCACCACCGTCGGCGCGAAGTCCGTGGTCTCCGAGCAGCACCCGCTGTTCGCCGGCGTGTACAACGGCAAGGCGAGCCTGCCGGAGATCCGCGACACCTTCAAGAACGCGGGCTGCCGGATCGGCCTGGGCACCTGGTCCACGTCCAAGAACCTGAACGGCGAGCAGTCCATCGGCGACGACTGGATCGTGGCGGCCCGCGGCGGCGTCAGCGTCGGCGCCATGTACTTCCCCGACGTCCAACTCCGCCACTTCGTCCCCGCGTTGAAGACCGCGCTGGCCGGAAAGACCTTCCCGGCCGACCACTTCGCGCTGGCCCACAAGGCGGGCCTGGACGTCCCCGCCACCACCGCCGAGTTCCTGGGCTCGCTCAGCGCCAAGCACCACAAGAAGACCGAGCTGACCTACGACGGCTTCTTCGAACGGATGAACCACTTCCTCCAGTTCGAGGCCACCGGCGGCGACCCGAAGGCCCCCTCGCCGTTCACCGTGGTCTCGGACGCGGCGTTCTCGCTGCTCGGCTCGATGAACCTGCGGATCAACGAGCGGGCCGGCTTCCTCGCGCAGAACAGCTGGCTGTCCATCGGCTACTCCGTCGGCGCCGCCACCGGCGTGGCCTTCGGCCGGCAGGAGCCGCTGAAGCGCCCTATGGTGTTCGTCGGCGACGGCTCGTTCCAGGAGATCTGCCAGGAACTGTCCACCCAGGTGCGCCACCACCTGCGGCCGGTGGTCTTCGTCCTCGACAACGAAGGCTTCTACGGCATCGAACAGATGCTGGTCAGCCCCTGCTACTACCAGCAGAAGCCGTCCGACGGCGCCGACTTCTACAACGTGCTGCACCCGTGGCACTACGAGAAGCTGGCCCAGGTCTTCGGCAGCGAGAAGGACCAGATGCACGGCTTCAAGCTCAGCACCTACGCCGAGCTCGACACCCTCCTCACCGAACTCGCCGACCCGACCAACCAGCTCAACCACGCGCCGATCCTGGCCCGCGTCCGGCTCAGCCGGCACGACTACCCGAGGGCGCTCCAGTACAAGATCGACGAGAACTGCCCGACGCCGTAGCCTCCCGCGCGACGCACGCCGGCCCCCGTCCTCGACGGGGGCCGGCGTCGTGTCAGCAGTTGGGGATGGTCACGCCGTTGTTGTCCTTGGCCTGGTCGCTGCCCCACCGCGTCAGGTAGAACGCCGACACCCACTGCCCCTTCGGGCCGACGTCCGGGTCGGTCTTCAGCCACCAGTGGTTGTAGCTGCCGCCGCTGGACACCTCACGGCCCCACACCTTGCAGTACACGTAGTTGGTGCCCTGGTACAGCGTCCCGGTGGGGCCGGCGCTGCCGGAGGTCGCGGAGGCGTACACGGGGACGTTGGCGAAGGTGTCCACCCAGTACTTACCGGTCGGGGCCGGGGCGCCGCCGCCGCCCGCGCAGTCCGGGATGACCGTGCCGTTGTTGTCCTTGGCCACGTCGTTGCCCCACCCGGAGAGGTAGAACGCCGACACCCACTGGCTGCTCGGGCCGACGTCCGGGTCGGTCTTCAGCCACCAGTGGTTGAAGGCGCTGCCGTTCGACACCTCACGGCCCCAGGTCTTGCAGTACACGTAGTTGGTGCCCTGGTACAGCGTCCCCGTGCTGCTGGTGGAGGTCGGCGAGGCGAACACCGGCGCGTTGGCGAAGGTGTTCACCCAGTACTGCCCGCCACCCGCCGGCGGCGGGTTCGGCGCCGGGGTGGTGTTGCCCGCGCCGTAGAGCCGGATCGCGCCGTAGTAGTCGCCGTGCGAGGACAGCGCCGCCACCTGGACGTACCCGCCGGAGTACGGGGCCTCGACGATCCAGCCCTGCCCCAGATACATCGCCACGTGGTGGATGGTGGAGGCGGTACTGCCGAAGTACACCAGGTCACCGGGCAGCAGCGGCCCCGTCCCGTCCGCCCGGTAGTAGCGGGCCACCGCCCGCGAAGTCGGCCACTGGGTCCGCGTGGTGCCGTTGATGACGTCCGCGCCGACCGCCAGCGAGTAGGCGTAGCGGACCATCCCGGAGCAGTCCAGGCCGCGGACGTTGCAGTCGTTCGGGGCGCCGTTGGACGAGTCGCAGATCCCGTACGTCGGCCCCGGCTGCGAACCGTGGCCGCCGCCCCACGAGTACGGAGTCCCGATCAGCCCGCAGGCCGCCCGCACCGCGGCATTCGCCTGCGACGCCCCGCCGGTGGACAGCACCCCGCAGGCAGGCGCGGCCTGCGCCGCCCCCGCTCCGGCGAAGAACACTCCGACCGACACCAGCACCGACAGCAGGGCCGCCCACCGCAAGGGGGCCACCAGCCATCGCGACAGAAGGTTTACTCGCGTAGTCATGACTGCGGATCCTTCCGGCGATCATGACACCGGCCCAATGGGCGCAGCACACAGAAGACTTGACCGTACATTGGCGGCCGGCCACATTGCGCCAGCCCGGAAGGACATGGGACTGCGCAATCAGGTTATCAACGATCCGCCAACACGCGTGCGGAAACCGGAAATTGACGGATCGTTACCGATCGGTAGGGGCTGGCGAAACCTTCGGTGCGGGACAGTTGGCCGAACAACTTCTTCACACGGGCGTCGCGAGGAGTTCCGCCGGTACTTCTTGAGGCCGCAGCACCGGGCCTGCGATCCTGGCGCGCACCCATCCCCAGCCCTCCCACCCTCAGGAGAGTGCCCCTATGCGGAACCCGTCCGCGCACCGACGGCTGCACCTACTGCTCCTCGCCGTCGTGGCCCTGCTCGTCCCGCTCCTGCCGACCCCGGCCGTCGCCGCGGGCAGCTCGGTCGGCATGGCCACCACCAGCTACGTCCAGGGCCGGACTTCGGCGCTGGCGGTGACGTACAGCACCGACCGGCCCTCCGCCACCAACTGGGTCGGCATCTACTCCACCGACCCCGCGAAGGGCCCCGGCAGCGGGACGAACTCGCTGGCCTGGACGTACGCCCCGAACAGCGGCGGCACCGTCACCCTGGCCGCGGGCTCGCTGGCGCCCGGCAGTTACCTCAGTTACCTGCTCGCCAACAACGGCTACACGCCGCTGGCCGCGCCGGTGCTGTTCACCGTGACCTCCTCGGCCGTCCTCGACACCCAGAACAGCGTGCTGTGCGTCGGCCAGACCTCGTACCCGCAGGGCCAGGCGGTGGTCGCCTCCTACGGCACCGGCCGGGTCTCCGCGACCAACTGGATCGGCATCTACCCCGACAACGGCCAGCAGCCGGGCGGGAGTCCGGCCTCCGTCTGGGCCTACGCGCCGAACGGAACCGGCTCGGTCTCCCTCGCCACCGGCACGCTCGCCCCGGGCGCCTACACGGCCAACTACCTCTCCAACGACGGCTACACGGCGCTCGCCCGGCCCGCCCGCTTCTCCGTCACCGCGCCCGGTTCCACCGGCAGCCCCAACCTGATCGTCAACGGGGACGCCGAGTGCGCCGACGCCTCCGTCAGCGGCTACGACGGCGTGACGCTCCCCGGCTGGCAGACCACCGGCGTCCCGACCGCCGTTGCGTACGGCGCGCCGAACGGCTTCCCGTCGAACGGCACCTCCGGCCCGGGCAACCGCGGCACCGCCTTCTTCTCCGGCGGCCCGGTCGGCAGCTCCACGCTCTCCCAGACCGCCGACGTGTCGGCCGCGTCCGGCCCGATCGACGCGGGCGGCGTGACGTACAACCTCTCGGGCTGGCTGGGCGGTTACGCCACGGAGAACTCCACCGCCACCCTCACGGCCACCTTCCTGGGCGGCTCCGGCGCGTCCCTCGGCAGCACCCGGATCGGGCCGGTCAGCGCCACCGACCGCGGCCTGGCCACCGCCCTGCTCCAGCGCACCGCCACCGGCACCCTCCCCGCCGGCACCCGCAGCATCGCCGTCGCCCTGCAACTGACCCGCGAGGCGAGCCGCACCGGCACCGCGTACAACGACGCCTACGCGGACAACCTGTCGCTGACCGTCTCGGCCGCTGTCCCCGCACCCGCCCTGCAGGCCCCCGTCCCGTCCCAAGTGCCTTCGCTGGACCACGTGTTCTTCGTGATGCTGGAGAACAGGTCCTACGACCAGGTGATCGGCAGCTCCGCCGCGCCCTATCTGAACCAGCTGGCGAACAGCGGCGTCACGCTCACCCAGTCCTACGGCGTCGTCCACCCCAGCGACCCCAACTACCTTGCGGTGTCCGGCGGTTCCACCTTCGGCCGGACCGACAACCCCTACCCGGCGCTCACCGGGTCCGTCACCTCGCCGCACCTCGGCAACCTGGTCGAGCAGGCCGGCCGGTCCTGGCGCGGCTATGTCGAGGACATGAAGTCGCCCTGCAACCTGAGCTCCAGCGGCAACTACGACGCTGACAACATCCCGTTCGTCTACTTCAAGGACGTCATCGGCGACACCGCCCGCTGCCAGGACAAGCTCCAGCCGATCACCCGGCTCTGGTCCGACCTCCAATCCCCTGCCACCACACCCGACTTCGTCTGGTTCGAGCCCAACAGCTGCAACACCATGCACAACTGCGACGTCGCCACCGGCGACACCTGGATGCGCACCAACCTCCCCAAGCTGTTCGCCTCCCCCGCCTGGACGCAGCAGCGCTCCCTGCTCGTCATCACCTTCGACGAGGACGACAACAACCACGGCCAGCGCATCCCCACCATCGTCACCGGCTCCCCCGGCCTCACCAAGCCCGGCTACCGCTCCCCCGCCCCCTACAACCACTACAGCATCCTGCGCACCGTCGAAGAGGGCCTGCGCCTCCCCGGCCGCCTGACCCAGAACGACCAGTACGCGACCCCCCTCAACGACATCTGGAACTGACCCCGCCCCACGCACCGGCGCCCGGCCCCACCCGGCCGGGCGCCGCCAGCCGCCCTCCTGGTCTCGATTCGCTGCCGCTTTCGATTAATCGGGGGCATTCGAACGGTCGCCGGCCCTATGATCGCCCCCGACCTGCCGGAACATCCCGGCGAGAGGTCTCGACAACAGGGGGGAACAACGTGGGTCTCGTCGTGGGCGGCGTCCTTGCCGTGCTGGTCGCGGTGCTGCTGTGGTGGGTCGTCAGGACGTACAACCGGCTGATCCGGCTGCGCAACCAGACGCAGGCGTCCTGGGCGCAGATCGACGTCCAGCTGAAGCGCCGGCACGAGCTGATACCGAATCTGGTCGAGGGTGCGCGCGGGTACGCGGCGCACGAGCGGGGCACGCTGGAGGCCGTCATCACCGCGCGCGGGGCGGCGGAGGAGGCCGGGCTCGGCGTCACCGACAAGGCGGTCGCGGAGGAGTTGCTGACCGCCGCCCTCGGCAAGGTGCTCGCCCTCGCCGAGGCCTACCCGCAGTTGAAGGCGGACCAGCATTTCCTCAAGCTGCAGGCCGAGTTGACCACCGCCGAGGACAAGATCGCCTACGCGCGGCAGTTCTACAACAGCGCCGTCCAGACCTACCACACCGCCCTGGAGAGCTTCCCCGGCAACGTCGTCTCCGGGTTCGGCGGCGGGCACGCCCGACGGGAGTACTTCGAGGCCGGGGCCACCGCGCAGGACGCACCCCGGGTGAACCTCGCGTGAGCCTCGACGCCCAGCTGTACTGGGCCGGCGCCGGCGTGGCCGCGCTCTGGCTCGTGGTCTACGGAATCTCCCTGGTCGCCACCCGGAACGGGGCCGTCCGCCCCGGCCCCGCGACGCAGGAACTCGGCGACGAGCCCGAACGACCGGCCGTGGTCGCCCTGTTGTCGAACCACTGGCGTTCCGTGGACCACGCCGCCGCCGCGACCCTGCTGGACCTCGCGGCGCGCGGACTGGTCGAGATCCGCCAGCCCGCCGACGACCCCGCGCAGAGCACGGTGCACCTCACCAACAAGGGCGCCCCCGCCCTGGCCCCCTACGAACAGCGGGTCCTCGACCGGATCACCGAGCAGGCCGGCGACTCCGGCGCCCCCATCGGCGCGATCGCCTTCCGCGCGCAGGAACGCGCGACCGCCTGGAACGGCGCCTTCCGCCGGGAGATCGTCGCCGAGGCCCGCCGACGCGGCCTCTCCCGGCCGCGGCTCGGCCCCCTGCTCTCCAGTGTGCTGTTCACCGGCCTGTTCGCCCCCGGCGTGCTCCTCGGGCTGGGCGTCATCACCGGCGGACACGGCGTCCGCGCGGCAGCCGGGCTCGGCGCCCTTCCGATCTTCCCGCTCGGGTTTCTGCTCGCGCTGGCCATCGGCGAACGGGCGACCCGGTCCGGGCTCGAACGCGCGGGCCACTGGGCCGGAGTCCAGTCCTGGCTCCGCGCCCACGAGGACTTCGCCCAACTCCCGCCCGCGGCCGTCACCGTCTGGGACCGCTACCTCGCCTACGCCGCCGCGCTCGGCGTCACCGTCCGCACCTCCCGCCTGCTCGGCTTCGACTCCGGCGACAAGCGCCGCGTCTGGTCCTCCTACGGCGGCACCTGGCGCCCCGTCCGCATCCGCTACCCCCGGCTCCGCCCCGGCTTCGGCGCCAACACCACCCGGCTGCTCCAACTCGCGGGCGCCGCAGCCGTGGTGGCCGTCGGCCTGACGGTCTTCGCGCTCCTCCGCCGCCCCGAGTGGGCGGCCGCCCCCGACGTGACCGAGACGGTGCGCCGCCCCGGCCTGGTGCTGAGCGCCGGCTGGGTCGCCATCGCCGTCCTCGCCCTCCTGGTGGCCGGACGCCTCAGCCGCTGGACGGCGTTCCTCGCCTTCCTCGGCATGATGCCCGGCAACTTCGCCGGCCGCCACGGCTGGGCGTCCGACGCCCTGAACCACCCGGGCCCGACCCTCGCCGAAACCGTCGTGATCGTCTGCTTCGGCGCCCTCACCGCCCACTACCTCACCCTCGCCGCCCTGGAACGGCGCGCCCCCCACACCCTCACCGGCGAGATCCTCCGCCTGGAGCCCCGCCGCCGCGACAAGGCCCCCCGCTTCCTCGCCCTCGACACCGGCACCACCGACCAAACCCGAGCCTGGGCCCTCCCCGCCGGCGCCCCCACCCCCGCCCCCGGCACCGTGGTCCGCCTCGCGGTGTCGCGCGGCACGCGGATGATCAGGTCGGTGGAACCCGTCACCGACTGAGCGGGTCCAACTTCCTTGGCGGGTGCGCCCGGTGTGCGGCAATCAGGTCGCGTCGCACACCGGGCGCAGCGCTGTGTGCCGACGGCGACCGGTTACGGGGTCAGCGGCCAGGCACCTCCAGCACCTCCACGAGCAGTCGCTGCTGACCGCCGTTCCGGTGATCACCGGCTCCCTGGGCCGCAGCCCGGTCGACGCGCTCACCGACCGGTACCGCGGCCGGGTGATGCTCCCGCTGGTGTCCGCCGCCACCATCGAGCCAGTGCTCTACCTCGGCCTGATCGGCCGCTCCTCGCTCACCGCGCTGCTCGCCGGCCGCTTCCTCCTCGGCACCGGCGACACCGCTTTCGCCCATCGGCGCCCCCGTCGTCAACGCCTGATACCCCCGGAACGCCGCGGCACGGCGGCAGCTCCTCGACGCCCTCACCCAGTTGCGCAACCACATCCTCAAGGAACAGGACGGCATCCTCTCCGCCGCCCTCGCCCAACTCAGCGCCGAGGACTGGGAGACCGTCGAAGCCGTCCGCGCGCCCGACGTCGGCACGGCCTTGCCAACACCCTCGCCAACCTCGAGCTTTCCCGAGGCGTTGATCTGACAGCCGATGAGATCATTGACGCCGTCGCAGACTTCTTCGATTGGTAGGCCCGAACGATGGTTGTCCTCACAACAGTTCTCGCCCTGTGCCTCATCTGGTTCGGGACGGTGCTCGTCCGGCAGGGGATCCGGAGCTGGCGAGGCCAGACTCCCTCCACGTTCCTGGCGCGGTCACTTGCGGCGAACGTACTGGCCGGAGGGGAACGTGCCCTGCTGATGCTCGGGGCGTGCGGGTGCTTCCTCGGCGCCATGATCGGCCTGGGCGGATACCTCAGCGCCGCGGGTGTCATAGGAGGCACGACCCCACCTCCGCCGTCCGCAGCTCTGGTCGTCGTACTGCTGATCCTCCTCGCCGGCGTCGTCACCACCAGCCTGACGGGAATCGCGATCGTCTGGTACAACCGGCCGCGCTTCCTGCCCCCCCCCCCCCCCGCATCTGCGGGACCAGCCCGGCATCATGTCGGTGCGCTAAAAGATCGAGGCCAAACACGAAAAGCCCCTGCCCGGTTTCCCGGACAGGGGCTTTTCTGAATGATTGTTCGGCGGCGTCCTACTCTCCCACAGGGTCCCCCCTGCAGTACCATCGGCGCTGTGAGGCTTAGCTTCCGGGTTCGGAATGTAA
>NZ_JBIUCB010000034.1:0-49811 GCF_044593455.1 Kitasatospora sp. NPDC051984
TGGAGCGTAGAGAACTCACATCATCGCAGGTCGCAGGGCATCTCTTCGTTCCGCTCCGCTCCAGCACCGACGGTCAACCGGTGGATTCGGGCTGAGTCCCGCCCCGGACGGGCCTGTCCTGTCCGTCGAAATCGAACGGGTGCTTTCCTCCCGTCCGTCCAATCGGAAAGCCGTCTCCCCCCGCCTACCGTGAATGGGAAAGCGAAGTATTCGAGGGAAGGGGCCGGTGCGACCGTGACCACCACGTACGAGTTCTGGTTGGCCGGGCAGCGCGCGAGCGGCGAGACGGACTTGGAGGTCCGTCACCCGCACGACAACAGCCTGGTGGCGAAGGTCAGTGTGCCGACCGACGCGCAGGTGGAGGAGGCCGTCGCGGCCGCCGCCGCCGCCGTTCCGGTGTTCGCCGCGACCCCCGCGCACGTCCGCGCGGCCGCGCTGGACCACGTCGCCAAGCGGCTGACGGAGCGCACCGAGGAGATCGCCCAGCTGATCACCGCCGAGAACGGCAAGCCGATCAAGTGGGCGCGCGGCGAGATGGGCCGTGCCGTGTCGGTGTTCCGCTGGGCCGCCGAGGAGGCCCGTCGCACCAACGGCGAGACCATGCGTTTGGACACCGACCCGGGCGGCACCGGCCGCTACGCGCTGGTGCGCCGCTTCCCGCGCGGTGTGGTGCTGGGCATCGCGCCGTTCAACTTCCCGCTGAACCTGGTGGCCCACAAGCTGGCCCCGGCGATCGCGGTCGGCGCGCCGATCATCCTGAAGCCGGCCCCGGCGACCCCGCTGTCCGCCATGGTGCTGGGCGAGATCCTGGCCGAGACGGACCTGCCGGTGGGCTCCTGGAGCATCCTGCCGGTCGAGAACGCCAAGATGCCCGAGCTGGTGCAGGACAAGCGCCTGCCGGTGATCTCGTTCACCGGTTCGGAAAAGGTCGGCTACCAGATCATGGACTCGGTGCCGCGCAAGCACGTCACCCTCGAGCTCGGCGGCAACGCCGCGGCCGTGGTGCTGGCGGACTGGAACTCCGAGGCGGACCTGGACTGGGCCGCGAGCCGGATCGCGCTGTTCGCGAACTACCAGGGCGGCCAGTCCTGCATCTCGGTGCAGCGGGTTATCGCCGACGCGACCGTCTACGACCGCCTGGTCGAGAAGATCGTCGCCAAGGTGCAGGCCCAGGTCACCGGTGACCCGCACGACGATGCCACCGACGTCGGCCCGCTGGTCGACGAGAACGCCGCCAAGCGCGTCGAGTCCTGGGTCGGGGACGCCGTCACCAAGGGCGCCAAGCTGCTCACCGGCGGCAAGCGGGACGGCGCGGCCGTCGAGCCGACCGTGCTCGCCGAGATGCCGGCGGACGCCATCCTGGCGAAGGCCGAGGTGTTCGGCCCGGTGCTGTCGGTGCAGAAGGCTTCCTCCACCGAGGAGGCCTTCGCGATGGTCAACGACTCCAACTACGGCCTGCAGGCCGGCATCTTCACGCACGACGTGCAGACCGCCTTCCGCGCCCACCGCGAGCTGGAGGTCGGCGGCGTGGTCATCGGCGACGCGCCGTCCTACCGTGCCGACCAGATGCCGTACGGCGGCGTGAAGGACTCCGGCGTGGGCCGCGAGGGCGTCCGCTACGCGATGGACGACTACACCTTCGAGAAGGTCATGGTGCTGACCGGCCTCGACCTCTGATCGAGCCCGACCCGACCTGGCGCCCCGTCACCGCAGCTGCGGCGGCGGGGCGTCGGCCTGCCTTGACACCCCCACGGGCCGGGCGTAGTCCGAGAGGGAGGCAGGAAGGAAGGAGGTCCCGCCATGCTGGGCGACCTCATTGGTGAGGAACAGGGCCGGATCACCGTTCGACGGGTGCTGCCGGGGGAGCACGGGCTGCCGCCGACGGTGGAGTCCTCGTTCGTGGCGAGCGGCACCCTGCTGGGCGTCCCGGTCCAGGACATGGGCACCTACACGGCGCGGATGCGCGCCGACGGCACCCTGGTGGGCGGCGGCCAGGGCGTGCTGATGGGCCCGGGCGGCGCGCACGCGAGCTGGCACGGCCAGGGCGTGGGCACGTTCACCGAGAGCGGCGGCAACAGCTTCCGCGGCTCGATCGTCTACGAGACCGATTCGCCGGAGTTCGCCGCCGCGCTGCGCGGCGCCGTAGGCGTGTTCGAGTGGGAGAACACGGCGGACGGCGAGGCGGTCGGGAAGTTCTGGGCATGGCGGTGACCACCGCGTAGCACAGGCCACAATGGGGGGCATGAATTCGCTCGCCCATCCGCAGCTGCGCTTCACCCCGACCGTCGCCGACCCGGACGGGCCGCGGGAGTTGGTCATTCTCGGCTCGACCGGCTCGATCGGCACGCAGGCCATCGACGTGGTGCTCCGCAACCCCGGCCGGTTCAAGGTGGTCGCGCTGTCCGCGGCCGGCGGCCGGGTGGAGCTGCTCGCCGAGCAGGCCGTCGCGCTGGGCGTGCACACCGTCGCGGTGGCCGACCCGGCCGCCGAGCGGCCGCTGCGCGAGGCCCTGGCGGCCAAGGCGCAGGGCGCCCCGCTGCCGCGGGTGCTGGCGGGCCCGGACGCGGCGACCGAGCTGGCCGCGATGGAGTGCCACTCGGTGCTGAACGGCATCACCGGCTCGATCGGCCTGGCGCCGACGCTGGCCGCGCTGCGGGCCGGCCGGGTGCTGGTGCTGGCGAACAAGGAGTCGCTGATCGTCGGCGGCCCGCTGGTGAAGGCGGTGGCGCAGCCCGGCCAGATCGTGCCGGTGGACTCCGAGCACGCCGCGCTGTTCCAGGCGCTGGCCGGCGGCACCCGCGCGGAGGTCCGCAAGCTGGTGGTGACGGCCAGCGGCGGCCCGTTCCGCAACCGCACCCGTGAGCAGCTGGCCGGCGTGACGCCGTCCGACGCGCTGGCGCACCCGACCTGGGCGATGGGCCCGGTGGTGACGATCAACTCGGCGACCCTGGTGAACAAGGGCCTCGAGGTGATCGAGGCGCACCTGCTGTACGACATTCCGTTCGACCGGATCGAGGTGGTGGTCCACCCGCAGTCGGTCGTTCATTCGATGGTGGAATTCACCGACGGCTCGACGCTGGCCCAGGCCAGCCCGCCGGACATGCGGATGCCGATCGCGCTGGGCCTCGGCTGGCCCGAGCGGGTGCCGGACGCCGCCCCCGGCTGCGACTGGACCAAGGCCGCGACCTGGGAGTTCTTCCCGCTGGACAACCAGGCCTTCCCGGCCGTCGAGCTGGCCCGCGAGGTGGGTACGCTCGGCGGGACCGCCCCGGCGGTCTTCAACGCCGCCAATGAGGAATGTGTGGATGCTTTCCTGAAGGGCGCGCTGCCCTTCACCGGAATCGTGGACACTGTGGCGAAGGTGGTCGCCGAACACGGCACCCCCCAGTCGGGAACTTCGCTCACGGTGGAGGACGTACTCCACGCGGAGAGCTGGGCCCGTGCCCGGGCCCGCGAACTGGCGGCCGGCTAAGCGGTAGGACGACGGAGGCGACGCGGTGGACAAGCTGATGTGGGTGCTGGGCGTCCTGATCTTCGTGGTCGGGTTGTTGTTCTCGATCGCCTGGCACGAGCTCGGCCACCTCTCCACCGCGAAGCTGTTCGGCATCCGGGTGCCGCAGTACATGGTCGGCTTCGGCAAGACCATCTGGTCGACCAAGCGGGGCGAGACCGAGTACGGCCTGAAGGCGATCCCGTTCGGCGGCTACATCCGGATGATCGGCATGTTCCCGCCCGGCGCGGACGGCCGGATAACGAAGCGTTCCAGCTCGCCCTGGCGGTCGATGATCGAGGACGCCCGGTCCGCCTCGTACGAGGAGATCCAGGACGGCGACGAGACCCGGCTGTTCTACACCCGCAAGCCGTGGAAGCGCGTCATCGTGATGTTCGCCGGCCCGGGCATGAACCTGATCCTGTCGATCGGCCTGTTCCTGACGCTCTTCATGGGGATCGGCGTCCAGCAGTCGGTGCCGACCGTGAAGTCGGTCAGCGAGTGCGTGGTGCCGGTGAGCGCGAAGACCGACACCTGCAAGCCGGAGGACCCGAAGTCCCCGGCCAACCAGGCGGGTCTGCGGGCCGGTGACACCGTGCTGACCTTCGGCGGGGTGCCGATCCACGACTACCCGCAGCTGTCCGGCCTGATCCGGGACTCGGCGGGCAAGCAGGTCGCCATCGAGGTCCGGCACCGGGACGGCAGCCCCGGCACGCTGAACGCCGACATCACCACCAACACGCTGCAGGCGCTGGACAAGGACAACAACCCGATCAAGGGGCAGACCGTCACCGCCGGCTTCCTCGGCATCACCCCCGCCGTCGGCGTGCACCACATGTCGCTCGGCGAGAGCGTCGACCAGATGGACTCGATGGCCCGGCACAGTGTCGAGTCGCTGGCCCAGCTGCCCGGCAAGATCCCCGGCCTGTGGCACGCCGTGGTCGACGGCACCCCGCGCGACACCGACTCGCCGATCGGCATGGTCGGCGCCGCCCGGCTCGGTGGCGACGTGTTCGCGATGGACCTGCCCGCCACC
The DNA here is from genome assembly GCF_044593455.1 of Kitasatospora sp. NPDC051984. NCBI lineage: Bacteria > Bacillati > Actinomycetota > Actinomycetes > Kitasatosporales > Streptomycetaceae > Kitasatospora > Kitasatospora sp. NPDC051984. Next base: position 4,527 of record NZ_JBIUCB010000034.1, read on the forward strand.
CAGCAGCTGGCGTTCTTCGTCCAGCTGCTGGCCGGCATCAACCTGATGCTGTTCCTGTTCAACATGCTGCCGCTGCTCCCGCTGGACGGCGGCCACATCGCCGGCGCCCTGTGGGAGTCGCTGCGCCGCGGCCTCGCCCGGGTGCTGCGCCGCCCCGACCCCGGACCGTTCGACGTGGCCCGGCTGATGCCGCTGGCCTACGTGGTCGCCGGGGTGTTCATCTGCTTCACGGCCCTGGTGATGGCCGCCGACATCATCAACCCGGTGCGCCTGAACTAGCACGCGCCACCACGGCCGAGTGTGCTTCGCCACCCGGCCGTGCCGTACCGTTGGACGCCGGGCGCGCCGGTTGCAGTGCGCGTCGGCTCATCGAATTTCTGCAGAGGAAACACTGCGCACATGACCGCGATCTCGCTCGGTATCCCCTCCCTGCCGCTCAAGCCGCTGGCCAAGCGCCGGTACTCGCGGCAGATCATGGTCGGCAACGTTCCGGTGGGCGGCGACGCGCCGGTCTCGGTGCAGTCGATGACCACCACGCTGACCTCCGACGTCAACGCGACGCTCCAGCAGATCGCCCAGCTGACCGCCTCGGGCTGCCAGATCGTCCGGGTCGCGGTCCCCTCGCAGGACGACGCCGACGCGCTGCCGATCATCGCCAAGAAGTCGCAGATCCCGGTGATCGCCGACATCCACTTCCAGCCCAAGTACGTGTTCGCCGCGATCGACGCCGGCTGCGCCGCGGTGCGCGTCAACCCGGGCAACATCAAGGCGTTCGACGACAAGGTCGGCGAGATCGCCAAGGCCGCCAAGGACGCCGGCGTGCCGATCCGGATCGGCGTCAACGCCGGTTCGCTGGACAAGCGCCTGCTGGAGAAGTACGGCCGGGCGACTCCCGAGGCGCTGGTGGAGTCCGCGCTGTGGGAGTGCTCGCTGTTCGAGGAGCACGACTTCCGCGACATCAAGATCTCGGTCAAGCACAACGACCCGGTCGTGATGATCAACGCCTACCGGCAGCTCGCCGCGGCCTGCGACTACCCGCTGCACCTGGGCGTCACCGAGGCCGGCCCGGCCTTCCAGGGCACCATCAAGTCCGCGGTGGCGTTCGGCGCGCTGCTCGCCGAGGGCATCGGCGACACCATCCGGGTCTCGCTGTCCGCCCCGCCGGCCGAGGAGATCAAGGTCGGCAACCAGATCCTGGAGTCGCTGGGCCTGCGCGAGCGCGGCCTGGAGATCGTCTCCTGCCCGTCCTGCGGCCGCGCCCAGGTGGACGTCTACAAGCTCGCCGAGGAGGTCACCGCCGGCCTGGAGGGCATGGAGGTGCCGCTGCGGGTGGCCGTCATGGGCTGCGTCGTCAACGGCCCCGGCGAGGCCCGTGAGGCCGACCTGGGCGTCGCCTCCGGCAACGGCAAGGGCCAGATCTTCGTCAAGGGCGAGGTGATCAAGACCGTGCCCGAGTCGAAGATCGTCGAGACCCTGATCGAAGAGGCCATGAAGCTGGCCGAGCAGATGCAGGCGGAGGGTGTCGAATCCGGCGCTCCCGTCGTCGTGGCCGGCGAGTGACGGCCTGAAGTCCCCGGCGGGGCCGCCGACTTGGCGGTCCCGCCCGCTGCGAGAGGTGCCTCCCGTGCTCGACCGAGGTGTGATGCTGCCCGGCCCGTTCCAGGTCGCCCGGGCGCTGGCCGCAACCCGCGTACTGGAGACGCCCGACCTCGACGCGGCGCTGGAGATCCTGCACCGCGACCCGGTCGCCAACGCCTTCGTCGCCACCCGGGTGGAGGCCGTCGGCCTCGACCCGTGGCGGCTCGGCGGCGAGATGTGGGGCTGGCACGACGCCGACGGACGGCTCGACGCGCTCTGCTACGCCGGCGCCAACCTGGTCCCGGTCAACGCAGGCCCGGAGGCCGTCCGCGCGTTCGCCGAGCGGGCCCGCCGGCAGGGCCGCCGCTGCTCCTCGATCGTCGGCCCGGGGGACGCCGTCGCCGCCCTGTGGGCCCTGCTGGAACGCTCCTGGGGCCCGGCCCGCGACGTGCGCGGCCACCAGCCGCTGATGGCCACCTCCACGCCCGTCACCGAGGTCGAACCCGACCCGCTGGTGCGCCGGGTGCACCGCGGCGAGATCGAGGCACTGATCCCCGCCTGCGTCGCGATGTTCACCGAGGAGGTGGGGATCTCCCCGCTGGCCGGCGACGGCGGCCTGCTCTACCAGGCCCGGGTCGCCGAACTGGTCTCCTCCGGACGGTCGTTCGCCCGCTTCGGCGAGGACGGCCAGGTCGTCTTCAAGGCCGAGATCGGCGCCGTCACGGCCGGTGCCTGCCAGATCCAGGGCGTCTGGGTGGCCCCCGAGCACCGCGGCAAGGGGCTGTCCGAGACCGGCATGGCCGCGGTCGTCAACACCGCCCTCGCCGAGGTCGCCCCCGTGGTGTCGCTGTACGTCAACGACTTCAACCTGCGCGCCCGCGCCGCCTACCGCCGGGTCGGGTTCCGCGAGGTCGGCGCGTTCATGAGCGTGCTGTTCTGACGGTGCGTCACGGGCGCGAGGGGTCGCGCAGCGGCAGGTGCGCGCCCATCACCGCGTACGGCCTGGCCGTGTTCGGGAAGCGCACCGCCGGCGCCAAGTCCCGGTAGCCGAGCGAACGGTAGAGCCGGCGCGCCGGAGTCTCCGCGTCGATCGCCGACAGGATCGAACGGTCCAGGCCGGAGCGCTCGCACAGCGTGCGGATCAGCCGGGTGCCCACGCCCAGGCCCTGGCACTCCGGCAGCACATGCAGCTCGGTCACCGCGAACACCCCGTCCAGCCAGTCCGCGAGGCCGCGCGCCGCCAAGTACGGCTCGATCACCGTCGACCACCAGTGGGTGCGCTGGTTGGGCATCCCGTAGCCGAAACCGACCAGCCGGCCCTGCGCCATCGCCCCCAGCGCGATCACCCCCGGCTGCAGTGCGTGCCGGCCGACGATCGGCAGCCGCACCGCCACCTCCTGCGGCCCCAGCCCGAACGCGACCGCCTGGACCTCCAGCACGGCAGGCGCCCACGCCGCCAGGTCGATGGCCTCGATCGTCACCCCGGTGAGCTGCTCCATGAAGCGGGACGTTACTACCTGCCGTCGCGGGCGGCGGACCGCCCCGTCCTCACAGCCAGGCCGCGAACTCCAGATGGAGCTCCGCACCTGCCACGTCGCCCCGGGCCAGCGCCGCCAGCGCGGTGTCCACGGCCCGCAGCAGCGCCCAGGCCCGCACCCGGTCGGCGGGCAGCTCCACCGCCTCCGACAGCTGTGCCAGGCGCCGCCGGGCCGCACCGCGCGGGCCCGGCGCGGCCGCCAGGGTCTCCAGCCGGTCCAGCACCAGCCGGGCCAGGTCGTACGCCCGGTCGCCCACCAGCGGCCGTGGTCCGACGGCCAGCCACGGCGACCGGTCGGCGGCCAGCACCCGCCCGTGGTGGAAGTCCCCGTGCAGCAGCCACCCGCCGCCGTCCGCGGCCAGCGCCACCGCCTCCAGCGCCTCGTCCACCAGCGGAGCCGCGTCCGCCGCACCCGGCAGGGTCCGCCGCTCGGCGATCCGTCGCTCCACAAGGCCGGCGTGCGAGGCGAGGGTGGTGAAGGAGTGCCCGGCGGGCGGCTCCACCCACAGGCGGCGCAGCAGGCTGGTGGCCTCCAGGGTGGCCTTCGTCTCCGCGAGCGAGCGCAGCGGGATCTCGCCGTGCAGCCGCTCCAGCAGCAGCGTCCGCTCCGCCTCGGCCAGCAGCAGTACCGCCCCGCGCCCGGCCCAGACCCGCAGCGCCGCCGCCTCGGCCGCCGCGTCGGCGCCCGGCCGCAGTGCCTTCACCGCCACCGGCGTCCGGTCCTCGGCGCGGTACGCGTACCCGACCACGCTGCTCCGCCCGCCGGGCTCGGCCATGCGTTCCAGCACCAGCCCCCAGTCGGCCAGCCGCCCCGCGAACCGGGACGGCAGTGCGGCCAGCCACCGCGCCTCGCCCGGATCACCCCCGGCCCGGACCGACTCGGCCAGACGCTCGGGGACGGTGAACTGCGCAGGTTGTGCGGACATACCGTCCATCATCGCGCAGCAGCCGGGGGCTGCTAACTCGCGGCGGGAGCGGGGTCGGTGGGGGCGAGGCCCGGGAGGGCGGGGAGGTCGGCGCCCCAGTGGGCGGCTCGCAGGGCGGACTCGCGCAGGGCGGCGGCGGCCTGGGGGCGGAGGGCGGTGGTGGCGCACAGGTCGGCGTAGGCGGCGGTGAGCTGGGTCTCCAGGTGGGCCGCGAGTTGGGCGGCGGTGGCCGCGTCCTTGACCTGGAACGGGAGCCGGTAGCCGGGTGCGGCGGCGGTGGGCGAGACGCCGCCGGTGCCGAGCAGCCGCTGCCAGGCGTCCCGGCGGGCCTGGTGGGCGGCGTAGGCGGCGCGGCCGTCCTCGCGCTGCGGGCCGACCGGCAGGAAGGCGCCCACCACGCCGTACCCGTACACGGCGGCGTGTTCGGCGGCGAGCGCGGACTGGAGGGCGTCCGCGTCCGCCGTGGGGAGGGGGACCGGTGCGGGCGACGGGGACGGGGACGCGCCGTCGTCGGTGAGCGGGCTGGTGTCGCCGAGGGCGGCGGCGTGCGCGGCGCCGGAGGCGGCCACCGAGGCGAGGGCCTTGGCCAGCGCGGGGGAGGCGGCGGTCAGGTCGGCCAGCCGCAGGCCCGCGGTGCGGCGTTCGGCCGCGGCCAGGTCGGCGACGCTGCGGGCCGTGCCGGCACCCGCGGTGGGGGAGGAGGCGGGCAGTGACCGGGCGAGGGCTTCTCGGTGCTGGAGCACGTCGTCGCGCAGGTCGCCGAGCCGGTCGGCGTCGGCGGGGCTCGCCGCGAGCACAGCGGTGTAGTCGGCGAGCAGGGCGTCGGTGGCGGCGACCTGGCGCAGCCGCACCGGCCGGTCGGCGTCCTCGGCGGCCTTGCCCGGGGTGTGGTCGTGCTCATCGGTGCAGCCGCAGAGGAGGTGGAGCCCGCCGAGCGCCCCGAGCGCGAGGAAGGACCGCCGTGTGGGCGCGGGCATCGGCACTCCAGCGTGGGTCGTGGGGCCTTGACGACCCGTCGGGAGGGATCATCCCCGAGCCTGGCACTTCCGGCGAGGGCTTCGACCGTAAGGGGTGGCTGTGACGTTGCTCGCAGGGGGGCGGCCACGGCCCGGGTCGGAATCGGCGGTTCGGGGGTTGACCGGATAGGCTTCGCGGTGAGTTAGCACCTCCGACAACAGCAGACGCGGCCGAGGAGTCACCCGGATGAGCACCACCCCCACTGACCGGCTGCGCACATTGCTGGAGCCGCTGGCCGCCGAGTCCGGGCTGGACCTCGAAGAGGTCAAGGTGACCCAGGCCGGCAGCCGCCGCCAGGTGCAGATCGACGTGGACGCCGACGGCGGCGTCGACCTGGACGCGATCGCCGAGTTCTCCCGCCTGGTCGGCCAGGCGCTGGACGAGTCGGACCTGATGGGTGACGCCCCGTACCTGCTGGAGGTCGGCTCGCCGGGCGCGGAGCGCCCGCTGAACGAGCCGCGGCACTGGCGCCGGGCGACCGGCCGGCTGGCGGCGATCAAGCTGGTGGACGGCGCGGAGCTGACCGCGCGGGTGCTGGAGAGCGACGAGGACGGCGCACTGGTCGAGGTGCAGCCGGTGAAGGGGCGCGGCCGCCCCAAGGAGCGCCGACTGGAGTTCGCGGAGATCGCGCGGGCCCGGGTGCAGGTCGAGTTCAACCGCAAGGACGAGGAACTGCTCGACGCCGCCGCTGACATCGCGGACACGGACGAAGAGGAAGAGGAGGCGTAATCGTGGACATCGACATGAGTGCCCTGCGCGGGCTGGTCACCGAGAAGGGCGTGCCGTTCGACCTGCTGGTCGAGTCGATCGAGTCGGCCCTCCTCATTGCGTACCACCGCACCGAGGGCTCCCGCCGCCGGGCGCGGGTGGAGCTGAACCGCAAGACCGGCCACGTGACGGTGTGGGCCCTGGAGGACGCCGCCGAGCTGGACGAGGGCGTGGAGCCCAAGGAGTTCGACGACACCCCGAGCGGGTTCGGCCGGATCGCCGCGTCCACCGCCAAGCAGGTCATCCTGCAGCGGCTGCGGGACGCCGCGGACGACAAGACCTTCGGTGAGTACGCCGGCAAGGAGGGCGACATCGTCACCGGTGTCGTCCAGCAGGGCAACGACCCGAAGAACATCCTGGTCGACATCGGCAAGCTCGAGGCCATCCTGCCGCCGCAGGAGCAGGTCCCGGGCGAGGACTACCGGCACGGCACCCGGCTGAAGTGCTACGTGGTGGGCGTGCGGCGCGGTGTGCGCGGCCCGTCGGTCACGCTGTCGCGGACCCACCCGAACCTGGTGAAGCGGCTGTTCGCGCTGGAGGTCCCGGAGATCGCGGACGGCTCGGTGGAGATCGCGGCGATCGCCCGCGAGGCCGGTCACCGCACCAAGATCGCGGTGTGGTCGCGCCGTCAGGGCCTGAACGCCAAGGGTGCCTGCATCGGCCCGAACGGCATGCGGGTGCGCGGCGTGATGGCCGAGCTGCACGGCGAGAAGATCGACATCGTCGACTGGTCGGAGGACCCGGCCGAGATGGTCGCCGCCGCCCTGTCGCCCGCCCGGGTGACCAAGGTGGAGATCGTCGACCTGGCCCAGCGTTCCGCCCGGGTGATCGTGCCCGACTACCAGCTGTCGCTGGCGATCGGCAAGGAGGGGCAGAACGCCCGCCTGGCCGCCCGCCTCACCGGCTGGCGGATCGACATCCGTCCGGACACCGAGGTCCCCGCCGGGGAATCTTCGGACCGGTAACAACGTTGTTCGAAGCCTCCGGAGATCTACTCGGCGGCGGCGAGTCCCTTCGGAGGGGTAGACTTGAACGTGTCTGGCCGGACGCATGTCCGCGCATGCCCTGAACGCACCTGCGTGGGCTGCCGCAAGCGGGCGGCCAAGCACGAGCTGCTGCGTGTCGTGGCGGGCGAGGGCGAATGCGTCCCCGACCCCCGCGGCACACTGCCGGGCCGGGGCGCGTATCTGCACCCCGAACCGAACTGCCTCGACCTCGCGGTCCGCCGCCGGGCGTTCCCGAGGGCCCTCAGGGTCCAGGGCACGCTCGAACCCGGCGCCCTGCGGGAGTACGTCGGGGCAGGAGCAAGTCCGGCCGACGGTCAGTCGGCCCGCTGACGGGCCTCGCGCCCGGCAACACGCACCAGCGCACGGCAGTGGGTACATCGCCGTGCGCCCAGTCAGGTACCTCGCGAGATGGAAGTAGGTCGAGATTGCGATGAGCACTCGATGAGTACGCGATGAGTACGCCCATGAAGTAGCGACAGTCCGGCGGACGAATACCCCGGACGTATAGACAGGAGCGAAGTGGCTAAGGTCCGGGTATACGAGCTCGCCAAGGAGCTTGGTTTGGAGAGCAAGGCCGTCATGGCCAAGCTGACCGAGCTGGGTGAGTTCGTGCGTTCGGCGTCCTCGACGATCGAGGCGCCGGTCGTGCGTAAGCTGACTGACGCTTTGGGAGCGACCCCGCCGTCCGGCGGCGCGTCCTCCGCGAAGCCTGGCCCGCGGAAGCCCGCGGCGCCCCAGCCGTCCGGCGGTGCCGGTGCGGCTGCACCCAAGCCGGGTGCCCCCACCCCCGGCCCGCGTCCGACCGTGACGCCGGGCCCCCGTCCTACCCCCGCGCCCGCCGCGGGCTCGGCTGCGCCGAAGCCCGCCGGGGCGCCGACCCCGGGTCCGCGCCCGGCTGCCCGTCCGGCTTCGCCGGCCGCGCCCGCCGCGCCCGCCCCGGCGGCCGAGTTCTCCTCCCCGGCTCCGGCCGGTGAGGCTCCGGCGCGTCCGGCCGCCCCGCGGCCGGCCCCGGCCAACCCCGCGGCCCGTCCGGGCCCGCGTCCGGCCGGCCCGCGTCCGGGCAACAACCCCTTCACCTCCGGTGGCGCGTCGGGCATGGCCCGTCCGTCCGCTCCCCGTCCGGGCGGTCCGGCCGGCGAGCGCGGCCAGCGTCCGGGTGCTCCGGGTGCCGGTGCTCCGCGTCCGGGCGGTGCCCCCGCCGGCGAGCGCGGTCCCCGTCCCGGTGGCGAGCGTGGTCCCCGTCCCGGCGGTCCGGGTGCGGGTGCTCCGCGTCCGGGCGGTGCCCCGGCCGGCGAGCGTGGTCCCCGTCCCGGTGGCGCTCCGCGTCCCGGTGCTCCGGGTGCCGGCGCTCCGCGTCCCGACGGCATGCCGCGTCCGGCCGGTCCGCGCCCCGGTGCGCCGAGCCCGTCCGGCATGCCCCGTCCGAACCCCGGCATGATGCCGCAGCGTCCGGGCCCGCGTCCGGGTCCGGGTGCCGGTGCGCGTCCGGGTGGTCCCGGTGCGCGTCCGGGTGCCCCGGGTGGCGCCCGTCCGGGCTTCCAGGGCCGTCCGGCCGGTCCGGGCTCGCGTCCGGCCGGTGGCGGCTTCGGCGGTCCCCGTCCCGGCGGTGCCGGTGGCGGCGGCGGCTTCGGTGGCGGCGGTGCCCGTCCCGGTGGCTTCGGCGGTCGTCCCGGTGGCCCGGGTGCCCGTGGTGGCACGCAGGGTGCGTTCGGTCGCGGCCCCGGTGGCCGTCCGGCGCGTGGCCGGAAGTCGAAGCGCGCGAAGCGTCAGGAATACGAGGCCATGCAGGCCCCGTCCGTCGGCGGTGTGATGCTGCCGCGTGGCAACGGTTCGACCGTTCGCCTGTCGCGCGGTGCGTCGCTGACGGACTTCGCGGAGAAGATCAACGCCAACCCGGCCGCGCTCGTCTCCGTCATGTTCAACCTCGGTGAGATGGTCACCGCCACCCAGTCGGTCTCCGACGCCACGCTGCAGCTGCTGGCGGACGAGATGGGCTTCGTGCTGGAGATCGTCAGCCGGGACGACGAGGACCGTGAGCTGCTGGAGTCGTTCGACATCGACTTCGGTGTCGACGAGGGCGACGAGGAGCAGCTGGCTCCGCGTCCGCCGGTCGTGACCGTCATGGGTCACGTCGACCACGGTAAGACCCGCCTGCTGGACGCGATCCGCAAGACCAACGTGGTCGCGGGCGAGGCCGGTGGCATCACCCAGCACATCGGTGCGTACCAGGTGGTCACCGAGGTGAACGGCGAGCAGCGCCCGATCACCTTCCTCGACACCCCGGGTCACGAGGCGTTCTCCGCCATGCGTGCCCGTGGTGCCAAGTCCACCGACATCGCGATCCTGGTGGTCGCGGCCAACGACGGTGTCATGCCGCAGACGGTCGAGGCGCTCAACCACGCCAAGGCCGCCGGTGTGCCGATCGTGGTCGCGGTCAACAAGATCGACGTCGAGGGTGCCGACCCGACCAAGGTCCGCGGTCAGCTGACCGAGTTCGGTCTGGTGGCCGAGGAGTACGGCGGCGACACCATGTTCGTCGACATCTCCGCCCGCCAGGGCCTCAACATCGAGGAACTGCTGGAGGCCGTGGTCCTGACCGCGGACGCCTCGCTCGACCTGCGCGCCAACCCCGAGCAGGACGCCCAGGGCATCGCGATCGAAGCCCACCTGGACAAGGGCCGCGGCGCCATGGCGACGCTGCTCGTCCAGCGCGGCACCCTGCGGGTCGGCGACTCGATCGTCGTCGGCGACTCCTACGGCCGCGTCCGCGCGATGCTGGACGAGAACGGCAACAGCCTCTCCGAGGCCGGCCCGTCCCGTCCGGTGCTGCTGCTCGGTCTGACCTCGGTGCCCCGCGCCGGCGACAGCTTCATCGTCGTCGACGAGGACCGCACCGCCCGTCAGATCGCCGAGAAGCGCGCCGCCCGCGACCGCAACGCCTCGATGGCCCAGCGCCGCGTCCGCGTGTCGCTGGAGGGCTTCGAGGCCGCGCTGGCCGCCGGCAACATCGAGAAGCTCAACCTCATCATCAAGGGTGACGTCTCCGGTTCGGTCGAGGCCCTGGAAGACGCCCTCGTCAAGCTGGACGTGGGCGAAGAGGTCGAGCTGCGGGTCCTGCACCGCGGTGTGGGTGCCATCACCGAGTCCGACGTGGACCTGGCGATGGGCTCGGACGCCATCATCATCGGCTTCAACGTGCGCGCCGAGGGGCGTGCCCGTACCGCGGCCGAGCGCGAAGGCGTCGACATCCGGTACTACTCGGTCATCTACCAGGCGATCGAGGAGATCGAGGCCGCGCTCAAGGGCCTGCTCAAGCCCGAGTACGAGGAGGTGCGCCTCGGCTCCGCGGAGATCCGCGAGGTGTTCCGTTCCTCCAAGTTCGGCAACATCGCCGGTGTCATCGTTCGCGAGGGCATCATCCGCCGCAACACCAAGGCTCGCCTGCTGCGCGACGGCAAGGTCGTGGCGGAGAACCTCAACATCGAGGGTCTGCGCCGCTTCAAGGACGACGCGACCGAGGTCCGCGAGGGCTTCGAGGCCGGTGTCACGCTGGGCTCGTTCAACGACATCAAGATCGACGATGTCATCGAGACCTACGAGATGCGCGAGAAGCCGCGCGCGTAACGGCTGCTGACCGGGGTCGGTCGACGGGGTGCAGTTATCCCGTCGACCGGCCCCGGCCGCGCTGTTAGGGTCCTGGCTGTCGGGAATCCTTCGAGGCCCCCAGGCCGGCCAGGCCTGTCACTACATGTATGTAGGTACTCTCACCTTCGACCTGCTCCTCGGCGACGTGCACTCGCTGAAGGAGAAACGGTCGATCGTGCGGCCCATCGTGGCCGAACTGCAGCGCAAGTACAGCGTGTGCGCCGCAGAGGTCGGGAACCAGGATCTGCACCGCAGGGCCGAGATCGGCGTTGCGGTGGTGTCCGGCGACGCCGGGTACGTCAACGAGATCCTGGACAGCTGTGAGCGGCTCGTCGCCGGCCGCCCCGAGGTGATGCTGCTCTCCGCGAGGAGGCGGCACCACCACGACGACGACGAATGACCTGCGGGCGTCACCACCGTCACACCCGCATCGGAACCGGAGCGCCCACAAGGCTGGGCGCGGGCGGGTACGTTGGGGAGAGGGCCCCACCGGGTCTAGGTCATGACCCGGGTACCGCGCCTATTGCACGAGGAGGCAAGGCAACGTGACCGACACCGCAAGGGCGCGCAAGCTCGCCGACCGCATTCAGGTGGTCGTGGCGGAGACCCTGCAACGCCGGATCAAGGACCCGCGACTCGGGTACGTCACCATCACGGACGCCCGGGTGACGGGAGACCTCCGCGAGGCCACCGTCTTCTACACCGTCTACGGTGACGAGACCGAGCGGGAGTCCAGCGCGGCCGCGCTGGAGAGCGCCAAGGGCATCCTGCGCTCCGAGGTCGGCAAGCAGACCGGGGTGCGGTTCACGCCGACCCTGACCTTCGTCGCCGACGCCCTGCCGGACAACGCCCGGAACATCGACGACCTGCTGGACAAGGCCCGGCTCTCCGACGCCGCCGTCCGCAGCGCCGCCGCCGGGGCCACCTTCGCCGGCGAGGCCGACCCGTACAAGGCGGCCCGCGACGACGACGAGGACGAGTGACCACGGCCGGGAACCCGGCCGAGTCCGGCGCCGCGGGGGCGGTCTCCACCGTTGAGGTGGAGACCGCCCTCGCGGTGCTTCCGGGCCCTCGCAACGGGTCGTCGCCCGAACCCGGTGCCGGGCCGTCGGACGGGCCGTTCGCACACGAGTGGGCGCGGGCCCTCGAACTGATCGCGGACGCCGACGAGATCGACCTGATCTGCCACATCTGCCCCGACGGCGACGCGCTGGGCTCCGCGCTGGCCGCCGCACTGGCCCTGCGCGGCCTCGGCAAGCGGGTACGGGTGTCGTTCGGCGACGACCCGCAGATCATCCCCGAGTCGCTGTCCTTCCTGCCCGGGCAGGAACTGATCGTCCCGGCCGCCGCGATCCCCGACGCGCCCGCGCTGGTGCTGGCCTTCGACGCCGCCTCCGAGGACCGGCTCGGCCTGCTGCGCGACAAGGCGTTCGCCGCCGCCGACCTGGTGGTCTTCGACCACCACGCCTCCAACCCGGGCTTCGGCGACGTCCAGCTGATCGACCCGTCCGCGCCCGCCACCGCCGTGCTGGCGGACGAACTGCTGCGCCGGCTGCGCGTCCCGCTGGACCAGCCGATCGCGACCTGCCTGTACACCGGCATCGCCACCGACACCGGCTCGTTCAAGTACCGGGCCACCACGCCCGCCACCCACGAGATGGCCGGGCGGATGCTCGCCACCGGGATCCGGCACGACCTGATCTCCCGTCAACTCTGGGACACCACCTCCTTCGGCTTCCTGAAGGTGCTCGCCGGGGCGCTCGAGCGCGCCGTGTTCGAGCCCGAACAGGCCGGCGGGCACGGACTGGTGTGGACCTGGGTGCCGTACCAGGACCTGGCGCTGTTCGGCGTCACCGTGGAGGAGATCGAGGGCCTGATCGACGTACTGCGCAAGCCCGCCGAGGCGGACGTCGCGCTGGTGCTCAAGCAGGACCCGGACGGCACGCTGCGCGGCTCCTGCCGCTCCCGGGGCGCGGTCGACGTGGCCGCGGCGTGCGCCCGGCTGGACGGCGGCGGGCACGTCTTCGCGGCCGGGTTCTCCGCCCGGGCGGGGGTGCCGGAGACCGTGGAGCGGTTCCGGGTGGCGTTGGCGGAAGAGAGCGGGCGCTAGCGCCCGGCAAGATCGGCCGGACAGGCGCTAGGCTCGTCCGGTTCGGTGGACGGGCTTTCGACCGGCCGCGACGGCGGCCGCGAAGGCGGTTGCGCAGGAATGCGCGCCAGATTTTGAAACGATGATGAAGCGATGAAGCGTAAAGGGACGGGCCCCGACGGGCTGGTCATCGTCGACAAGCCGGAGGGCATCACCTCGCACGGCGTGGTCGCCAAGCTCCGCTGGCTGGCCGGCACCCGCAAGGTCGGGCACGCCGGCACCCTCGACCCGATGGCCACCGGCGTCCTGGTGATCGGCGTCGAGCGGGCCACCCGGCTGCTCGGGCACCTGATGCTCACCGCCAAGACCTACGACGCCACGATCCGGCTCGGGCAGACCACCGTCACCGACGACCGGGAGGGCGAGGTCACCGGCTCCGCCCCGGCGGACCAGGTGGCGCGGGAGGCGATCGACGCCGAGATCGCCAAGCTCACCGGCGAGATCATGCAGGTGCCGTCCAAGGTCAGCGCCATCAAGATCGACGGCAAGCGCTCGTACGCGCGGGTCCGCGAGGGCGAGGACTTCGAGCTCGCCGCCCGGCCGACCACCGTGCACTCCTTCACGGTGCACGAGGTGCGCCCCGCGGTCGCCGAGGACGGCACGCCGGTGCTCGACCTCGACGTGGCGGTCGAGTGCTCCTCCGGCACCTACATCCGCGCGCTGGCCCGCGACCTGGGCGCCGCGCTCGGCGTCGGCGGGCACCTGACCATGCTGCGCCGCACCAAGGTCGGCCCGTACTCGGTCGAATCCGCGCACACGCTGGAGCAGTTGGAGGAGAAGCTCGAGGTCCTGCCGATCGCCGACGCGGCCGCCGCCGCGTTCCCGCGCTGGGACATCGACGCCGAGCAGGCCAAGCTGCTCTCCAACGGCATGCGGCTGCCCGCGCCCGGTCTCGGTGTGGACGGCCCGATCGCGGTCTTCGACCCGGACGGCCGCTTCCTGGCGCTGGTCGAGGAGCACGCCGGCAAGGCCAAGCCGGTCGCGGTGTTCGTCGGCTGACGCCAACTGCCTTGGGCGGCCCCGGTGGAGAGCACTCCGCCGGGGCCGTTCGGCGTCTCAGCGCAGCGCCAGGTGCCAGTCGTTGCTGTGCAGGAAGCGCCCCGAGCGCTGGGGGTACTCGAAGGCGCACGGGCCGGCGTCGGTGAAGCCGAGGCGGGCGCACAGGGCGTTCGAGGGGGCGTTGTCGGTGGCGGGGAAGGCGTGCAGGGTGCCGGGGGTGGTGAGGTCCGCCGCCGTCACCTCGCGCAGCGCGGCCAGCATCAGGCGGCCGGCGGCGAGGGCGATGCCGCGGCCCTGGAACCCGGGCAGGACGTTCCAGCCGGTCTCGTAGATCTCCGCGCCCTGCCAGCCGCGCCGGTGGTAGGCGATCGAACCGGCGGGTTCGCCGTCGGCCAGGACCGCGAACATGACGCCGCCCAGGGTGGGGAGTTCGAGGTAGCGGCGGTGGCGGTGCAGCAGCTGTGCGCCGGTCTCCGGGCCGCCCACGTGCCGGCGCATCTCCGGGGTGTTGATGCGCTCCAGCAGGGCGAAATGGGAGTCGGTCCAGGGGGCGAGGCGGACATCCATGCCGGGATGGTGACAGACGCGGAGCGGCCCGGCCCACGGGTTTTCGGCGGGCGGGAACGGGCGTTTCGGCGGGCAGGAACGGGCGTTTCGTCCGGCGGGAGCGGGGCGGCCGGGGCGTTGTGCGGCGTGTCGCCGGGGGCGCGCGAGGTGAACGGGTGTGGTGAGCGGGGCGCGCGGGGTGCTGTGGGGCTGGTGGGGGGCAAGCTGACCGGCGGCCGCCGGAGCGGCCGATGTGCTGGCACGGCGGCAGGAGGACTGGCGGGATGGGCGAGGGCGCGAGCGCCGGTTTCGTGGGCGACCCGGCGCACGGGCTGCTGCGGATCCGGGACGTGCAGGGCCGGCTGTGCGGCCTCGGGTTCGTCGCCGACCGGCAGGGCACGGTGGTGACCGCGCACGAGGCGGTGGCAGGCCTGCCCCGGCTGGTGCTGCACACCCCGGGCGGGCAGTCCCGGGTGCTCGGGCCGGACAGCGTCGACCTGCTGCCGGAGCACGGACTGGCCCTGCTGCGGACCACGGCCGTCGGCGGAGTGCCCGGCCGCGCCCTGCCGATCGGGCGGGGAGACGTCGGCGGCCCCGTCGTGGTGCCGCACCAGCGCCGGGAGGACGGCGTGCCCGCGCTGGCCCGCGGCACCCTGCTCGGCCGGGAGAACGGCCGCTGCGGGGACGGCGCGCGGACCCGGACGGTACCGGGCGTGCTGCTGCTCGACCTCGCGGTGGCACCGGTGGCCGGCGCGCCCGTGCTCGACCCCGGCACCGGCGCCGTGCTGGGCGTCGTCGCGCCCCGGGTGCGCACCGCCGCCGGGGCCGGGGTGGCCGCCGTCCCGCTGTCCGTCGAGGGCCCGCCCGGCGGCGGCCCGCTCGGGCTGCTGCTGGCCCGCAACGCCTCCGGCGTGCCCGCGTTCGGCCGCGCCCTCAACCTGGCCGGCGGACTGCGCCTGACGGCCGCCCAGCTGGACGCCGCCACCGCCGGGCCCGGCCGGATCACCGAACTCGCCGCCGACCGGGTCGACCGGCCCGACGGCCTGAGCGGCGAGGAACCGCAGGACACCCTGACCGTGCTGCTCGGCGGCGCCGGAAGCGGCCGCACCACCGAACTCGCCGCGCTCGCCGTCCGCCGGGCCGGCGCTGCCGAACCCCTGCCCACGCTGTGGCTGCGCGGCGCCGACCTGGCCCCCGGCGACCGCACCCTCGGCGACACCCTGCACCGCCGACTCGCCGCGGCCGCAAGGCAGTTGGGCGTCCCCGAGGTCGGCCCGGCGGAACTCGCCGAACGGTGCGCCGGCGGCGGCCGCCCGCTGCTGGTGGTGCTGGACGGGCCCGAGGAGGCGCCGCGGGCGCTCACCGTGCCCTGGCTGGCCGCCGGTCTGGAGTGGCTGCGCACCCACCACGCCCGGGCCCTGGTCGCCTGCCGCCCCGACGCCTGGGAGCAGCTCGGCCCCTGGCGGGCCGCCGCCCGGGCACTCTGGCTGGGCCCGCTCACCGACGACGCGGCAGCCCGGGCCGGGCGGCGCTACGGCCTGCCCGAGACCTTCCTCGGCCCCGCCGACCGCGGCCACCCGCTGGCACTGCGGCTGGCCGGCGACCTGCGCGGCGCGGGCGCGCTCGGGCCGGTCGCCACCCGCACCGAACTCTTCGACGGCTGGCTCGACCTGGCCTGCCTGACCGTCGCCCGCCGGGTCGCGCTCACCCCCGGCGGGCAGCGCCGCCACCGGCGCGGCGGCCCCGTCCCGCCCGGAGAGGACGCCCGCCAGGTGCGGCGGCTGGCCGCCGTCGCCGCCGGCCGACTGCACGAGGCCGCCCGGCTGATGCTCGGCGCGGGCGACGGGGCACTGCCCGCCGAGGAGTTCGAGCGGCTGTTCCCGGCCGCGGGCGGCTGGGCGCGGGCCGTTCACGAGGAGCGCCTGCTGGTCCCGGCGGGCGCCGGGCGCCGGGCCGGCCACGAGGAGTGGGGGGAGTGGCTGCAGAGCCTGCATCTGGATCTGGACGCGGCGCTGCGGCTGCTGCTGGCGGAGGGCTCGGCGGGTGAAGTCTCCTTCAGCGCAGATGAGGTGACTGACCGGAAGATCCTGCCGCCCGCAGCGACCGTCGGCGTGACGGGCCGTCAGGGCGCCGTCGGCCGGGCCCGGGTCGGGGTGGTGGTGGGGGCGCTGCGCCGGGTGGGCGCGGCGCGCGGCGCGGGGGCACTGGACGGGTGGCTGCACCGGATCCGGCTGACGCTGGAGCGCGCCGAGCCCGGCGGCGACCCGGACTGGTGGGCGGGCCGGCTGCTGACCGACGGCATCGCCGCCAGCCCCGAGCCGGGCGCGCACCGGGAGCTGCTGGAACTGCTGGTCGAGCGGGCCGGATGGGACGAGCGCTTCGGCCCGGCGTTCTGGGCCGGCCTGCCGCTGCCCGCCGCCGACCGGGTCGCGCTGCTCGGGCGACTGGCCGCCGACCCGGACGGCGAGGCGCAGGCGGTGCGGGAGAGCGTCGCGGAGCTGCTCGCAGCCGAGCCGCACACCGTGCTGCCGCTGCTCTGCGGCTGGTACGAGCACGCCGGGCCCGGCGCCGCCGACCTCGCCGACGCGCTGCTGTTCGAGCACCGGGCGCTGGCCCTCGACGAGTTGACGGAGGCACTGGTCGCCGCCGCACACCCGCGCGCCGACGCGCTGCTCGGGCGGCTCGCCGAACGGGAGCCGTCCGCGCTGTGCCGGGCGGTCGACCGGTGGAGCCACGACCCGCGCCCCGAACGGCACGTCGCGGCCGCCGTGCACGCGCTGCGCACCGCCCCGCACGCGGGCGGCTCGGGCGCCCAGCTGCTGCGGCTGGCCGCCCGCGCACTGCTGGCCCGGGAGGAGGAACCGGCGCTGCACGGCGCGGCCCTGGCGCTGCTGGTGCGCGACCCGCAGGCCCGCGCCGAACACCTGCCGGCGGCGCTGGCCGCGTACCGGGCGGGCGACCCGTTCCTGACCGAGGAGGTGCTGGGCGAACTCGTCGAGGAGTACCCGGCCCAGGTGCTGTCCGCCGTCCGCGAGCGGCTGCGGCTGCCCGGGGCGCGGGCCGGCGACGGGCTGCGGGCGCTCGAGCGGGCGGCGGACCCGGCGGTGGTGCGCGCCGGGGTGCTGCTCGCCGCCGAACTGCTCCGCGAACAGCCCGAGCGGGCCGGGCAGATCGCCGACCACCTGGACCGGCTGCTGGACGCCGGACGGGACGCCCGCCCGCTGCTGCCGGCCCTGCTCGCCGCCGGCCCCCCGGAGCGGGCCCGCTTCGCGCCGGTGCTGGCCGCCCCCGGGAAGGGCCGTGCGGGCCTGCTGGACGCCCTGCTGGCCGCCGAGCGGCACCCTGCCGTCCTGGGCGCCGTCCTGGAGGCGCTGGCGGCCCGGCACGCCGCCCACCCGCCGTCGCGGGTGCGCGAGTTGCTGCACCGGATCGCCGACCGCTGGCCCGGGGCGGACGCCGTCCTGGTGCACTGCGCGGGCCGCTGGGCCGGTTTCGCCCGGCTGCTGGCCGACTGGCCCGCGGACGCCGCGCCACCGCCCGCGGGGCCCCGGCTGACCAGGATGCGGACTCTCACCGCCGCCGGCCGGGACCCGCAGCACGCCGCCGCGGAGGCGGAACGGCAGGTGGACCGCCCCGGCGGCCGTCTGACCGGTCACACCGGGGGCCTTCCGGTACCTGGGCAGGGTCGGTCGCATGGCACGCTATAGGGGTTCGGTTTCGGTCTTTCGAGTGCACCGGGTGTGCACACCGTAGGAACAAGGAGCGGTCAGGTGCAGCGCTGGCACGGCCTGGAGGAGATCCCCGGGGACTGGGGGCGCAGCGTCGTCACCATCGGATCGTTCGACGGGGTCCACCGCGGACACCAGTTGATCATCAAGCGAGTGGTCGAGCTGGCCGGGGAGCTGGGGGCGAGGTCGGTCGTCGTCACCTTCGACCCGCACCCCAGCGAAGTGGTCCGCCCGGGCAGCCACCCGCCGCTGCTCGCCCCGCAGCCCCGGCAGGCCGAGCTGATCGAGCAACTCGGCGTGGACGCCGTCCTGGTGCTGCCGTTCACCGCCGAGTTCTCCAAGGAGTCGCCGGAGTACTTCGTGCGCTCGGTGCTGGTCGACGCGCTGCGCGCGAAGGCCGTGGTCGAGGGCCCCAACTTCCGCTTCGGCCACCGCGCGGCGGGCAACGTGGAACTGCTCGCCGAGCTCGGCCGGGCCGACGACTTCGCGGTCGAGGTGCTCGACCTGCAGGTGCGCGGCGCCGCCGGCGACGGCGAACCGTTCTCGTCCAGCCTGTGCCGCCGCCTGGTCGCGGCCGGCGACATGGCGGGCGTCGCCGAGGTCCTCGGCCGCCCGCACCGGGTCGAGGGCGTGGTCGTCCGGGGCGCCCAGCGCGGCCGCGAACTCGGCTACCCCACCGCTAACGTGGACACCGTCCCCTACTCGGCGATCCCCACCGACGGCGTGTACGCGGGCTGGCTCACCGCCGACGGCGAGTGCATGCCCGCCGCCATCTCGGTCGGCACCAACCCGACCTTCGACGGCACCACCCGCACCGTCGAGGCGTACGCCATCGACCGGGTCGGCCTCGACCTGTACGGCAAGCACGTCGCCGTCGACTTCCTCGCCTGGCTGCGCGGCATGGAGAAGTTCGACTCCATCGACGCCCTGCTCGAGCGGATGGCCGAGGACGTCAAGCGCGCCCGGGAACTCACCGAGCGCCCCTGACCGGCCGCCACACGAAAGCCCCCCGCGATTCGCGGGGGGCTTTTTTGACGTGCGCTCAGCCGTGCTGCGGCGGGTACCCGTAGCCGGGCGGCGGGCCCTCCTGCGGCGGGTAGCCGTAACCGGGCACCGGCGGGCCCTGCGGCGGGTAACCGCCGGGCTGCTGCTGCGGGTACGGCTGCTGCGGCGGCTGCTGCTGCCACGGCTGCCCGGGCGCCGGGTAGCCGCCCTGCTGCGGCGCCTGCTGGTACTGCTGCGGGTACGGCTGCTGCTGCGGCGGGACGCCCTGCTGCTGGCCCTGCCAGCCGCCCTGCTGCTGTTGCTGCTGCTGCCAGCCGCCCTGCTGCTGCGCCCGGGCGATGTCCTCGCCGACCAGCGCGGCCAGCTCGAAGTAGGCGTCCCGGACCTTGGGCCGCATCATCGCCAGGTTGACTTCGGCGCCGGCCGCGAGGCTCTCGTCGAACGGCACCACCACGACACCGCGGCAGCGGGTCTGGAAGTGCGCCACGATGTCCTCGATCTTGATCATCTTGCTGGTCTCGCGCACCCCGGAGACCACCGTGATCGACCGCTGCACCAGGTCCGCGTAGCCGTGCGCGGACAGCCAGTCCAGCGTGGTGGAGGCGCTGGACGCACCGTCCACGCTGGGCGTGGCCACCACGATCAGCTGGTCCGCCAGGTCCAGCACACCGCGCATCGCCGAGTACAGCAGACCGGTGCCCGAGTCGGTCAGGATGATCGGGTAGTGCTGCCCGAGCACCTGGATGACCTGGCGGTAGTCCGAGTCGTCGAAGGTGGTGGAGACCGCCGGGTCCACGTCGTTGGCGACGATCTCCAGGCCCGAGTTCGGGTCCTGCGAGGTGAACTGACGGATGTCCATGTAGCTGCGCACGTGCGGGATCGCCGTCACCAGGTCACGGATGGTCGCCCCGGTCTGCCGCTTGATGCGGCGGCCCAGGGTGCCCGCGTCCGGGTTCGCGTCGATCGCGATGACCTTGTCCTGCCGCTCACTGGCCAGCGTCGCGCCCAGCGAGGTGGTGGTCGTGGTCTTGCCGACACCGCCCTTGAGGCTGATCACCGCGATCCGGTAGCAGGTCATCACCGGGTGCCGGATCAGCTCCAGCTTCTGCTGCTTGCCGGCCTGCGCCGACTTGCCGCCGAACTGGAACCGCGACTGCTTCTGCACCTTCGGCTGACCGCGCAGCAGCCGGTCCGAGGAGAGCTCCACCGCCGCCGTGTACCCCAGCGCCGCACCGTGCGCCGCCTGCTGCGGACCGGGCTGCTGGAACTGCGCCGGCGCCTGCGGGGCGTTCGGACCCGAGTGCTGCTGGTACGCCGGGCCCGGCCCGGCCTGCTGCTGCTGTCCGGCCTGCGGCCAGCCGCCCGCCCGCGGATCCACCGGCGGCTGCCCGGCCCACTGCTGCTGACCCTGCTGCGGGTACGGCGGCTGCTGCTGGACGGGCTGCTGCTGGGCCTGCTGCGGGTAGGGCTGCTGCTGCGGCGGCTGGTTGGGCCACTGCTGCGGCGGCGGCTGCTGCTGCACCGGCGGCTGCCCGGCCCACTGCTGCTGACCCTGCTGCGGGTACGGCGGCTGCTGCTGGACGGGCTGCTGCGCGGCCTCCTGCACCGGCGCCGCGGCGGCCGCGAGCTCCACCGGCGGCGCGACGGGCACACCCTGCCCGTCGGTGGCCGGCCCGGAGTGCTGCTCGGGGCCCGGCGCGGGCGGCTGCTGGTGCTGGACCGGCGGCTGCTGAACGGCCACCGGCTCGGCCGGCGGCACCTGCGCCTGCACGGGCTGCGGCTGGACGGGCTGCGGCTGCTCGGGCGCTACCGGAGGCTGCGGCGCGGGCTGCTGCTGGACCTCCGGCTGCACCGGCTGCTGGACCGGCTGCTGATGGACCGGCGGTTGTTGCTGCACCGGCTGCTGCTGGACAGGCGGCTGGGCCGGGCCGGGAGCGGCGCTCTGGGTGTACCAGGACGGAGCGGTGTAGTCCGGGGTATCGGGCCACTCATCGTCGTCCTCGGCCGCGTTGTCGCCGACATAGACGCCGTCCCGATCGCTGCTCACTGGGGCTCCCTCGTTCTCGCCGACATCGCTTCGGCGGTTGCCTTCGGGCAACAAGACTAGGCCGTGCGGACCGGTCCGCTGAAGGCGGAGGCCGACCTGACGGCAGATCGGAGCGGGTCGGCCGACCGGTCCGTCCCTCGGGAAACACCACCCCCGTCAGGCGCACCGGCCGGCCGGCCCGTGCGACACGGCCCTCCCGGCCGCACCGCTTCAGTCCATGCGGCGCGGGCCGCCCAGCACCTGGGTCTCGGCCTCGCCCGGATTGGTCATCACGTACTGACGGCGCATCCGGGTCGCCCACAGGGTGATGTGGTCGGGCATCGTCGGCAAGGTGTTCACATCGCCCGGCGACAGCGACAACAGACGACCCACCAGCTCCGATTCCTGCGGCGAGATCCGCTGCAGACCGACCAGGTCGGCGGCGTTCAGCACCCGGCTCGCGTTCGGGCCCAGGTACGGCAGCACCGTCAGCGTGGTCTGCCACGGCGACGCCGACAGCCGGCTGCGCGAGGGCCGCGCACCCAGGTCACGGACCACCAGGACGGGTGACGCCACCGACGCGCCCTGCGCGCCCAGGCGACCCACCTGGTGGATCGTCACGCACGGCTGACCGCCACCCGCGGCCTGCGCCATCGGCGCCCACGCCTGCGGACGGCCGGTCTCCACCGCGACGCGGGCACCGGTGGCGGCGGCGCGCAGCGCGATCAGCTGCGCCGTCCACATGCCACCGACCAGCACCACGTCGTACTGCGTCGGCCGGAACAGGCCGATCACGGCGGGCCGTTGCTGCTGGTCCAGGCCGATCACCACGCCGTCGTCGCCGACCGGGAAGGCCAGCGCCGACAGGTCCTCGAGGGTCAGCACGTGCTTCTCCCGGCGGGGGCCGCGCAGGCCGTAGCCGGGACGGACCCGCACCCGGCTCTGCTCGGCGGGCTGCGGGGCCTGGCCGCCGTACGTCTGATAGGCCATCAGGAAGTTCCCCCCAGGGGCAGCGTGGCGAGCAGGCCCGGGCCGTGCTCCTGGTCGAGACGGGTCAGCGCGGTGCCGGCGTGCTGGGCGCGGGACTCCACCAGGCGGCCCACCTGGGCGACCTCGCTCTCGCTGCGCCCGGTCAGCCGGACGTGCCCGCTGAGTGCCACCGAGCCGCCCATCGCGCGGGTCGCGGTGATCGAGAAGGTGGAGGCGAACGCCGGGGTGCTGGTCAGCTGGTTGACCAGGTCGGGGGCGGCGACCCGGCCGCCGCCGGCGCCCGGACGGGACAGCTCCGGCCACTTGGAGATCCAGTAGGTGGCGTGCCAGCGGTCGTCGATCCGGCAGAACTTGGCGGACTCCTGGGCCCGGCGCACGCCGACCCCGCCGCCGCCGGAGCCCTGACGGCCCGCCACCGCGACCGGGTTGGCGCACACCGAGATGGCCAGCGCCGCGATCAGCTCGCGCTCGTCCAGGACGGTCGCGGTGAAGCCGGCGCTGTTCAGCCGCCCGGCGAGCTGGTCGGTGACCCGCTGGAGCGCCTTGCGGGCGCCCTCCTCGCCGCCGCCGCGGGCCAGCACGGCGGTGGAGGCGTGCTCCGGGTCGAGCTTGATGGCGATCCACGTCAACCGCAGTGCAGGAGTGTTCACTCCTCCGGGCGCCTGCTGGTAGGCGCGCGCGGCCAGCGAGTGCTCCGGCAGATGCGGCGCGGGCGCCGGCTGGGTGTGCTGGATCAGCTGCACCGACTCCAGCGGAATGTCGTCGACCTGCAGGACCGAACAGATCAGGTCCAGCGGCAGCGAGGACTCGGGGGTCCGGCCCGGACGCAGCGGCTGGTCCTTCGACTGCACCAGCAGCACCGAGGTGAAGAACGTGCCGTCGCCGATCATGCCGGTCTCGCGGCGCAGCGGCCGCCCGTCACCGAGGTCGGTCTCGATCGCGTGGGTGCAGGTGCGCAGCGCCGGGTCCAGCTCCATCATCGGCGCCAGCGCCGGGTCGGTGCCGGGCGGCGGAACGTTGTACTTCGCTTCCTTGCGCCGGGAGTTGAACGCCGAGCGGACCCCCACCGCCTCGCCCATGGTGCGGCCGCCGAGGCGCAGCAGCGCCACCACGACGAGAATCACCGCGGGCACCGCGAGAACCGCGGCCATCAGCTTGTTGATCGACCAGCCGACCGCCACCAGCGCGACGGCGACCTCGAGTTGGACGATTTGCTTGAGCTCCAGGCGGCGGGCGAGCAGCCCGGGCCTGGGCAGCAGCCGCAGGCCGACCGGGCCGGTGGGCGCCGCGGCCGGAGCGGTACGCGCCCGCCGGCCGCCCTGGGCGTCCGGCCTCCGGCCGTTCGTGCTGGAGCGTCGTCGTGCTGGAGCGGACTGGCTTGGCATCCCCCGAATTGCCCTCTCTGCTTCAGATGTGCCGTCAGATCCCCGTGCGGCTGCGGCCCTCAGGGCCGGGTCGCGGGCCGGGTCGACAGCCCGGATGGCGGACCGTCGGAGCCTACCCGTTACCGTACTCACCGTCTGCTGTCGCATCGTAGAGGGTTGACCGTTCCGGACGCCCGCCGGGTGGCAGACTCACGCACAGCACAAGCGCGTTGACACCCGCAGGTCGGGTCACACAGGGGAGACGGGGACGAGCATGGCATCACGCCGGGACGAGCTGAACGCCTATACCTTCGCCCGCAAGCGGATGGTCGGGGCCTTCCTGCAGCCGGGGGGCGGCGGCAACGACGAGGACGCACCGCGTCCGATCCGCGCGGTGCTGCCGAGCTTCGTGATCGGGGCCGTGATCGTCGCCGGCTTCGGCATGTGGGGCGTCATCAAGCCCAGCGCGCCGCCGAACTGGGACAACGGCAAGTACATCCTGCAGGGCAAGACCTCCACCACCCGGTACGTGATCCTGACCGACCAGAAGTCCGGCCAGCCGATGCTGCACCAGGTGCTGAACATGTCCTCGGCCCGCCTGGTGCTGGCCGAGAACGCCACCGTGCAGACGGTCGCCGACGAGGTGCTGGACAAGTACCCGCGGCGCGGTCCCGCCATCGGAATCCCGTACGCGCCGGACAAGTTGCCCAAGGTCGATGACGCGGGCATTTCGAAGCTGTGGTCGGTGTGCGACAAGCAGGGCAAGGAGAACCTGTCGTCCCAGGTGGCCCAGTCGATGTTCATCGCGGCCGGGGCGGACGCCAAGACCCTTCAGGGGGAGCGGAAGCTCAAGGACAACCAGTCACTGTTCGTCCAGGGACCGGACGAGCAGGGTGCTCCAGGGTCGAGGTTCCTGGTCGACAGCAACGGCTTGAAGCACGCGATCGGCCGGGAGGACACCAGCAAAACCGACAAGGACGCCATGGAGACGGCACTGTTCGGCCCGGGCATGAAGCCCCAGCGCGTGACCAAGGAATGGCTGGCAACCCTGGACTACGGCGAGCCGGTGAAGTTCTTCCGCTTCACCAACGTCGTTGCCAAGCAGTCCCAGCCTTCCACCGTGGCCCTCTCGCAGGACTCGGAGAAGAAGGTCGGCCGGGTGCTGAAGTTCGAGGGCAACTACTACGCGGTCGGCCCGAACAACCTGTTCCAGATCAGCGAGTTCCAGGCGGACCTGATGCGCCTCGACCCGAACACGCAGGCTGCGGCGTACGGCGACGCGACGCCGACCATCGCGGAGCTCGGTGCCGGAGACTACAGCAAGCTTCAGGCGACGATCTCCCGGGCCATGCTCGACGACGCCAAGAACCTCCCCACTCGCAAGTCCCCGGCGGTCAACGTCGGCGCCAACGATCCCCGCACGGTGGTCTGCTCGACCTTCGACGGCTACGACGGCGACAAGATCAAGCGCTCGGTGTGGGCCAGCACCGCCTACCCGGCGGACGTCAGCTCGGACGCGGCCAGCGCGCACGTGACGCCCGGTCACGGTCTGCTGTACCGCTCGCTGGACGGCAACAGCAAGCCCACCGCCGACGGCGGCACCGGCACCGGCTACCTGATCACCGACTCCGGCCTGCGTTACACACTGCCCGTCAACAACGACGGTGGCAACGGCGCGGCCACCCCCAGCGCGAACCCGCAGGGCGGCGAGAAGAAGAGCACCAACGAGGCGCAGGCGCGGCTGGGCTTCAAGTCCGTCAACCCACAGTTCGTGCCGGAATTCTGGTCGAAGCTGGTGCCGGCCGGTCCGGTGCTCAACACCAACACTGCACTTCAGCCGCAGAACGCCTGACGAACCGTCAATGCCGGTGCGGGAGTTCAGTGTCATGGTCTGGTAACTACCTGCCACCCGGTGTTGGGCGGAGCGCACTTGGCCGTTACAGTGCTACAGAGCACCACGCCACGTGGTGCCCGTGCGGGCGTTCGCCACAGGGGCGCCCGGATGAAATCTGTCTCATGGGGGACGGTGGATCATGGCAGGTCAGTTCACGATGACCGCGGAGGAAATGACCTCCTTCGCGAACCGTATCGGCGAGGTCAACCAGCAGGTGCAGGGCGAGATCAGCCGCCTGAACAACCTGGTCTCCGAGATCTCTTCGGGCTGGAAGGGCACGGCCGCGTCTGCGTACCAGCAGATGCAGCAGCGGACCAACGACGACGCCAACGCGCTCAACAAGGTGCTCGACGAGATCCGTCAGGCGATCGAGGCGACCACCAAGGCGTACTCGATGACCGAAGAAGAGCAGCGTGCTGCCGTCGGTGGCATCGGCTGACGCCGAGCCGGTAACCGCCACATCGCGCCCTCACGGGGGCGCGCCGTGCATCCATCGACAAGGAGACAACCATGTCCATTCTCGTCAATTTCCAGACTCTGCAGAACGCCAGCTCCGAGGTGCGTCAGACCGCTTCGCGCATCCAGTCGCAGCTTGACGACCTGAAGGCGGGCGTTCAGCGCATCGCCACCTCCTGGGAGGGTTCGGCCCAGGAGGGCTACCAGGCCCGCCAGGCTGAGTGGGACCGCAAGGCCGCCGACCTGCAGCAGGTGCTCGGCCAGATCTCCAGCGCGCTGGACAACGCGGCGCAGAGCTACCAGCAGACCGAGAACTCGAACCAGAGCCTCTGGCAGTGAGTTTCCCTCTCGGGGACTCTGCGCGGTAAGCGCTCTTCTCAAGGGCGGGCGTCCCACTGGGCGCCCGCCCTTCGCGCGTTGCACGGGGCACGCGCCGAACACGGGTGGAAGCAATGAGGGGTGGACTTCAGGTGTCGTCAGGATCGTTGCGCCGGGCCGGCGCGGTGCTGCTGGTGCTCGGGGTGGTCGGCACGACGGCCGCCGGCCCCGCCTACGCCGAGCCCTCGCCCGCGGCCTCCGAGGGAGCCGGGTTCCGACAGCCGGTGGCGATCGCGGCGGCCGGTGACTGTGCCCAGAAGGACGTCGAGGCCGTGCCCTGGTCGCTCCAGCGGGTCTTCCTGGACGAGCTGTGGGGTGTCGACAAGGACGGCAAGGCCCATCACACCGGGGACGGCGTCAAGGTCGCCGTGATCGACACCGGCGTGGACGTCGGCAACCCGCAGTTGGGTGCCCCCGGCAAGGTGATCGACGGCGGGGACCTGCTCGGCGACGCGCAGGTGAGGGCCGGTCAGCAGAAGCCGGATGGCAGCGCCCTGTCCGACAAGGTCGGGCACGGCACCAAGGTCGCGGGCATCATCGCAGCCAGTCCGAGGACCGGGGTCGGCTTCGTCGGCCTGGCGAAGGACGCGAAGATCATCTCGATCCGGCAGAACGATGCCGAGGGCCACGGCAGTGTGTCCACGCTGATCGACGCCATCAAGGCGGCGATGCGGCTGGGGGCCGATGTCATCAACATCTCGCAGGACGTTCGGGTCGAGGTGGACCCGACCAAGCCCCCCGGCGTACCGGCGTTCGCCGAGGACGGTCAGTTGGAGGCGGTGCTGAAGCAGGCCGAAAGTGACGGGATCGTGGTGGTCGCGTCCTCCGGCAACGACGGCGCCGAGGGCGACACCTATCCGGCCAAGTACGACACCGTGCTGGCCGTGGGCGCGTCCGACCGCAACAACGAGCGGGCCACGTTCTCGCAGTACGGCGACTTCGTCAAGGTGGTCGCGCCGGGCGTCGACATGCTCTCCACCGTCCCCGGGGGCGGCCAGTGCACCGACAACGGCACCAGCTTCTCCGCGCCCTACGTGTCCGGCCTGGCCGCGATCCTCAAGGGACAGCACAAGGACTGGACCCCCAAGCAGATCCGTACCGTGATCGAGCAGACCGCCCAGCGCACCGAGCACGGCCACAACAAGTGGATCGGCTGGGGCGTGGTCGACCCGGTCAAGGCGGTCTCGTACACCGACACGCCGAGCTCGTCCCCGACCCCGGACGTCCCGACCAAGCTGGACACCGTTCCGCTGGTCGCGCAGCCGGCGGGCCTGGAGGAGACGCAGGCGGACCGGGACCGGCGGACCGGCACCTTCGTGCTCGGGGCCGGTGGCCTGCTGGTGGCGGGCCTGGCGGGCGGGGCGATCGTCGCCCGTGACATGGGCCGGCGCCGCCGCCACTGACCGTTCGGACCGGTGTGCGGGCCGGCCCCGGAAAGGGGTCGGCCCCGCCGGTCGGGGGGAACCGGCGGGGCCGAAGAGGGAGCGGGTGCAGGGGGTCAGGCCCGCTCGTCCTCGGGGAGGGTGATCACCCAGCGGGTCTCCTGACGGGGACGCAGGTAGAACGCCCAGTAGAGGCTGGCGGCGGCGGTGATGCCCAGGGTCCACCACAGGCCGGGGCCGTTGAGCTGGTAGAGCGTGTAGCCGAGGGCGCCGATGACCAGGATCGGCAGCGCGGGCCACAGCGGCTGGCGCCAGGCCGGAGCGTGCTTGTGCTCACCGCGGCGGGAGAACAGCGAGCCGACGGCGACCAGCAGGTACAGCGCGGCGACGGCGACACCGGTGATCTCGATCAGCAGGGACTGCTCCACGAAGCAGAGCACCGCGCCGGGGATGCCGACCGCCAGGGTGGAGACCCACGGGGCGCTGAACTTGTTGAGGGTGCCGAAGGCGTTGTTCACCGGCGCGGGCCAGGCCTTGTCGCGGCCGGAGGCGAACAGCACCCGGGAGTTCTGGATGACCATCACGATGCCCGCGTTGATGATCGCCAGCGCGATGCAGAGGCTGATGAAGGTGCCGACGGCGCTGTTGCTCCAGCCGATCACCAGCTCCGAGATGTTTCCGCTGGTCAGTGCGGCCATGTCCGGCGCACCCATGGTGATGGCGGCGACCGGGATGACGATGATGGCGACCGACAGGCCCAGCGTCCACATCACGGTGCGGGCGACGTTCTTGCGCGGGTTCTCCAGCTCCTCGGAGAGGTAGATCGCGGTGGAGAAGCCCTGGGTGACGAAGAGCGCGGTGCCCATCATGGCCAGGATCCCCGCGAAGCCCACGCCGGAGGTGGCGCCCGCCGCGTCGACCATGGTGCCGTGCAGCATGGTGTCCGCGCCGCGCTCGGTGTGGGTGAAGCCGAGGAAGGACACCACGCCGCAGGCGATGACCTCGAGGACCAGGAAGATGCCGGTGATCCAGGCGTTGGCGCGCAGGTCGAGCAGACCGGCGATGGTGGCCGCGATCATCACCACGGCGCCGGCGATCTTCGGGTCGATGTGGATGATCGGGTTGAGGTACTCGGCGGTGCCCATCGCGATGATGGACGGCACGATCATCACCACGATCAGCGACTGGATGAACACCAACCAGCCCGCGAACTTGCCCGCCAGGGTGCCGACCATGGCGTACTCGCCGCCCGCAGAGGGCACCAGGGTGCCGAGCTCGGAGTAACAGAACGCCACCGCGATACAGATGATCGAGCCGATGGCGATGGCCATCATGGTGTAGGTGCCGAGGCCTTGGAACAGCTCTGGAACGAGCACGAAGAGTGATGATGCCGGGGTCACGCAGGAGAGCGTGAGCAGCGTGCCACCCACGACGCCGAGCGATCGGGCGAGCTTCTTCGGTGCGTCCGCGCCGGCGGCGGCACCCGGAGCGGGGGCTGCTGCCTGCGGGGGGAGCGTGTCGGTCATGGGGGCATCCGATCGGCTGTGCGGTGGTGAGGGGAAGGGAGCGGTATCGCCTCCGAAACACGTTCTCGCGGGTGTGGTTCTCTATCGCTCCCGATGCGCCAGGTTGCCTGGATGAATTGGCATCGTCAACGCGCGATGAGCTGCGGAATCCGTTGTCATAAGCCGGTTTTTCCTACGGAACACAGCCGAGTGGCCGACTGGGTGCTTGATTCCCGCCAGGCAACTCTGGTGAACTGCGCTTGAATCGAAGGTGAAGTGATCTGCGCAACTCCGATTCAAAGGCATGGCGCCGACACGGCTGGGGGCCCGAAAACCCAGGCCGACCGGTCACACGGGTACGGGAACCGAAGGAAGAGCCTAAAAATCAGAACATAACGTTATGGCACCGTCCGGCCCCTGGGATGCCAAAGGGCCGGATCCCTTCCGGAACCCGGCCCTGTTGGTCACACTGAGTGATTCTCGCCCGAGGGCTACTGCAGGGTCGGCAGCCAACCGGTCTGCACCGTCTGACCCGCCTGCATGCGGCGGGAGACGAACACACCACGGCCCTGCGGCTGCGGCTGCGGCTTGACGGTGCCCAGCAGCGCGCCCTCGCCCTTGTCACCGGAGAGGATCAGGCCCTGGCCGCCCAGCTCGCGCATGCGCTGCATCACCGGCTCGAACAGCGAGCGGCCGGCGCCACCCGCGTTGCGGGCGACGATCAGACGCAGACCGATGTCGCGCGCGAACGGCAGGAACTCCGCCAGCGGCGCCATCGGGTTGCCCGACTGGGTGGCGACCAGCTCGTAGTCGTCCACGATCACGAACATGTCCTTGCCCTGGTACCAGCTGCGGTTGCGCAGCTGCTCCGGGGTGACGTCCGGACCGGGCAGACGACGCGAGCAGGCGCCGCGCAGCATCTCCACGATCGCCGACATGGCGGGCGCGGCAGCCGCGTACTCCACCAGGTACTCCGGCGGAACCACGCCCAGCAGCGAGCGGCGGAAGTCGCCGATCACGATGCCGGCCTGGTCCGGGGTGTACCGCTCGGTGATCTGCTTGATCAGCATGCGCAGCATCGCCGACTTGCCGGACTCGCTCTCGCCGAAGATGACGAACATCGGGTCGGTCTCGAAGTTGACGAACACCGGCGCCAGCTCGACCTCGTCGACACCGAACGCGACACCCAGCTCGGGGTGCTCGAAGCCCTTGGGCAGCGAGTTGCCGTCGAGCACGGCCGGCAGCATGCGCACCTGCGGGGCGCGCGGGCCGGTCCAGGCCGCGTTGATCTGGCTGACCATGTCGGCGACGCCGTCCACCAGGTCCTCGGTGGTGCCGGCGCCGTCGATGCGCGGCAGACCGGACAGGAAGTGCAGCTGCTCATGGGTCAGACCACGACCCGGGATCGCCGGCACGTTCACCGCGACCTTGCGGTTGATCTCGGACTCCATGGAGTCACCGAGCTTCAGCTCGACGCGGTTCTGCAGCTGGTCCTTCAGCGCCGGGCGGATCTCGGCGTAGCGGGCCGCGGTGATCACCACGTGGACGCCGTAACCGAGACCTCGCTGCGCGATGTCGCCGATGACCGGCTCCAGGACCTCGAACTCCTGCTTGAAGATCAGCCAGCCGTCGATGAACAGGAACACGTCGCCGAAGCTCTCGTCCGGCAGCTGCCCGTTGGCACGGCGGGTGCGGTAGGTGGCGATGGTGTCGATGCCCTGGGCGCGGAACAGCTCCTCACGGCGGTTGAGCACCCCGTGCACCTCGCTGATCATGCGGCGGACCTTCTCGACGTCCAGTCGGCCCGCCACGCCGCCGACGTGCGGCAGGTCGGCCAGCGAGCCGAAGCCGCCACCGCCGAAGTCGAGCAGGTAGAACTGCGTCTCGACCGGGGTGTGGGTGACCGAGAAGCCCGTCACGATGGTGCGCACCATGGTGGACTTGCCGGACTGCGGACCGCCGACGATCATGCCGTGGCCGGCCGCGCCCGAGTAGTTCAGGTACATCACGTCGCGGCGCTGGTCGCGCGGCTTGTCGACGATGCCGACCGGGACGATCAGGTTGCCCTGGGTGATGGACGCCGGGGTCAGACCGCGTTCCGGGCTGACCTGCAGCGGCTCCAGCAGGCTGTCCACCGACGGCGGCGCCTCCAGCGGGGGCAGCCACACCTGGTGGGCCGGCGGGCCCTGGCCGATCATGCGCTGGACGAACACGTCGAGCATGGTGTCCAGCAGCGCGTCGTCCTTCTCCTCCTCGTCCGACGGGTCGGGAAGGATCTCCTCCACCTCGGGCTCGATGATCTCGACCTCGGCGGCGGTGAACAGCACCGGCTGGGCGGTGACCACCCGGCCGCCGACCGCGCGCTGCTGGCCCGGCGGACGGTACTTGCCGGACACGTACGCGGCCCGGAAGCGCTCCATCACGTCGGAGCCGAACTTGAGGTAGCCCACGCCGGGGATCGGCGGCAGGTGGTAGGCGTCCGGGACACCGATCGCGGCCCGCGACTCGGCGGCCGAGAAGGTGCGCAGACCCAGTCGGTAGGACAGGAAGGTGTCCAGACCGCGGAGCTTGCCCTCCTCCAGTCGCTGCGAGGCCAGCAGCATGTGCATACCGAGCGAACGGCCGATACGGCCGATCTGGATGAACAGGTCGATGAAGTCCGGCTTCGCGGTGAGCAGTTCGGAGAACTCATCGATGATCATCAGCAGCGAGGGCAGCGGGTCGAGCGGCGCACCCGCGGTGCGGGCCCGCTCGTACTCGTTGATGTTCGCGTAGTTGCCCGCCGCGCGCAGCAGCTCCTGGCGGCGGTTCATCTCGCCCTCGATCGCGTCGCGCATGCGGTCGATCAGGGTGGCTTCGCCCTCGAGGTTGGTGATCACGGCCGCGGTGTGCGGCATCTCCGCCATACCGGCGAAGGTCGCACCACCCTTGAAGTCCGCGAGGACCAGGTTCAGCACCTCGGACGAGTGGGTGACCGCCAGCGCCAGCACGATGGTGCGGAGCACCTCGGACTTGCCGGAACCGGTCGCGCCGACGCACATGCCGTGCGGGCCCATGCCCTCCAGCGAGGCTTCCTTGATGTCCAGCCAGACGTACTCGCCGTTGCTGCCGACGCCCAGCGGGACGCGCAGCTTCTCGCGGATCGGCTTGGGACGCCAGTGCCGGGCCGGGTCGAAGGAACCCGGGTCGCCGGTGTGCATCATCTCGGTGAAGTCCATCGAGACCAGCGACGGGTCGCTGTCGTCGCCGCCCGCGGACGCCCGGAACGGCGCCAACTGCCGCGACAGCGCCTCGGCCTGCCACCCCGAGAGGGTGTCCGGCTTGCCCGGGTAGCTGGCACCGGAGGCGGCCTCCAGCAGCAGCTCGTGCTTGCCGACGGTGATCACCAGGTGGCCGTTCGGCTCGTCCAGGTCACCCGGGACGACCTCGATCACGGTGACGCCCTGGACGCCCTCCGGACCGGCGATCACCGAGTCGACCGGCACCGAGGCGCCGTCCATGATGACCACCAGGTGCGGCTGGTCCGAACTCGGCGTGCTGTCACGGGAGAAGCCCTTGCGGCCGGCCAGCTCGTTGGCCAGCAGCTCCTCCAGCTCGCCCAGCCCGGAGGCGATCAGACGCCGCGAACCGGCGCCGTCGCTGTCCTTGCGGTGCTGGGTGTGCGGCAGCCACTTCGCCCACTCCCACTCCTCCACCGCGCCGGGCGCGGCGGCCACCCCGATCATCAGGTCCTCGGGGGAGTGCAGGGTCGCCAACTGGGCCACCATCGCCCGGACGTTGCCGTACACCGAGTCCGGGTCGCCGCACACCGTGATGTGGTAGAAGGCGCGCAGCGAGACCGCCAGCGGCAGGTCCTGCAGCGTGCCGTGGGTCTTGATGAAGGTGCCCATCGCCTCCGCGGCGAGCGGCTCCAACTCGTCCATCGGCGCGGTCTGCGGCGCCACCAGCGGCGTCGACAGCTGCAACGGGCCCAGGCCCACCCGGATCTGTGCGAAGTCCGGATCCGTCGGCCGGCGCTCCCACAGCCGGCGGCCCTCGGCCACGATCGACCACAGCTGGTCGGGCTCCGGGTGGGTGAACAGCAGCGCCCCGCGCTGCCGTTCGGCCGTGCGACGCACCTCGCGGCGCTTCTGCTGCAGGTACTTCAGGTAGTCGCGGCGCTCGTCCGAGGTGGCCGCGCTACCGCCCTTGCGCGCCTTGACGATCTGCGCCACCGCCATCGCGGCGGTCGACGCGACCATCAGGACACCCATCATCTTCATCGGGCCCTGTGCGCCCGGAGAGAAGAAGAACGCCGCCGAACCGCCCATGCCGAGCAGCGGCAGCAGCGACATCATCCAGTCCTCGCCACCGCCCCGCGGCAACTCCGGCGGCGGAACCAGCTCGACCGGCTCCTCCGACACCGGAGGCGGGAACGCCCGCGGCGGACGCTTGACCGTCACCGTACTCACGCCATCACCCCGCCCCCAGCGACAGCCGCAGCGCGCGACTCCCCGTCGTCAACGGTGCGCCCTCCCCGGGCACAGAGTCGGGGGCACCCCCATCGCTCGCTCACAATCCGCCCTCACGCATCTGGATACGTACGGTGAGGGCGCCCCGTGTGATGACGCCGCCCCCGCTCCGCCGAACCGCAGGCGTGCGGGGCTGTCGCGTCTTCGATCGCCGCCCCCGTACGCCGTGCGCAGGGGCCGATCCTACTGCGCTGGGCAAGCCGTTCGTCCACGGGGTCGGCCACCGGCAGGGTTCCGACCGGGCGTCAACACACAACCCCCGGCACGCCTGCGCACCGCCTCCACCCGCACGCGCCGCCCGCGCCCCGTCCACGCCCCCGACGCAGTGCGTCCTTGCGCCGAGGGGGTAAGGTGACGCCGCGCCAACTCTCGTTCGGGCCGTGACAGTTCCGGAGCCGGTCGACGAGTGGTCAGCAGACTTGCCGACACAGCCAACGAGGGGGAGAGGGCCGGTGAGCACAAACGCTACGACCGGTTTCTGCCGGGTCACCGTGGTGGCACCGGACAGCCGGATCGACGTCGCCCTGCCGGAGGACGTCCCGCTCGCCGACATCTACCCGGAAGTGCTGCGGCTCTCCGGGCAGACCCAGGTGGACGGAACACCGACCGGGTTCCATTTGGTGCGGCGGGACGGCACCGTGCTCGACAGCGGACTTCCGCTGGCGGCCCAACAGGTCCGCGACGGTGACCTGTTGAGCCTTCGCCCGTTCTCCGAGTCGCTGCCGCCGGCCGTCTACGACGACGTTGCCGACGCCATCGCCTCGGCGGTCGAGGCCGACCGCAGGTTCTGGAGCCCCGACCTGATGCGGGCCTTCGGCCTGATCTCCGGCACGGTGCTGCTCACCCTGCTGGCGTTCGCGCTGTGGTTCTCCGACCTGCGGCACAACATGTTCGGCCTGCCGGGCATCCTGGCCGGCGTCACCGCCGTCGTGCTGGTGACCTACGCCGCCGTCCGCGCCCGGGTCTACGACGACCACATCGCCGCGCTCGCGCTCGGCCTCGGCGCGCTGCCGCACGCCATGCTGGCCGGCTCCGGCATCATCGACGTCCCGGGCGCCGGCGACGGCCCCGGCCGGCTCCAGTTCCTGGTCGGCTGCGTCACCGTGCTGGTGGTCTCCGTCCTGCTGGTCGGCCTGCTGCCGGAGAAGGACTCGGTGTTCGTCGCCGCCGCCTTCGTCGCCGCCGCCGGCACCCTGGCCACCTTCGCCGCGGTGCTGATGTCCGGCACCGCGATCACCGACATCGCCGCTGTCACCGGCGTCGCCGCGGTCGCCGCGGTCGGCTTCCTGCCCGCGCTGTCCGCCCGGTTCGCCCGCCTGCCCGTCGGCTTCAGCGCCCCCGGCCAGGCCCGCACCCGCGGCACCGCCTACGGCGAGGAGACCGCCAGCGCCGAGACCGTCCAGTACGAGCGGATCGCCGCCCAGGCCCGCCGCGGCCACGAGGTGCTGGTCGGCCTGGTCGGCGGCGCCGCCACCACCATCGTCGGCGCCTGCACCGTGCTCGGCTTCAGCGACCGCAGCTGGGCCGAACTGCTGGCCCTGGCCATCGGCGTCACGACCATGCTGCGCGCCCGGCTGTTCCGCTACACCGCCCAGGTGTTCGCGCTCACCATCGCCGGCCTGGCCGGCCTGTCGCTGCTGATCCTCGGCCTGGCCCTGCACACCCCGATGCACCTGGCGGCGGCCGCGGCCCTCGGCGGCAGCGACACCGGCGAACTGCGCACGGTGTGGCTGTCCGCGTCCATCGCGGCCGGCGCCGCGATCATGATCGCGATCGCGCTGATCGTCCCGCGTTCCGGTGTGTCCCCGTTCTGGGGCCGCATCCTGGACATGGTCGACAGCCTGATGCTGATCGCCCTGGTGCCGCTGGCGCTGGCCGTGCTCAACATCTACAACGTGGTGCGCGGCGCGACCGGCTGAGCCGCGCTGGTATCGTTGATCCGTCCGAGTTCTGTCAGGCCCTGTGCTTTCGACCAGGGCCACTCGGCACACACCTAAGGAGATGCCCGTGGCCCTCGCCGCTGACGTCAAGAAGCAGATCATCGCCGAGTTCGGCCAGAAGGAGGGCGACACCGGCTCTCCCGAGGTTCAGGTGGCCATGCTCTCCCGCCGCATCTCGGACCTGACCGGGCACCTCAAGTTCCACAAGCACGACCACCACTCGCGTCGTGGCCTGCTGATCCTGGTCGGCCAGCGTCGCCGCCTGCTGCAGTACCTGGCCAAGAAGGACATCGAGCGCTTCCGTACCCTGGTGGACCGCCTCGGCATCCGCCGCGGTGCCGCCGGCGGCGCCCGCTGACACCGCTCGTAGGGGCGGCTCCCCTCACCGGGGAGCCGCCCTTCGGCGCTTTCCGCGCCACCTCGCGACCGCACCCCGCGAACAGCTCGCCTTAAAGCCGCGCTCGATAGGGTGTGAATTTGTAAGGTAAAGGGCATGCCCGCCCTTGCGGGCCGACAAGGCTTCAAACGGAAGCCGCCCGCACCGCAGGAGCGTCCACACGCAGACGCCGCCGCACGCCGAAAGGCGCCGGTCCTCGGTAGTGGCCGCCGGAACCCCCGACACGCGGGGACGGACCCGGTGGCTTCGATCGAAGACCGGCCCAACTGCCCGGGCCACGGCAGGCAAGCGCAGCGGCGCTCCTGGGGAGACGTACAAAAGAGGAGATCTTCCAGGTGGAAGAGAACGTTTTCTACGCCGAGGCCGTCATCGACAACGGCAGCTTCGGTACCCGCACCATCCGCTTCGAGACCGGCCGCCTGGCCCGTCAGGCCGCCGGCTCCGCCGTGGCCTACCTGGACGACGACACCATGGTGCTGTCGGCCACCAGCGCCTCGAAGCAGCCCAAGGAGCACTTCGACTTCTTCCCGCTGACGGTGGACGTCGAGGAGCGGATGTACGCCGCCGGCCGCATCCCCGGCTCGTTCTTCCGCCGTGAGGGCCGGCCGTCGGAGGACGCGATCCTCACCTGCCGCCTGATCGACCGCCCGCTGCGCCCGTCCTTCGTCAAGGGCCTGCGCAACGAGGTCCAGGTCGTCGTCACCGTCATGGCGCTGAACCCCGACCACCTGTACGACGTGGTGGCCATCAACGCGGCCTCCGCCTCCACCCAGCTGGCCGGCCTGCCGTTCTCCGGCCCGATCGGCGGCGTCCGCGTCGCGCTGATCAACGGCCAGTGGGTGGCCTTCCCGACCCACTCCGAGCTGGAGTCGGCCGTCTTCGACATGGTCGTCGCCGGTCGCGTCCTGCCGGACGGCGACGTCGCGATCATGATGGTCGAGGCCGAGGCCACCGACAAGACCATCAAGCTGGTCGAGGGCGGCGCCGACGCCCCCACCGAGGAGATCGTCGCCGCCGGCCTGGAGGCCGCGAAGCCGTTCATCAAGGTGCTGTGCGCCGCGCAGGCCCAGCTGGCCAAGCAGGCCGCCAAGCCGACCGGCGAGTTCCCGCGCTTCCTGGAGTACCAGGACGACGTGCTGGCCGCGCTGACCGCCGCCGTCAAGGACGAGCTGTCCAAGGCGCTGACCATCGCGGGCAAGCAGGAGCGCCAGAACGAGCTGGACCGCATCAAGGCCGTCGCCGCCGACAAGCTGCTCCCGGAGTTCGAGGGCCGCGAGAAGGAGATCAGCGGCGCCTACAACGCGCTCACCAAGAAGATCGTCCGCGAGCGCGTCATCAAGGACAAGGTCCGCATCGACGGCCGCGGCGTCACCGACATCCGCACCCTGGCCGCCGAGGTCGAGGCCATCCCGCGGGTGCACGGCTCGGCCCTGTTCGAGCGCGGCGAGACCCAGATCCTGGGCGTCACCACGCTGAACATGCTGCGCATGGAGCAGCAGCTCGACACGCTCTCCCCGGAGACCCGTCGCCGCTACATGCACAACTACAACTTCCCGCCGTACTCGGTCGGCGAGACCGGCCGCGTCGGTTCGCCGAAGCGCCGCGAGATCGGCCACGGCGCCCTCGCCGAGCGCGCGATCCTCCCGGTCCTGCCGACCCGCGAGGAGTTCCCCTACGCGATCCGCCAGGTCTCCGAGGCGCTGGGCTCCAACGGCTCCACCTCGATGGGCTCGGTCTGCGCGTCCACCATGTCGCTGCTGAACGCCGGTGTGCCGCTGAAGGCCGCCGTCGCCGGTATCGCCATGGGCCTGATCTCGCAGGAGATCGACGGTGAGACCCACTACGTGACGCTCACCGACATCCTCGGTGCCGAGGACGCGTACGGCGACATGGACTTCAAGGTCGCCGGTACCCGCAACTTCATCACCGCCCTGCAGCTGGACACCAAGCTCGACGGCATCCCGGCCTCCGTGCTGGCCGCCGCGCTGAAGCAGGCCCGGGACGCCCGCCTGCACATCCTCGACGTGATGAACGAGGCCATCGACTCGCCCGACGAGATGTCCCCGAACGCGCCGCGGATCATCACCATCAAGATCCCGGTGGACAAGATCGGTGAGGTCATCGGCCCCAAGGGCAAGATGATCAACCAGATCCAGGAGGACACCGGCGCCGAGATCACCATCGAGGACGACGGCACCATCTACATCGGTGCCGCCGACGGCCCGGCCGCCGAGGCCGCCCGCTCGACGATCAACCAGATCGCCAACCCGACCATGCCGGAGGTCGGCGAGCGCTACCTGGGCACCGTGGTGAAGACCACCACGTTCGGCGCCTTCGTCTCGCTCATGCCGGGCAAGGACGGTCTGCTGCACATCTCGCAGATCCGCAAGCTGGCCGGTGGCAAGCGCGTCGAGAACGTCGAGGACGTGCTCGGCGTCGGCGCCAAGGTGCAGGTCGAGATCGCCGAGATCGACCCGCGCGGCAAGCTGTCGCTGATCCCCGTCATCGAGGGCGAGGAGAGCGGCGAGGCCGCCTCCGAGTGACACCCCGGTAACACCCTGCGGCCCGCACGCCCCATCCGGCGCGTGCGGGCCGCGCCCTGTTCGTGAAGTACCTGCAGTTCATGCAGTTCGTGCAGTTCGTGAAGCTCTCCTCGTGAAGCAGTAGCTGGAAGGAACACCCGTGGCCCAGGCCTCGGCGGCGAAGCAGCGCCCCGGCACCACCCGGACCCTGCTCAAGGGCACCGAAGGCGGCGCGGGCACTGTCCGCCGCACCGTGCTCCCCGGCGGCCTGCGGGTCGTCACCGAGACCCTCCCGACGGTGCGCAGCGCCACCTTCGGCATCTGGGTCGGCGTCGGCTCCCGGGACGAGACCCCGGTGCTGAACGGCGCCACGCACTACCTGGAGCACCTACTCTTCAAGGGCACCGCCCGGCGCGACGCGCTGGAGATCTCCGCCGCGCTGGACGCGGTCGGCGGCGAGATGAACGCGTTCACCGCCAAGGAGAACACCTGCTACTACGCGCGGGTGCTCGACACCGACCTGCCGCTGGCCATCGACGTGGTGTGCGACATGCTCACCGGCTCGCTGATCCGGCCCGAGGACGTGGAGTCCGAGCGCGGCGTCATCCTGGAAGAGATGGCGATGGCGGAGGACGACCCGGGCGACGTGGTGCACGACCTGTTCGCCAAGGTGATCTTCGGGACCGGCCCGCTCGGCCGCCCGATCCTCGGCACCCAGGAGACCGTGTCCGGGCTGAGCCGCGACCAGATCGCGGGCTTCTACCACCGCCGCTACAAGCCGGAGAACCTGGTGGTCGCGGCGGCCGGCAACCTCGACCACGCCAAGGTGGTCAAGCTGGTGGAGAAGGCGTTCGCGCAGGTGCTGGCCAAGTCCAAGGGCCACCCCGCGGAGGTCCGGCGCGGCGTCAAGCCGGTCCGCACCTCCGGCAAGGCCGCCGTCCTCAACCGCCCCACCGAGCAGGCCCACCTGGTGCTCGGCGTCCCCGGCATCCCGCGGCACGACGAGCGCCGCTGGGCGCTGGGCGTGCTCAACGCCGCCCTCGGCGGCGGCATGAGCTCCCGGCTGTTCCAGGAGGTCCGGGAGAAGCGCGGCCTGGCGTACTCCGTGTACTCCTACTCGTCCTCGTACGCCGACACCGGCCTGTTCGGCATCTACGCCGGCTGCCAGCCCAAGCGGGTCGAGGAAGTGCTGAAGATCTGCCGCGAGGAACTCGCCCGGGTGGTCGAGGACGGCATCACCGAGGAGGAACTGCACCGCGCGATCGGCCAGCTCTCCGGCTCCACCGTGCTCGGCATGGAGGACACCGGCTCGCTGATGAACCGCATCGGCAAGGCCGAAATCTCCTACGGCCACCACCTGTCGGTGGACGAGATGCTGCGCAAGATGGCCGAGGTCACCCTGGACGACGTGCACGCCGTCGCCCGTGATGTGCTGGGGGCGCACCGGCCCTCGCTCGCGCTGATCGGCCCGATCAACGACCGGCGGGCCGCCAAGCTGGCCGACCTGCTCGCCTGATTCGCCCGCTTGCCCGCTTGCCCGCTCGCCTGCTCGCCCGGAAGGACAACTGACATGACGCTGCGCGTCGCCGTGATCGGCGCCAAGGGCCGGATCGGCTCGGAGGCCGTCAAGGCCGTGGAGGCCGCCGACGGCATGGAGCTGGTGGCCGCCCTCGGCCGTGGCTCGAAGCTCACCGAACTCGGCGACGCCGGGGTCGACGTCGCGGTCGAACTCACCCACCCCGACTCGGTGATGGGCAACCTCGACTACTGCCTGCGCAACGGCATCCACGTGGTCACCGGCACCACCGGCTGGACCGAGGAGCGCCTGGAGACCGTCCGCGGCCTGCTCGCCGACGCCCCGGAGCTCGGCCTGCTGATCGCCCCGAACTTCTCCATCGGCGCGATCCTCGGCATGAAGTTCTCCCAGCTGGCGGCGAAGTACTTCGAGTCCGTCGAGGTGGTCGAGCTCCACCACGACCGCAAGGCCGACGCCCCGTCCGGCACCGCCACCCGCACCGCGCAGCTGATCGCCGCCGCCCGCGCCGAGGCCGGCCTGCCCCCGCAGCAGGACCCGACCACGCACAGCCTGCCCGGCGCCCGCGGCGCCGACGTGGACGGCGTCCCGGTGCACGCGGTGCGGCTGCGCGGCCTGCTCGCCCACCAGCAGGTGATGTTCGGCGACACCGGCGAGACGCTGACCATCCGGCACGACTCCATGCACCACAGCAGCTTCATGCCCGGCATCCTGCTCGGCGTGCGGAAGATCGCCGACCACCCGGGCCTGACCTTCGGCCTGGAACACTTCCTGGACCTGTGACATGACCTCTCGTACCGGCTTCTTCATCCTCTCCGGCGTCCTGCTGCTGGTCAGCGTGGTCTGCGTGGGGGAGGGCGTCCAGCTCGTCGCCACCGGCAAGCCGCTCGGCATCGGCATCGGCGTGTGCGCCTTCGTCATCCCGGTGATCGGGGTCTGGTTCCTCCGCCAGACCGTCCGCTTCGGCCGGGCCAGCGAGCGGCTCGCCCGTGAGCTGGAGGCCGAGGGCGGCCTGCCCGTGGACGAGCTCAAGCGCACCGGCGGCGGCCGGATCGACCGGGTCTCCGCCGACGCCGTGTTCGCCCGCCGCAAGCGCGAGGCCGAGGCCGACCCCACCGACTGGCGGAACTTCTTCCGGCTCGCCGTCGCCTACGCCGACGCCGGTGACGTACCGCGCGCCCGCAAGGCCATGCAGCACGCCATCAAGCTGCACGACCGGCACTCCACGGCCACCGCCGTAAACTGACCTGTACCGCCCCCGAACAGCCAGGACATCACCCATGCGCGCAGTCGAACCCCAGGTCCACCTGATCGCCCGCCCCGAGCTCGACTACGACGAGGTCGCGGCCTACCTGCAGGACGTCGGCGGCGAGAGCTGGCTGGAGCGGGTCGACCGCGGCGACCTGGACGACGCCCAGAACCTCGCCGAGTTCGCCGGCCGGATCTGCTACCGCTCGTGGAAGCCGGGCCTCAACCCGAACGTCACCAAGGTCCGCACCGACCAGGACGTCTACCTGAAGAACATCCTGGCCAGCGCCCACGGCTCGGTGCTGGAGCACGTCTCCTTCACCTTCGTGCTGCACAACGTCAGCCGGGTGGTCACCCACGAGCTGGTCCGCCACCGGGCCGGCGTCGCGGTCTCCCAGGAGTCGCTGCGCTTCGTCCGCCTCGACGACATCCCGTTCTGGTTCCCCGAGTGGGCGCAGCAGGACGAGGAGCTGATGGGCCGCGCCACCGGCCTGATGCAGCAGATCGAGGAGTTCCAGCACTGGATGGCCGACCACTTCGGGCTGGACGAGGAGGGCGTCAAGTTCCACGAGAAGAAGGAGAAGACCTCCTTCATGCGCCGCTTCGCCCCCGAGGGCCTGGCCACCGGCCTGGTCTGGACGGCGAACGTGCGCACCCTGCGCCACGTCATCGAGAACCGCACCGCGCCGGGCGCCGAGGAGGAGATCCGGCTGCTGTTCGGCAAGATCGGCGAGCTGATGGTCAAGGAGGCGCCCTCGCTGTTCGGCGACTACACCGTCGAGGACGGCGCCTGGGTCCCCGGCTGGCGCAAGGTCTGACGTCCGACCCCGCGGCCGGGGTCTGACGGACCGTCGGACCCCGGCCCGGCCGTGCTCACCCGTGCGGCCTGCCGCAGGCGGCCCGCGAACCGGCCGCTGACCTGCGTGGACGGGCAGATGGACGGACTTGTCCCAGATGCCCGGATTGCGGCGTTCTCGGCCGCTCCATACGCTCGGGGCACGGATTCCGGTGCTGCGTGAACCCCCGAGCGCGCAGCACCGGAATCCCATGTCGGGCCCGGCCCGCGACCCCCAGGACTGTCCAAACCCTGGACCTGCGTGGCTGTCGACCACCGCCCTACGAGTAGCTTTGGACCCATGGCTCCGACCTCCACACCGCAGACGCCCTTCGGCCGGGTCCTGACCGCGATGGTCACCCCCTTCACCGCCGACGGCGAGCTCGACCTCGACGGCGCCCAGCGCCTCGCCGCCCACCTGGTGGACTCCGGGAACGACGGCCTGGTGCTCAACGGCACCACCGGCGAGTCGCCCACCACCACCGACGCGGAGAAGGCCCAGCTGGTCCGGGCCGTGGTCGAGGCGGTCGGAGACCGCGCCCACGTCATCACCGGCGTCGGCACCAACAACACCCACCACAGCGTCGAACTCGCCCGCCAGGCGCAGGCCGCCGGCGCCCACGGCCTGCTCGCGGTCACCCCGTACTACAGCAAGCCGCCGCAGGAGGGCCTGTACCGGCACACCGTCGCGATCGCCGACGCCACCGAGCTGCCGGTGATGCTGTACGACATCCCCGGCCGCGCCGCCGTCGCGCTCGAACACGACACCCTGGTCCGCCTCGGCGAGCACCCGCGGATCGTCGCCAACAAGGACGCCAAGGGCGACGTCGCGGCGGCCGCCCGCGCCATCGCCGACACCGGCCTCGCCTGGTACTCCGGCGACGACAACCTGACCCTGCCGCTGCTCTCGGTCGGAGCCGTCGGCGTGGTCAGCGTGGTCGGCCACGTCGTCGCCGCCGAGATGCGCGCCATGATCGAGGCGTTCGTCGCCGGCGACCACGCCAAGGCGCTCGCCGTCCACCAGTCGCTGCTGCCGGTCTATACCGGTATCTTCCGCACCCAGGGAGTGATTCTCTCCAAGGCGGCGTTGAACCTGCAGGGACACCCGGCCGGCCCGCTCCGGCTGCCCCTGGTCTCCGCCACGGACGCGGAGATCGCCCGGTTGAAGGAGGATCTCGCCGCCGGCGGGGTACACCTGTAACCAACAACAGACGTGCGCGTCCCCGGCTCGCCGGACCCCACCAGGTCCGCCGCTGGACCGGGACCGAAGGCGCGCGGCAAATCGGCAGTCAGGTAACCACGATGGACGCACGCCATATGCCGCCGGGGGAAGAACCCTCCGGGCATATGGCGTGCGTCGTGAGGAGAGTCTTTTGAGCCACCCGCACCCCGAACTCGGCGCTCCCCCCGCACTCAAGGAGGGCGCCCTCCGCATCACCCCGCTGGGCGGTCTCGGCGAGATCGGCCGCAACATGACGGTCCTCGAGTACGGCGACCGCATCCTGATCATCGACTGCGGCGTGCTCTTCCCCGAGGACGAGCAGCCCGGCGTCGACCTGATCCTCCCCGACTTCAGCTACATCCGGGACCGCCTCGACAAGATCGACGGCATCGTCCTGACCCACGGCCACGAGGACCACATCGGCGCCGTCCCCTTCCTCCTCCGGGAGAACCCGGACATCCCGCTGATCGGCTCCAAGCTCACCCTCGCCCTGATCGAGGCCAAGCTCGCCGAGCACCGCATCCGCCCCTACGTCCTGGAGGTCGCCGAGGGCGACCGCGAGCGGATCGGCCCCTTCGACTGCCAGTTCATCGCGGTCAACCACTCCATCCCCGACGCCCTGGCCGTCGCCGTCCGCACCCCCGCGGGCATGGTCGTCGCCACCGGTGACTTCAAGATGGACCAGCTCCCGCTGGACGGCCGCCTCACCGACCTGCCGACCTTCGCCAAGCTGGCCGAAGAGGGCATGGACCTCCTGCTGGTGGACTCCACCAACGCCGAGGTCCCCGGCTTCATCCCGCACGAGCGCGACATCTCCGCCGCGCTGCGCAACGTCTTCGCCAACGCGGAGAAGCGCATCATCGTCGCCTCCTTCGCCAGCCACGTGCACCGCATCCAGCAGGTCCTGGACGCCGCGCACGAGTACAAGCGCAAGGTCGCCTTCGTCGGCCGCTCGATGGTCCGCAACATGGGCATCGCGCGCGACCTCGGCTACCTGAAGGTCCCCGGCAACCTGATCGTCGACGTCAAGACCCTCGACGACCT
Source organism: Kitasatospora sp. NPDC051984 (assembly GCF_044593455.1). Classification (NCBI taxonomy): domain Bacteria; kingdom Bacillati; phylum Actinomycetota; class Actinomycetes; order Kitasatosporales; family Streptomycetaceae; genus Kitasatospora; species Kitasatospora sp. NPDC051984. The sequence goes on from NZ_JBIUCB010000034.1 coordinate 48,680, forward strand.
CCCCGACAAGGAGGTGGTGCTGATCTGCACCGGCTCCCAGGGCGAGCCGATGGCCGCGCTGTCCCGGATGGCCAACCGCGACCACCAGATCCGCATCGTCGAGGGCGACACCGTCGTCCTCGCCTCCTCGCTGATCCCCGGCAACGAGAACGCCGTCTACCGGGTCATCAACGGCCTCACCCGCTGGGGCGCCAAGGTCGTCCACAAGGGCAACGCCAAGGTGCACGTCTCCGGCCACGCCTCGGCCGGCGAGCTCCTGTACTTCTTCAACATCTGCAAGCCGAAGAACCTGATGCCGGTCCACGGCGAATGGCGCCACCTGCGCGCCGCCGCCGACCTCGGCATCGCCACCGGCGTCCCGCGCAACCGCGTGGTCATCGCCGAGGACGGCGTCTGCGTCGACCTGGAGAAGGGCGTCGCCCGGATCGCCGGCAAGGTCCAGGCCGGCTACGTCTACGTGGACGGCTCCTCGGTCGGCGACATCACCGAGGCCTCGCTCAAGGACCGCCGGATCCTCGGCGAAGAGGGCTTCATCTCCGTCTTCGTGGTGGTCGACTCCACCAACGGCAAGATGGTCAGCGGCCCGACCTTCCAGGCCCGCGGCTCCGGCATCGACGACGCGGCATTCGCGTCCATCGCCGGCAAGCTGGAGGAAGCCCTCAACCGCTCCGCCGGGGAAGGCGTCCTGGAGGTCCGCCAGGTTCAGCAGCTGGTCCGCCGGACCGTCGGCAAGTGGGTCGCCGACAACTACCGGCGCCGCCCGATGATCCTCCCGGTCGTCGTCGAGGTCTGACCGACCTGATTTGACCTGGGGCAGCCCGGTGCGTAATGTTCTCCGGGTTGCCCCACGGTCGTGCGGCTTCGCTCCGAATTCGAATTCGTTCGAATGGGGCGGGGAAAACAGGCCGAGAAACTCTGATAGAGTTCGGGAGCGCCGAAAGGCCAAAGCGAATCGGAATGAATGAAACTCCGGAAAACGGAGCGGAAAACATCTGATAAGCTGGAAACACGAAAGAACGCAGTAACATTGAAACGAATGCCCGGAGGGTCGGTCGGAAGGCCGCCTGAAGGAAGTGTCCGTTCCTTGAGAACTCAACAGCGTGCCAAAAGTCAACGCCAGATATGTTGACAT